>NZ_CAMPHV010000053.1 GCF_946886105.1 uncultured Pseudomonas sp. | reverse complement strand
CGGCAAACGTAACAGGCGGCTAACCCACCCTACGAAACCGGGGCTTTTTGCCGTTTTGGCAGAGTGTCGCGTGCCGCTCCCGTAGGGTCTGCCGAGGGCTTTCGGCAGATTGCATAAATGACGGCGTTAAAGACCGCAGCTACTGCTCAAATGGAGGCCAAGGTCGGCAGCAACTATTGGCCGATTTTTTCTACGATGAAGGCCTGGCAACTCGGCTCGCCGAACTGGCGTCCAGCCCCTATCCGGAGTCCTTCATGAACAGCTTCGACCCCAGCATCGTCAAGGTGCGCAGTGCCCATTTCATCGGCGGGCGATACCACAATGCTCCGCCGGCGCTGGAGGTGATGCGACCCTCCGACGGTCGCTATTACGCGCCGCTGCCGATCGCCGACGCGGCGCTGGTCGACGAGGCGGTGGAGAACGCCTGGCAGGCCTTTCGCCTGAGCGACTGGGCGACCCGTCCGCCGCGCGAGCGCACCCGTGCCATGCGCCGTTGGGCCGATCTGATCGAGGCGGATGCGGCGACCCTTGCGCCGCTCGAAGCGATCGGCTCGACCCGCCCGCATAAAGATGTGCTGGCCTGGGACATTCCCTACGTGGCCGAGGTTCTGCGCTTCTTCGCCGAGCTCGCCGATAAGCACGGCGGCCAGGTGGCGGCGACCCAACATGACCGTCTGGGCATGCAGATCGCCGAACCCTATGGGGTGGTCGGTGCCATCGCGCCGTGGAATTTTCCGTTGAGCATGGCCAACTGGAAGGTCGCACCTGCCCTGGCGGCCGGCAATGCGGTGGTGCTCAAGCCCTCGGAGCTGACCCCGTTCTCCATCCTGCGTTACGCCGAACTGGCGGTGCGCGCGGGGATTCCGGCGGGGATCTTCAACGTGGTGCAGGGCGATGGGCGGATCACCGGCGATGCCCTGTGCCGTCACCCGCGGATCAGCAAGGTGACCTTCACCGGTTCGACCGCCACCGGCGCGAGCATCATGTCCACCTGTGCGCAGTTCGGGCCGAAGCCGGTGACCCTCGAGCTCGGTGGCAAGAGCCCGCAACTGGTGTTCGCCGATATCCCGGATCTGCACAAGACCGCCCGCAGCGTCGCCATGGGCATCACCGGCAATGCCGGCCAGGTCTGCGTGTCGGGTTCGCGATTGATCATCGAGCGCTCGATCCTCGAGCCCTTCGTGGAATGCCTGCAGAGTTACTTCCGCGAACTGCGCCCCGGCCATACCTGGTCGGCGGAAACCACCCTGTCGCCGATCATCTCCCGCCAGCAGGCCGAGCGGATCGACGGTATCGTCCAGCGTTCGCGCCAGGCCGGCGCCGAAGTGCTGACCGGCGGCGGGATGATCGAAGGTCTCGGTGGCGCCTACTACCAGCCGACCCTGCTGAGCGAGCTGGATAGCAATAACCCGGCGGTGCGCGAGGAGATCTTCGGCCCGGTGCTGACCATTCAGACCTTCGAGGATGAGCAGCAGGCGCTACGCCTCGCCGAACACCCCACCTACGGTCTGGCCGCCGGTGTGCACACCGCCGACCTCAATCGCACGTTGCGCCTGGTCCGTGGTCTGGAAGCCGGCACGGTGTGGGTCAACCGCTATGGACGCAGCGACGATCACATCCTGCCGACCGGGGGCTACAAACGTTCGGGGATCGGCAAGGATCTGGGCTACGAAGCTTTCGCGGCGAATCTGCGGCACAAGAGCGTGCTGATCGATATCGCCAGCTGATCGATTGACTTTGCTGTGTCGCGGAGTGCGCGGCGCGGCTCTGAAAGTCGCCAATAACGACCACGGGTGCTTCTTTCGGGAGGCGCCCGTTTTGCGTTTTTGCCGGACGCATTTTCTGCGGGCGCAGCGCCCTGCACTTACTTTTATAAGAGGATTCGTGACCCGTAAGGGTGCATATGGCCTGGAAATGCTCTGTTCTGGAGTGCCCCGCAAAGTCTGCTGAGCGCGGCCGGCAAAACGGTTGTTTATGTCGAGTGGCTCGCGCTTTTAACGCCATATGCTGGTTTCACGGTGCTGTAATGAAGTCGTGGTGATGCGACGTATCGTCGCTTTTATCAACGAACTTTCAGGACTGCCCCAATGAGCTTTCTGCGCCCCAAGTACATAACTTTCGACTGCTACGGCACGCTGACCAACTTCCAGATGGGCCCGCTGACGCGCGAGCTGTTCGCCGATCGCGTCGCCCCTGAGCAGATGGACCAGTTCGTCAAGGAATTCACCGCGTATCGCCTGGACCAGGTGATGGGTGACTGGCGTCCTTACGATGAAATTCTCAAGACCGCCATCTCACGCCTGTGCAAGCGTTGGGGCATCGAATACCGCGGCGAAGGTCAGATTTACTACGACGCCGTGCCGACCTGGGGTCCGCATCCCGATGTGACGGCCGGCCTGGCGAAGATCGCCGACAAGATTCCCCTGGTGATCTTATCCAACGCAATGGACGAGCAGATCATGTCCAACGTCGACAAGCTGGGCGTGCCGTTCCACAAGGTCTACACCGCCCAACAGGCCCAGGCCTATAAGCCACGCCTGCAAGCCTTCGAATACCTGCTCGACAACCTCGGTTGCGGTCCGGAAGACCTTCTCCATGTGTCCTCGAGTTTCCGTTACGACCTGATGTCGGCCGACGACATGAAGATCAAGAACAAGGCCTTCGTCGCCCGTGGCCACGAACAGCCGGGCAACGCCTGCTACAACTATCGGCAGATCGCCGATATCGGCGGGTTGGCCGGTCTGGTCGGTCTCTGAGTCGTCACCCTCACTTCTTAACGTAAAAAGGGGTTAGCCATGCGCAGTGAGTCCTACTGGCTCGATACCGCACCGGTGTTTACCGGGGCTCAGACCGGAGCGCTGCCGGGACAGGTGGATGTAGCCATCGTCGGCGGTGGCTTCACCGGTCTGTCGGCGGCTCGGGCGCTGGCCTTGAAAGGCGCTCGGGTGGCGGTGCTGGAAGCGGGGCGGGTGGTCGGCGAAGCCTCTGGGCGCAACGGTGGTCATTGCAGTACCGGGGTCGCCCAGGACTACAGTGGCCTGGTCGCCAGCCTCGGTGCCGACAAGGCGCGGGCCTATTACCAGGCCTATGAGCGTGCGGTGCAGAGCGTGGTCGCGGTGGTGGAGCAGGAGCATATCGCTTGCGACTTCAAGCGCGATGGCAAACTCAAACTGGCGGCCAAACCTCAGCATTACGAGGGCTTGGCGCGGACGTGCGAGTTGATCCGCCGCGAGGTCGATGCCGATGTCGAGTTGCTGTCGGCCGAGCAGACCCGTCGTGAAGTCGACTCAGCCGAGTTTCACGGCGGCTTGCTGCAGCGCAATGGCATACAGATGCATATCGGGCGCTTCGGTGTCGGCTTGGCGGAGGCCGCAGCCCGCAATGGGGCGCTGATTTACCAGGATACGGCGGTGACCGATTGGCAGAGCAATGCCGGCGGCTATCGGCTCAACACATCCAAAGGCCCGCTACAAGCCAAGCAGATTCTGCTGGCGACCGGTGCCTGTCAGCACGGCGACCTGGGTTGGTATCGGCGGCGGATCGTGCCGGTGGGCAGCTTCATCATTGCCACCGAAGTGCTGCCCGAGGAGTTGATCGAGCGGATGCTGCCGGGCCGGCGTTCCTATGTCACCAGCCGGATCATCGGCAACTACTTCCGGGTGACCCCGGACAACCGCTTGCTGTTCGGCGGTCGGGCGCGCTTCGCCATGTCCGGCGGCAACTCCGACGCCAAGAGCGGCAGCGTGTTGCAGGCGGCGATGGTGCGGATGTTCCCGCAATTGGCCGATGCGCGCATCGACTACTGCTGGGGCGGGCTGGTGGACATGACCGCGGACCGGCTGCCGCGCGCCGGCCAGCATGGCGGGGTATACCACTCCATGGGCTACAGCGGCCATGGCGTGCAGATGTCGGTGCATATGGGCCAGGTGATGGCCGAGGTCATGGACGGCAAGGCCGATGCCAATCCCTGGGGCGAACTGAGCTGGCCGGCGATTCCCGGACACTTCGGCAAACCCTGGTTCCTGCCGGCAGTGGGGCTCTATTACCGGCTGCAGGACCATTTGCACTGAGGCTATTCGATGTTCTCGCTGAGTTGTTTGCAGGGAGATTGCTATTCGCACTACTGAAGTTGTTGCTTCACCGTCGTTTGCGTTACCAGGTCGCTCCGCTTAACCGTGAGCATTCGAGCCTTCTCATTATCGACAGGTAGAACCGATATGACTGACAACAAGAATAAAACCGAATCCCAACTGATCTCCGGTGAAGACAGCCAACGTGTCTTCGAAGGGCTCAACCGGGGCATGTCGCGCCGTGACGCACTGCGCATGTTGGGGCTGGCCGGGGTGGCCGTCGCGGGTGCCGGGAGCCTGTTCGGCTCGGCCGGCCAGCTGTTCGCCGCAGAGGCCGGCAAACCGGGTAAAGGCAAGCGGGGCGGCCGTATCAAGGTCGCGAGTGCGACCAGCTCGACCGCCGATACGCTGGACCCGGCAAAGGGCGCGAACTACACCGACTACTGTCGTCACAACATGTTCTATAACGGCCTGACCACGCTGGACGCGTCTCTGGCGCCGCAGATGGCCCTGGCGGAGTCGTTCGATACCAGCGATGCGATTTCCTGGACCGTAAAACTGCGCAAGGACGTCGTCTTCCATGACGGCAAGCCGCTCACCTCGGCCGACGTCGTCTATTCGTTGACCCGTCACAAGGTTCCCGAGGTCGGCTCCAAGGTGCTGACCATTGCCAAGCAGTTCGATGAGGTGAAGGCCGCCGGCCCCCATGAAGTACAGATCCGCCTGGCCAGTCCGAATGCCGACTTGCCGGCGATCCTCGCCACTACGCACTTCCTGATCGTGCGTGACGGCACCAGCAATTTCTCGATCGCCAACGGCACCGGGCCATTCAAGTGCGCGGAATTCCAGCCGGGCGTGCGCTCGATCGCCGTGCGCAACGACAGCTACTGGAAGCCGGGCCTGCCGTACCTCGACGAAATCGAATTCTTCTCGATCCCGGACGAGGCCGCTCGCATCAGCGCCCTGCTGGCCGGTGACGTGGACCTGATCAACCCGGTCAATCCGCGCTCGGTTTCGCGCATCCTCGACAGCAGCAAAGTAGAGTTGATGGAGTCCCCGACCGGTGGCTACACCAACCTGGTGCTGCGCGATGAACTGGGGCCAGTGCAGAACCCGGATTTCGTTCTGGCGATGAAGCATCTGCTCGATCGCAAACAGATCAATCGAGCGGCCTTCCGTGGCTACGGCAAGATCGCCAACGACCAGCCGATCGCCCCCAGCAACCGTTACTACTTCGCCGGTCTGCCGCAACGCGAGTACGACCCGGAGAAGGCCAAGTTCCACCTGCAGAAATCCGGTATGGCCGGACGCACCCTGCCTATCGTGGCTTCCGAAGCCGCTACCGGCTCGCTGGACATCGCCCAGTTGCTGCAGCTCTCCGGGCAGCAGATCGGGCTCAAGCTCGATATCAAGCGGGTGCCGGCGGACGGCTACTGGTCCAACCACTGGATGAAGCATCCGCTGGGCTTCGGCAACATCGGTGCGCGTCCGACCGCCGACTTGATGTTCAGCCTGTTCTACAAATCCGATGCCGGCATGAACGAATCGGGCTGGAAGAACGAGCAGTTCGACCAGTTGCTGCTTGCCGCGCGCGGTGAGACCGACGAGGCCAAGCGTAAGCAGATGTACGCCGACATGCAGGTGCTGGTGCATGAGCACTGCGGCATCGGTATTCCGCAGTTCAACAGCAGCCTGGACGGCCACAACGCCAAGCTGAAGGGGCTCAGCCCCCATCCGCTCGGTGGTTTGATGGGCTACATGTTCGCCGAACACGTCTGGCTGGATGCCTGAGCGATTAGCGCAACGGTAGCTCGATAACCAAGGCGTCGTCTGCGGGTCGATGCAGGCGACGTCGTTAAGTAAAGGTATCCATTATGAACAGCACCATTGCACGCCTTGTTTCTACTCGGCTGGCTCTAGGCGTGCTTACGCTGCTTATCGTGTCGGTGGTGGTGTTTTTCCTCACCAGCCTGCTGCCGGGCGACGCGGTCCAGGAACAGCTCGGTCAGGAGGCGACTCCCGAAGCGGTGGCGGCGCTGCGCGCGCTCTTGGGTCTGGACCAACCCGTGCACCTGCGTTACTTGAACTGGCTGGGCGGGCTGATCACCGGCAACCCCGGGGTTTCCCTGGTCAACGGCATGGCGGTCGACGACATGATCGCCAGCCGGCTGCCGAATACCTTGCGCCTGGCGGCTGTCACCGCGCTGGTCTCGGTGCCGCTGGCGCTGACCATCGGTATTTTGTCGGCGATGTACCGCGGCTCGATCTTCGACCGTTACAGCAACATGCTGGCGGTGTGCGCCGTTTCCGTACCGGAATTTCTGATCGCCACCATTGCGGTGCTGATTTTCGCGGTAAAGCTGGGCTGGCTGTCGGCGTTGTCGCGCAACGTCGAGGTCGAGACGTTCGGCGAACTGGTTCGGGTCTACGCGATGCCGGTGCTGACGCTGTGCTGCGTACTGGTGGCGCAGATGGCCCGTATGACGCGGGCCGCGCTGATCGATCAGCTCAGTGCCCCTTATGTCGAAATGGCGATACTCAAAGGCGCGCGGCCGATCCGGGTGGTACTGCGTCATGCGCTGCCCAATGCGATCGGACCGATCGCCAACGCCGTGGCGCTGAGCCTTTCGTACCTGTTGGGCGGCGTCGTCATCGTCGAATCGATCTTCAACTATCCGGGCATCGCAACGCTGATGGTCAACGGCGTGATCACTCGTGATATGCCGCTGGTACAGGCGTGCGTGATGTTGTTTTGCCTGGGTTTTCTGGTGCTGGTGTTGCTGGCCGACCTCTGTGCAATTCTATCCAACCCGAGGCTGCGCAAATGAAACTGAACACTATTCCATCGAAGCCGGGCACAGCGAGCGGCGGGGATAACCCTCTGCAGCAGGATGGATCGAACGAGCAGGTGCGGACACACCGCCGCCGGCTCAAGCTACCCCTCGGCGGTATCATCGGTCTGCTGATCGTGACCTTCTGGGCACTGATGGCGGTCTTCGGGCCAATGCTCGCGCCCTACGATGCCAATGCCATGCCCAGCGACGGTTACTTCGGCCCGCTCAGCCTGCAGTTCCCCTTGGGTACGGACTACCTGGGGCGGGATATCCTCAGCCGGCTGTTGCACGGCGCGCCCTACACCATCGGCGTGGCGTTGGCGGCAACCGTGCTGGCCTGCACGGCCGGCGTGGTTCTGGGGATGGTGGCGGCCGCCTCCGGTGGCTGGATCGATGCAGCCATAAGTCGCACCCAGGATGCGCTGATCGCGATCCCGAACAAGATTTTCGCCCTGCTGATGGTGGCCTCGTTCGGCTCCTCGGTGCCGTTGTTGTTGCTGATGGCCGCATTCGCCTATATGCCGGGCTCCTTCCGTATCGCCCGGGCGGTCGCGGTGAACGTGATGACCATGGACTTTGTCCGGGTCGCGCGTACCCGGGGCGAGGCCATGCCGTACATCATCTTCGTCGAGGTGCTGCCGAATATGCTGCGCCCGGTGGCGACCGATTTCGGTCTGCGCTTCGTTTACGTCGTGCTCTTGCTCAGTGCGATGAGCTTCCTTGGGCTGGGTGTACAGCCGCCGGACGCCGACTGGGGTTCGCTGGTGCGAGAAAACATCCAGGGTCTGGAGGAAGGTGCCCCGGCCATACTGGCACCGGCGATCGCCATCGCCACCCTGACCATGGGGGTCAACCTGCTTATCGACAGCCTCGGCGGGCGATCCAAGCGCGAGACGGAGAAGTGAGATGAACGAAATCGTCAGGGTAACCGGCCTGCGAGTGGCCGCGCGTAACGAGGAAGGTATCGATGTACCTATCGTGCACGGTGCCGATTTCAGCCTGAACAAAGGCGAGGTACTGGCGCTGATCGGCGAGTCCGGTTCGGGCAAGAGCACCATCGCGCTGTCGCTGATGGGCTATGCCCGCTCCGGTTGCCGTATCGTCGGCGGCTCGGTACGGGTCGGCGATGTCGACGTGCTGAAGCTGTCGAATGCCGAGTTGGCCAAGCTGCGTGGGCGTACCGTGGCTTATATCGCGCAGAGCGCGGCCGCGGCATTCAATCCGTCCAGAAGCATCATGGAACAGGTGATCGAAAGCGCGCTGATCCACGGTGTTCTATCGCGGCAGCAGGCGCAGGCCAAGGCCGTCGAACTGTTCCGCGCGCTGGCGCTGCCGGATCCCGAGCGCATCGGCGCACGCTATCCGCACCAGGTCTCGGGCGGACAACTGCAGCGCCTGATGGCGGCGATGGCGCTGATCACCGATCCGGCACTGGTGATCCTCGACGAGCCGACCACGGCGTTGGATGTCACCACCCAGATCGAAGTGCTGCGGGCCTTCAAACAGGTGGTCCGTGAACGCGGCACCACGGCAATCTACGTGTCCCACGACCTCGCGGTGGTGGCGCAGATGGCCGACCGCATCGTCGTGCTGCGCGACGGCCAGATTCAGGAAAACAACAGCACCGAGCAGATCCTCGAGGCGCCGGAGCATCCCTATACCCGTAGCCTGCTGGCCGCGATAAGGCCGGCGGCGCGCCAGGGCGCGGGCGATCAAGAGGCACCTTCCGCGGAAGAGGATGTGCTGCTCGACATCCGCGGTCTGGAGATTTGCTACGGCATCAAGAAGGTGCTGCAGGATGTCGATCTCAAGGTTCGACGCGGCGCCGCAGTCGGGGTGATCGGCGAGTCGGGGTCGGGGAAAACCACCCTGGCGCAGGCTATCGCCGGCCTGGCGGAGCCGTCGGCCGGGCGCATCCTGCTCGACGGTGAGCCGCTCAGCAGGTCGCTGGACGGTCGCACCCGCGAGCAGTTCCGTCGTGTTCAGTTCGTCTTTCAGAACGCCGATACGGCGCTCAATCCGAAGCACAGCATCGAACAGATCCTCGGTCGTCCGCTGCGTTTCTACCACGGCATGAAAGGCGCGCAGCGCCAGCGCCGGGTCGCCGAGCTGCTGGAGCTGGTGCAGCTGCCGGCAAGCATCGCGCAACGCCGGCCCGGCGAGTTGTCCGGCGGGCAGAAGCAACGGGTCAACCTGGCGCGGGCGCTGGCGGCGGAGCCGGATCTGATCCTCTGCGACGAAGTGACCTCGGCGCTGGATACCGTGGTCGGCGCGGCGATTCTCGAGCTGCTGCGCGACCTGCGCCGCGAGCTGGGGGTTTCCTACCTGTTCATCAGCCATGACATCTCCACCGTGCGCGCGCTGTGCGACGACATCGTGGTGATGTACAGCGGCCACAAGGTCGAGGCCGGCGATTGCGAGTCGTTCGCCAAGGTGCCGTTCCATCCTTACACCGACCTGTTGATCAATTCGGTGCCGGAGCTGCGCCAGGGCTGGCTGGAAAACTGCGGGAGCAACAATGGCGAGCTGCCGTCGATCGCGGCGGCGGACCAGACCGCGCATCTCTGCCCGTTCCTCAATCGCTGCCCGGTACGTATCGACGGGCTGTGCAACCGCAGCGCGCCGCCACGACGAAGCATCGCCGGTGGCAGCGAAGTTCTCTGCCACCACGAAAGTGCCGAGTTGCTCAAGGCGCAGCAAGGTGTGAGCAACATCAAACTGGTGGGAACCTACGCATGAGCGCGCGTTTCGTACGTTTGGCCGAACGCGAGCGGGCAAAGGTGCGGCTGATGGTCGATGGCGAGCCCGTCGACGCCTTGCAGGGCGACACCCTGATGGTTGCGCTATTGACCCATGGCTCGGCACTGCGCCAGTCGGAGTTCGATCCAGGGCGGCGCGCTGGCTTTTGCCTGATGGGCGCCTGCCAGGACTGCTGGGTCTGGACCCGCGGCGGCGAGCGCCTGCGCGCCTGTTCCAACGAAGTTCGCGAGGGCCTGGATATCGTCACCAAGCAACCGGAGGCGATATGGCCATTGCGCGGCTGAAAAACCTGCCGAAAGACGGCGTACGGGTGGTGATAGTCGGTGCCGGCCCGGCGGGCACTCGCTGCGCCGAGACCCTGCTGGCGGCGGGAATCAGGCCGATCCTGATCGACGAGAACCGCCGCGATGGCGGGCAGATCTACCGCCGGCAACCCGAGGGCTTCAGCCGCGACTATGCGACCCTCTACGGCAGCGAGGCGGACAAGGCGAGGGCGCTGCACCAGAGCTTCGACCGCCTGCGCGAGCAGATCGATTACCGGCCCGATACCCTGGTATGGAACCTGACCCCGGGCCAACTGTGCTGCGTCAGCCAGGGCAAGCACACGACCGTCGATTACGATGCGCTGATTCTCTGCACCGGGGCCACCGACCGGCTGATGCCGATCGAGGGTTGGCAGTTGGCCGGCACCTACAGCCTGGGCGGCGCGCAGATCGCCCTGAAGGCGCAGGCGGTGTCGATCGGCCAACGCGTGACATTCATGGGCAGCGGGCCGCTGCTGTACCTGGTCGCCAGCCAGTACCTCAAGGCCGGCGCCAAGGTCGCCGCGGTGCTCGACACCTCGCCGCTGCGCAAGCGGATTGCGGCTTTGCCGAAGTTGCTCGCGCGCCCCGGCGTGCTGTTCAACGGCATGAAGCTGCTGGCGCAGCTCTACCTGGCGCGGATCCCGGTACGTCTGGGGGTCGAACCTGTGCAAGTGCTGGGTGATGCGGCCACTGGCGTCAGCGCGGTGAGCGTGCGCACGGCCGGCGGGGATAGCCTGCGGGTGGATTGCGATGCCGTCGCGCTGGGCTATCACCTGCGCCCCGAGACCCAGCTGGCCGATCTGGCCGGTTGCCGTATGCGTTTCCATGAGCTGTCGCAGCAATGGGTGCTGGATACCGACGAAGAAGGGCGCACATCGGTCAGTGGTGTATATGCCGCTGGCGACGGTACGCGGATCCGCGGCGCCGATGCGGCGGAGCATGCCGGACGCCTGGTGGCGCTGGCCCTATTGCAGGACCTGCAACAACCGGTGCACGGCGAGGCGCTGGCCCTGCAACGTCGCGTCCTGACGGTGATGGATGAGTTCAGCAGTGGGCTTTACCAGGCATTTCCCTGGCCGGCTGCTCAGGCCAAGGCCTTGCCGGACCAGGCCATCGTCTGCCGTTGCGAGATGATCACGGCCGGCGAGTTGCGCGACGCGGTGCGCGCGAAGGGCGCCTGCGAGGTCAACCGCGCCAAGGCGTTCAGCCGGGTCGGCATGGGTCGCTGCCAGGGTCGTTACTGTTCCCAGGCCGGCGCCGAGGTGATTGCCGCGGCGGCTGGCGTTGCTGTCGAGCAGGTCGGTCGTCAGCGCGGTCAAGCGCCGGTCAAGCCGCTGTCGATGTCGACCGAGCCACTCAAGCAGGCCGAAGAGGTGTCGCCATGAGCGTCGAGCAGAGCGATGTACTGATCATCGGCGGCGGCCTGATGGGCGCGGCTTCGGCATTCTTCCTGCGCCAGCGCGGGAAGTCGGTGATCCTCCTGGAACGGGACATGATCGGCCAGTACGCCAGCGGGGTGAACTTCGGCAACGTGCGTCGCCAAGGTCGTTTCCTCGGTCAGCTGGAGCTGGCCAACCGCTCCTTCGCGTTGTGGAAGCGCTTGCCGGAACTGATCGACGACGACCTCGAATTCATCGCCAGCGGGCATATGCGGGTCTGCTACCGCGAGGACGAGATCGCCGAGCTGGAGGCCTACGCCGCGGCGCCCGAGGCACGGGAATTGGACCTGAAAATCTACCGCGGCCGCGAGCTGCACGAGCGCTTCCCGTTCCTGGGGCCGGAGGTCAAGGGCGGCTCCTATGCGCCGCACGACGGCCACGCCAACCCGCGCCTCGCCGCACCGGCCTTCGCCCGCGCCGCGCGCCGCGCCGGGGCGATCGTCGAAGAGCGCTGCGAGGTGACCAGCGTACAGAAGGTCGGCGGGCAGTTCGTGGTGACCACCGGTGACGGCCGCGAGTACCGCGCCGAGCAGTTGCTGATCACCGCTGGCGCCTGGGGCGAGAAGCTCTCCGCGCAGTTCGGCGAGCCGGTGCCGCTGGTCACCAAGGGGCCGCAGATGTCGGTCACCGAACCCGTGCCCTATGCGCTGAAGACGGTGATCGGCGTGTACACCAAACACCCCGAGGAAGTGCTGTATTTCCGCCAGATCCCCCGCGGCAACATCATCATCGGCGGCTGTAACCACAGCAAGCCGGACATGCTCAACCGCCGCGCCCATTTCGAGCCGCAGAGCCTGCTCAAACAGTTGCAGCAGATGCAGCGGTTGGCGCCGCAGATGGCCAACCTGAACATCATCCGCACCTGGAGCGGTATCGAGAGCTACCTGCCGGATTCCCTGCCGATCATGGGTCCCAGTGGCAAGGTCGACGGTTTGTATTACGCCTTCGGTTTCAGCGGTCACGGCTTCCAACTCGGCCCGGGCGTCGGCGACGTGATGGCCGAGCTGATCGGCACTGGCAGCACCAGCACTTCGATCGCGCCTTTCAACATCGGCCGTTTCGCCGAAACCCCCGAACAGCGGAGCAAAGCCTCATGAGAGCGCGGGCACTGGAAATCTGCAAACGGTTGATCGCCTTCGACACCGTCTCCTCGGAGTCGAACCTGGCGCTGATCGAGTACGTGCGCGAGCTGCTGCTGAGCAAGGGCATCGAGTCGCTGATCGTCAAGGACGAGAGCGGGCGCAAAGCCAACCTATTCGCCAGCACCGGCCCGCGCGATGTGCCCGGGATCCTCTTGTCCGGGCACACCGACGTGGTGCCCGCCGCCGGCCAGGTCTGGAGCGTGCCGGCGTTCCAGGCAACGGTGAAGGACGGGCGCATTTACGGCCGTGGCAGTTGCGATATGAAGGGCTTTATCGCGTTGGCGATCGACGCCATGCTCGACGCCGCCGACAGTTCGTTGAGCCGCCCTCTGCAACTGGCCCTGTCGCATGACGAGGAGATCGGCTGTGTCGGCGTGCGTCGCCTGCTCGACGTACTGCACCTGGCACCGGTGCGGCCGTTCCTGTGCATCGTCGGCGAGCCGACCGAGATGCAATTCGTCCTCGGCCACAAGGGCAAAGGTTCCTACCGCGCCTTCTGTCGCGGCCAGGAAGCGCACTCGTCCCTGGCGCCGCGTTCGGCCAACGCCATTCACCTGGCCTGCGACTTTATCGCCGCGTTGCGCGAGGGCCAGCGGCGCTTGCAGGAGCAGGGCGCGCAGGACGCGAATTACGACGTGCCCTACAGCACCGTGCATGTCGGGCAGATCGCCGGTGGCAAGGCGCTGAACATAGTGCCGAACCTGTGCAGCCTGGACTTCGAGGTGCGCAACCTGCCGGCCGACGACCTCGACCAGTTCCTCGAGCAGATGCGTGAGCAGGCGGAAGCGATCGTCGGCGAAGCCAAGCGTCTCTCCAGCGTTGCCGCCATCGAGATCGAAACCTTGAACGTCTACCCCGGTCTCGACACCCACCCGAGTGTCGAGGCCGTGCGCTTCTTGAAGAACTTCGCCCCAGCGGATACCGGCACTGCCAAGGTGTCGTTCGGTACCGAGGGTGGCCTGTTCAACCAGCGCCTGAATGTGCCGGTGGTGGTCTGCGGGCCGGGCTCCATCGAACAGGCGCACAAGCCCGACGAATTCGTCGAGCTGAGCCAGATGGACGCCGGGGAGCGCTTTCTCGATGGGCTGCTCGGTTCCCTGAAGCTGTAACCGCGGTGTTCTCGTCCGGCCCTACCGAGTCTGGGAGGGCCGTTTCCCGTATCCACTTGCACCCCATAGCCCTTGATGCTTAGTCGAGTTCTCGCCCGAGGAACGCGCGAGTGCTCCCGTGAGGGGCCGTTGCTTAGCCGAAAAACAAGGCCGCGTAGCCGTTAGGTGCTGCATGCAGTGGGTAGGTTGGCGCTGAGCGCAGCGAAGCCCAACAGGCATCGGTATGTCTCGTTGGGCTTCGTCGCTGCGCTCCTCAACCCAACCTACGGTTTATCGCCGTGCAACGCGCAATTGGGACATAGCCGAAAACAATAACCAAAAAGCGGGACTCACGGGTCCCCGACAACACTGCGGGAGTCCGTCCATGATAGTCCTCGAACGTCTTTCCTTTTCCGGCAAGTTCGTCTTGCTCGGTCTGCTGGCCCTCATGTTGATCGCAGTGCCGAGCAGCCTGTACGTGCTGGGCGCGCTGCACAGTGGCCAGCAGGCCGACCGGGAAGTGCAGGGCATTGCACCGGTGCAGGCGCTGTTGCGTCTGGTCGCGCTGACTCAGCAGCACCGCGGCCTGGCCACCATCGTGCTGGGCGGTGACGACCGCCTGCAACAGGCCCGCCTGGCCAAGCAGGCCGAGCTGCAGCGCGCCTTCGAGGCGAGCGAGCAGGCGTTGCACGCGGCCGGGGTCGAGCCCGAGCTATTGGCCGCCTGGCGTCAGGTGCGCGAACAATGGCAAGCGCTGGCAGAGCAGATCGGTCAGGGCTCGATCAAGGCCAGGCAGAGCATGCAACAGCATTCGCAGCTGATCGCGTCCAGCCTGCTGATCGAGGATGCCTTGCTCGATCATTTCGAGCTGTCCCTGGATCCGATTCTGCAAACCTACTCGCTGATCAACGCTGCGCTGATCGAGATGCCGCAAACCGCTGAACTGTTCGGCCAGCTGCGCGGCTTCGGTGCCCTGTATCTGGTGCAGGGGCGAATCCTGCCGGAGCAGCAGGGGGCCTTGATGGGGCTGACCGCCCAGGCGCTCGCCAGCTTCGACAGGATGGGCCGCGCTTTCGCCAAGGCCGCCGCTGCCGACCCGGCGATCGCCGCCATGCTGGAGCAGCCGCTGGCGGCGCTGCGCCAGCAGACCCGGCAGGCCCTGGACTTGACCGACCAGCAACTGGTCTCGGTCACCGAGCTGGATTTTTCCGGCGGCGGTGCCGGCTTGAAGGTGAACTACCCGGTCGCGGACTACCTGGCGGGCTATGATCGGCCGATCGACACCATGCACGCATTGGGCGACACCACGCTGGCGATGCTCGAGACGGCGCTGACGGCACGGCGCGACAGCCATGAACAGAGCACGCTGCTGATGTCCGCAGCCTTGCTGGCGCTGCTGTTGCTCGGCGGCAGCTTGGCCGCGTTGATCGTGCTGCGTTTGCTCAAACAATTGAACAACGCCATGGCCGCCGCCGAGCGTATCGCCAAGGGCGACTTGAGCCGGCCCCTGGAAATCGCCGGCAGCGACGAGGCGGCGCGTCTGCTGCAGGCGTTGCAGCGCATGCAGACGGATCTGCGCGGCACCGTCAGGCAGATCGTCAGCTCGGCCGAGCGCCTGGGCACGACCTCCGAGGAGTTGCGCGCAGTGACCGAGGATGCCACCAGCGGCCTGCAGCGGCAGAGCGACGAACTCGATCAGGCCGCCACTGCGGTGACCGAGCTGACGTGCGCGATCGAAGAGGTGGCGCGCAATGCCGCCTCGGCCGCGGAGGTGTCCCAGGCCGCCGACCGGCAGGCCCGTCAGGGCCAGGACAGCGTGGCCCGCACGGTCGGCTCGATCGAGTCGCTGGTCGGCGATATGGCGCTTACCGCCGATGCGCTGCAGACCCTGGCGGGTCAGATCGGCGACATCGGCTCGGTACTGGATGTGATTCGCGGAATTGCCGAACAAACCAACCTGCTCGCCCTGAATGCCGCGATAGAGGCGGCCCGGGCGGGGGAAAGCGGGCGCGGTTTCGCCGTGGTAGCGGATGAGGTACGGGCCCTGGCGCAAAGGACCCAGGAATCGACCAGGCAGATCGAAGCCATCATCGGTTCGGTGCAGCAAGGCAGCCGCAGCGCCCTCAGTGCCATGCACGGTAGCAACGGCAAAACCCGGGAAACCCTGGAGGTCGCCCGTGAGGCGGGGGCGGCATTGAATGCCATCGCCGCCGCCATCGCCCAGATCAACGAGCGCAACCTGTGTATCGCCAGCGCCACCGAAGAACAATCCCAGGTCGCCCGCGAGGTGGACAGCAACCTGCTGAATATCCGTGATGTTTCCCAGCAGGCCTCGGCCGGGGCCAATCAGAGCCAGGCCTCCAGCCGCGAGCTGGCCGACCTGGCCGGCGAGCTGAATGGCATGGTCAAGCACTTCGCTGTCTGAGCGCAGTGCTAGCAGGCCATAAGTTGAGCCCGCCGCAGTCCGGTGGGAACCAGTAACCGTAGGATGGTGGGGCCGCCTAGGATTGAGCACCGCGATACCCATCGGGTGATTTATGCCTGTACCCCATTAGCGGGGCGAACATCGATGATGGGTTAGGGCGCGCTTGTTCTGTTGGCAGCAGGTCGACTTGCGGGCGCCTAACCCATCCTACGGTCCAATGTCGCGTCGACCACAAAATGTCGTCTCAACGCCAAACATCTGTGGGAGGGGCTTTAGCCGCGATTCTTTCAGTCCCGTAGGTTGGGTTAGCGGCGCTGCACAGGGCGCACAAACACCACCGCTACCGAACGACGCGTAACCCAACAAGACCTCTACGCGGTGTCGTTTTCCGGCATGCGATCTGTTGGGTTACGCGGCGGCCGACGACGATGGCGCTGCTTGAACCGCAATAATCGCCGCTAACCTGCGCGGCCCGACCCAACCGGGCTAGCAGGCCATTAAATGTTGAGCCCGCCCCAGCCCCTCCTACAAAAACGACAGATTATTCGTGCCGCGACCCTAGCGGCCCCTCCCGGGGCTGCGCTCCCGCCACGCAACCCGCATACCCGGTAGAGCCTGCCGTCGCAGGCCGATTTTCAGCATTCAACGCTGCTGGGCGAGCGCTTTCAGCATCCTCGTTTGTAGCCTCTGCATAGACTGGAGGCTGTCTCGGAACAGGACTCGATCATGCTCAAGAATCGCTTGCAAGACCCTAGCCTGCTGGTAGAACGCGCCTATATCGACGGCCAGTGGGTGAGCGCCGATAACGCCGCCACCTTGGATGTCATCGACCCCGCCACCGGCGAATGCCTGGCCCGGGTTCCGGCCCTGCAAGGCGGCGAAACCCGTCGCGCCATCGAGGCTGCCGAGCGCGCCTGGCCGGCCTGGCGTGCGCGCCCCGCGGCGGAACGCGCGGCGCTGCTGGAGCGCTGGTATCAGGCCATGCTGGATAACCTCGACGACCTGGCATTGATCATGACCTGCGAGCAGGGCAAGCCGCTGGCCGAAGCCCAGGGCGAGATCCGCTACGGCGCCAGCTTTGTCAAATGGTTCGCCGAGGAGGCCCGTCGGGTCTACGGCGAGACCATTCCGGCACCGAGCGGCGACCGTCGTCTGCTCACCCTGAAACAACCGGTCGGGGTCTGCGCCGCGATCACGCCATGGAACTTCCCCAACGCGATGATCACCCGCAAATGCGCGCCGGCCCTGGCCGCCGGTTGCCCGATCATCGTCAAACCTTCGGACCTGACGCCGTTGTCGGCGCTGGCGCTGGCGGTGCTGGCCGAACGGGTCGGCATCCCGGCCGGGGTGTTCAACGTGGTCACCGGCATGCCGGCGGGGATCGGCGAGGAGCTGACCGGCAACCCGACCGTGCGCAAGATTTCCTTCACCGGTTCGACCGCCGTGGGGCGTCTGCTGATGCGCCAGAGCGCCGAGCAGATCAAACGCCTGAGCCTCGAGCTGGGCGGCAATGCCCCGTTCATCGTGTTCGATGATGCCGACCTGGAGCAGGCGGTCGCCGGCGTCATGCAGAGCAAGTTTCGCAATGCCGGACAGACTTGCGTCTGCGCCAACCGCATTCTGGTTCAGGATGGCATCTACGAGCGCTTCGCCCAGCGACTGGTCGAGGCGGTGAACAAGCTCAAGGTCGGCAACGGCCTGGATGCCGGCACAACAATCGGCCCGCTGATCAATGCGGCGGCGGTGAGCAAGGTCGCCCTGCATATCGACGATGCCCTGAGTCAGGGTGGGCGTCTGCTGTGCGGCGGCATCCCAGCGGGCGATAGCCAGTTCGTTCAGCCGACGGTGCTCGCCGACGCCCATGCCGGAATGCTCTTGGCCAACGAGGAAACCTTTGGTCCGCTGGCCCCGCTGATGCGCTTCAGCACCGAGGAAGAGGCCCTGGCCCTGGCCAATGCCACGCCCTATGGCCTGGGCGCTTATTTCTTCACCCAGGACCTGCGTCGCTCGTGGCGTTTCGGCGAGGCGTTGGAGTTCGGCATGGTCGGCCTCAACACCGGGCTGATCTCCATGGAAGTCGCGCCCTTCGGTGGGGTCAAGCAGTCCGGCCTGGGCCGCGAGGGCTCCAAGTACGGCCTGGACGAGTACCTGGAAATCAAGGCCTTCCATATCGGTGGGCTGTAGGCGACTGCTGTTCGAACAGGCTTGATTGACGCGAATCCGCGAAGGTAACGACATGAGCAAGACATTCAAAATCGCCGCGATCGCCGGCGACGGCATCGGCAAGGAAGTGCTGCCCGAGGGGCTGCGGGTGTTGCAGCAGGCGGCGCACAAGTGGGATCTGGACCTGAGTATCGAGGTGCTCGACTGGGCGCACTGCGATTACTACCTGGAGCACGGGCAGATGATGCCCGACGACTGGTTCGAGCAGCTCAAGAGCTTCGACGCCATCTACTTCGGTGCGGTGGGCTGGCCGGACAAGGTGCCGGACCATATTTCCCTGTGGGGCTCGTTGCTCAAGTTCCGCCGCGACTTCGACCAGTACGTGAACATCCGCCCGGTGCGCCTGTTCCCTGGCGTGCCGTGCCCGCTGGCCGGTCGCGAAGCCGGCGATATCGATTTCGTGGTGATCCGCGAAAACACCGAAGGCGAATACTCCTCGGTGGGCGGCAAGATGTTCGAAGGCACCGAGCATGAGTTCGTGCTGCAGGAGTCGGTGTTCACCCGTCGTGGCGTGGACCGGATTCTCAAGTTCGCCTTCGACCTGGCGCAGACCCGGCCGCGCAAGCGCCTGACCGCTGCGACCAAGTCCAACGGCATCTCCATCAGCATGCCCTACTGGGACGAGCGCACCGCGCTGATGGCCGAGCAGTACCCGGAAGTCAGCTGGGACAAGCAGCACATCGATATTCTCTGCGCGCGCTTCGTGTTGCAGCCGGACCGCTTCGATGTGGTGGTGGCGTCGAACCTGTTCGGCGACATCCTTTCCGACCTGGGCCCGGCCTGCGCCGGCACCATTGGCATCGCGCCTTCGGCCAACCTCGATCCGGAGCGGCGCTTCCCCTCGTTGTTCGAGCCGGTGCACGGTTCGGCCCCGGACATCTACGGCCAGAACATCGCCAACCCGATCGCCATGATCTGGTCCGGCGCGCTGATGCTGGACTTCCTCGGCAATGGCGATGAGCGCTATCGCGCGGCCCACGACGGCATCCTCAAGGCCATCGAACAGGTCATCGCCGAAGGGCCGATCACCCCCGATCTCGGCGGCCAGGGCTCGACCCAGGATGTCGGCAAGGCGATCGCCGCAGCGCTCTGAGCGCCTACCTAGTTTGTGTTGATGTCACCCTTTTAGCCCGTTCATGCTGCGGGCTTTTTTTTGCGTGAGATTCGGCAGCGGCCACGCCGTTCGAGGGCTGGAAATGCATAGGTTGTTGATCGGGCTGCTGGCGTGCGTGCTGCACGCCGGCAGCTGGGCGAGTCCGCCCATCGAGGTGACCATTCTCTGCGACGCCGGCTACCCGCCGTACAGCTATGCCGAGGGCGAGCAGGCCAGGGGGCTGTATCACGATATCCTGCGCGCGGCCTTCTCCCGTATGCCGGAGTATCGCGTGCACATCCGTCCCTTGCCGTGGACGCGGGCGCTGGCGGAATTGGCCAAGGGCCGCGCCTTTGCCCTCTATCCACCTTACTACCGGCCCGCAGAGCGGCCCTGGATGGACTATTCGCGGCCCATCTTGAGAGAAAAATTGGTGGTCTTCTTGCGCGCCGAGGTGGCGCATGAACTGCCGGACGAGCGATTCCCGCAGGCCTATGGCGGCCTGCGCATCGGCCAGAACAGCGGCTTCATCAACATCCCGGATCAGGATTACCAGCTCATGCTGGCCAGGGGCGAACTGCAGCAGGTCTACGGTAAGGACAACCGCACCAGTCTGGCCATGCTCTATCGCGGGCGACTGGACGCCTATATCAACGATCGCCGTGCGGTCCTCTGGGAACTGGAGCGGATGCGCAGCGACGGTGTCCTCGGGGATAAAGGCCTCAACTGGATAGTCGAAGGCCCCTGGCTCACCGGCGAGGCTGGACACCTCGGTTATACCCGTCTCGAACCGCAGGCCTATCCCTACAAGAAAGACTTCAAGCAACGCCTAGACACGATCCTGGTTGACCTGGAACGGGAGGGCGTGATCTATCGAATCGTCAGTCGTTATGACGCGATCTATGCGCTTCATTTGCGGTCTGCCGGCATCTAGCAGCTGGCAGCCCGGCCGGTCAAAAGGTATAGGCGATGCCGGCCTGCACGGTACGTGGCGCGCCGGGGTAGGCGTAGAAGTTGAACGCGCCTTCCTCGTACTCCTCGTTGAACAGGTTCTTCACATCCAGGTTCAGGCGTACGTGTTCGTTGAGCTTATAGAAGCTCAGCAGGTCGACGACGCTATAGCCCTGCATGTCGTAGGCGGTCGCACTGGTTTGCCCGGCGCGTTCGTCGACGTGCTTCACCGCCATGCCCAGACCCAGGCCTTTCGCCGCGCCGTCCTGGAACTCATAGACGTTCAGCAGGCTGAAGCTATTGCGCGGAATATTGGCCAGGCGCGTTCCGGGGCGCAGGCTGTTGTCCTTGCTCACTTCGGCATCGACGAAGGCGTAACCGCCGATCATGCGCCATTCGGGTGTGATATTGCCGGCCACATTCAGGTCGAAACCGCGGCTACGTACTTCGCCCGCCGCGATACTGAAGGTCGGGTCGAGCGGATCCAGGGTCAGGACGTTCTGCTTGACGATGTGGTAAACCGCGGCATCGACGCTCAGTTGCCGGTCGAGCGCTTGCCACTTCGCCCCGACTTCGTAGGACTTGCCTTGCTCCGGCTCGAAGCCGCCACCGAGGCGACTCGCGCCGCTGTTGGGCTTGTAGGAGCGCGCCGCATTGGCATAGACGGCCAGGCTGTCGGTCAGGTCGTAGATCAACCCGGCCCTCGGGGTTACGGCATTGTCGGCCATGTCCCAACTGCGGCCGCCCGGCAGGTAATTGCGGTAGTCGTGCTCGAAGCGTTCGAAGCGCACGCCGGCGAGGGCTTTGAGCCGCTCGGTGAGGGCAACCTGATCCTGCACGAAGAAGGCCCAGGTCTGCAGGTGTTCGTTATCGTGGGTCGTGGTGCGGGTCAATGCCGGGCGCGGCTGGCCCAGTACCGGGGTAAAAATATCGATCTGGTAAGCGGTGAGCGCGCCGCTGGAGCGCCGGATAAGCGACTTGTAGTGGAAGTCCTCGTACTCGACCCCGGTGAGCAGCGTGTGCTCCAGGCCCAGAGCAGTGAAGTAGCCGGTGAGATTCAGCTGCACATCGCGGTCGTTCCACTCCAGTTCGCGGTAGTTGAAATTGCGTCTCAGGGTGCGGCCATCGGCTTGTAGGCCGTTGGCTTCCACTGCGTTGCCTTGCAGGGTGCCGTTCAGCTGCTGCACCCCGCCGGCCAGCGTCCAGTTGTCGTTGAGCCAATGCTCGAAGCGCAGCTGCAGCATGTCGTTGTCGTTGTGCAGGAGGTTGTCGCTGCCTTTCTCCCAAACATTGGTATCGCGCGAGGCGTTGCCGGCCTGGTTGGGGAAACGGGTCAGGCCACGATCCAGGGGATGGTTGTTGCGCATGAAATCGCCTTCCAAGGTGATGCGCGTGGCATCGGAAAGCTGCCAGCTGAGTACCGGTGCCATGCCGTAGCGCTCCGTTTCGACATGCTCGCGGAAGCTCTCGCCGCCCTCGCCAAGCAGGTTCAGGCGGTAGGTCAAGCTGCCCGCTTCATCCAGAGCCCCGGTTGCGTCGAGCGTTGCGCGATGCAGGCCCTGGTCGTCGATCTGGCTGCCGAGCGTCATTTGAGTTTTGGCCCGGGGCTGCTTGGTGACCACGTTGAAGGTGCCGCCCGGATCGCCCCGGCCGTAGAGGGCCGAGGCCGGGCCGCGTAGCACCTCGAGACGCTCGATGGTGTAAGCGTCCGGTGCGTTCGGGTAACCGCGGTTGATGGGGAAGCCATTGCGATAGAACTCGCCGCTGGTGAAACCGCGCACGGTGAAGGTGGTCAGGCCCTGACCACCGAAGTTATTGGCCCGACCGACGCCGCCGGCATAGTCGAGCGCATCGCGCAGGCGAGTCGCACCGCTGTCCTCGATCGCATCCCGGGGGATGACGCTGACCGATTGCGGCGTTTCATGAAGTGCGACATCGGTGCGGGTAGCGCTGCTCGAGCGCGTAGCCCGGTAGCCGTCCACCGGGCCGTCGGCACGTTCCGAGCTGATAACCATGGATTCAAGCTGCAGCGAGGAGGCGTTTTTTCCGCTTGATTGCTCGGCCCAGGCGACAGGCGAGAGAACATGGAGGAGGCAGAGCCCCATGGTGGTATGGCGCATTGATGTCGGTTTCCTTGGATGGGTAGGCCATTGATTTTATTTGAATATTTAATCAAATAATAATCATTCTTTTTTGATTATTATTCTTGGCTGGCCCGATAGCTGTTGTCGTTTTGCCTGTGAAAACGATCTAGCGCTGCTGTATGCGAGGGATATTCGGCAGAATATTTTCTGCGCGCGGGGGGAGGGCTCGATCTTGCGTTTAATGCTGTTCACTTAAGTGGCCATCTCGGGCGCTTGTCGTACGCCAGGCACCCAGCGCGTAGCCCGGATGCAATCCGGGAGCGGTTTTCCGGCACCAGACTTCCCCGGATTTCATCCGGGCTACAAAAAATGCTGCTCACTTGGCTTAAGTGAACAGCATTACGATCTTGCGTTTGCTTTTGTCACAGTGCGTCGAACTCGCACTGTGCTTAGCGGGCTGTGCCCCCGTATTCAATCAGCGTGCGAGCCGAGCGATGGCGGGTGCTAATAGCCTTGCTTGCGGTCGATCTGGCCGAGCATTGGCTCGCCACGTTGATGCCGACGGATATTCTCCAGCAACACGCTAAACGCGCTTTCCGGCTGGGTCATCGCGGCGATATGCGGCGTCAGCAGAATCTGCGGGTGGTGCCAGAAGGGATGGTCCGGCGCGGCGGGTTCTTGTTGCAGTACGTCGAGCACCGCGGCGCTGAGCTGGCCGCTGGCCAGGGCTGCGAGCAAATCCTCCTCCACCAGGTGACCGCCACGACCCATATTGATCAGCGCGGCGCCTTTGGGCAGGTGTTGGAACAGCTGGTGGTCGAGAATCCCCTGGGTCTGCTCGGTCAGCGGCAGGACACACAGCAGAATGTCGCACTGGCCGAGGAAGGCCGGCAGTTGCTCGGCGCCGGCAAAACACTCGACCCCGGGTATGCGGTGTCGGCTACGGGCCCAGCCCGACAAGGCGAAGCCATAGGGTTGCAAGGTGGCGAGTATCTGCCGGGCCTGCAAGCCGAGGCCCATGATCCCGACCCGGCGTTTCGGCGCGGGCACCAGCCGGTGCGCTTGCCAGCGCTTTTCGACCTGCTGCTGGCGATAGCGCAGCATGTCCCGATGCAGGCCGAGCACGGCGAAACTCGCGTATTCGCACATGCCCTGGGTGATGCCCGGGTCGAGCAAACGCACCACCGGCAAGCTCGCCGGCAAACGGCCGAGGTCGAGCTGATCGACGCCCGCCGAGAGGGCGAACAGCACCTGCAAGTTCGGCAGCAGCGTTTCGAGATCGTCCGGTGCCTGCCAGGCCGCCAGATAGCGGATATCCCGCGGATCGCCGATCTCCGGCCAGGCGCGCCATTCGATATCCGGGGCCTGTTGGGCGAACAGTGTTTTCCACTGTTCGCCGCGCACAGGGTCGGCTTTATAGAGCAGGGCCATGGGCATTTCCTCATATAAACGGAGGTGTCCAGGGTGCCCGAATGGCGGCGCAGGATATGTCGAAAGGCAGGGCGTAAACGCGTGCGCCAGGTTGTATAGCGGCAGAAGTTGGCAGATTCCATGGGGCGCCGGCGGCTGAAGGAATCTGCCGTTTGCGAGGGGAAAAACAGTCGATCCGAATTTCTCAGGGGCCAAGTTCGGCTTAGAGCGTTGTGTCGAAGCCTTAACCTGAAGCACATCGCAGCCGCCTCCCGGTTGCCGGGCTCACTTATGGGAGATGCCATGAACAGCAAATGCGAAGAAACCCCTTATCTGTTGCAACAGCGCGATCAATTCGTGCCGCGCGGTTTGGTTACCGCCCACCCGCTGGTGATCGATCGGGCCCAGGGCGCCGAAGTCTGGGACGTGGACGGCAAGCGTTACCTGGACTTCGTCGGCGGTATCGGGGTGATGAACATCGGCCACAATCATCCCAAGGTGGTCGCGGCGGTACAGGCGCAGATGCAAAAGGTCACCCACGCCTGTTTCCAGGTGGTGGCCTATCAGCCTTATCTGGACTTGGTGCAGCGTTTGTGCGCGCTGGTCGGTGGCACCAGTGGTATCGCCCATAAAGCGGCGTTGTTCACTTCCGGCGCGGAAGCGGTGGAGAACGCGGTGAAGATCGCCCGCGCCCATACCAAGCGTCCGGCGGTCATTTCCTTCCGTGGCGGTTTCCATGGCCGTACCTTGCTCGGTACCACCCTGACCGGCATGAGCCAGCCCTACAAGCAGAACTTCGGCATGGCACCCGAGGTTTTCCACACGCCTTATCCGAATGCCTATCGCGGTTTCACCAGCGAGATGGCGCTGCAGGCCCTGAACGAGCTGTTCGCTACCCAGGTCTCGCCGGACCGTGTCGCCGCGATCATCATCGAGCCGGTACAGGGCGACGGCGGCTTCCTGTCCGCGCCGGCCGAGTTTCTCCAGGCATTGCGGGCGCTGACCGAACAGCATGGCATCGTGTTGATTGCCGATGAAGTGCAGACCGGCTTCGGCCGCACCGGCAAATGGTTCGGTTTCCAGCACGCCGGGATTCAGCCGGATCTGGTCACCGTGGCCAAGAGCCTGGCCGCCGGCATGCCGATCTCCGGCGTGGTCGGCCGCGCAGAAATCATGGATGCGCCGGCCCCCGGTGGCCTCGGTGGTACCTACGGCGGCAACGCACTGGCGTGCGCGGCGGCCTTGGCGGTGATCGATACCTACGAGCAGGAGCAGCTGCTGGCTCGCGGCGAGCAGTTGGGCGAGCGTCTGCGTCAGGGCCTGTTGCGCCTGCAAGGACGTTATCCGCAGCTGATCGGTGACGTGCGCGGTACCGGCTTTATGCTGGCGATCGAGCTGGTCAAGAACGACGCGGCCCGCAGCCCCGATCCCGAGCTCAATCAGAAACTGATCGATGAGGCCCGCAAAGGTGGTCTGCTGGTGATCAAGTGCGGCGTGTACCGCAACGTGCTGCGCTTCCTCGCGCCTCTGGTCGCCGAAGAGGCGCAGGTCGACGAAGCGCTGGAGATTCTCGAGGCGGCCCTGGCGCGCGTATCGAGTTGAGCCCAACCTCGATCGGCGCGCATTAAGGGCGCGCCGATCGATAAGGTTTGAGCATGGATCGATGAAGTGAATTATCAGGCCGTTGAAAAACGTAGGCGAGGCAGGCAAGACAAGGCAAAAGCAGGCGAGGAAGCGGAGTTTACGACTGTAAATGAGCATTCCGAGTCTGCTTTTAACGCAGTATTGCCAACGCAGGTAGTTTTTCAACGGCCTGTTAGAGGAGGCGAGAGCCATGGACCTGATTGATTATCGTGCGCTGCTGATCGACTGCGATGAAGTCCTGGTCGATCGGGATTCCGGTATCTGGACAGCCTTGCAGCCGTTGCTCGAACACCGTCCCGGCGTGCTGGGGCGCGAAGAGGTGCTGAGCGAGTTCAACGAAGCGGTGCGCAGGCTCTACCCGCGTTTCTCCGAGTTGGGCTTCAGTGGTTTGTTGTGCTTCGCCCACCGCCAGTTGGCAGAGCGCCTGGGGCTCGAGGTCAGCTGGGAGGAGGGGATGACGTTTGCCCGTTCGGTACGTAACTGGTCGCTGTTCGAAGATGCGCCCGGCGCCATGCTGTACCTGCGCAAGTTTTATCGGCTGCTGGTGCATGGGGACCGCGACGCCGAGGATCGAGAGTGGCTCTGCGAACGGTTGGGCATCGTGCCCGAGGATTTGCTTTCCCAGGCCAGCGATCCATTGACGGACCGCGCCTGGTTGCTGGCTAACGACCTCAAGGTCGAAGAAATCCTGCAGGTGTCGAGGTATCCCGCCGAGCCGTCCGCATCGAGCGGTTCGTGCCTGATCCGCCGTGACCATGGTCGCTATACTCAACCATGCCCGGCTGACTATTGCATCAACAACATGGCCGATCTGGTCGCTCAGCATCAGCTGTCTTTGCGGCGCTGACTTTGCTAGAAAGGCTGCCTACGAATAGCGATCGAGAGGTACGCGATGGAAGGTTTAGTCAAGCTGGACCGAATCGACATCAATATTCTGGTCGAGCTGCAAAAAGACGGTCGCATCACCAACGTCAAGCTGGCCGATGCGGTCGGCCTGTCGGCCAGCCCCTGCCTGCAACGGGTCAAACGACTCGAATCGGCCGGGTATATTTCCGGCTATAAAGCCCACCTCAATCTGGCCAAGATCACCGACTCGGTGACCGTATTCACCGAGATCACCCTGCACGACCACAAGCGCGAAGACTTCGCCAAATTCGAGTCCAACATCCGCTTGGTCGATGAGGTGCTCGAATGCCACTTGATCAGCGGTGGCTACGATTACCTGGCGCGCTTCATGACGTGCAGCATCCAGCATTATCAGGCGGTGATGGAAGGCCTCTTGGACAAGAATATCGGCATTTCCAAGTACTTCAGCTACATCGTCATCAAGTCGCCCGTGATGAAAGACGGGGTTCCGTTACGCAAGCTGTTGCGTCATTGAATATCCCTGCCGGTCGGTGCAGTCCTCGAAGAAGCATCATCGCAGCGCGTTTCTGTCGCTGTAGGTGATGGCAGTGAACACACGGGAGCCTGGTGTGCATGCTGTATGGCTTGTTGAACTGACCGATCGTAAGACATTTACCGAGGTGGCCCGGGTTAAGCGCTAGCAGGCCTTATCGTGGTCCGCCTTTAGCTGGACGCCCCTTGGCGGGTTCGTCATGCCTTGGGGGCGCCATTCCGTGGAGGATCAAGCCGGAAGTCAGACGAACCTGCTTGCGGTGAGTTTCCAGGTCGAGTGGTTCGGTGCTGGTCAGGCGCAGCAACTGCAGATGCGAATAGTCGTTGAGCAGGAAGGCGGCCAGGTCCACATCCAGGTCGGCGCGCAACTTGCCCGCGGCCTGTAAATCGCGCAG
Source organism: uncultured Pseudomonas sp. (assembly GCF_946886105.1). The sequence continues at coordinate 4,996 of NZ_CAMPHV010000053.1, read as the reverse complement.
GAGTGCGGCAATTTCACCCCGCAGGATGTCATTCATGCGCTTGTAACTGTCCGGCAGGCCGCTTTGTCCGCCGCTGAGCACATGCAGCAGCAACTCACGCCAGATAGCGGGGGGCATCATCGCCAGGGCTTGATCCACCAAGACCTTTTCCAGGTAGCACAAGGCATCCAGCGGGTCATCCATCTCGGCGATATGCGCCCGTGCATCGCTGATGGCTCGCGCGTCGCCTTCCTGCAGCATCTCGACCAGGATTTCGTGCTTGGAGCCGAAGTACTTGAACACCGTAGGCGCCGAAACCCCCGCCTCCTGAGCGATCTGCTCGATGGTGGTGCTCTGGAAGCCCTGGCGCTCGAACAGTTTCACACCTGCCTGGCTGATGGCTTGTCGGCGCATCGCTTTCTGTCGTTCTCGCAAGCCGCTCAATTGTTCCCCCTGGATGCCCCTGTCTTGGAAGCAGGAGCATAACGACAAGCGCTTTCTTGTGAAAATATTTTATTGACTAAAGAAATTTAGTCGACTAATTATATTGTCACATCTGCCGTGTGCAGAGCACTTGTCAGGACACATGCTTCATGACCTTACGTACGGATTCGCCCATTGCTCTCCAACTAGCCCGGCACTATGCCGATGCCCACGAAGCAATGCTTGTCGGGCCTAGTCGCGATCGCTTGATGACGGAATTCCCGCCCGTTGAAGCGCGGCGGGTCACTTGGCAAAACTGGATGAGCCCACCGTTCAATAAGTGGGGTTTTCGTCACCTCGCGCGGCTGCGTCCAAGCATCTCGGTTGCCGCCGGTAACGGTGCGGCGAGCGACTTGCCCGAGGCCATCGAAGACCTTGATGGTTTCAGCTTCGAGAGCCTGTGTGGGCTATCGGTGCGTCTCGATGAGCAGCTGGTGGCCAGCCACTGCGATGCTTTTATCGTCGTGCACCAAGGCAAGGTGAAATACGAGCGCTACTTCAACGGGCAGACCCCGAACGACCGGCACATCATGTTTTCGGTTACCAAATCACTGATCGGTGTGCTGGCCGAACAGCTGATCTGTGACGGCGTGTTGAATCCGGAGCTGAGGGCCGATCATTACGTTCCCGAGTTTGCCGGCGGCGCTTTCGCCGATGCGACCGTCCGCCAGCTGCTGGATATGGCGGTGGGGATCGCCTACACCGAGCGTTACGACGACCCTGAGTCGGAAAGCTCGCAATTCGGTTATGCCTGTGGTTTCCAGCCGGCTCCAGCGACGCACGCCCAGTTCGCCTCGCTCTACCAATACCTGCCGTCGCTGCGTAAGCGTGGCGATCACGGTGGTTTTTTCCACTATGTCACTGCCACCACCGAAGCCCTGGCCTGGGTGATGGAGCGTGCCGGGGGCATTGCCTGCCACGAATTGCTGGCGCGCGTATGGGGGCAGATTGGTTGTCAGCGCGATGGCTACTTTATGGCCGACCCCTGGGGACGTGGTGTCGCCGGTGCAGGTTTCAGCGCCACTGCACGTGATATCGCGCGCTTTGGCCTGCTCCTGGCCAACCACGGCATGTACGAAGGACATGCCGTGCTCGATCCGCGTGCGATCGATGCCATTGCCCAGGGCAGCGATCCGGCGATCTACGCCGCCAACGAGGAGTTCAGCGCGTGGACGCCAGGCGCTTCGTACCGCAGCCAGTGGTACGTGTTCAACGATCACAGCCCGGCCCTGATGGCATGCGGCATCAGCGGGCAGTACCTGTTCGTCGATCGCGATGCTGATCTGGTGATCGTCAAGCAGTCTTCGCTGCCGGAGGCCATCAGCCTCTTCGACCCCGATAACGTCCGCGTTCTGCGTGCGCTAGCCCGCCATTTCAAGGGTTGAGAGACATTCCAAGAAGATCTGCCGACAGGTTTTGCCCGTCGGCCCCACGCTGGATGCGTGATGGCGACGGTTGTCGTCGAGCTGCCCTGTAACACAACAACAATCAACCAGGAGCAACCTATGAACCGAGTACCCTTGGTACCCTCACTCCTTGCCGCTGCGGTTTTGGCCAGCCAGCCGGCATTGGCCGGCTATACCTTCCAGGCGGGCGATCTTTCTGGTGAGGTCAATCTAACCGCGGGTGGCGCTGCAATTTCCACACGCAATATCAACTTCGGTGCCGGCCGGGTCGATACGCGTAGCGGTCAGAGCACGGGCAAGCATGCCGACTGGCAAGAGCTCTATGTCAAGCCTGCGGTCAGTTTCAGCTATGCCCTGAACCCGGACTTCGACCTTTTGGCCAAAGGCTCAGTCGTCGCCGCATCGACCTTCGGTGATGGCGATGCCGGTGGTTTTACCCGCAGCTCCGATGGTCGCGTCTCGGCGGAGGAAGCTTACGCGGGTTTTCGCGCGGGGGAGTTTCGTTTCACCGCGGGTCGCCAGGACTACATGATCGGTTCGGGCTTTATCGTCATGGACGGCAACCTGGATTTTCATAACGACGGCGCCTTTTGGCTGGGGCCGCGCACTGCCTTCCGCGACTCCGCGGTATTGGGCTGGTCGCGCGATGCGCTCTCGGTACAGGCCTTCAGCCTGCGCACCGATGACCACCTCGGCGACTACCGCATGAACGGCGTGAACCTCGACTACGTTGTCGCGGACGTTGCGACCTTCGGCGCGATGGCCATGAAGCTCGACTCTGAGGAGCGGTCCTCCAATATCGCAACGCCGCGGGAGGGGATGGAGGTCTATAACATCCGGGCGCTGAACGCCAAGTTTCCCGGGGTTCAGGATCTGACCCTCAACGCCGAGTATGCGGTGCAAGGCGGTAAGGGCGCGGGCATCGAGTACGACGCCGAGGCCTGGTATGCCAAGGCAGAATACGCCTTCAGCGATCTGCCTTTGCAGCCGGTACTGGGCTACCGCTATGCGTATTTTTCAGGCGACGAAAACCTGGCTGACAACAAGCGCGAAGCATGGGACTCGCTGAGTAAAGGGTTTGTCGACTGGGGCACCTGGATCATTGGCGATGTGGTGGGCAACTACCTGCTCAACAACAGCAATCAGACGGTGCATACCTGGTCGTTGAAAACCCAGGTTCATCCAACCGTCACCATCGGGGCGATGCACTACCAGTTCTCTCTCGATGAAAAGAATCTTTTCGGTGCACCTGTCAGCGACCGTCGTTTCGCCGACGAAAGCGTGATCTACCTGGACTGGACACCGACTCCGCAGCTGTACACCTCGCTTTCCTACAACTGGGTACAGCCGAAAGCAGCGGCCAAGCAACTGCTGGCCGACAAGGATTTCTCCGCCATTGAAATGTACTTCACCTACCGTTATTGATGAGCGGGTACCAGCGGTGGCTGGTGCCCCTGGGAGCCTGATATGAATTCTGTAATGCGCAGCATGGCAGCAGCGATTGCCGTCACCCTGATGAGCAGCTCGGTTTTTGCCGAACAACGTACCGTGCGGATCTACAACTGGTTGGAGTACTTACCCGCAGAGATCCTCAAGGACTTCGAAGCGGAGACTGGAATTCACCCTGTGTACGATGTTTTTGACAGTATCGAGATGCTCGAATCCAAATTGCTGACAGGTAATTCGGGTTATGACGTGGTGTTTCCCAGCACTGCCAACCTGGGTAAGTTCATCGAGGCCGGCACATTCGAACCGCTCGATCGCAGCAAGTTGAGCAACTGGTCCCATCTGGACGAGCCTTTTCTGGCTCAGTTGGCCACCACTGGCGATCCGGGTAATCAGTACTCTGTTCCATATATGTGGGGTACGACCTTGATCGGCTACAACGTCGATATGGTGCGCAATGCGCTTGGCCCGGACGCCAAACTGGATAGCTGGGATCTGATCTTCAAGGAAGAGAATATTTCGAAGTTGTCCAAGTGCGGCGTTGGCTTCATCGATGCTGCCAACGAGGTGCTGCCCATCGCGCTGCATTATCTGGGCTTGCCGTCGCACTCCACCGAGGCAGGCGACTATCGCAAGGCTCAGGAGCTGATGGTTTCGATTCGTCCGCACATCAATTACTTCAGCTCATCGCGCTACGGCATGGATCTGGCCAATGGTGATATCTGCGTAGGCATCGGCTGGTCAGGCGGTGTTGCATTGGCAACGCGATTGGCGAACGCCGCGGGTAAGGGCGTCAAGATCGACATGATTCTGCCCAAGGAAGGCGCGCCGGTTTGGTCGGACGTGATGGCGATTGCCAAAGGCGCGGTCAATCGTGATGAGGCTCATGAGTTTCTGAACTATATGATGCGCCCCGAGGTGATAGCCAAGGCCAGCAACGTCCTTGGCTATCCCAATGCCAACAAGGATGCGACTCCCCTGGTTGATGCCAGCGTGCGCGACAACCCGAACATGTACGTGCCAGCGGACAAGCTTGCCTCGTTGTTCGTGCTCAAAGCGCTGCCGCAGAACGTGGAACGCATGCGCATACGCACCTGGAATGCCATCCGTACCGGTATATGACTCGTCTCAGGCCGGCCTTTACAGCAATGCTGTTCACTTAAGAAAAATGCCGCTTTCCCCTTACCTGGCAAGCGGCATTTTTCTGGGCTTTAGAGCCGTAGGATGGGGCGGCGCGTAGCCTGGATGTAATCCGGGAGCGGTTATTCAGACGCCATATTGCCCCGGATTTCATCCGGGCTACAAAAATGCTGCTCACTTGGCTCAAATGAACGCATTGTCGACATAGCGAAACTCTTGAATTTGGCTCCGCGACCTGGACTCGACAGCGCAGCTGAACGCGCGGGAGCAGCGGCCCCGAAGGGGTGAGCGCAGCGAATAACCTGGGACGCAGTCCCTGGTGAGAGTCCGGCAGGCAATAAAAAACCCAGCTGGATGGCTGGGTTTCTCGAATTTGGCTCCGCGACCTGGACTCGACAGCGCAGCTGAACGCGCTTTAGCGCGGCCCCGAAGGGGTGAGCGCAGCGAATAACCTGGGACGTAGTCCCTGGTGAGAGTCCGGCAGGCAATAAAAAAGGCTATGTCCCAATAGCGTGTTGCATGGTGCGTCCAATCGCCTCCTG
>NZ_CAMPHV010000052.1 GCF_946886105.1 uncultured Pseudomonas sp. | reverse complement strand
TGTTCGGCTACTCGCGCCAGGAGCTGTTCGGCCAGTCGGTGGAAATGTTGCTACCCAAGGACCTGCGGCATAACCACGTGTCCTTCCGCCGCGGTTATCAGGACAACCCCGAGCCGCGGCGCATGGGCAGCAACCGCGATCTGTTCGGCCAGCATCGCGACGGTCGGCTGATTCCCCTGGAGGTCGGTTTGTCGCCGATCCGCAGTGGCAACGACACCCTGGTGCAGGCGGTGATCATCGATATCAGCGAGCGCAAAGCCGCCGAGCAACGGCTGCGCGATCAGGCCGAGCAGTTGGTATTGGCCAACCGCTACAAGTCCGAGTTTCTCGCCAACATGTCGCATGAGCTGCGCACGCCGCTCAACAGCATCCTGATTCTCAGCGACCAGTTGCGCCAGAACAGCGCCGGCAACCTCACCGCTAAACAGGCCAAGCATGCCGATATCGTGCACCGCGCCGGTAGCGACCTGTTGCAGTTGATCAATAGCGTGCTCGATCTGGCCAAGGTCGAGTCCGGGCGCATGCAAGTCAAGCTGGAACCGCTGCGCATGCATGAACTGCTGGCGGAGCTGGATTCGAGCATGCGCCCCATGGCCGAACTGAAGGGCCTGTATTTACGTACGCAACTGGAGTCCGGGGTGCCGCATGTGATCAACAGCGACCGTGTGCGCTTGCACCAGATTCTGCGCAACTTGCTTTCCAACTCGTTGAAGTTCACCGAGCAGGGAGAGGTGAGCCTGACGATCGCCTACGAGCCCCATGGTCGCGCCGACGGCGGCGAGCAACTGAGCTTTATCGTGCGCGACAGCGGCATCGGCATCGCCGCCGATCAGCACGAGCAGATTTTTCAGGCGTTTCAGCAGATCGATGGTTCGACCAGCCGGCGCTTCGGCGGGACCGGATTGGGCTTGGCGATCACCCGTAAGCTGGTGCAGGCCCTTGGCGGCGAAGTCGGTCTGGAGAGCACGCCGGGGCAGGGTTCCTGCTTTACCGTGCGCTTGCCGGTGCAGGGGCTCGGCGAGCCGATCGAGGCTGCCAATGACGAAGGGCCGCAGCGCAGTGGTGCGGGACCGGCGGTGCTGATCGTCGAAGACGATGCCAATTTCGCCGCGGTGATCGTCGACGAGGCGCACGCCCACGGTTTCTCCTGTGTGCATTGTTGTAATGGCGTACAGGCGCTCGACCTGCTGCAGAAGGAGCGCTTCAGCGCGGTGATCCTCGACATCCTGTTGCCGGATATCAGCGGTTGGCAATTGTTTCGCCGCTTGCGCAGTCAGGTCAGCCATCGGGCCACTCCGGTGCACATCATCTCCTGCGTGCCGCAACCGGCCAATTGGAACGAGGACGGCACCCGCTATCTGGTCAAGCCGGTTGCCCGGGAGGAGCTCGAACAAGTCTTTCGCGATTTGCAGCAGGCCGATCCGGTTCCGCTGCCTTCGCTGCTACTGGTCGAGGGCGTCGCCACCGAACGCGAGTATTACCGTGGCTACCTGCAGCAACTGGGCTTCGACGTGGTGGCCAGTGCGACTGCGGAGCAGGCACGTATGGCCTATGCAGAACGGCAATTCGTCGCCCTGGTGATTGATCTCGACCTGCACGATCAGGACGGCTTCGAGCTGCTCGAGGCGCTCGACCGGCAGCGTCCGCTGGAAGGCACCCGGGTGGTGATCAATACCGGGGTGGATATCACCCGGCAGAACCTGCAGCGTCTCAGGCGCTACAGCGCGGTGGTGGTGCGCAAGCAGGGCGAGGATCTGCAGGCGTTGAGTCTCGCCGTGCAGGGCTTTCTTGGCAGCGTACGCGATCTCGATCAGGGCGCGGTGCTTTCCGTCAATCGGACCGACCACGCGCTGAACGGACGCCGCGTGCTGCTGGTGGATGACGATGTGCGCAACGTCTACGCCCTGACCGCGCTACTCGATGAAGCGGGGCTTGAGGTCACCGCCGCCAAGGACGGTATCGAAGCGATCGCCCGTTATCAGGATGCGCTCTTCGATCTGATCCTGATGGACATCGCCATGCCCAATATGGACGGCTATACCGCCATCCGGCTGCTCAAGCATGAACATCGATGCAGTATCCCGATCGTTGCCCTGACCGCCCATGCGATGAAGGGCGACCGGGAGAAGTGCATGGCCGCGGGTGCCGATGACTATTTGGCGAAACCGGTCAGCCGTGACGAACTGCTGAACACGCTGGCGCGCTGGCTGAATAACAGCGCAATGCCCAATAACCCGTCCGCGCTGTCGGAGGAGCGCGATTTCCCGGCCTGAGGGCGGCGCGGACGGGAAATGGGGCGTGGATCGGTCGGTAGCGGCATACGGTGCAACACTAGCCAGGGCCGCGCCGAGACGAGCTCGCCCGGCCCGCATGGCATTCAGGGTTTTTGGCGTCGCCAGGACGCAGGAGGTAGATATGGCACAGGCTCAGCTTGAAGAGCGGTTCACCCAGACGCTGTTGGTGGTGGACGACCGCGCGGCGAATCTCGATGCGATGGAAGCATTGCTCGAAGATGGCGATTGGCGGCTGCGTTGTGTCGACTCGGGCGAGGCGGCCCTGCAATGTCTGCTGGAAGAAGAGGTGGGCCTGGTGCTGCTGGATGTGCAGATGCCGAATATGGACGGCTTCGAAGTGGCGCGCCTGATGCGCGGCAATCCGCGTACGCGCTTCACGCCGATCATATTTATCTCGGCGATCGCGCAAACCGAAGAGGCGGTTCTCAAAGGCTACGCCTGCGGGGCGGTGGATTTCATGCTCAAGCCGTTCGACCCCGAGGTGCTGCGCTACAAGATCCGCTCACTGCTCGACCACGAGCGCAACCGCAACGAGTTGCTGCATCTGACCCAGCAGTTGAACAGTGCACGGGCTTTCAATGCCTCGGTGCTGGATAACGCCGCCGAAGGCATCATGGTGGTCGGCGAGGATGGCCTGATCCGTTTCGCCAATCCGGCGATGGCGCAGATGATGCACTGCGCGGTCGGCGACCTGGAGGGCTCGGCGATGCTGAGCCATCTGCTCACCCCCCAGGTCGACTGCGAATGGCGTATGTCGGAGTTCTACCGGCATTGGCGGCGTTACGAAACCTATCGGCTGCATGAGGCCAGCCTGCTCGCCCGCAATGGCGAGAGCATACCGGTGGCGCTGTCCTGTTCGCCGTTGCCGCGCCAGCAATCGGGCATGGTGGTGCTCGCCCTCGATATGACCGTGGTGCGTAGCCTGCACACCCAGCTCGAGTCGTTGGCGATCACCGATGCCCTGACCGGCCTGCTGAACCGGCGCGGTTTCCATAAGGCGTTGCAAACCGCGATCTCGCGTAGCGAACGCAGCAGCCAGCGCCTGGCCCTGCTCTACCTGGACCTGGACGGTTTCAAGCGGGTCAACGATTCCCTCGGTCACGGTGCCGGCGATCAATTATTGAGGCGCGTCGGCGAGCAACTGAAGGCCAGCCTGCGGCCCTATGACTTGCTCGCCCGCATGGGCGGCGATGAGTTCACCGCGGTGCTCGACGGCCTCAACCACCCGGAAGATGCCGCGCGGGTGGCGGAAAAACTGATCGAGCAGATATCGGTGCGTTACCACGTCGACGACGTCGACGTGACCTTGGGCGTCAGTATCGGCATCGCCTGTTTCCCCGAGTGTGGGCAAACCGTGGAAGGGCTGTTACGTGCCGCGGATATGGCCATGTACGAAGCCAAGCGTGCGGGTCGTCAGCAATACCGCTTCTTCTCGCCGACCATGAACGGCCGCGCGCGCTCGCGCCTGATGCTCGAGGAAAGCTTGCGTACGGCCATCGATAGCGACGATTTCATGTTGGTCTATCAGCCGCAGATTTACCTCGGCAGCGGCCGCCTGCGCGGTTTCGAGGCATTGTTGCGCTGGCAGCATCGGGTCGCCGGGACCGTCGCCCCTGGGGTATTCATCCCGCTGCTGGAAGAGACCCGGCTGATCAATCGCCTCGGCAGCTGGATTTTTCGTGCAGGGGCCGAGCAGTGCAAACGCATGAGCCAGCTGTGCGGCCAGGACTTGGTGATCAGCCTGAATGTCAGTCCGGTGCAGTTCGGCATGCCGCAATTGGTGGACGATCTGAGCCGTGTGCTCGATGAGCTTGAGCTAAAGCCGGCGCAACTGGAGATCGAGGTCACCGAGGGCGCTTTGATGCAGGATCTGCAAACCACCCAGGCGCAGCTTTTGCAGTTGCGCGCCCTGGGGGTGAAGATTGCCATCGACGATTTCGGCACCGGCTATTCGTCGCTGGCCTACCTGCGTCATTTCGAACTGGACACCCTGAAGATCGACCGCCTGTTCATCGCCAATATGCTCGACTCGCCGCGCGACGCCGCGGTGGTCAACACCATCATCGATCTGGGCCGCAACCTGGGCCTGGAGGTCATCGCCGAGGGCGTGGAAAACCAGGCCCAACGCGATTGGTTGACGCAGCACGGCTGCGCGATCATGCAGGGGTTCCTGGTCGCGCCGGGCTTGAGCGCCGGGCAGGCCGAGACCTTTCCGGCGCAGCTGGATTGGGACAACCTGCCATTCCTGGAGCCGCCCGCCGACTAGTCGCACGCATCCTGTAGGAGCTGCCTCGGTCGCGATAGGCGATGGATGAACGCCAGGGTCTAATTCGCACCGCTCTGGTAGCCCGGATGCAATCCGGGGAGCGGTGTCCGCCACAGCACCGATCCCGGATTGCATCCGGGCTACAAGGCGCCTTCAGGTCCTGTTCTAGTGTCCTGGAAAACGCTGCTTCAATTCGCTCAGTTCGGCGTCTTTCTTCAGCCAAAGCTGGTTGACCCACTGCTGGAACTGCAGACGATAGGCTTCGTCCTGGTCGTAATTCTTGCCGATGAACTCCGCCGGGATCGGCAACTCTTCGAAACGCACCACCACCTCGTCGACCTCGCCGCTGAGGATCGTCCAGAAGCCGGGCGTGCCCTGGGGATAATGGATGGTGACGTTGACGATGCTGTGCAATTGCTCGCCCATGGCGTCGAGGACGAAGGCGATGCCGCCGGCCTTGGGTTTGAGCAGGTGCTTGAACGGCGATTGCTGGGCCGCGTGCTTGGCCGGCGTGTGGCGGGTGCCTTCGAGGAAGTTGAAAATGCCCACCGAGGTCTGGCTGAACTTGGCGCAGGTGCGCCGGGTGGTTTGCAGGTCCTTGCCTTTTTTCTCCGGGTGTTTGGCCAGGTAGGCCTTGGAGTAGCGCTTCATGAACGGGAAGCCCAAGGCCCACCAGCACAAACCGATCACCGGCACCCAGATCAGCTCCTGCTTGAGGAAGAACTTCAATGGCCGCACGCGGCGATTGAGCAGGTATTGCAGCACCAGGATATCTACCCAGCTCTGATGGTTGCTGGTGACCAGGTAGGAGTGCTGATAGTCCAGGCCTTGCAGCCCTTCGACCTGCCACTGGGTGTTGCCCAGCAGGTTCATCCAGACCTTGTTGCAGCTGATCCAGGCTTCGTGGATGAAATCCATCAGCCAGCGGCACAGGCGTTGCGCGGCGGGGAAGGGCAAGCAGATCTTCAGCAAGGTCACGCTGAACAGCGGAACGCAGCAGGCCAGGGTGTTCAGCGCCAACAGCGTGGCGCCGATCAGGCCGCGTAAAGGGGCGGGCAGAAAATGCAGCATGGGGGCAGGCGCCTCCAAAAAATGGGGCGCGGGCCCCGAGTCAATCTAAGCCCGGGTTTTCCACCGCGGGTCGGTCGGCGCACAGATTACCCGCTGTTGACCGAACTGCAAACGTGGCAAAGGTGGCGCGATCGGCTCATATCGCCGCCATTGGCCCGCATTTGCCCGGCTTCTGCCGGTCGTGCAAGTGCCGTGGCGGCTCTGCGGCCTGTCTGTCGTGGTTGATTCGGGCTGTTGGCGGTGTGGGTCCAGGGTCAAGCGATACGGCAAACCTTCAAGGTGCCGATTGGATTTTTCGCTGAGCTGAAAGCCTGCCGTAAGCCCGTTGGACTATTCTCGGGGTTGCCGATTTCGTCGATTGGCCCGCTACTTGGTGGCGTGGTGCGCGGGCTCGGTGTGACCGCCCCTCTCCAATTCGTGGACGTAAAGACCTATGCAGAGACCTTCCCACCACGCCCTGCGCAAAGCCTTTCGCGCACTGCTCGACTCGAATGCCTGTTATCACACGGCCTCGGTGTTCGATCCGATGTCGGCGCGGATCGCTGGCGACCTCGGCTTCGAGGTCGGCATCCTCGGCGGCTCGGTCGCTTCGCTACAGGTCCTCGCGGCCCCCGACTTCGCCTTGATCACCCTCAGCGAGTTCGTCGAGCAGGCGACCCGCATCGGTCGGGTGGCGCAACTGCCGGTGATCGCCGATGCCGATCACGGTTATGGCAATGCGCTCAATGCGATGCGCACGGTGATCGAACTGGAGCGTGCCGGGGTCGCCGCGCTGACCCTGGAAGATACCCTGCTGCCAGCCAAGTTCGGGCGCAAGTCCACCGACTTGATCGACACCGAAGAAGCGGTCGGCAAAATTCGCGGGGCGCTCGAGGCGCGGGTCGATCCGGCGCTGGCGATCATCGCCCGGACCCACGCCGGGGTGATCGACACGGACGAGGTAATCGAGCGCTGTCTGGCCTATCAGAACGCTGGTGCCGATGGCCTGTGCCTGGTCGGCGTCAGCGACTTCGAGCATCTGCAACGCATTGCTGAGCCGCTGCGCGTGCCGCTGATGCTGGTCACCTATGGCAACCCGGCCCTGCGCGACAACGCCCGGTTGGCCAGCCTCGGCGTGCGCATCGTGGTCAATGGCCACGCCGCCTACTTCGCCGCGATCAAAGCGACTTACGACTGTCTGCGTGAGCAGCGCGGCGTCGATGCGTCCGACCTCAGCGCTACCGAGCTGACGCACAAGTACACCCAGCCCGAGGATTACATCGTCTGGGCGCGGGATTTCATGGAGGTCAAGGAGTAGCTGCGCCGGTGCCGGCACAGCCTGATCCATGCCCTTATGCGGCATAAGGGCGTCGCTACTCGGGCAGGTTGGCGGCCTGGATCGCGGTCAAGGCAATGGTGTAAACGATGTCGTCGACCAGCGCACCGCGCGACAGATCGTTCACCGGCTTGCGCAGGCCTTGCAACATGGGGCCGACGCTGACGCAGTCGGCGCTGCGCTGCACCGCCTTGTAGGTGGTGTTGCCGGTGTTCAGGTCGGGGAACACGAACACCGTGGCGCGGCCCGCCACCGGACTGTTCGGCGCCTTTTGCCGGCCGACGCTGTCGATCGCCGCGGCGTCGTATTGCAGCGGCCCGTCGAGCGGCAGGTCGGGAGCGAGCTGCTTGGCCAGGCGCGTGGCCTCGCGGACTTTCTCCACTTCCTCGCCGGTGCCCGAGTCGCCGGTGGAATAACTGAGCATCGCCACCCGCGGCGGGATGCCGAAGGCCTTGGCCGATGCCGCACTTTGCAGGGCGATTTCCGCCAGCTCAGGCGCCGTCGGGTCCGGGTTCACCGCGCAATCGCCGTAGACCACCACCTGGTCCGGCAGCAGCATGAAGAACACCGAGGACACCAGCTTGTAACCCGGAGCGGTCTTGATCAGCTGCAGCGCCGGGCGAATGGTGTTGGCGGTGGTGTGGATGGCGCCGGAAACCAGGCCGTCGACCTCGTCCAGGGCCAACATCATGGTGCCGAGCACCACGGTATCCTCCAGTTGCGCGGCGGCCATGGGCGCATTCAGGCCCTTGCCTTTGCGCAGCTCGACCATGGGGGCGACGTAGCGCTCGCGAATCAGATCCGGGTCGAGAATTTCCAAGCCTTCGGGCAATTCGATGCCCTGGGCCCGGGCCACCGCGTGGACCTCGTCCGGTTTGGCCAGCAACACGCAGCGGGCGATGCCGCGCGCCTGACAGATGGCCGCCGCCTTGACCGTGCGCGGCTCGCTGCCTTCGGGCAGGACGATGCGCTTGTTCGCCGCCTTGGCCCGTTGCACCAGTTGGTAGCGGAACGCCGACGGCGACATGCGCAGTTCGCGCGGCGTGCCGCAGCGGGCGAACAGCCACTCATGGTCGATATGGCTGGCGACGAAGTCGGCCACCTTGTCCGCGCGCTCCTTGTCGTCGACCGGGATTTCCTTGTTCAGCCGGTTGAGGTTGGTCGCCGTGTCGTAAGAGCCGGTGCTCACGGTCATCACTGGCAGGCCGCTGTTCAGTGCGCCGCGGCACAGCTCGAGAATGCGCGGGTCGGGGGCGAAATCGCTGCACAGCAACAGGCCGGCCAGGGGCGTGCCGTTCATCGCGGCCAGGCTGGCGGAGAGGATGATGTCGTCGCGATCGCCCGGGGTGACCACCAGGGTGCCGGGTTTGAGCAGTTGTACGGTGTTGGCCACGGCGCGGGCGCAGAGCACGATCTTGAGCATGCGCCGCTGTTCGTAATCGCCGGCATTGAGCACCCGTGCGCCGAGCAGGTCGGCGATGTCGCGGGTGCGCGGGGCGTTCAGTTCTTCCAGCCAGGGGATGCAGCCGAGCAGGCGGAAATCGCCATTTCTGAGGAGGGGCGAGAGCTCTCGGAGTCGCTCGGCGAACACTTCCAGGCTGGTTTCGCTGCGGATTTTATTGAGGATCAGGCCCAGCACTTTCGGATCTTTCGGCCCGCCGAACAGCTGCGCCTGGATCTCCACCCGGTCGCACAGTTCGTTGAGGCTGTCCTGTTCCGGCGCCGACACCAGAATCACCTCAGCGTCCAGGCTCTTGGCCAAATGCAGGTTGATCCGTGCGGCATAGCTGGCCTGGCGGGTCGGCACCATGCCTTCGACTATCACCACGTCCTTGTCGGCGGCCGCCTCGTGATAGAGGCTGATGATCTGTTCGAGCAACTCGTCGAGATGGCCGTCGCCAAGCATCCGCTCGACATGGGTCAGCGCCAGGGGTTTGGGCGAGTGCAGGCCATGGGTGCGGGCGATCAGTTCGCTGGAGCGCTCCGGGCCGGCATCGCCCTGGTGCGGCTGCGCGATAGGTTTGAAGAAACCGACCTTGAGCCCGGTACGCGCCAGGGCGCCGACCAGGCCCAGGCTGATGGAGGTGAGGCCGACACCGAAACCGGTGGGGGCGATAAAAAACGTATGCATAAAATCTCCATTTCGTTACAGGCGTGCGCTACGAGTAGGTTGGCGCTGAGCGTAGCGAAGCCCAACGGGTGGCATTCGTCGCGCTAATTCAATGATCGAGCAGCGCGAGCGTATCCAGGGCGATCTGCCGTTCTTCGTTGGTCGGCACCACCAATATGCGTGGGTGGCCGTAGGCGTGAATCGGCCCGCTGACTCCACGAATATTGCGGGCGTTGGCTTCTTTGTCCAAGGCCAGGTTGAGCAGTTTCAGGTGGGCGACCGTCTTGCTGCGGATCAGCGGCGAGTTTTCGCCGATGCCGCCGGTGAACACCAGCCCGTCGAGCTGCGGCAGGGCGCAGCTCATTGCCGCCAGGGACTTGGCCAGGCGGTAGCAGAACACCTCGATGGCCAGAGTCGCGCCGGCGTGGCCCTGTTCGCGGGCCTGCTCCAGGCTGCGCATGTCGTTGGACAACCCGGAGAGGCCGAGCAGGCCGCTCTGTTTATTCAGCATCTCGTCGATCTGCTCCAGGTTCCAGCCCAGGGTGCGGGCCAGGTGGCTGTGCAGGTTGGGATCGACGTCGCCGCTGCGGGTGCCCATCACCAGGCCTTCCAGCGGCGTCAGGCCCATGCTGGTGTCGCGGCTCTGACCGTTGACGATGGCGCAGGTCGAACAACCGTTGCCCAGGTGCGCGACCAGCCAACTGCTGTCGCCGATCGACAAGCCGGCCAGCTCGGCGGCGCGGTGGCTGACGAAGCGGTGGCTGGTGCCGTGGAAACCGTAACGGCGCACGCCGTGCTCGAGGTACAGCGCTTGCGGTACGGCGTAGCGGTAAGCGTGTTCGGGCAGGGTCTGGTGAAACGCGGTGTCGAATACCGCGACCTGAGTCAGATTGGGGAACAGCTTCATCGCCGCTTCGATGCCCAGCAGGTTGGCCGGATTGTGCAGCGGCGCCAGCGGCGCGGTGGAACGGATCGCTTGCAGACTCGCTGCATCCAGGCGGCAGGCCGCGGTGAAGTGTTCGCCGCCGTGCACCACGCGATGGCCGATGCCATGCAACGTGCCGCCCGCGGCGCTCTGCACCAGGGGCAGCAATTGCGCGAGCGCCGCCCGGTGATCGCCATTGGGGATCATTAAGCTGTCCTTCTCGCCGCCGCGTTGCCAACGCAGCACCGCATCGTGGCTGCCGAGGCGCTCGGCCAGGCCGCTCAAGGCGAATTGCGAGTGCGCCTCGTTGACCAGGGCGAACTTGATCGACGAACTGCCGCAGTTGATCACCAGAATATTGCGTGCCGGCATCTATCGTTCCTTGTCTGTCTCGCTTGGGAGTGTTGCATCTGACCCTGTACCGGGCGTTTTTTCCGCTGCGCACCAGCCGCAGGCGAAGGGGCGACCGATCATTGCATTGCGTCGTTGCGCGTCGAGCACCCACCGACGGTTCTGCCAGGGCGGTTGATGACGCAGGTGCTGAGTATGGCCGCAGGACAATATAGCGACCCAGTGCTGCTCTTCGTCCTGACGGAAATCAAGGATTCTCATAGCGACACCTTGTGTCGGTTTATCCGACCCCGGGTCGCATTCGGCGGCGCCCTTGGTTAAACTCGTGCGTTCTTTATTTCTATGCAAAAGGTCTCGCCCCATGCTGATCGCCGCCAATAAGGCCGTCTCCATCGACTATACCCTGACCAACGATGCCGGTGAGGTGATCGATAGTTCCGCTGGCGGCGCCCCGCTGGTTTACCTCCATGGCGCCGGCAACATCATCGGCGGCCTGGAAAAAGCTCTGCTCGGCAAGCAAGCCGGCGACGAGCTGGATGTATCCGTCGAGCCGGAAGAGGCCTACGGCGAATACAGCGCCGAGCTGGTCGCCACCCTGAATCGCTCGATGTTCGAAGGCGTCGACGAACTGGAAGTCGGCATGCAATTCCACGCCTCCGGCCCGGACGGCGGCATGCAGATCGTCACCATCCGCGAATTGGACGGCGACGACGTGATCGTCGACGGCAACCACCCGTTGGCCGGTCAGCGCCTGAACTTCAAGGTCAAGGTGATCAGCGTGCGCGATGCCAGCGACGAAGAAATCGCCCACGGCCACATCCACGGCGAAGGTGGTCACCACCACTAAGCACTCACCATGATTCTGGGCGAGTCGGCCATGCCGCATACCGTCGGTTGATCATGTTCAGGTGCTTGAAGATTGTTGAAAACGACTTATGGTCGCCTCCAATCAGCAATCGACTGCTACGCTTGTGTAAAAAGAAAGGCGCCTTTTTAGAGGCGCCTTTTTTGTCCCTTGCGTTCTCGAGGAGTTAAGTCATGAGTGCGTTTCACGACCTCAACCTACGCGCGCTGGATGGCCAGGATCTGCCGCTGGCGCCTTTCAAAGGGCAGGTGCTGCTGGTGGTCAATGTCGCCTCCAAGTGCGGCCTGACTCCGCAATACGCCGGGCTCGAGAAGCTCTACCAGCAATACCGCGCGCGCGGCTTTACCGTGCTCGGCTTGCCCTGCAACCAGTTCGCCGGGCAGGAACCTGACAGCGAAGAGGCCATTCGCGAGTTTTGCAGCCTGAACTACGGCGTAACCTTTCCCCTCGGCAGCAAGATCGAGGTCAACGGCCAGGATCGTCATCCGCTGTATCGGCTGCTGGCCGGCGAAGGCGCGGAGTTTCCCGGCGACATCACCTGGAACTTCGAGAAGTTTCTGGTCGGCCACGATGGCCGCGTGCTCGCGCGCTTCTCGCCGCGCACTGCCCCGGACGATCCGGCGCTGATCCAGGCGATCGAAAAAGCCCTCGGCTGAAATCAGTGGCGAGGGTGGATGGAAATGCGTCAGCTACGCGCCCCGATCCACCCTATGCAGCTCCCGTAGCCCGGATGCAATCCGGGAGCAATTGACCAGGCAGCGAATTTCCCCGGATTGCATCCGGGCTACAGGCTGGCTCCCTCTCATTGTTTTAAGCGCTTATCACGCAAATCAATAGTGCTGGGCGGGGCGAGACGACCGGTCATATCCTTGCCGGCATGAACGCCAATCAACGACTCGACAAACGTGACCTGATCCTTGCCAAAGGCGCCGAGGTGATGACCCGTCGCGGTTATCACGGCGCCGGCGTGCAGGAAATCGTGCAGGCCGCCGGTGTGCCCAAGGGCTCCTTCTACCACTATTTCTCCAGCAAGGAAGACTTCGCCGTGCAGGCGTTGCATCAGGTCTACGGGCCGCGTTTGCAGCGTTACTTCCAGGCGCTGAGCAACCCGCTGCTGAGCCCCCGGGCGCGCATTCTCGGTTACTACGGCGAACTGGTGGAGCATTTCGCCCGCCAGGAAAAGCTCGAGTACCACTGCTTTATCGGCAGCCTGAGTTTCGAAATGGCGGACCTGTCGCCGAGCCTGGCGGGTGAAGTCGACGCGATTTTGCAGCGTTCGGCGGACATTCTGCGGGCTTGCCTGGAGCAGGCGCAGCGCGCCGGCGAGCTGGCGGCCAACGAGGACTGCGGCAGCCTTGCGAGCTTCATCACCTGCGCCTGGCAGGGCGCTTTGACGCGCCTGAAAGTGTCGAGCAGCACCGGCGCCCTCGAAGACTTCATGCAGCGGTTGCAGCTATTGCTGCGGGCCTGATTTTTTTAACCCCATAGAACCTATTCAAAGGCTCGCGACGCGCAGCAGCCTTTGAACAGGTTTTGAGTAGACGACCGGTCACCTGGCCGATAGAGGAACAACGATGAACGATCCGGTAAAAGCCTTGTTTCAACCCTTCAACCTGGGCGCGCTGGAGCTGCCGACCCGTGTGGTGATGGCGCCCATGACCCGTTCGTTTTCGCCGGGCGGCGTACCCAACAGCAAGGTTATCGAGTACTACCGCCGCCGCGCCGCGGCCGGCGTTGGCCTGATCGTCACCGAAGGCACCACGGTCGGTCACAAGGCCGCCAACGGCTACCCGAACGTGCCGCGTTTCTATGGCGAAGACGCCCTGGCCGGTTGGCGCAAAGTGGTCGAGGCGGTGCACGCCGAAGGCGGCAAGATCGTTCCGCAGCTGTGGCACGTGGGCAACGTGCGCAAACTCGGCACCGAGCCGGATGCCGGCGTGCCGGGCTATGGCCCGAGCGAGAAGGTCAAGGACGGCAATGTCGTGGTGCACGGCATGAGCAAGGACGACATCCAGGAAGTCATCGCCGCCTTCGCCCAGGCCGCGCGTGATGCCCAGGCCATCGGCATGGACGGCGTGGAGATCCACGGCGCCCACGGCTACCTGATCGACCAGTTCTTCTGGGCCAGCAGCAACCAGCGCACCGATGAATACGGCGGCGACCTGGCGCAGCGCTCGCGTTTCGCCATCGAACTGATCCAGGCGGTACGCGCCGCGGTCGGCCCGGACTTCCCGATCATCTTCCGTTACTCGCAGTGGAAGCAGCAGGATTACAGCGCCCGCCTGGTGCAAACCCCGGAAGCCCTGGAAGCCTTCCTCAAGCCGCTGAGCGACGCCGGCGTGGATATCTTCCACTGCTCGACCCGACGTTTCTGGGAGCCGGAGTTCGAGGGTTCCGACCTCAACCTGGCCGGCTGGACGCGCAAGCTCACCGGCAAGCCGACCATCACCGTCGGCAGCGTCGGTCTGGACGGCGAATTCCTGCAATTCATGGTCAATACCGACAAGGTCGCCGAGCCGGCCAGCCTGGAAAACCTGCTCGAGCGTCTGAACAAGCAGGAGTTCGATCTGGTCGCCGTGGGCCGCGCGCTGCTGGTCGACCCGGATTGGGCACTCAAGGTGCGCGAAGGCCGCGAGCAGGACATTCTGCCGTTCAGCCGCGAGGCATTGACCACCCTGGTCTGATCCAGCGTTTTGCGTTGCGCCGCAAAACGGCGCAACGTCCCCTCGGCCCCGGCACCTCGGGGCTTTTTTTCGTCCGCTAAACAGTGCGAGCAGCGAGCGGCAAGGCGTTGGCTCGCCCGCTTGGTTCAGGGCTGGGTACGCCCGGCCGGTAGCTCGACGGGGGGCAGCAGGGCGGCGTTCAGGTGCTGTTCGAACTGCTCGACGATCGCCCCCCAGCTCTGGCGTGCGGCATCGCGTCGGGCGTTCAGGCGCACCCGGCGCAGATTTTCCGGCTCGGCCAGCAGCCACAGACTCGCCTCGATAAAGCTTTGCTCGTCCTGGTCCAGGGCGAGGGCGCCGTTATGTCCGTGGCGGATGTGTTGCGCCGCGGCGGCTTGATCGAAGGCGACCACGCCGAGGCCCGAGGCCAAGGCTTCGAGCACCACGTTGCCGAAGGTTTCCGAGAGGCTGGGGAATACGAACAGATCGCCCGAGGCATAGTGCGCGGCCAGCGTCTCGCCACGTTGCAGGCCACAGAAGATGGCGTCCGGCATCTGCTGTTGCAGGCTCGCGCGTTGCGGGCCGTCGCCGACCACGATCAGCTTCAGCTGGCGCTGCGGGTAAGCCTGTTGCAAGGCGCGAAAGCTGCTGCACAGCAGCCCGAGGTTTTTCTCCGCGGCCAGCCGGCCAACATGCAGCACGGCGATGGACTGGTCGTCCAGGCCCCAACTGCGACGCAGGTCGTCTGAGCGCTTTGTCGGATGGAACAAGGTGCTGTCGACGCCGCGCGAGAGCATTTGCAGGCGCTCGAAGCCCCGACGTTGCAGGGCTATCAGTTGGCTGGCACTGGGCACCAGGGTCATCCGTGTGCGGTTGTGGAACCAGCGCAGGTAAGTGGTCAGGGCGCGGGTCAGCAGGTTGAAACCGTAGTGCCTGCTGTATTGCTGGAAGTTGGTGTGGAAACCGCTGACCACCGGAATGCGCAAGCGCCCTGCGGCGCGCAGTGCCGACAAGCCGAGTGGGCCTTCGGTGGCGATATAGATCACATCCGGGCGCTGTATGCGCCAGCTGCGCAGCAGCTTGTGCAGCGATGACTGCCCCCACTGCAAGCCGGGGTAGCCGGGCAGCGGCCAGCCGCGGATCAGCAGCAGATCGTCCTGGGCGCCGCGCGGGTCGGCGTTCTGGCGTGGCCGCACCAATTGCACCCGATGCCCGCGTGTGCGCAGGCCGTCGGTCAGGTGGCTCAAGGTATTGGCTACGCCGTTGATTTCCGGCGGGAAGGTTTCACTGATCAGCGCGATACGCAGGGATGTGTTCATGCCTGCAGTGTCGGCTGTCGCCATGTAGCGAATGTGACAGGGGCGTGGCGGATTTGTGACGCAGGCTACCGCTTACGCCCGGCGCTCCTGTAGCCCGGATGCCATCCGGGGAGCTCCAGCGCCCGGTCAATCGCTCCCGGATTGCATCCGGGCTACGACTGAGATCGGCTTGCTAGCCGCGCTCGCGTACCCAGAACACCGTGGCGCCGGCCACGGCCGCCGGCATCATCAGGATATTGACGAAGGGGATCAGCAGCGCCGCGTAGGTGATGCCGCCGAAGCCCAGGCTCTGCCAGCGTTTCTCGCGCAGCCAGGCGAGCATGTCCTGCCAACTCATCTTGTTGTTGTCGGCGGGGTAGTCGATGTATTGGATCGCCATCATCCACACGCCGAACAGCAGCCATAGCGGCGCGGCGACCAGGTTGACCACCGGGATGAAGCTGAGAATCAACAGGCCGATGGCGCGCGGCAGAAAGTAGCCCAGCTTGCGCAGTTCACGGCCGACGGTGCGCGGCACCATGGCCAGCAATTCGCCCCAGCTGAAGGGCGGAAAAGTGTCTTCGCCGCGTACCACCACTTCGACCTTTTCCGCGAGGAAACCGTTGAAGGGCGCGGCGATGATATTGGCCAGCATGGTGAAGGTGAAAAACACCATCAGCAGCACCATTACCACGAACAATGGCCACAGGATGTATTCGAGAAAGCTCAGCCAGTTCGGCAGGCTCGGCATGAAGCTGTCGACCCAACCGCCGAACTGCTGCATGGCAACGTAGATCAGGGCCACGAAGAGGATCAGATTGATTGTCAGGGGCAGCAGTACGAACAGGCGCAAGCCGGGGCTCAACACCAGTTTCAGGCCTTCCTTGAGGTATTGCGGGCCGGATAGCACGGGCGCAGGCATGGGGTTCTCCGTGAAGTGAAAGTCGCGCCGACCTTACCGACTTTGGCGAGGCGGGGAAAGCCCGTACTCAGGGGCGCGCGCCGAGCCTATGCGCGACGGGGGCGTTGTACAGGTAGACGCAGTTGCGCTGCTGCTTGGCCTGGTACATGGCGTTGTCGGCGGCTTTGATCAGCGACTCGGCATTTTGCGCGTGTTCGGGATAGAGGGCGATACCGATGCTCGGGGTGACGAAATCGATGCTGACCTCATTGAGTATGAAGGGCATGCCGAGGGCCGCGAGCACGCGCTCGGCGAGTTTCTCGGCGGCCTCCAGGCTGGTGTGCGGCATCAGCAGGGTGAACTCGTCGCCGCCCAGCCGGTACACACGGTCGGGGTGGCGCAAGGTATTGCGCATGCGCTCGGCGATCGCCATCAGCAGGGCATCGCCGGTGTCGTGGCCGAAGCGGTCGTTGACCTCCTTGAAGCGATCCAGATCGATATACATCAGGGCCAGATGGGTTTGCTGACGTTGTGCCTGATCCAGGGCACTGTTCAGCTGTTCTGCGAACGCCTTGCGGTTGCCGAGGCTGGTCAAGGTATCGCGGTAGGCCATCTCGAGCAGCCGGTTCTGGTAGGCCATCTGATCGCTGATGTCGCGCAGGATGCCGTGGTAGCCGGTCAATCGTCCTTGCAGATCGACGATCGGCGAGAAGCGGATCTCGCAATAGGCCTGGCGTCCGTCACCGCGTTTGAAGGGGGCGGCGAAGATGCTGCTGCCGTTGTCGTCGGTCTGCTGGGCCTGGGCGAACAATTGCCGGGCGCGCTCGACTTGTTCGGCGTCGAGCAGCTCTTCGAAGAGCACACCGATGAGCTTGTCGCTCGGGTAAGCGAGTAGGCCGCCGAGGGCGGTATTGACCTCGATGATGCGGCCCAGGGTATCTATCTCGAAATAGCCCTCCTGAATCGAGTCGAGAATCGCCCGGTCGCGCCCTTCGCTCTGCTGCAAACGGTCGAGCATCAGATTCAGCTCGCGGGCCAGCTCGCTCAGCTCGTCGTGGCCCTGGTCGCTCAGGCGCGCCGGCAGGTGGTCGTGGCCGATGGCGGAAATTTCCTGGTGCATGCGCTGCACGCGCCGCAAAATCCAGTGTTCGAGCCCCAGATACAGTAGCAATATCGCGCTGAAGGCCACCAGGAGCGCGGCGCCGAGGAAAAAGCGGATGGCGTTGTAGCCTTCCTGGTAGAGAAGACGCGGCAGGCTGATTTCCATACGCAATTCGGCTTCGCCGAGGGTGTTGCGGTACATCAATTCGACTTGTTGTAAACCGCTGGCGAGTAAGTGGCGTGGGCTCAATTGGGTGCCGCCGCTGGGGCTGGAGACCTCGCTCGGCAGGTATTGCCAATCGACCGCACGGCCGCTTGGCGGCAGCAGGTGCAAGGTTCCCTGGCTGCGCTTTTGTAGTTGTTCGAGGCGATGGTTGTCGAGGATATGTCCCGCGACTATCACCCCGACCGGCCTGGCGGTGCCCTGGCTATTGCTGATCGGGCTGCTCAGCAGCAAGGTGGGGATGCCTCGCACCAGCACCAATTGGGCCAGGGAATGCTGGGGATCGTATTGGTCCTCCAGGGCGCCGAGGCGTTGGCTGCGCAGCAGGATGGCCTGGCGCAGGCTGGCCTGGCTCTGCGGCCGCTGGTCGTCGACGGGGACCATGTCCTGAAGTTCCGGCAGGTCCCAGAATTCGCCGACGATATCCCCGCGTTCGTCGTAATAGACCATGAAGTCGAACGCCAGGTTGATCAGCACGTCCGATTGCAATTGTTGCCGGATGAAATCGTTATGCGGCCGCTGGACGAAGTCATAGCTCTCGTCCCACCAGGCATAGCTGCGCAGCATATTGAGATGGCGCTTGGTCTCGGTATCCAGATAAAGGTGCAGCTGGTTCGCTTCGTTGAACAGCGTTTGTTGGTCCTGGCGGTCGAAGCGGCTCAGCAGAATGCGTTCGGACAGGGCATAGATGCACAGCAATGTCAGCGCCAGAAGCGGTGTGAACAGCCAGAACAGGCGTTTGCGTAGGGTCATTCCGGTGGGCTGCGCGAAGGGGCGACATGGGCAGTATAGCCACTGGCCCGAATGCTGGGATCGCTGCGGCGTGCCGCCGCCATCGCGCCCTTGTGCGGCTACTTTTAAGCGGGCGGTTCGCCGTGCATAGATAGGGAATATCTATCCTGGGGATCGGTAAAGGGCATTTCCCTTCGCGCACTGGGCCGCTTAGGCTGCGCGGCAATCGCTGTTTATGTCCCGGTGCCGTTATGCGGCATTTTTTGGGAGTTCCTGCTTCCCGGGATTTTTTATTGTTACTGCCGGCCGTGCCGGAAGGAGTCGTCGATGTCTGCCGTTCGTCATGCCCGTGTGATCATTCTGGGCTCGGGCCCCGCTGGATACAGCGCGGCGGTGTATGCCGCGCGCGCCAACCTGAAGCCGCTGCTGATCACCGGCATGCAGGCCGGCGGCCAGTTGACCACCACCACCGAGGTCGATAACTGGCCGGGCGATGTGCATGGGCTGACCGGCCCGGCGTTGATGCAGCGGATGCAGGAGCACGCCGAGCGCTTCGAGACCGAGATCGTCTACGACCATATCAATGCGGTCGATCTGGCCGGCAAGCCGTTTACCCTGATTGGCGACGGCGCGACCTACAGCTGCGATGCCCTGATCATCGCCACCGGCGCCAGCGCCCGCTATCTCGGCTTGCCGAGCGAGGAGGCGCTGATGGGCAAGGGCGTTTCCGCTTGCGCCACCTGCGATGGCTTTTTCTATCGCAACCGCGAAGTGGCGGTGGTCGGCGGCGGCAATACCGCGGTGGAGGAAGCGCTGTACCTGGCCAATATCGCCAGCAGCGTGACCCTGGTACACCGCCGCGAGAGCTTCCGTGCCGAGAAGATCCTCCAGGACAAGCTGCATGCGCGCATCGCCGAAGGCAAGATCCGCCTCAAGCTCAATGCCGAAGTAGAGGAAGTCTTGGGCGACGCCATGGGCGTGACCGGCGTGCGCTTGAAGAATAGCGACGGCAGCCACGACGAGCTGAAGGTCGACGGCCTGTTCGTCGCCATCGGCCACACGCCGAACACCTCGCTGTTCGAAGGCCAGTTGGCGCTGAAGGACGGCTATCTGGTGGTCAACGGCGGTCGCGACGGCAACGCTACGGCGACCAGCGTGCCCGGCGTGTTCGCTGCCGGCGACGTGGCCGATCACGTATACCGCCAGGCGATCACCTCGGCCGGCGCCGGCTGCATGGCGGCGTTGGATGTCGAGCGCTACCTGGACGGTCAGTAAGCAGCCATTGCATGCCCGGACTCCGGTCCGAGCATGCAACGCTGGGGCGCGGGAGCGATCGGTATCCGCTAGTCCGGATGCAAGCCGGAATCGTGTTGGTTAAGGTGAGAAATTCCCCGGATTTCATCCAGGCTACCGGGGCTGCATCCCCACGCCAAAGCCTTGGAGCGACCAGGCTACGATTTGTAGGTTGGCGCTGAGTGCAGCGAAGCCCAACAAGGTTTATCCGGGAGAGCGCTCTTGTAGCCTTGTAGGGTGGACATGCCGAAGGCTTGTCCATCTCCGCATGCCAGTGGCGGACAAGGCTGCGCGATGTCCTCCCTAGCAACGTGCGCCTGGTAGCCCGGATGCAATCCGGGATGGGCGTCTTACACCCAGGTATTGAGCTTCAAACTGTGCGAGCTCAGGCGTACGTATTGATCGCTGGCGCTCATCAATAGCGCGTGTTCGTCGACGGTCAGCTGGTTGCTCTTCTTGCCTTGTGTTTCGCTGCGGTAAAGCGCCTCGCGGCCCAGTTGGCGCAGGCGTTGGTAGCGCTGGCTGCGGGCCTCGATCTTTAGGGTGAGCAAGTCGATGTACGCGACCTGTACTTGCTCGCTCTGGCCGATCTCCAGGGCGCAACGTTGCAGCACCGGGGTGTGGGTGAAGGGGGAGGCCGAGAGCATGATGTGCTGGCATTGCTGCAGGTCGGGGCGCGGTTCGCCATTATGAAACCAGTTGCCACGAATATCGCGGTGCACGTTGAGGCTGCGTTGGCCGTGGTTGTCCACCTTCAGCCAGAGCCGCCGGAAACGCCAGAGCGGGTCGCAGTTCAAGACATAGGTGGCGGCGATGCTGTGGCCCTGCATACTCTGCATCAGATGACTGCTGGCGTGTATGCCATTGTCATCTATGTTCAGTCGCAGGTTTTCCACGCCGGGGTTGTGCCATGGTTTCCATACCACGGTCTGCTGCATATGCGCGACTCCAAGCCAGGTAACGGAGGATGGGGAACCTGGAGGGCTGGAGTGGCGGCGGGCGCCGCGACGCACGAAACACCCTCCCTGGCATTCCCGTAATGGCGTGCAGCATAAACAGGTTTTTTTGTGATGTCTGTCAGCTTTTGCCGACTATTGCGCAACTTCTTGCGCGGTTGACGGCAGCCGATTCAGGGTTTGCGCGTCAGGGGCGCCTGTTCGAAACGTACGCCGGCCAGGCCGGTGGCCATCAGCGCGCGGATATTGCCGTGGTCGTCGGCATGCGGGCTGGCCAACACGCTGCGGTAATGCTCGCCGAAGCAACGCAGGGTTTCCTCCAGGCTCAGGCCTTCGAGTAGTGCCATGCCCAGGGTCTTGCACGAACCCTCGTTCTGCCCCGCGGCATTGGTCGTGGCGCCATTGGTGAAGGCGCTCTGCCGATAGTCGTAATGTTCGGCGATAAACGCCAGGGTTTCGGCAAAGGTGAAGCGGTCGCTGTGCAGGCGCGCACGAAAGTCGCCGAGAGCCGTCATGCCTGACCGCCTTTGTCGTCTTTGCCGGTCTGCTTGTTGAAGGCGGCCTGCTGCTCGAGGCTGGCTTCCTTCTGGTATTTGTTTTTCCACTCGTTGTAGGGCATGCCGTAGATCTCTTCGCGGGCCTGTTCCGGGGTGACCGACACACCGATGTCGTCTGCGGCGGCTTTGAACCATTTGGACAGGCAATTACGGCAAAAACCGGCCAGGTTCATCATGTCGATATTCTGTACGTCTGGGCGGCTGCGCAGGTGTTGCAGCAGGCTGCGGAAGGCGGCTGCTTCCAATTCAAGGCGTTCTTGCTCAGTCATGGGAATGCTCGGCGATGGTGGACGATAGGACGCGGCCCAGGTTCTGGTTGCCGCGGCCCGATAATACCCCGCTCGTTGTTATCGGCACAGAGCCAGCATGGGCGCGTGGCGCGGCAAAAGGCTGAACTTAGCCGAAACGGCGGCGGTCACCTGATCGAATGCATTTCATCGCCGCCATCGTCGAGACTCAATCAGGAGGCCTTGCACTATGCCTTTATCGCTCCTCTCGAACACCTGTCCAAAACCGCTTGCGGCGGACGGAGTGGCGCCATGAGCCGGCGCCGTAAGGAGGTCGTGGTGGTCTGCGGCGCCTCGGCCGGGATCGGTCGCGCGACGGCCGTCGAGTTCGCCCGGCGCGGCGCCACTGTGGCCCTTTTGGCACGGGGCGAGGCCGGTTTGCTGGGGGCCAAGGCCGAGGTCGAGGCCGTGGGCGGTACCGCCTGGGTGCAGACCCTGGATGTCGCCGACGCGGAGCAGGTGGAGGCCGCCGCCGCGCGCATCGAAGCGGAGGTTGGGGCGATCGATATCTGGATCAACAATGCCATGGTCACGGTGTTTTCGCCGGTCGCGGAAATGAGCGCCGAGGAGTTTCGGCGGGTCACCGAGGTGAGTTATCTGGGCACCGTACATGGCACCTGTGCCGCGCTGCGTTATATGCGTGTGCGCAACCGCGGCAGCATCGTGCAGGTCGGCTCAGCCTTGGCCTATCGGGCGATTCCCTTGCAGTCGGCGTACTGCGGGGCGAAGTTCGCGTGTCGGGGCTTCACCGATGCGTTACGCGTCGAGCTGATGCACGCGAACAGCAAAATTCGTCTGACCATGGTGCACCTGTCGGCCTTCAACACCCCGCAATTCGATTGGGCACGCACGCGCATGCCGCGCCAGCCGCAACCGCTGCCGCCGATCTTCCAGCCGGAGGTGGCCGCCCGGGGCATCGTCTGGGCCGCCTATCACCGGCGGCGCGAACTCTATATCGGCTTTCCCGCGGTCAAGGCCATCTTCGGCAATAAGCTGCTGCCGGGCTTCGCCGATTGGGTGCTGTGTCGCCAGGGTTTCGACGGCCAGCAAAGCGATCAGCCGCTGCCCGCCGACCGCCCGGATAACTTATTCGATGCGGTGAATCGGGATATGGGTAGCCATGGCCGCTTCGACGCCCAGGCGCGCGACCATAGCTGGCAGCTGCGCTGGACCCTGCACCGCCGTGCGATTGCGATCGGCTTGTTGCTGGCGTTGCTCGCGAGCGTCTGGCTGTGGGCCTTCTGACGGGCCGTTCAGTCGCGGTGCCCGGCCAGGGTGATCGACACCGACTCGGCGAAGCGCAGGGCGTGGGGTTTGTCGACTTCCACCTCGGCGTAGCGCACCGCCTGATTGGCCATCACCAGATCGAGAATCTCCTGGGTCAGGCGTTCGAGGAGGGCGAAGCGGTTGCCTTCGACGTGCTGGATGATCGCCTTGGTGATGGTGCGGTAGTTCAGCGCGTGGTCGATATCGTTATCGCGCACCGCTTCCACCGCGGGGTAGAGGATGGTCAGGTTGATCAACACGTCCTGCTTGTTGTTGATCTCTTCTTCCTTGATCCCGATGAAAGTACGCAGGCGCAGATCCTTGACCCGGATCCGCGCCATTCCTGGCTCCAGTCGCGGCATGCTTACTTGCTCCGTCCGATCAATTGCAAAAATTCCAGGCGAGTGTTGCAGGACTCACGGAAAGCGCCAAGCATCACCGAGGTATTCATGACCGAATTCTGCTTCTCGACCCCGCGCATCATCATGCACATGTGCTTGGCTTCGATCACCACGGCCACGCCGGCCGCCTGGGTGACGCTCTGGATCGCTTCGGCGATCTGCCGCGTGAGGTTTTCCTGGATCTGCAGGCGCCGCGCGTACATGTCGACGATGCGCGCCACCTTCGACAAACCCAGCACCCGGCCAGTCGGGATATAGGCGACATGCGCCTTGCCGATAAACGGCAGCAGGTGATGCTCGCAGAGCGAGTACAGCTCGATGTCCTTGACGATCACCATCTCATCGTTGTCGGAGGCGAACAGCGCGCCGTTGACCACTTCCTCGAGGCTCTTCTGATAGCCATGGCAGAGGTACTGCATGGCCTTGGCCGCACGTTTGGGGGTATCGAGCAGCCCTTCGCGCTCCGGGTCTTCGCCGACGCCAAGAAGGATCTCCCGGTAATGGTTGGGCAGTTGCTGGTTCATGCTTCGATCCTCGCGGCCGCTCTATGCGCGCCACTCAATGTGAGCCACTCTATTTAAGATGACGGCCGCCGTTGACGGTAAGGGTGGTGCCGGTGACGTAGGGGTTGTCCAGCAAATAACGCAGGCTCTGGTAGATCACCTGGGGGCCGGGCTCGAAACCCAATGCGGATTTCGCCAGGGTTTTCTGCCGGTACTGCACATCGTCGCTATCGTTGAACATGATCAGTGCCGGCGCGATGCCGTTGACCTTGATCTGCGGTGCGAAGCGGCTGGCAAAGGACAGCGTCAGGCTGTCCAGGCCGGCCTTGCTGGCACAGTAAGCCGGATGCTTGGCGCTGCCCTTGCGCACCACGTCGTCGCTGATGTGCACGATGTCGGCGGGCGTCGAGCGCTGCAGCAGCTCGGCGCAATGCAGGTTGATCAGGTAGGGCGCGAGCATGTGCACGTTGAACATCCGCTGAAACTCCGCGGCCTCGTTGCCGGGGCTTTCGCATAACCAGTCGGACGCGTTGTGCACGATGGCGCGCAAGCTGTCGGTGTGGTTTTTCAGCTCGGCGACGAAGGCGAGGATCTGCGCTTCGCCGGAGAAATCCGCCTGCAAGGTCAGCGCTCCGCGTTGGCGTAAGGGCTGTAACGCTTCACGCTCGCTGCGGTAGGTCACGATCAGCTTGTGGCCGTCGTCGAGCAGGCGTTCGGCGCAGTACAGGCCAACACGCTGGCTGGCGCCGGTAATCAGAATCGGGGCTGAACTCGCGCTCATGATCGGCTCGGGCTGGGAGGGTGGTCGTCGCGCATCGCCGTTTTACGGAGCGGTCGATGCGTTTCTATCGTGTGGCAAAGTTATACCAGTCGTCTGTCTTGTACAACCATGGGCGCTGTGTGGATATGCGGATTTTTGCCGTATGTCCCGCTATTTCATTGAGCTGCATGGATTTTTTCTTTGCGTACGATGGTCTGAAAAATTATCCATAATCTGTACAAATTATGTTTATTGGTATAGGTTTATTCGAGCAAGATCCATAAACCCAGCAATTGTCGTTAGCCGGTTGTGAGCATTTAATTGCCACGATCCGCTTGGATGTACAGGCCAGGTATAAGCTGTGCTTCCAAGCTGAGTTACAATGCCGACAACTTTTGCCCCCCCGTGAACTCTCTGCCCATGTCCAATCCCGTTGGTGCTTCGTCTCTCGTTTCGAGTGCTCTCAAGCAGGAAGAGTTGTTTCCCATACGGGAAGTTTCTCGTCTGACCGGGGTCAACCCGGTGACGTTGCGGGCCTGGGAACGGCGCTACGGCTTGGTTCAACCGACCCGCACCGATAGTGGCCACCGCCTCTATTCGCAGGCCGATATCGAGTCGGTGCGCAGCATTCTGGCGTGGATCGAGCGTGGTGTGGCTGTCAGCAAAGTGGGCAAGATTCTCGCCAAAAGCGATTCGATCAAAGCCGCCAGTGCGCCTGTCCAGCAGGATGTGTCGATCAATGAATGGGCCGAATGGCAGGCGCAGTTGCGCAGCGCCGTCGGCGCTTTCGACGAGGTCAAACTGGACCGTTTGTACGGTCAGGTATTTTCCAGTTATCCGCTGGCGGTGGTATTTCAGGACATCCTGATGCCGCTGTGGCAGGAATTGCTGCTGCGCCAGGATGAGTTCGGCCAGACCAGCGAATGGCTGTTCCTCGATACGTTCCTGCGCGCGCGCATCCTGCAGCGCTTGCAGTTGATCAGGGCGCAGACCGAGGAGCGGGTGCTGCTGGCGGCGCTGCCGGGGCATTGCCGCGAACTGGAGCTGCTGGTCGCAGCCTTGCTGCTCAGCGGCGCGGACAGTGCGATCAGCATTCTCGGGCTGGGCCAGCCCATGGAAGAGTTGACCCTGGTATGCGAGCGGATGCAGCCGCAAGCGCTGGTGCTGTTTTCCAATCAGCCGCCGAGCGGCGACCTGCCGCGTGTTCTGCAACGTTTGGCGTTGGCGCTGGATTGCCCACTATTGCTGGCCGGCGATGGTGCCGACCTGGCGGAAGAACACTTGATCGGTTCGCCGATCGCCTGCCTGGGCAGCGAAGGCCGACTGATGCAGCGTCGCCTGCAGCAGTTTCTCGCCGGTCATCTTGATACCTGATTACTACTAGGCGCGATGCGCTTGCGGGTAATAGCGGCGGTGTTGCCGATAAATGAATTGTTGCAGGCGCGCCTGGCTGTGCTCGTCGAGCGGTGCCAGCCGATAGGCCAGCAAGCCTTCTTCGGTCTTGCGCACGAAATTGCCATTGATGGCGATGGGCGGGAAGCCGGCAAGCGGTAAGGTCAGGCTGAGGTGCGCGGGCGGCGTTGCATGGGGCGCGCGATGTTCGAGCAGCAGCCCGCTCATCGAGAGTTGATGCAGCCACATATCGCTCGGCGCCGAATTGGTTTGTTGCAGGGCGAGGGGCTGGCGCAAGGGCGAGCGCCAGGCACGCAATGTAACGCCCTCGTCGAATATCAACGGTGTACCCAGGCGCAGGTGCTGTTCGTGCTCGGCGTCCTGTACCAGTTCCGGGGTGAAGGACAGGCGCTGATTGGCGAAATGCGCTTCGATGGTCAACTTCTCTTGAGCCGCGCAGCCGGCGAGCAAGCCTTCGAACTGCATGCCGTCCTCAACCTGCAATTGCGTCGTGGAAACAGGCTCCCGCCCGCCTGGTTGCTCATGCAGCAGGCGGAGGAATTCCAGTTCGGATGAAGTGAGTAACGGCTGATCGTGCATCGTCGAGTTCTGCGCAGGCTACGGACGCCCTTGTGACAACAGAATTCGTGCTTTGTTAGTCATCATGCGCGATTACGTGACGAACTGCCGGTATTCATCGCTTATTACGGATTGGCGCGCAGGCTGGCCAGTTCGGCTTTCACCGCGGCCAGTTCGGCCTCCAATTGCTTGACCTGCTCCTGGGCGAGCATCTGCGCGGTCACGTCTTTTTGAATGCCGATGTAGTAGGTCAGTTGGTCGCCGGCGTTGAACACCGGGGTGATCGACAACTCATTCCAGAACAGGCTGCCATCCTTGCGGTAGTTGCGGATGATCTGCCGGCAGGGTTGCTGCTTCTTCAATGCTTCGCGGATAAGCGCCAGGCCTGGCTGGTCGCGGTCGTCGCCTTGCAGGAAGCGGCAGTCCTGATAAAGGATGTCCGCGCTGGCGTAACCGGAGAGGTTTTCGAAGGCCTGATTGACATAGATGAGGATATTGTCGTCCCCCTCTTGCTCGGCAACCACGATGCCGTCGCTCGAAGCGTCGACCACCAGTTGCAGCAGTTTGGCGTTGATCATGAAGCGATTCCTGGGCGCAGGGGGATATGGGTTGCCGGCTCGAGAGCCTTCATCACCGCCGCATTCTAAAACATCCAGGCGGCCTGTCCACTTGCGGCATAATGCCCGCCGTTTCAGACTGTGGTCTGCATGTTTCGGAGTTATCTATGAAAATCGCCATCCTTTCCGGCTCGGTCTACGGTACGGCCGAGGAAGTCGCACGGCATGCCGAGCGCTTGCTGAAAGAGGCCGGGTTCGATGCCTGGCACGATCCACGCGCCAGTCTGGCGGACCTCCAGGCATTCGCCCCCAAGGCGTTTCTGGCGGTGACCTCGACCACCGGCATGGGCGAGTTGCCGGATAATCTGCAACCACTGTATTTCGCCATCCGCGACCATCTGCCCGCCTGGAGCGGCCTGCCCGGCGGCGTGATCGCCCTCGGCGATTCCAGTTATGGCGACACCTTTTGCGGCGGCGGCGAGCTGGTGCGCGAGCTGTATGCCGAGTTGGGTATTCGCGAGGTGCAGGACATGCTGCGCCTGGACGCCAGCGAAAGCGTCACTCCGGAAAGCGATGCCGAGCCCTGGCTCGACGAATTCATGGCGGCGCTGAAAGGCTGATGCACCCGCGCGGCGGATGCAGCCCGCTGCCTGTCACTGATTGAGGGCAAATGCAGAAGCCAAAGCGTAACTCGTAGCCCGGATGCAATCCGGGGAGCTGTGTAGCCGCGCCAACTGTTCCCGGATTGCATCCGGGCTACGTTCTGCAAGCAACTCATTCTGGTGGGCAATCGGCGCGCCGCAGCAAACAAGGCTCGCACGGTCACTAAGCTGGCTGCCAAGGCAACTTACCTTTGCCCTAACCCTCGCTAGACTCCTTGGCTACTGATAACAAAAAGTGCCGAGGTGCCTGTCATGACCGTTGCCCAGAAGCTGTCCACGCCGACTATCAAGGATCAGGTGAGCGCCGCCGAATGGCAGGCGCGCGTCGATCTCGCCGCCTGCTACCGGCTGATCGCGCTCTACGGCTGGGACGATCTGATCTTCACCCATATCTCGGCGAAGATCCCCGGCACCGAAGACTTTCTGATCAACCCCTACGGCCTGATGTTTCACGAGATCAGCGCCTCGAACCTGGTGAAGATCGATCTGGCCGGCAACAAGCTGATGGACAGCCCGTTCGACATCAACCCGGCCGGCTACACCATCCACAGCGCGGTGCACGAGGTCCGTCACGATGTGGCCTGCGTGCTGCACATCCACACCGCCGCCGGCATCGCCGTATCAGCGCAGAAACAGGGGCTGCTGCCGTTGTCGCAGCAGTCGCTGTTCGTCCTCGCCAGCCTGGCCTACCACGGCTACGAGGGCGTTGCGCTGAACCACGACGAGAAGAGCCGTTTGCAGGCCGATCTCGGCGACAAGAACTTTATGATCCTGCCCAACCACGGCCTGCTGACCGCGGCCGGCAGCATCGCCGATGCCTTCCTGATGATGTTTATCCTGCAGCGCGCCTGCGAGATCCAGGTGATGGCGCAGAGCGGCGGCGCCGAGCTGATCCATATCCCCCAGCAGATTCTCGATGGCGCCAAGGCGATGGTCGCGGGCGTGATGCGAAGCCCCCAGGGCATGGGCGGTGCGCTGCCCTGGCCGGCGCTGCTGCGCAAGCTCGACCAGCAAATGCCGGGTTACGCCGAGTGAGCGGCTTGTCGGGTATCGCCCTGGCCGATTGGCGCGCGCGCGGGCAGGACTTCGAGTTTCGCGGCCACGCCCTGCGCTACTGGACGGCGGGGCCGGATGATGCCGCGCCGCTGCTGCTGATCCACGGCTTTCCCACCGCCAGTTGGGATTGGCACTATGTCTGGGCGCCGCTGGCTGCGCAGTACCGGCTGATCGCTTGCGACATGCTCGGCTTCGGCGACTCGGTCAAACCGCGCGGGCATGCCTACAGCCTGCTGGAACAGGCCGACGTGCAACAGGCCTTGCTCGCCCATCTCGGCGTCGCCGGGCCCATGCACGTGCTGGCCCACGATTACGGCGATAGCGTCGCCCAGGAGTTGCTCGCCCGTCACCATGAGCAGCGCATCCAACTGGCCAGTTGCGTGTTTCTCAACGGCGGCCTGTTTCCGGAAACCCATCACCCGGTGCTGGTGCAGAAGCTCCTGCTCAGCCCGTTGGGGCCGCTGTTCGGCAAGCTGTTCAGCCGGCGCACCCTGGCGGCCAACTTCGCCAAGGTGTTCGGCCCGCAGACCCAGCCGAGCGAACAGGAGCTGGATGACTTCTGGAGCCTGATCGCGCACAACGACGGGCCTGCGGTGATGCACCGGCTGATCCGCTATATGCCCGAGCGTCGCGTGCAACGCGAGCGCTGGCTGGCGGCGATGCAGCGCGGCGGGGTGCCGTTGCGGCTGATCGACGGCGCGCTCGATCCGATCTCCGGCGCGCATATGCTGGCGCGCTACCGCGAACTGATTCCAGCGGCCGATACCGTATCGCTCGAAGGCATCGGCCACTATCCGCAAACCGAGGCGCCGGCCGTGGTTTTGCAGCACTACCTGGCGTTTCGTCAAACCCTGGAGGCGCGCGATGAAACGACGGCAACTGCTTAAGATCGGCGCCCTTGGTGGCGTAGCGGCAGCCGGAACAGGGTTCTGGGCACTCTCCACCGGCGCGCCGCCGGGCGAGCTGAGCCTGCAAGGCGCGCAGCGGGTGCTGGCCGGGTTGGTCGGCAAAGAGTTGCGCAGCCTCAAGGGCTGGAGCCCGGCCGAGGTGTTCAACCACTGCGCGCAGAGCATCGAATACTCCATCAGCGGCTATCCTGAGCTGAAACCCGGCTGGTTTCGCAGCAGTGTCGGGCCCCTGGCATTCGGCGTATTCGCCGCCCGCGGGGCTATGCGTCACCCGCTGGACGAAGCGATTCCGGGGGCGGCACCTTTGCAGCAGCCGGCGACTTTGGCCGCAGCGTTATCGCGCCTGCAACGCGCTTTTGCGGACTTCGCCGCGCACCGTGGCGAGCTGCAACCGCACTTCGCCTACGGCGCGCTCAGCCATGACGACTACGCCCAGGCCCATGTGCTGCACCTGTACAACCACCTGAGCCTGATCCGCGCGGCCTGAGCGGCCGTCGATCATCCCTCTGCCTTATCGCTCAATATTCAGCAGCGGCCGTTCTATTGTGATGACCGGATGACTGCCCGACACTCGGCGCATTATTTGGATCTGCCCAGGAGTCTGTCATGAGTGAAGCCATCCGTTTTCAAGACCAAGTCGTGATCGTTACCGGTGCCGGCGGCGGCCTGGGCCGCGCCCACGCGCTGCTGTTCGCCAAGCATGGCGCCAAAGTGGTGGTCAACGATCTGGGCGGCAGCACCCATGGCGAAGGCGCCAACGCCTCGGCGGCCGACAAGGTGGTCGAGGAAATCCGCGCCGCCGGCGGCACCGCGGTGGCCAACCACGATTCGGTGGTCGACGGCGAGAAGATCGTGCAGTGCGCCCTGGATAACTTCGGGCGCATCGATGTGGTGGTGAACAACGCCGGCATCCTGCGCGACAAGACCTTCCACAAGATGGAAGACGCCGACTGGGACCTGGTCTACAAGGTCCATGTCGAGGGCGCCTACAAGGTGACCCGCGCCGCCTGGCCGCACATGCGTGAGCAGAACTACGGACGGGTGATCTTCACCGCTTCCACCTCGGGCATCTACGGCAACTTCGGCCAGTCCAACTACGGCATGGCCAAACTCGGCCTCTACGGCCTGACCCGCACCCTGGCCATCGAAGGGCGCAAGAACAACATCCTGATCAACGCCATCGCCCCGACCGGCGGCACGCGCATGACCGAAGGGCTGATCCCGCCGCAGGTGTTCGAGCAGCTCAAGCCCGAGCTAGTCAGCCCGCTGGTGGTATACCTGGCGAGCAATGCCTGCGAGGAAACCTCCGGTCTGTTCGAAGTCGGCGGCGGCTGGATCGGCAAGACCCGCTGGGAACGCAGCCTGGGCGCCGGCTTCGATCCGCATGCAGGCTTCAGCCCGGAAGACGTGGCGGCCAGCTGGCAGCAGATCTGCGACTTCGAAGGCGCCGCCCACCCGGCGGACAACCTCGAAGCGCTGAAAGAAATGATGGCCCACCTGCAGAAATTCGCGCTCTAAGAACCGTAGCCCGGATGCAATCCGGGGCGATTTAACGCCAGACATCGCACCCGGATTCCATCCGGGCTACGGGGCTATGTAGGGTGGATGACGCTGTTTTCATCCACCATCGCAGTTGGTGGATGGGTAAAGCGTCAGCTACGCGCCCCGATCCACCCTACGAGGTCGCGGCCTTGCGAATGAACATAGGATCTACCGGAGCGTCCCTCGCGCTGTTCGTCAGGTCTTGCGCGGTATTCCGTACTTGCGTAAACGCACGGCGATGGCGCTGTGCGAGGTGTGCAGGCGCGCGGCCAGTTGCCGGCTGGAAGGGTGGTTGACGTAGAGTTTTTCCAGCAGGGCCTTTTCGAAGCCGGCCACCGCCGCTTCCAGGCTGTCGACTTCGCCCTCGGTCTGAGGCGCGACGGCGGTGCTGGCGATATCCAGATCGTCGATCTGCACCTGGTTGCTTTCGCAGATCGCCGCGGCGCGGAAAATCACGTTCTGCAGTTGCCGCACGTTGCCCGGCCAGCGGTTGCCGAGCAGCGCCGGGTAGGTTTCCGGCGTCAGCCGGCAGGGCAGGCGCTGGATCTGCGCGCAGGCCTGCTGCATGAAATGCCGCGCCAGCAGCAGAATGTCCTGACCGCGCTCGCGTAGCGGCGGCACTTCCAGCTTGAGCACGTTGAGCCGGTAGAACAGGTCCTCGCGGAAACTGCCCTCGCCAACCATCTTTTCCAGATCGCGGTGGGTGGCGCTGAGGATGCGCACATCGACCTTGATCTCGCGCTCGCCGCCGACCCGGCGAAAGCTGCCGTCGCTGAGAAAACGCAGCAGCTTGGCCTGCAGGTACGGCGACATCTCGCCGATTTCATCGAGAAATACCGTGCCCTGGTTGGCCAGCTCCAGCAGCCCCGGCTTGCCGCCGCGCTGGGCGCCGGTAAAGGCGCCGGGGGCGTAGCCGAACAGTTCGCTTTCGGCGAGGTTCTCCGGCAAGGCCGCGCAGTTCAGCGCGAGAAAGGGCGCGTTGCAGCGTGCGCTGATCGCGTGGCAGCCGCGCGCTACCAGCTCCTTGCCGGTGCCGGTTTCGCCGTGGATCAGCAAGGGTGCGTCCAGCGCGGCGACCCTGAGCGCGCGGGTTTTCAAGGTGCGGATAGGCGCGGAATCGCCGAGCAGCGAGTCGAAGCCTTCGGCGTGGTCGTGGTGCAGCGCCGCCAGGCGTTCGCCGATGCGGCTCGGCGCATACAGGGTCAACAGGCCGCCGGCGAGTTGGCGCTGGCCGGCGTCGACGGTCTCGCTGATCGGCGTGGCGTCGAGCAGCAGTGCCTGGCCGTTGAGAACGACTTCACGCAGCGGCAGACGGAACTGCTGGTCGAGCAGGGCGGCGAGCAAGCCCGGGTCGCTGAACAGCTCGGCCAGCGACAAGCCTTCCGGGTCGCGTTCGCACAGGGAGATCAACGCCGGGTTGGCGAGCAGCACGCGGCCTTCGCCATCCACCGCCAGCACCGGGTCGGTCATCGCCGCCAGCAAGGCATCGAGTTGCAGGCGTCGGCGCTGGCCGGGAAGGATGTCGACGATGCTCACCGCCTGCACGCCATGGACGTTGAACAGTGCCTCGCGCAGTTCGTCGAGCACCGCGGGGCTCAGGGTCGGCGCATCGATATAGACGTTCGGCGGCACCATCTCCACCGCATCCAGGTTGAGATTGCGCCCGCCGAGCAGGGCCAGCACTTCCTGGGTGATACCAACGCGGTCGATAAAGGTGACGTGAATACGCATGCGGGCGGGCTACTGGTCGGGATGATGAGCAGGGCGGCAGTATGCCCGTTCGGCGCGGCTTAGTTAACGCCGTGCGACCCGGATGCTGGGTCAGCCGCAGTTGAAGCGTTGGATCATTTCGGCTTCGTCGATCTCGATATTCAGCCGCTGCGGATTGAAGTCCATGGTTGCCCTGTCGCCCGGGGCGAGCACGCGCACTTTCTCCGCGCCGGCCTGGATGCGGATTTTTTCGACGGTTTCCGCCGAGGCGAATTGGCCGAGCATGTTCTGCACGGCGTCGGCATTGCATTCACTCGGCGGCTCGGCGGCTTGTCCGGGCGCCGTATCGCGGGAGCCGCAGCCGGTCAGGGCGACCAGCAGGAGCAGGCCAATGGAGAGCAGTCTGGCGGACATGCGCAAATCCTCGTTTCGGTGACAAATATCTGTGGCCGGCCGCGTGCCGACGGTATGCCTGTTTACCATAGGCCAGCGGACGCGTAAGCGCTTAACGTTCCAGCAACACGCGCAGCATACGCGCGGGGTTGGCGAGGAAATTATGGGTGACCTGGTAGTGCTCGGTTTCCTCGTAGGCGACCTCGGCGATGCCCTCGCCGCTGCACTGGAAGATGCGCGCCTGCGGGTAGGCCATGAGGATCGGCGAGTGGCTGGCGATGATGAACTGCGAGCCGTCGAGAACCAGGTCGTGAATCCGCGACAGCACCGCCAGCTGCCGTTGCGGCGACAGTGCGGCTTCCGGTTCGTCGAGGATATACAGGCCCTGGCCGCCGAAGCGCTCCATCAGCAGCGCCAGAAAGGATTCGCCGTGGGATTGTTCGTGCAGCGAGCGGCCGCCGTAGGAGTCGATGGCCGGTGGCCCAAAGGAGGGCTCGGCGTCGAGGTGCTCGATCTCAGTGGCAACGTTAAAGAAGCTCTCTGCCCGCAGAAAATAACCATCGCGCGGCCGCTTGATGCCCTTGGCGATGCGCAAGTATTCGTGCAGTTCGGAATGCGAGCGGCGGGTGGCGAAGTTGAAGTTCTTGCTGCCGCCTTCGGCATTGAAACCCAGCGACACGGCGATGGCTTCCAGCAGCGTTGACTTGCCCGAACCGTTCTCGCCGACGAAGAAAGTGACGTTCGGGTGCAGGTCGAGGCGCTCCAGCGAAGCGATGGCCGGCAGGCAGAACGGATAGCGGGCAAACGACTCGACCTTGTCGCGCAGCAGGCTGACTCGGTTGACGAACTGCGATGAAAGCATGGCGGCCACTTTGGGTTCGGATTGTGGGCGGGGCAGTTGACGCTACCGAGTTGGGGGTGGCCTGTCTATCGACACCAACTCAGGATCTGCCACGTTTGGCTTTTATTTCCCTCGGTTTTTGAGGCGGAGGGTTGCTGCGAGAGAGAGGGCGCGGCGGCTGGCGCTGTGTCGGGTTACGCGGCGGCCGATGGCGGTGTTGCGGTTTGAGCCGTGATAGTCGCCGCTAACCCGACCGAAACTTTCGTAGATATATGTCTTTGTCGCATCGTAGGGCGGACAAGGCTTCGCCATGTCCACCCTACACAAACGCGTTTTTATCTAGAGCCTGGTTGGAGCGGGCCGCGCAGTCCGTAGGTTGGTGTTAGCGGCGATTGCTGCGGTTCAAGCAGCGACATCGTCCTAGGCCGCCGCGTAACCCAACAGATCCTATGTCGGCACGAGACCGCGTAAAGGTCTTGTTGGGTTACGCGGCGCTCGGTAGCGGTGGTTCTTGTGCGTTCTGTGTGCGCCGCTAATCCAACCTACGAAACTTCCGTAGCCCGTAGGTTGGTGTTAGCGGCGATTCTTGCGGTTCAAGCAGCGACATCGTCCTAGGCCGCCGCGTAACCCAACAGATCCTAT
>NZ_CAMPHV010000051.1 GCF_946886105.1 uncultured Pseudomonas sp. | reverse complement strand
TCCCCGGATTGCATCCAGGCTACGGGAACTGGGTAGGGTGGATCGGGGCGCGTAGCTGACGCTGTTTTCATCCACCATCGCTGTGGTGGATGGGTGAAGCGTCATCCACCCTACGAGCTCCGACCTGCTCAACGCCTTGCCACATCGGAGAAATAGAACTTGTCCAGGGTGTGTCGCGATTCGGTGTATTCGAACTGGCGGCCGTCCTGCAGGAAGGTGTGGTTCTTGATCACGATCACATGGCCCAGGCCGTCGAGGTCGAGGTACTGGCGGTCGTCCTTGCTGCACTGCTGGGCTTCGATCACGCGCTGGGCGAAGCTGATGCTGAGGCCGAGCTGGCCCTCGATGTATTCGTAAATCGAGCCCTTGGCGATCTCCTCGGTGAGGCCGGGAATCAGCTCGTCGACGAAGTGGTTGATATCGAGGATCACCCGTTTGCCGTCGATATGGCGGATACGTTTGATCTGGGTGACCAGGCTGCCTTCCTCGGCATGCAAGTGCTCGAGCAGGGCGCCTTGCAGGGGGATGCGGCGGAACTCGACGACCTCGGTGACCAGGCTACGGCCGAGGCGCTGATGGATTTCCTGGAAGCTGACGATGCCGCCCAGCTGCAATTCGATATGGCTCCGCGACAGGACGAAGGCGCCTTTGCCGTGCTGTTTCTGCACGAAGCCGCGTTCCTGCAACAACTCGATGGCCTTGCGCACGGTGCCGCGGCTAGCCTGGTAGGCATCCATCAATTCCGTTTCCGAAGGCAGGCGAGCGCCCGTGGCCAGGCGCTCGGCGCTGATATCGGCAAGCAGATCGCTGTAGATCTGGTTGTATTTGCTCATGCTTCTCGGCTCTTGATCCCCGTGCGGCGCGCCGCAGCGGCGCTCGCGAGAGCTTGACCTTACAGAGGGCGGGCGCGTTTTGTCCATTCGTCGGCTCGCTCTTAAACTCGTATATACGAGTTGTTGCTTTAACTCGTCTATACGAGTACGTTGTGCCTCGGCATGCTGCCAATAACAAAACCTTACCGAAAGGAAAAAAGCATGGGCCAGGATTACCGTAAAACCGCCGCCGAGATCCTCGAAGCGCTCGGCGGAGCGGACAACATCGAGCAGGCTGCGCACTGCGTCACCCGTTTGCGTCTGTCGCTGAAAGATCACAGTCTGGTGAACGCCACCCGGCTGGCTCAGGTCGAGCTGGTCAAGGGCAGCTTCCTCACCAGCGGCGTGTTTCAGATCGTCATCGGGCCGGGGGAGGTGGAGAAGGTCTACGCCGCCCTGCGCGAGCTCACCGGCCTGCGCGCCGCGACCATCGCCGACGTCAAGCAGCAGGGGGCGGCCAAGGGCAATCCCATGCAGCGCCTGGTGCGGGTGTTCTCCGATGTGTTTATGCCGATTCTGCCGGCGATCATCGTCGCCGGCCTGCTGATGGGCATCAACAACCTGCTCGGCGCCGAGGGCATGTTTATCGAGGGCAAGACGCTGCTGGCGGCTTATCCGAACCTCGAAGGCCTGTGGCAGTTGATCAATATGATGGCCAACACCGCCTTCGTCTTTCTCCCGGCACTGGTCGGCTGGTCGGCCGCCAAGCGTTTCGGCGGCAGCGAGATTCTCGGCATCGTCCTCGGCCTGCTGCTGGTGCACCCGGACCTGCTCAACGCCTGGAACTACGGCAAGGCGGTGGCCGGGCTGGACGGCGCGAGCATTCCCTATTTCGATATCTTCGGCCTGATCCAGATCGAGAAGGTCGGTTATCAGGGGCAGATTCTGCCGATCCTGCTGGCGGCCTGGGTGATGAGCCAGATCGAAATCTGGCTGCGTGCCCGGGTACCCAATTCCATCCAGCTGCTGATAGTGCCGATCACCACCATCGTCATCACCGGCTTCCTCGCCCTGGCGTTGATCGGCCCGCTCACCCGCCATCTGGGCATCCTGATCACCGAAGGCATGGTCTACGTGTTCGAGCTGGCGCCGCTGCTCGGCGGCCTGATCTTCGGTCTGCTGTATGCGCCGCTGGTGATCACCGGCATGCACCACATGTTCATCGCCGTGGACCTGCAGTTGATCGCCGGGAACGGCGGCACCTTTATCTGGCCGATGATCGTGATGTCCAACGTCGCCCAGGGCAGTGCGGCGCTGGCGGTGTTCTACGTCACCCGCAACGCCCGCGAGCGCAGCATGGCTTCGACCTCGGCGATATCGGCGTATTTCGGCATCACCGAACCGGCGATGTTCGGCGTCAACCTGCGCTACAAATTTCCCTTCTACGCGGCGCTGTGCGGCTCGGCCCTGGCCTGCATCTTCCTCTCGCTGAGCAAGGTCAAGGCCGCGGCCATCGGCGTCGGCGGGCTGCCGGGGTTCATCTCGATCATCCCCCAGCATATCCCGCTGTTCATGCTCGGCATGCTGGTCGCGATAGTCGTGCCCTTCACCCTGACCTACGCCTTGAGCCGCAAGATCATTCTGCCGGGCTATCGGGTGGCCTGAGCAACGCCGGGGCGCCAGCGCCCCGGTTCGACACCAGTAACTCATTCGATTCGGGATACCTGCAATGCAAGACTGGAAGCGCTCGGTGGTCTATCAGATCTACCCCAAGAGCTTTTATAGCCACGCCGACCGGGCCACCGGCGACCTGCTCGGCATAGTCGCCAAGCTCGACTACCTGCAGTGGCTGGGCGTCGATTACCTGTGGCTGACCCCGTTCCTGCGTTCGCCGCAGCGCGACAACGGCTACGACATCAGCGATTACTACGCGGTCGACCCGAGCTGCGGCAGCATGGCCGATCTGGAACTGCTGATCGACCAGGCCGGGCGTCGCGGCATCCGCCTGATGATGGATATCGTGGTCAGTCACACCTCGATCGAGCACCCCTGGTTCCAGTCCGCACGGCAGAGCCGTGACAGCCCCTACCGGGATTTCTATATCTGGCGCGACACGCCGAACAACTGGCAATCCAAGTTCGGCGGTTCGGCCTGGGCCTACGACGCCGTCACCGAGCAGTACTACCTGCACCTGTTCGACCACAGCCAGGCGGACCTGAACTGGGACAACCCGCGGGTGCGCGAGGAAATCTTCCGCATGATGCGCTTCTGGCGCGACAAGGGCGTCGGCGGCTTCCGTCTGGATGTGATCAACCTGATCTCCAAGCCCAGGGATTTTCCCGAGGGCAAGTGCGACGGTCGGCGCTTCTACACCGACGGCCCGCTGGTGCACGAGTACTTGCAGGAGATGAACCGCGAGGTGTTCGACGGTTATCCGCTGGTCAGTGTCGGCGAGATGTCCTCCACCACTCTGGAGCACTGCATCCGCTACTCGCATCCTGAGTCCAGCGAGCTGTCGATGACCTTCAACTTCCACCACTTGAAGGTCGACTATCCGGGTCTGCAGAAGTGGGTGTATGCCGAGTTCGATTTCGTCGGGCTCAAGCGCATCCTCTCCGACTGGCAGACCGGCATGCAGCAGGGCGGTGGCTGGAACGCCTTGTTCTGGTGTAACCACGATCAGCCGCGAGTGGTTTCGCGCTTCGCCGACGACGGCGTTTACCGCGTGCAGTCGGCGAAGATGCTCGGCACCGCGCTGCACCTGCTGCAGGGCACGCCCTATATCTACCAGGGCGAAGAGATCGGCATGACTGATCCGGGCTTCGACGATATCCGCCAGTACCGCGATGTCGAGACCCTGAATATCCACCGCCTCAAGCGCGAGGCGGGGGTGCCGGAAGAGGAGATCATGGCGGCGATCCGGCAGAAGTCGCGGGACAACGCGCGCACGCCGATGCACTGGAGCGCCGCGCAAAACGCCGGCTTCAGCAGCGCCCAGCCGTGGATCGAACTGGCGCCCAACTACCCCGAGGTGAATGTCGAGGCGGCCCTGGCGGACAGCGATTCGGTGCTGCACCACTACCGCCGGCTGATCGCCTTGCGCAAGGCCGAGCCGCTGATCACCACGGGCGAATACCGCTGCCTGCTGCCCGAACACCCGCAGGTGTGGGCCTATCTGCGGGTCGGTGAGGGCGAGCGCTTGCTGGTAGTGAACAACTTCTTCGCCGCCGACTGCGAAGTGCGCCTGCCCGAGGATGCGCTGCCGGCCGGCAGCCGCCAGCGCCTGTTGATCAGCAACTACCCGGATTGCCCGCCGCGCGGCGCCTGCCTGTACCTGCGGCCCTATGAGTCCTTCGTGCTGCATCTGACGGAGGGCGAAGTTTCACAGCAGCAACCCGGATAAGCCACGCCATCCGGGAAACCAAAGCGTCGGCCTTTCGCAAGGGCCGGCTCCACAACAATAAAAACAAGCGGAACAGCCATGAAAACAACAACCCTCACCTTGGCCATGGTCTTTGCCGGGCTGCCCCTGGCCGCGCAGGCCCTGGAATTCTCCGGTTACCTGCGCAGCGGCGTCGGCGATTCGGTCAATAGCGACGAGCAGTCCTGCTTCAAATTGCCGGGCGCGCAAACCAAGTACCGCCTGGGCAACGAATGCGAGCAGTACGCCGAGCTCGACTTGCGTCAGGACCTGTTCACCCTCGACGACGGCTCGGTGCTCAGCGTCGAGGCCATGGCCTCGCTGTACAACGCCTACGACCACAGTCTGAAATTCACCGGCGATCACGGTTCGGCGCGCATGCCGCAGATCTATGCCGAATGGAGCAAGATTCCGGCGCTGAACAACGGCTCGCTGTGGGCCGGGCGCCGTTACTACAAGCGTAACGACATCCATATCTCCGACTTCTACTACTGGAACCAGAGCGGCACCGGCGCTGGTATCGAGGACGTGGAGTTCGGCGGGCTGAAATACAGCTACGCCTTCTCGCGCAAGGACAGCCTGTGGCAGGAGGCCTATATCAACCGCCACGACTTCAACGTCAGCGGTTTTGCGCCCAACCCAGGCGGCGCCCTGGAGTTCGGCCTGAGCTATATCGACAAGCCGGACAGCCGCGATGCTCATGGCGGCTGGGCGTTCACCGCGCAGCACACGCAAAGCGATTTTTTCGGCGGCAAGAACAAGTTCGCCGTGCAATACGGCAAAGGCCCGGGCACCGGCCTTGGTTACACCGGCGACGTGACCCTGGACCGCGACAACAGCAGCTGGCGGGTGGTGGAGTTCTTCGACTGGCAGCTCACCCCGCGTTTCGGCGGCCAGTTCCAGGCGGTCTATCAGAAGGACAAGCGCGATAACGGCGCCAG
The DNA here is from genome assembly GCF_946886105.1 of uncultured Pseudomonas sp. The sequence continues at coordinate 29,394 of NZ_CAMPHV010000051.1, read as the reverse complement.
CCAGGATTGGATCTCGATCGGCGTGCGCCCGACCTATGCCTTCAGCGAGCAGTTCAAACTGATCACCGAATTCGGTCACGACCAGGTGGACGCGGCGGGCGGCACGCGCAAGCTGAGCAAGGCCACCATCGCGCCGACCTGGTCGCCGAGCGGCCCGGCCTTCTGGGCGCGTCCGGAAATTCGTCTGTACTACACCTATGCGGTGTGGAACCAGGCCGCGCAGGACGCCGCCGGCCCAGGCGATGCGCTGTCCGACAGCGGTGCCTTCGGCAATGCCCGCCACGGTTCCAACTTCGGCGCCCAGGTCGAGTATTGGTGGTAAGCAAAAGGCTGTTTGCTCGTTATCTGTTGAGGCACTTTGGACCGTCGAGACGATGCCAAGGGTGGCGTCATTCGTAGGGTGGGTTAGGCGCATAACCACGGGCTATGAGTTGATACTTGGTCTGTTGCGCCGTAACCCACCATGGGGCTAAACCGATCATCGCTTGGTGGGTTACGTGGCGCTCGGACTCAGAAGTGGCCGCCTAAACCCGGCTCAGCGCCACTAACCCACCCTACAAAAACGGTGTGCAACAGGTAATGGGTACATAGCCAAGTCGTAGGGTGCGCCGCGCGCACCAGCAATTCGTCGCCTGAGTGGGCGCGCACAGCGCACCCTACAGATTGCGGCCTTTGCAAGTAGCGTTGTTCTCCTCCAGGCATCCAGGCAACGCTTAACTGGTACATAGCCAAACAAGAACTACAGCAGGTGATGCAATGTCCGCAAATCAAACCCTGGTACTGCTGGCGCCCCTCTCGGGGTTGCTGGTGCCGCTCGAGGCCGTACCCGACCCGGTGTTCGCCGGCAAGCTGGTCGGCGATGGCATTTCCATCGACCCGACTTCGCAAACCCTCTGCGCGCCCATGGCCGGTAAGGTCCTGCAGGCCTCCGGGCATGCCCTGAGCCTGGTTGGCGAGGCCGGCGTCGAAGTGCTGATGCATATCGGTCTGGATACCGTGCAACTGCAAGGCGCGGGTTTTCGTTGCCTGGTTCAGAGCGGCGAACAGGTGGCGGCGGGACAGCCGTTGATCGAGTTCGACGCCGACGCCATCGCCCAGAACGCGCGCAGCCTGTTGACCCAGATGCTGGTGGTCAATGGCGAGCAGGTCAGCGCCTACACCCCGGAAACCGGCCTGGTCGAATGCGGCCAGCCGGTGCTGCGGCTGACCTTGGCTGCGACCGAGGACGCCGAGCAAGCGTCGCCGGAAGAAGGTACGCCGCAGTTGTTCGGCGCGGTGGTTGTGCCTAACCACAGCGGCCTGCACGCAAGACCGGCAGCCACGCTGGCGCATGCGGCCAAGGGCTTCGCCGCCCGTATCACCTTGCACAAGGGCGACGGCGAGGCCAACGCCAAGTCGCTGGTGGCGATCATGGCCCTGGAAGTCGCCTGCGGCGATGTGCTGGAAGTGCGCGCGGTCGGCGCCGATGCCGAACAGGCGCTAGCGCGCTTGCGCCAATTGATCGCCGAGGGCTGCGGCGAAGATTCGGCGGCTGCCGAGCCTGCGCCCGCGGCAGGCAAGCCCGAGGTAACAGTCGACACCAACGATGGTGAGCTGCGCGGCGTTTGCGCTTCGCCAGGGTTGGCCTTGGGCCGGGTGGTGCAGATCGCCGAACCGGATTTGCAGTTCGACGAGCAAGGGCAGGGCGAAACGGCCGAACGGCAGAACCTGCGTCAGGGGCTCGGCGCGGCCTGGGAGCAGCTGGCCGCCATGCGCCTGGCGCAAGCCGGCGGGCCGCAGGCGGAAATCTTCCAGGCGCATCAGGAATTGCTCGAAGACCCCGACCTGCTGGAGCAGACCGAAGCCCTGATCGCTCGCGGCAAAAGCGCGGCGTTCGCCTGGCATAGCGCCTGCGTTGCCAGCGCCGAGCGACTCGCCGCGCTGCATAGCGCCTTGCTCGCCGAGCGCGCCCAGGACCTGCGCGACGTCGGCCGTCGCGTCGCCAGCTGCCTACTGGGTGTGGCGGAAGGGCCTTTGCAGTTGCCCGAGCAGAGCATTCTGATCGCCGAGCAACTGAGCCCCTCGCAGACTGCCAGTCTGGATACCGGCAAGGTGCTGGGCCTGGTCACGGTCGGCGGCGGGCCGACCAGCCATGTGGCGATCCTCGCCCGCGCCTTGAATATCCCGGCGTTGTGCGGCTTGCCGGCCGAGGTGCTGACGCTGGCCAATGGCACCCCGATATTGCTCGACGGCAACGCTGGCTTGCTACGGGTGGCGCCGAGCGCCGCCGAGGTCGAGGGGCTGCTGACTCGCCAGCGTGCCGATAAACAACGCCAGCACCAGGAGCGGGACGCCGCGTTGCAGCCGGCGACAACCCGCGACGGGTGCCGCATCGAGGTCTCGGCCAACGTCGCCTCGCTGGAGGAAGTGCAGCAGGCGCTGAGCCTGGGCGGCGAGGGCGTCGGTCTGTTGCGTTCGGAGTTTCTCTATCTGCAACGCGAGGCCGCGCCGGATGAGGCCGAACAACGCGTGACCTACCGTGCCATCGCCGCGACCCTGGGCCCTGAGCGCAATCTGGTGGTGCGCACCCTGGATGTCGGCGGCGACAAGCCCTTGTCCTATGTGCCCATGGCGGCCGAGGAAAACCCTTTCCTCGGCATGCGCGGGATTCGCCTGTGTTTGCAGCGCCCGGAGCTGTTGCGCACTCAATTGCGCGCGGTACTCGGCGCGGCTGGGCTGAGCCGTCTGCACCTGATGCTGCCGATGGTCGCGAGCCTCGAGGAGCTGCGTGAGGTGCGCGGCATGCTCGAACAGGAGGCTGCGGCCCTGGGCGTCGGCCAGTTGCCGCAGCTCGGCATTATGGTTGAGGTGCCGGCCGCCGCGCTGCTCGCCGAGCAGTTCGCCGCCGAGGTGGACTTCTTCTCCATCGGCACCAACGACCTGACCCAATACTGCCTGGCCATGGATCGCGGCCACCCGCGGTTGGCGGCTCAGGCCGATGCCTTGCACCCTGGCGTGTTGCGCCTGATCGAACTGACGGTGCGCGGTGCCCGCGCCCATGGCAAATGGGTCGGCCTATGCGGTGGCCTGGCCTCGGAACCGTTGGCGGTGCCGCTGCTGCTCGGGCTGGGAGTGGACGAACTGTCGGTCAGCGTGCCGGCGATACCGGCGATCAAGGCCGCGGTACGCCGCCAGCATATGGGCGACTGCCGCGCCTTGGCCGAGGAGATCCTGGCCCTGGGTACCAGCGCCCAGGTGCGCCAGCGTCTGCTGGCCGCCAGCCAGAGTGTTATCGAAAGGAGTGTGGAATATGTTTGAGCGAATCGGCGATTGGTTCTGGAATGCCCTGACCCCGGATCTGGTGCAGGACGAAAGCCACGCTGTGCCGGCGGCGATTTCCCCGGCCATGCTGGCCGCCCTGGGCGGCGCGGCCAACCTGAAATCCTGCCAACCGGTGGCCCTGACCCGCGTGCGCGTGGAACTGCGCGACGCTGCTCTGCTCCAGGAAAACGCCCTGCGCGAGGCCGGCGTGCCTGCCTTGATGACCCTGCCGGATGGGGTGTTTCATCTGCTATTGGGTGTGCCTGAGGCAGGAGCCGCAACGCCGTCGTAGCCCGGATGCAATCCGGGGGGGCGGTTCGACGCCTCAATGTGGGAACGATCAAAGTCACCCAATGGTAGCCCGGGTTGAGCGAAGCGATACCCGGGTATCGGCGCCCTGGGTATCGCTGCGCTCAACCCAGGCTACGTGCTGTTATTGGGCGTGCCTGAGATAGGGGCGGAGGGTAGGTTGGGCTGAGCTATGCGAAGCCCAACAAGGCGCAACAATGTGATCCGCGAGATTGCCGTTGGGCTTCGTCGCTGCGCTCCTCAACCCAACCTACGACCTGGATCGGGGTGCGTAGCTGACGTCTTTTTCATTCACCATCGCAGTTGGTGGATGGGTGAAGCGTCATCCACCCTACGAGGTCGCGGCCTTGCGGATAAACATAGAATCGGCTTTCGGCGAACTACATCGGCTCTTCATTCAACGGGTAGCGGCTGGCGTTGAGGCTTTCCTTGATCTTGCGCAGGTGCGGTTGGAAGTCCACGCCGCGGCGCAGGGTGACGCCGGTGGCGAGCACGTCGAGTACGGTGAGCTGGATGATTCGCGAGGTCATCGGCATGTAGATGTCGGTGTCTTCCGGCAGCGGGATGTTCAGGCTCAGGGTGCTGGCCAGGGCCAGGGGCGAGCCGGCGGCGGTGAGGCCGAGCACCGAGGCGCCGTTCTCGCGGGCCAGTTGCGCGACTTCGACCAGCTCGCGGGTGCGCCCGGTGTAGGAAATGATCACGAACAGGTCACCAGTGTGCGCCACCGAGGCCAGCATGCGCTGCATCAACACATCGGCGTGGGCCGAAACGGCGAGGTTGAAGCGGAAGAATTTATGCTGTGCATCCAGCGCCACCGGGGCCGAGGCGCCGAGGCCGAAGAAGTGGATTTGCCGCGCCTGGATCAACAGGTCGACCGCGCGACTGATCATTTGTGGATCGATGGCCTGGCAAGCACTGTCCAAGGAAGCAATGGCGCTGCCGAAAATCTTGCGCGTATAGGCTTCGGGCGCATCGTCGGCTTCCACCGCGCGGCTGACATAGGCCGCGCCGCTGGCCAGGCTTTGCGCCAGCTGCATCTTCAGCTCCGGGTAACCGCTGACGCCGAACGAGCGGCAGAAGCGATTGACCGTCGGTTCGCTGACCAGGGCGGCCTGCGCGAGGGCGGCAATGCTGAAGCGGGTAGCGGTCTGAGGGTCGCGCAGAATCACTTCGGCGACTTTGCGTTCGGCCTTGTTCAGGCTGTCGAGACGACCCTGGATCTGCTCGAGTAGGTTGCGCACGCGGTCCATATTGCTTCCTTGGAAGCCGTGGGCTCATGCGAGACGGCTTCTTGGCTTGACGGTAAAAATGTCGGCCTATCGTACTGATGGCCCATGGTTGCGACCACTCTAAAGTTAAAATTGGCTAAATGTTGTTTTTATTACTACATTTTGCCTTGATATTTCCGCTGAATCCGGGTATTTCTAGCTTAACTTGATAAAAGAAAGTACATCATGACTGCTTTGAATCTTGAACCCTGCACCTTCGCTTTATTCGGCGCCCTTGGCGATCTGGCCCTGCGCAAGCTCTTCCCTGCGCTCTATCAGCTCGACCGCGCCGGCCTGTTGCATGCCGATACGCGCATTCTCGCCCTCGCTCGCGAAACCGGCGAGGCGTCGCAACAGCTGGCGCTGATCGAAGAACATTTGCGCCGCTACGTGCCGGCCGGCGAGATCGACGCCAGCCTGCTGCAACGCTTCAAGGCGCGCCTCAGTTACCTGACCATGGATTTCCTTGAGGCTGAGGATTATCTCGAGCTGGCCGAGCAGGTAGGCGACGCCGAACAGCTGATTGCCTACTTCGCCACGCCGGCCTCGGTGTACGGCGGCATCTGCGCCAACCTGGCCCAGGTCGGCCTCGCCGAGCGCACCCGTGTGGTGCTGGAAAAGCCCATCGGCCACGACCTGGCTTCCTCGCGCGAGGTCAACGATGCGGTGGCGAAGTTCTTCCCGGAAACCCGCATCTACCGCATCGACCATTACCTGGGCAAAGACACGGTGCAGAACCTGATCGCCCTGCGTTTCGCCAACAGCCTGTTCGAGACCCAGTGGAATCAGAACCACATCACCCACGTCGAGATCACGGTGGCGGAGAAGGTCGGTATCGAAGGCCGCTGGGGCTATTTCGACAAGGCCGGGCAACTGCGTGACATGATCCAGAATCACTTGTTGCAGCTGCTCTGCCTGATCGCCATGGACCCGCCGAGCGACCTTTCGGCCGACAGCATTCGCGACGAGAAGGTCAAGGTGCTCAAGGCCCTGGAGCCGATCACCGCCGAGCGCCTCGGTCAGCAGATCGTCCGCGGTCAATACGTGGCCGGTAGCAGCGACGGCAAGCCGGTGCCCGGTTATCTGGAAGAAGAGAATTCCAACACCCGCAGCGACACCGAAACCTTCGTCGCCCTGCGTGCCGAGATCCGCAACTGGCGCTGGGCCGGCGTGCCCTTCTACCTGCGTACCGGCAAGCGCATGCCGCAGAAGCTGTCGCAGATCGTCATCCACTTCAAAGAGCCGCCGCACTACATCTTCGCTCCCGAACAGCGTCAGTTGATCGGCAACAAGCTGATCATCCGCTTGCAGCCGGACGAGGGTATCGCCCTGCAGGTGATGACCAAGGACCAGGGCCTGGATAAAGGCATGCAACTGCGCAGCGGCCCCTTGCAGCTGAATTTCTCCGACACTTACCGCAGTGCGCGGGTGCCCGATGCCTATGAGCGTTTGTTGTTGGAAGTGATGCGCGGCAACCAGAACCTGTTCGTGCGCAAGGACGAGATCGAGCACGCCTGGCAGTGGTGCGACCAGTTGATCGCCGGTTGGAAGCGCCTCGGCGATTCGCCGAAACCCTACGCCGCCGGCACCTGGGGGCCGATGAGTTCGATTGCACTGATTACCCGCGATGGGAGGTCCTGGTATGGCGATCTCTAAACTCGACTTACCGATAGGCGTGTTGGCGCGCAGCCACAGCGACGCCAAACACCTGGCGCAAGACCTGGCCAATGCGGTGGCGACAACGTTGCGCGCGGCGATCGACAGCCATGGCGTCGCGACCCTGGTGGTGTCCGGCGGGCGCAGCCCAGTGGCGTTTTTCGAATGCCTGGCCAAACAGGAGCTGCCCTGGGCGCAGGTGGTGATCAGCCTGGCCGACGAGCGCTGGGTGCCGGTCAGCCATGCCGACAGCAACGAAGGTTTGGTGCGTCGCCATCTGTTACGTGGCCCGGCCGCGGCGGCGCGCTTTATCGGCTTGTATCAGGCCGCCGAGAGCCTCGAAAAGGCGGCGCTGCTGGCCAATCAGGCGCTCGCCGAACTGCCGCCGATCGACGTACTGGTGCTGGGCATGGGCGACGACGGTCATACCGCATCGTTATTCCCGCAAAGCCCGAATCTGCACGAGGCCCTGCGCATCGATTGCCCGCAGCGTTGCCTGCCGATGCAAGCGCCGAGCGTGCCGCGTCAGCGCCTGAGCATGACCCTGTCGTTGCTGGCCACCGCCCGTCTGCCGCTGCTGGCCATCCAGGGTTCGAGCAAGCTGCAGACGCTGAGCCGGGCCCTGACATGCGAAGACGTGGCGAGCATGCCGATTCGCGCCTTTTTACGTTCCCCTCTTGAGATTTACTGGTGCCCTTAGGCCCGAAGGACCAGCCTTATGATCAACCAAGCAAAGACCAGCCCAGCCGGTAACCCGCAAGCCCGCATGGCGGAAAAAATCGCCCAGATCGACAGCATCTGCGCCCGCGCGCGGATCATGCCGGTGATCACCATCGCCCGCGAACAGGACATATTGCCGTTGGCCGATGCCCTGGCCGCCGGCGGCCTCAGCGTATTGGAAATCACCCTGCGTTCGGCCCATGGCCTGACCGCCATCCGCCAACTGCGCGAGCAGCGCCCGGAACTCTGCGTCGGCGCCGGCACCGTGCTCGACCGGCAGATGCTCAGCGCTGCCATCGAGGCGGGCGCGCAATTTATCGTCACCCCCGGTTCGACCCGCGAATTGCTCGAGGCCAGCCTGGAGAGCGATGTGCCCCTGTTGCCCGGCGTCAGCAGCGCCTCGGAAATCATGCTCGGTTATGCCCTCGGCTATCGCCGCTTCAAGTTGTTCCCCGCCGAAGTCTGCGGCGGCACCGCGGCGCTGAAAGCCCTGGGCGGCCCCTTCGTCGGGGTGAAATTCTGTCCCACCGGCGGCATCAACCCGGACAATCTGCAGCGCTACATGGCCCTGCCCAACGTGATGTGCGTCGGCGGCACCTGGATGTTCGACAGCGAGTGGGTCAAACAGGGCGATTGGGCGCGTATCCAGCAGTGCAGCAGCGAGGCGTTGCAGCTGCTGGGCTGATCGCCCGCTCGTGGGTTCCTGGTTTATGCTGGCGCTCGCTGTGCGCCGCAACCAAGGCGTCTTCGGCTCCCGCCAGTCGCGCCCAAGTGGACCCTCGATATGACCGACTTCGTTACACCCCTGCTGGAGCAGGATGCGGATTTTCTCTCCTGCTCCGAGGCCGCCGCGTCCCTCGCCGGCGTGTCCATCGAGGCGCTGAACAGCCGCTGTTTCTGCATCAGCCTGGACAGCGCGGCGCTGCGCGATGCCCTGGAATCGTCCCTCGGCCAGCCCGGCCTGTTCGAACTGGTCCAGCAGCGTTGCCCCTATCTGTTCGCAGCCCATCCGGTATTCATTGCTCCGGCGCATCTGCAGCGGATGGCTGAGGTGATAAGTGCGATCGAATCTGTGGTGGCCCTGCCGGCCTATCGCGAGCTGGTTTTGGCCCGTTCGCCGGCCATCGCCCGGCAGAATCCGGGCGGCGCCAAGGGGGTGTTCTTCGGGTATGACTTCCACGTCACTGAGGGCGCTTTCGGTCTGATCGAGATCAACAGCAATGCCGGTGGGGCGATGCTCAACGCGGTGCTGGCGCGGGCGCAGCGCGCCTGTTGTCCGGCCATCGAACAGTTGCTGCCGCCGGCGATGCGCGCCGAATCCCTCGAGGCGGGGATCATCGCGATGTTCCAGCAGGAGTGGACATTGGCGGGCCATGAACGGCCGCTGCGCAGCATCGCCATCGTCGACGAGGCGCCGCAGCAGCAATACCTCTACCCGGAGTTCCTGCTGTTCCAGCAGCTGTTCCAGCGCCAGGGTTTGCAGGCGGTGATCGCCGACCCCGGCGAATTGAGCTTGTGCGACGGGGTGCTTTGGCACGGCGAACTGGCCATCGACCTGGTGTACAACCGCCTGACCGACTTCGCCCTCGACCAACCCGCCAACGCCACTCTGCGCCAGGCTTATATGGAGCAGGCGACGCTGCTGACGCCGCATCCGCAGGCCCATGCCCTGTATGCCGATAAACGCAACCTGGCATTGCTCAGCGATGCCGCGCAGTTGCAGGCGCTTGGCGTGCCCGAGGAGGTTCAGGCGTTGCTGCTGGCGGCGATTCCGCATACCGAAGTGGTTTCGCCGGAGAATGCCGAGCGCCTATGGCGCGAGCGCAAACGGTTGTTCTTCAAGCCCTGCGCTGGCTATGGCAGCCGCGCGGCTTATCGCGGTGACAAACTAACCCAGCGCGTTTGGCAGGAAATCCTGGCCGGTGACTACGTGGCCCAGGCCCTGGTGTTGCCGGGGCAGCGGGTGATGTCGAGCGAGGCGCCGGCTTTGAAATTCGATCTGCGCGACTACGCCTACGACGGCGAGGTGCAATGGGTGGCCGCGCGCTTGTATCAGGGCCAGACCACCAACTTCCGCACCCCCGGCGGCGGTTTCGCACCGGTCTATCCGGGGCCGGAGGCGGGTTGCGTGGCGGGTTGTAAATAATCAACCGGCGGGGTTGGTCCGGGCATGCTCGGGCAAGCCCCGCGAGATCAGCGCGGCGAGCAGCAGCAAGGCCGAGGAAACCCACAGGCAGGCGGGCAAACCGTACGCCTGATACACCCAGCCCGAGAGCAGGGTGCCTAGCAGACGCCCCAGAGCGTTGGACATGTAGTAGAAGCCGACATCCAGCGAAACCCCGTCCTCCTTGGCGTAGCTGACGATCAGGTAGCTGTGCAGCGAGGAGTTCACCGCGAACAACGCGCCGAACGCCAGCAAGCCGCCGAGTAAAACCCAGTGTGCGGACAGGCCGCTGGTCAGGCCCAGGGCGATGGCCGCCGGCAGCCCCATCAATGCCGCGGCCCAGAGGAACGCGGCGCGGCCGTCCGGCACCTGGCCGCGAGTCTTGCCGGTAAGCGCCGGGGCGAAAGATTGCACCAGGCCGTAGCCGACGATCCACAGCGCGAGAAAACCGCCGACCTGCCAGAAATCCCAGCCGAAGACGCTGCTCAGGTACACCGGCAGTGCCACCACGAACCAGACATCACGTGCGCCGAACAAGCACAGGCGCGCCGCCGAGAGCAGGTTGATCGCCCTGCTCTTCGACAGCAGGTCGCGGAACTTCGGCGCGGCGCTGGCCTTGCCCAGGTCCTGGCGCAGCAGCACCAGGCTGGCCAACCAGATCAGCGCCAATACGGCCGCCATGGCCAGCACCGCGCCGGCGAAACCGAGCAGGGCGAGGAGGGCGCCGCCGAGGAAAAAGCCGATGCCCTTGAGGGCGTTCTTCGAGCCGGTGAGTAGCGCCACCCACCGATACAGCCGGGCTTGTTCGCCGTGTGGCACCAGCAGTTTGATCGAACTCTTGGCGCTCATTTTGTTCAGGTCTTTGGCGATGCCCGATAGCGCTTGCGCGCCCATCACCCAGGGGATCGTCAGCCAGGCCGTCGGCACCGTGAGCATCAGCAGAGCCGCGACTTGCAGACCCAGGCCGATATTCATGGTGCGGTTCAGGCCGAGTCGCGCGCCGAGATAACCGCCGAGCAGGTTGGTGATCACACCGAAGATTTCGTAGAACAGAAACAGCATGGCGATTTGCAGCGGGCTGTAGCCCAGGCCGTGGAAATGCAGCACCACCAACATGCGCAGTGCGCCGTCGGTCAGGGTGAAGGCCCAGTAATTGCCGGTTACCAACAGATATTGGCGGATTTCGGGGGCTAGGCGGGATAGGGCGTGCATAACGATCCTGCTGGGGCGCTTGGTTGGAGGTGTGCGATTGGGTGGGTGGGGCGTTAGCCGCGACAGCACCTGAGGCAAGTCGCGGCTAAAGCCCCTCCTACAGACCGTAGCCCGGGTTGAGCGCAGCGATACCCGGGATTCTCAGGCCGTAGGGTGGATGACGCTTTATCCATCCACCGAACAGCAGTGGTGGATGAAAAAGGCGTCATCCACCCTACGGATCAATCGGCGGCGCCGACCATCCGCGCCAATTCCACGGTGCGGTTGGCATAGCCCCATTCGTTGTCGTACCAGGCGTAGAGTTTCACCTGGGTGCCGTTGACCACCATGGTCGACAGGGCATCGATGATCGAGGAGCGCGGGTCGGTACGGTAGTCGATGGATACCAGCGGGCGTTCTTCGTAGCCGAGAATCCCGTGTAGTGGACCGGTGGCCGCCGCCTTGAGCAGGGCGTTTACCTCATCCACGCTGGTGGCGCGCTCGACTTCGAATACGCAGTCGGTCAGCGAGGCGTTGGCCAGCGGCACGCGCACGGCATGGCCGTTCAGCTTGCCGCGCAGCTCGGGGAAGATCTCCGCGATGGCGGTGGCCGAGCCGGTGGTGGTGGGGATCAGGCTCATGCCGGAGGCGCGCGCGCGGCGCAGGTCCTTGTGTGGCTGGTCGAGAATGCTTTGGGTATTGGTCAGATCGTGGATGGTGGTAATCGAGCCATGACGGATGCCGAGGTGCTCGTGGATCACCTTGACCACCGGCGCCAGGCAGTTGGTGGTGCAGGACGCGGCGGTGACGATGCGGTGCTGCGCCGGGTCGAACAGCTGCTGGTTGACGCCCATGACGATATTCAACGCCCCGGCTTCCTTGACCGGCGCGCTGACCACCACGCGCTTCACACCCTGGTCGAGGTAAGCCTGCAGCACGGCGACGGTCTTCATCTTGCCGCTGGCTTCGATCACCAGGTCGCAATCGCTCCAGTCGGTATCGGCGATGGCCTTGTTGGCCGTGACCTGGATGCGCTTGCCGTCGATAACGATGCAATCGCCGTCGCTGCCCGCTTCATGCTGCCAGCGGCCGTGCACCGAGTCGAAATTGAGCAGATGGGCATGGGTCGCGGCGTCGCCGGCCGGATCGTTGATCCGTACGAACTCCAGCTCCGGCCAACCCCAGGCGGCGCGCAGCGCCAGACGACCGATGCGGCCGAAACCATTGATACCTACTTTGATAGCCATAAGTGAACTCCTCCAATAAACCGGTCACGCACTACGTGGCGCGAACATGATGATCGCCATGCCGAGCATGGCCACGCCGGCCCCCAGCAAGTCCCAATAAGTCGGGCGGATACCGTCTACCAGCCACAGCCAGAGAATCGCCATCGCCACATAAACCCCGCCATAGGCGGCATACACCCGTCCGGCCGCGGTCGGATGCAGGCTCAGCAGCCAGGCGAACAGTGCCAACGAGGCCGCAGCCGGCAGTAGCAGCCAGATGCTCTTGCCCTGCTTGAGCCACAGATAGGGCAGGTAGCAGCCGAGAATCTCGGCCAGGGCGGTGAGCATGAACAGCCCGAAGGTATTGAGCATGGCGAGTAATCCTCAAGATCTAATCGAAGCCCGGTTGACGCCCTTGGAGCGCGCTGCGGCGCGCTGCGGCGCGCTTCTTGCGTTCGGAAAAACGATCCAGATTTCAGCAGTGCTTGATCTGGCGCACGGGGCGCTGGTCCATGGCTTCGAGGCGCTCGGCGTCGGCGTTCAGCCAGTGTTGGTTGGCCTCCAGGGTGGTGCGCAATATGTCGTGCACCCAGGTCGGCAGATCCGGGTGGAGTCGGTAATACACCCACTGGCCGCGGCGGCGATCCGCCAGCAGGCCGCAATTGCGCAGTTGCGCCAGGTGGCGGGAGATCTTCGGCTGGCTTTCGCCCAGGGCGCAGGTCAGCTCGCAGACGCACAATTCCTGTTCGCGGGTAACCAGCAGCAGGGTGCGGACACGGGTTTCGTCGGATAGACATTTGAAGACGTTGGTCGGGTTCAGAGGCTCGGCCATGAGTACTCTCGTAAACGGATCAATGGATGGGCGCGCGGGGTGTGGATGCCATACCGCTTGTCATCACATCTGGATGTGCGAATATACGTTTCTCCATATGTGTTAGTAAAGCCGAGACGGGAAATAATTGCGAACGTGGCAAGGAGGAGCGTGACGAATGGGCTCAGCGCGGCGGGCCGATCAGTTCGCGCACTTTGGCGATGACGTCGGCGATATCGAAAGGCTTGTCGAAAACCGCTGCGAACAACTCGGGGCTGGCCCGACCGAGGCTGCCTTGAGCGCCGCTCATCAGAATGATCGGGAAGTCGCAGGGATGTGGGCGCGAGCGAATGGCGCGGGCGAACTCGAGGCCGTCCATCCGCGGCATCATGAAGTCGGTGATGACCAATAAGGGTTGCTCATGGTCGAGTATCTCGAGCCCTTTTTGCCCATTACTGGCCTTGACGACCATATAGCCCTCGTCCTCCAGGGCGTAGGCGAGAATATCCGCAATCAGATATTCGTCGTCGACCACCAGGATGCTAGTCATGAGATATCGGCCCGGCCGATGATCTCAGGCGTTGCTGGTAGGCTTGGCTGAGCCGGATAAAACTGCCTCTGCATGTTTGAAAGCCTTATTCAGATCGATTCCGTGATCATTGATGATCACTTCCAGAAGCGAGGGGTCGTAGACGCTGTCTCGCATTTTGAGAATGGACAGGAGCCGCTTCAGTTCGGAGTTCAATTCGACGAAGCGCATCAGCACCAGGTTATCGACGATGCCCGACAGTCCCGGCCCCGGCGCGTTGATCTCCGAGCCGAACAGGTCGCGCATTTCCCAGGTGGCGAATACGGTGACGCCGCGGGCGCGTAATTCGTTCATCAGCGCGCTGAAGAATTCGACCAAACGTGCGGAGTTGGTGCTGTTGCGCGCCATGCCGCCGAGGCTATCGATAAAGAGCCGCTTGATGTGTTTTTCCCTGACCGCGTCGAGCAAACGGGCGCCCAGGCAGTCGAGCAGACCTTCGGTGGTCGGTTGCCAGATCAAGTGCACGGCGCCGCTGTCTTCCAGGGCTTGCAGATCGATGCCGATAGCCCGCGCCTTCAGGCGTGTGCGTTGCGGCGTTTCATAGAAACCGAAATGCAGCCCCGGCTCGTCCACGCTCGATTGGGCGAGGAAATTGATCCCCAGGCTGGTCTTGCCGATCCCCGAAGGCCCCATGATCAGGGTGACCGAGGAACGCGGCAGGCCGCCGCCGATCATGCTGTCGAGGTTGGCGATGCCGCTGTTTATGCGGCTCAGATCGGCGCTGTCCGGCAGCGAGGGGACGCTATACAGGCTTTCCAGTCGTGGGTAGACGACCATCCCGGAGTCGCCGATTTCGTATTCGTGCAAGCCCGATAAGGCGCCGCCGCCGCGGGTTTTGCGCAGCTGGATGCGGCGTACCGAGCGGCTGCCGTAGAGCTCTTCGCTGAGTTCGACGATGCCATCGACCATGGTGTGTTCCGGGCTGCCTTCCTCTTGCGGCGAGCTGGTGAGAAACAGCACCGTGCAGCCGGCAAACGCCGCATGGCCTTGCAGCTCGGTGATGAATTTTTTCGCATCGAGCTGGGTGTTGGCTTTGATGCGGGCATTCAGCAGGCCGTCGACGACCAGTACCGAGGCTTGCTGCCGGCCGATTTCGCGGCGCAGCAGCTTGACCACCTCGTCGAGACCTTCGTGATCCAGTGTGTCGAACGCGCTGATGAACTGCACTTCGTTACCGACTTTGCTATTGTCGAAGAAGCTCAGTGTCGAGAGGAACTGAAATAACCGTTCATGGGATTCGGCCAGCAAGGTGGCGACCAGCACCCGGCCACCGTTGCGTACATGATTGAAGGCGATCTGGTGGGCGAGGATGGTTTTGCCCGATCCCGGATGTCCCTGGATGATGTAGGACGCGCCGGCGACCAGACCTCCTTTGAGGATCGCATCGAGCCCGGCGATTCCGCTTTGAATGCGCTTTAACTGTTCCAATGTTGACCGCCTTAGTAAAAATTTCGCAGAAAGAACCCTGTGAGTGCTTGCCCGAAGGGCTCGCCATGGATTACCTAAAACACCGCTGCCGGTAAGCGCTAATCTGCAAAACCGGTTATTTGATCAGGCCTGGTACCTGCTTTACCCAGGCTTGATTGTGTCGAATTCGGCTCGTCTATTTTCTTCACCGCATCTTTGCCTGCCTGCTCGGCCATGGCCGGCAGATACAGGGTGATGGTGGTGCCGTGCCCGATATCGCTGTCGACCTTGACCGAGCCATGCAGGGCTTTGGTGAAGCCATATACCTGACTGAGCCCCAGGCCCGTGCCCTGGTTGAAACCCTTGGTGGTGAAAAAGGGCTCGAAGATGCGCGTCAGATCCTCGGGCGAAATCCCCATGCCCTTATCGCTGACCGAGATCAGCACGAAGGGCCCGTTGAGGTTGTCCCACTCGCCCTGCATCACCCGGTTTTCCGCGCGAAGGCGAATTTCGCCGACACCCTCCAGGGCGTCGCGGGCATTCAGAATCAAGTTGAGCAGGGACATTTCCAACTGACTCGGATCGAGCTCCACGGTATACAGCGGTTCGTCGAGTTCGAGCTTCAGGGTGGTGCCCTTGGGCAAGGCCTGAGCGAGGAACGCCTGGGCGACAGGCAGTGCTTTGCCCAGCTCGACGACCTGCGGGGTGGGGTTTTTACGCCGGGCGAAGGTCAGCAGGTGTTGTGTCAGTTGACTGCCGCGCAGGCCGGCTTGGTGGATGTTTTCCAGAAGCTCGCGCAGGCGTTCCGGGTTTTTCGTGCTGCCGGCCAACTTCGAGGCACTGATGATGATCGTCAGTAGGTTGTTGAAGTCATGCGCCAATCCGCCGGTGAGCTGGCCCAGCGCCTCGAGCTTCTGCGCCTGAAACAGTTGCGCGCGCATGTTTTCCAGGTGCATGGCGGCTTCATGGCTTTGCGTCATGTCGCGGGTGATTTTGGCGAAAGCTATGGGCTCGCCCTGGGTGTCGCGAATCATTTCCAGGACCACCTGCGCCCAGAAACGCGAACCGTCCTTGCGCAGTCGCCAGCCCTCGTCGTGGGCACGCCCTTCGCGGCGGACGATGTCCAGAAGCCGTTGCGGTTTGTTGTGGGCGCGATCTTCCTCGGTGTAGAAAATCGACAGGTGCTGGTTCAGCACTTCTTCTGCGCTGTAGCCCTTGATCCGCCGGGCGCCGGTGTTCCAGGAAACGATGCGACCCTCGAGGTCCAGCATGAAGATCGCCAGATCGGCCACCGACTGCACCAGCAGTTTATAACTGGGTTCTGACAAGCTTTCGTGATCTGTCGCGGGCTGGGAAACCATGTCGTTCTCAACGTGTGGCTGGGGCTGCTTTAGCGACCCGGACGAGTGCATGAGGCGTCGAAAAAGCACGCTGTATAGGCGAATGAGACTGCCGAACGCGACTGAAGTTGTATCGCCCAGCTCTATTGGAGGAAAAAATTCCCCGCGATGTCGAATATGTCGCATCGGCTTCGACTAGAAATAACGGCGGGTCAATTCGCCAATTATCAAGGTCCGTTAATTCAGGAGATGGGACGATGCGAGTGATGGTGATAGTGAAAGCCAACCGGCAGTCGGAAGCGGGAGAGATGCCTAGCGAGGAGTTGCTCGCGGCAATGGGCGCTTACAACGAAGAGCTGGTGAAAGCCGGGATCATGCTGGCGGGCGAGGGGCTGCAGCCGAGTGCCAAGGGTGCGCGCGTGAAGTTCGATGGCGAACGGCGCACGGTCGTCGAAGGGCCGTTCGCCAACAGTGAAGAACTGATCGCCGGTTATTGGTTATGGCAAGTCGATTCCCTGGCGCAGGCGGTCGAATGGGTCAAGCGCTGTCCGAACCCGATGTCCGGGCCGAGCGATATCGAGATTCGTCCACTGTTCGAAATGGACGATTTCGGTGAGGAATTCACCCCCGAACTGCGCGAGCAGGAAGCACGCCTGCGTCGCCAGCTCGACAGACCCTAGGAGACGACCATGAAAATCAATGCCTATCTGATGTTCGACGGCCAATGCGAAGAGGCCTTCAATTTCTACGCACAGTGCCTGGGCGGCAAGCTTGAGCTGATGCGTTTTGCCGAGGCGCCGGATAACGTGTGCGGTGAATTCCCGGCCGAGTACCAGCAGCGCATCATGCACGCTTGCCTGACGCTGGGCGATCAACTGCTGATGGCCTCCGACAGCGCCCCACCCCATGTCTATGAGGGCATCAAGGGTTGCTCGATCGCCCTGAATGTTGACAGCGTCGCCGAGGGTGAGCGTCTGTTCGCCGCCCTGGCCGAGCAGGGGCAGGTGCAAATGCCCATGCAGGCGACCTTTTGGGCAGCTGGCTTTGGCATGTTGGTCGACCGTTTCGGTGTGTCCTGGATGGTCAATTGCGAAAAGAATGAATAAGCCAGCACAGCTCTCGTAGCCCGGATAAGCCTTGGCGCAATCCGGGGCATCGGTGGTGGGCACAATACCGATGCCCCGGATTTCATCCAGGCTACAGGGACGTACGCGTTAGTCTTACACCACGAGACTCAGGCTTTCATCGACCTGCGGCTCCATGACTCCGGCGAGGAATTCGTCGCCCCAACGGCGGATGTCGTTGTAGCTGACGATATCGAAGAGTTCGCGCAAGCGTGCCCGAGCCTCGGCCTTGGGCATATTCAGCGCCAGGTAACAGGTGCTCGCGAGGTCGGCGGTGTCGTGCGGGTTGGTCAGCAGGGCGCCCTTGAGTTCGGCCGCAACCCCGGCGAACTCCGAGAGCGCGAGTACCCCGTGTCCGCCCAATAGGCCCTGGGTGGCGACGAATTCCTTGGCCACCAGGTTGAGTCCGTCGCGTAGTGGGGTGATCCACATCACGTCGGCCATGGCGTACCAGGCCACCACCTGCTCGAAGGGGAAGGGACGGAAGAAGAACTGCACCGGCGACCAGCCGATCCGCGCGAAACGCCCGTTGATCCGGCCCACGGCTCGTTCGATCTGCGCCTGCAGTTCGTCGTACACGGTCATTTCCCGCGCAGCCGGCACGCAGATGCTGACCAGGGTGACCTTGCCCAGCAGCTCCGGGTTATCGCTCAGCAGGCGCTCGTAAGCCTGGAGTTTCTCCAGAACGCCCTTGGTGTAGTCGAGACGTTCCACCGAGAGAATCAGCTTGAGCCCGCTGAGTTCCTTGCGCAGCTCGCCCATCTGTTCCTGGATCTTCGGTTGCGCCAGGGCGCTGCGGATCCGCTCGAGATCCAGGCCTACCGGATGCGCGCCGAGTTTCACCACGCGATTGCCGGTGTCCACCGCGGTGGTCATACGCTCCAGGCCCACCGCGCAGCCGTAGGTGATAAAGCGCGGCGCGCAGTTTTGCCGGCTGAGGGTTTGCAGCGGGGTGACGCCGCGCGCCACGTCGACGAAATTCTCCACCTGGCGCGGGATGTGAAAGCCGATGTAGTCGCATTGCAACAGGCTGCCGATGATCTGCCGGCGCCAGGGCAGCACGTTGAACACATCCGCCGAGGGGAAATAGGTGTGATGGAAAAACGCGATGCGCAGATCCGGGCGCAGCTCGCGCAGGTAGCCGGGAACCATCCACAGGTTGTAGTCGTGCAGCCAGACGACGGCGCCTTCGGCGGCTTCCTCGGCGGTGCGTTCGGCGAAGGCGCGGTTGACCTTGAGGTACACCTGCCAGTCTTCCTCGTTGAAGGTCGCGCGTTCCCAGAACGTGTGCAGCGTTGGCCAGAACGCCTCCTTGGAAAAGCGCTTGTAGAAGATATCGACCTCGTCCTTGCTCAATTTGACCCGCGCCGCGGTGAGCTTGGGATAGCGCTCCGCATCCACGGTGGTACGGGTGTCGAAGGGTTCGTCGCCGTCTTCGTGCACCGCCCAGGCGATCCAGGAACCCGGCCGGCCGTCGCCGAAAAAGCTCAACAGGGTGGGGATGATGCCGTTCGGCGAGGTCGGGCGGCGGCGTTGCACTTTGCCGTCGACCCGGTGTTCTTCGTAGGGCAGGCGGTGATAGACCATCACCAGCTCGGCCTGGCCGGGTTTGGCCGCGGTGCGCTGTTCGGCGGCGATGCCGTGTTCGCCGAGAAAGCCGAAATGCACGAAGGCCTGGAGAATCCCGCCACAGCCCGGCCGCTCGGCATGCAGGGTGCGCGAATGCTGCTCGGTGGCTTGCAACAGGCCGGCTTCCGATTCGCCGACGCATACGCCTTTGAATACGCCGTTGAGCATGCTCAGGTCATTCAGGGTATCGCCGGCGGTCAGCACCTGGTCGTTGTCCAGTTCCAGCCAGTCGGCCAACGCCTGCAGGCTGCTGCCTTTATTGACGCCCCTGGGCAGGAAATCCAGATAGCGGCCGGCCGAGTACAACAGGTCGCAACCCAGGGCTTCGGCCGCCGCCTGCAATGCCGGGTCTGCCGCTTGCTCGGGCGTGCAGAAGTACGAACAACGGCGCATCTGCGGCACGTCCTGGCGTTCCAGCTCGAAGCTTTCGAGTGCACTGGCGACCTGACTTTCGCCGGGCCAGAGGGCATCGACCCGGCTTTGCAGTTGCGGGATGGCGAGCAGGGTATCGCCATGCACGAAGCTCGCACCCACATCGGAAATGATGAAATCGGGCTGTGGCAATGTCGGGTCGGCGAGCAACGGCAATACCGATTCCAGGCTGCGGCCGGTGACGTACGCCAGGCGGATTTCCGGGTGGGCGGCGATGGTTTGATAAAGGCTGAGACGATCGGCGGGATCGCCGGCGAGAAAGGTTCCATCGAGATCGGTGGCAAGTAGCATGCGCTGTCTTCCTGTCCATTGGGTGGCTGCAGTGACGCGCCGACAAGGGCCGACGTGCGGTGACGAGCGAACTCGCCGGGGGCGGTCGCCTCTTGTTATGCCCGGACGCCTACGGCGATTCGGTCAAGGGTTTCAGGTCCGGGTTGTCCTGTTCGTCGGTCGGCGGCGCGTCGGGCATCAGCTCGAGCACCGTATGGCTGGTGCGCAGCATCGGCATGAAATGCCCGGCGGGTTCGCTGACCAGGTCGCTGACATGACGCAGGCGGTACAGCGTGTAAGCCGCCAGCAGGCCCAGGGTGCCGGCGAAATACAGCGGCAACGCCTGGGGACCGAATTGTTGCATCAGCAAGCCCGCCAGCAAGGGCCCGCCGACCGAACCGAGGCCGTTGACCAGCAGCAGACTGCTGGAGCCGGAGAGAATTTCATCGCGGTGCAACTGGTCGATCAGTTGCGCCACGGCAATCGGGTAGATGGCGAAGGCCAGACCGCCCCAGACGAAGATCAGTCCGAGCAGCAAGGGGCCGCTCGGCAGCACGGCGATCAACAGCGCCACTACCACCGCCAGCGCCACGACCCAGAACAGCACCAGACGGCGGTCGTGTTTGTCGGAATAAATGCCGATCGGCCATTGCAACAGGGCGCCGCCGAGAATTGCGCTGCTCATCAGCAGGCCGACGCCGGTGGCATCGAAGCCGCGCAGGCTGGCGTATACCGGCGCCATCGCCCAGAACGCGCTCAACGCCAGGCCGGACAGGCTCGCGGCGGCAATCGCCACGGGCGCGACGCCGACGATCTGGCGCAGGTTGGTGTGCATCACGTCCGGCACGCTGGGCTGGATTTGCCGGGTCAGGGTGATCGGCATCAGCGCTGCGCTGATCAGGATCGCGGCAAGCGCGAACAATAGGAAATCGCTGGGGTCGGCGAGGTTGAGCAATTGCTGCGCCGCCGCCAGGGCGCCGAGGTTGACCACCATGTACAGGGCGAACACCTGGCCGCGTTTGTCGTCGGGCACCTGGGCGTTGAGCCAGCTCTCGATCACCATGTACAGCCCGACCAGCGCCAGGCCGTAAAGCACGCGCAGGCACAGCCAGGCCCAGGGGTTGACCAGCAGCAGGTGGAGCAGGGCGGTGATCGCGCCGAGAGCGGCGCAGAAGGCGAACGCGCGGATATGCCCAACGCGACGAACCAGCGGAATCGCCAGCCAGGTGCCAAGGAGAAAACCGACGAAGTACCCGGACATGATCAGTCCGAGCATCCCGGTGGAGTAGCCTTCGGCGACGCCACGCAGGGTCAGTAGGGTGTTGAGCAGGCCGTTGCCGAGGAGAAGCAAAGCAACCCCACCGAGCAACGAGCTGATAGGGGCAATCAGGGACCACATGGCGACCTACCCTAGGCAACTATCAACGTGATGGCAAGCACGAAGCGCGCCAGGGTGCTGTGAGCTTGTTTGCTAATTAATTGATTTAAAAAGAATATTTATGAAATAAAACGGCTCGTTAATTTTTCTGCGAGCGATCTGTCGCCCTTTCTCGGTGCGACCTTCGCCCCGGCGGCGGCCGGCCCTGTCCAATAGGTCAGGTTAACCCCGCCTGCGCTTGTTTAGCGCGAACCTTGCTGGCATCGTGCAGCGCTTCATTCACAAGGATGTTGCAATGAAACCCATAGCAAGCGCTGTAACGCCCCCATTCCATTCAAATAGCGTCGAAGGGGCTCTGCCTTTTCGCGCCTTTAGCGGCCTCACCTTGGCGATAGACGGCCAAGCGGAAACCGATGCCCGACTTCTGGCCTTGGCCGGATACCTGGTGCGCCAGGTCCTCGCCGACCTGCATCCCGAACACGTGCACGAGGCCGCTGATGTAGAGCCGTTATTGCTCGACCTCAAGGCCCATGTGCGTCTCGACAAGGGCGAAATGACCGCCGTCGCCAGTAATGCCGGCGGCAGCGGTGCTCAGCCCGGACAGGAGGTGGTGGCCGGGCTGGTGCTCGGTACTTTCATGCTGGCCAGCAACGAGGCGCACTGCGTCGGGGTTGCCGAATTGCATGAGCGTCTGGCACCGCCGGGCCGTCTCGCCACGCTGCGCGAAACCCTCGCCGATCCGTGCAATGCGGAAGTTGCCGAGGTGATCAGTGCCATGTTGCCGAGCATGAGCATCACCCTGCGCTCGGGTGTGGAGAGTGTGCGTACGCTGGCTTATCCGGGGCTGCTCACGCGCCAGCCGCGGCTGTTGATCGAGCGGATCGGCAGCGAGCGTTATCAGGTTTTTATCGGTGCCGAACAACTGCATGCCGATCAGGCGCTTTATCAGGTTGCCGAGGAATTACTCGAAAGGATGCTGTTGGCGTTGCGGGTGCGCGATCAGGCGGCCGGGCGACCAGGGCTGCTGCAGCGTTCAGGCGAGTGGGACCGCCTGCGACTGGTGATCGGCGATCAGGTGAGTAGCGAGGCGACTTATGCGCTCCAGCCGCAGAGCCTGTTGCCGGCCTATGGCCGCGAGCTGCGTTGTATCAGCCTGGCGCCGGTCAATTATGTGCTCGATATGGAATATCAGTCGGAACCAGGAGAGCTGCTGTGGAATGCCCTGGCCGACCGCCGTGCATGCGAGCAATGGGAGCTGATTCAGGCTGAACAAGGGGTGGCCAAAGCCAGCTCGTTACTCAAATTAAGGGTGCGTGCGCGCCTCGATGTGCTGCGCCAGCGCGCCGGAGGCGCAAGCGAAGTGATCGCCAGCTACGTCAATAGCGAGCTTTGCCCGGAGGCGCCGTTGCCCGCTCCCGTCGCTGAAACCGTCGCCCAGCTCAATGCCCGCTTGATCGACATGCTCGAGCACGAGGGCGAGGAGGTGCTGGCGCCCGTTCCGGCGAAGACCCGCCATGGCGCTCCGAGCAGACGATTCCAAGACGGTTTCTGGGGTTTCTTGATGCTGGTGGGTGTGTTGCTATGCTTCGCCGCAGTGGCGATGGAGTTTTGAGGTACGGCGCGCTGTTTCCCAGCGCGCCTATTCGGCGGCCTGAAGGTCAGCGGCACACCGCGGCGATGGCGGCAGCCAGCTCGTCTAGCCGCTCGGCATCCAGCCCCGCGACATTGGCGCGGCCGGAACCGACCATATACACGCTGAATTCATCGCGCAGCCGTTGAACTTGCTGCGGCGACAGACCGGTGTAGGAGAACATGCCGCGCTGCACGCCGATATGCGCGAAACGTTCGGCCAGACCATAAGGCTGCAAAGCTTCGACCAGGCCGGCGCGCAAGCTGGCGACGCGCTGGCGCATACCGTCCAGTTCGCTGCTCCACAGGCTTTTCAACTCGGCATCGTCGAGGATGCTGGCGACCACCGCTGCGCCGTGCGCCGGAGGCGTCGACCAGAGGTTGCGGGCGAGAAATGCCAGCTGGCTGCGCACGTCCAGGAGCTTTTCCGGGGTGGCTGCGCACACCAGCAAAGCGCCGGTGCGTTCGCGGTACAGGCCGAAGTTCTTCGAGCAACTGCTGGTGATCAACAGTTCCGGCAACTCGGCAGCGAACAGCCGTACGGCCCAGGCGTCCTGCTCCAGGCCGTCGCCGAAACCCTGGTAGGCGAAGTCGATCAGCGGCAGCAGTTCGCGTGCCTTGACCACCTCCAGCACGCGCTTCCAATCGCGCGGGCCGAGGTCGAAGCCGGTCGGGTTGTGGCAGCAAGCGTGCAGCAGCACCACGTCGCCTCGCGGTATCTCGGCGAGGGCCGCGAGCATCCCTTCGATATCGAGCCGGTTGTCGGCGCCGACGTAGGGGTAGTGGCTCACAGGTAATCCAGCGGCGGCGAAGATGCTTTCGTGGATCGGCCAGGTCGGGTCGCTGAGCCAGATGCCACGGCCAGGCAGGCAGTGGCCGATAAAGTCCGCCGCCAGGCGCAGGGCGCCGGTGCCGCCCGGGGTTTGGCTGGCGGCGGCACGTGCGTCGAGCAGCGGGTTGTCCGCGCCGAGGACCAACTGCGCCAGGCGCGCGCAGAACAACGCATCGCCATGGCCGCCGATATAGCTCTTGCTGGTTTGCCCGTCGACCAGGCGCTGCTCGGCCAGCTTGACCGCGCGCGGGATCGGCGTCAGGCCCTGGGCGTCCTTGTAGACGCCGACGCCCAGATCGAGCTTGGCCGGATTGGGATCGCCGCGATAGGCCTCCATCAGGCCGAGAATCGGGTCGCCGGGAACCCGTACGACCCGGTTGAAATGACTCACTTGCGCCCCTCCGCGGTTTTCGCCACTTCGTCGGTGCGCGCGGCCATGATGAAGTCGTTGCGGTGCAGACCTTTCATTTCATGGCTCCACCAGGTGACGGTGACCTTGCCCCATTCGGTGAGCAGGGCGGGGTGATGGCCGACTTCCTCGGCGATCGCGCCCACTGCATTGCTGAAGGCCAGGGCGTGCTTGAAGGTGCGGAACAGGAAGACTTTCTCCAGCTCCATATGGCCGTCGCGGGTTTCGATGTTCCAGTCGGGAATCTCGCGGATCAGCTCGGCCAATTCTTCATCGGATACTTTCGGCGCATCGGCGCGGCAGGCTTCGCATTGGGCTTGGGCAAGGGTGCTCATGGGGTTCTCCCGGGATTGGTAATGGGGGTAGGTTGGGCTGAGCTTGGCGAAGCCCAACATTGCGTTTACAAGGCATGAAAATGTCGAGCGGAGCGCTATGCGCTCCCTGTTGGGCTTCGCAGGCTCAGCCTGCGCGGCCCGGCCCAACCTACGTGTCAGGCCGCTTTCGGCGGAAACTTCGGCGCGTGCAGGCCCAGGCGCATGGCCTGCTGCACCATGGCCATGATGTCCTCGTGGGCCAGTTCGAACAGGCGCTTGAGCTCGGGCAGGACGAAATACAGCGGTTGCAGGATGTCGATGCGATAGGGCGTGCGCATCGCTTCGATGGCGTCGAATGCCTGATGCTCGGGTTCATTGGACAAGCAATACAGGGTTTCTTTCGGCGAAGAAAGGATGCCGCCGCCATAAATCCTGCGCCCGGCCGGGGTATCGACCAGGCCGAACTCGATGGTCAGCCAGTACAGGCGCGCCAGGTATACGCGCTCTTCCTTGCTCGCCTGGAGGCCGAGCTTGCCGTAGGTGTGGGTGAATTCGGCGAACCAGGGGTTGGTCAGCAGCGGGCAGTGGCCGAAGATCTCATGGAAGATGTCCGGCTCCTGCAGGTAGTCCAGCTCCTCGGGCGTGCGGATAAAGGTCGCCACCGGGAATTGCTGGCTGGCCAGCAGCTCGAAGAAGGTTTGGAAGGGGATCAGCGCTGGCACTCGCGCCACCCGCCAGCCGGTTGCCTTTTCCAGCACGCGGTTGATTTCGCCGAGTTGCGGGATGCGCTCGTGGGGCAGGCCGAGCTGTTCGATGCCATCCAGATATTGCTGGCACGCGCGGCCTTCGATCACCTTCAACTGCCGGGTGATCAGGGTGTTCCACACGCCGTGTTCGGCTTCGCTGTAGTGGATAAAGCCGTTTTCGTCGGGTTGCCGAGCCACATACTGGGTGTTCTTCATCGCCGCCTCCTGGGGCTTTTGTTGTCCTCTATGGATACGCTCTCCGCCGCAATAACGCAGCCGGGCGGTGTGGGCGTCGAGTGCGAAACGAGCGCTGAATTCGTAAAGAAATAATTACGTTGCCGGCGATACGGCCAAGTATCGTCTTGCCGCTGATGCTGGCTGTCACATATTCTTGACGAAAAAACAGCCGTCATAACCGGTTTTTCCCGTCGGGCGGCCCGATAACAGCCAGTTAGAGCCTTGCCATGCGTATAAAAGTCCACTGCCAAAACCGGATCGGCATCCTGCGCGACATCCTCAATCTGCTGGTCGAATACGGCATCAACGTGGCTCGCGGCGAAGTCGGCGGCGAACAGGGCAATGCCATCTATTTGCATTGCCCGAACCTGATCAACCTGCAGTTCCAATCGCTGCGCGCCAAGTTCGAGGCGATTCCCGGTGTGTTCGGCGTCAAGCGCGTTGGCCTGATGCCCAGCGAGCGCCGTCATCTGGAGCTCAATGCATTGCTCGGCGCCTTGGATTTCCCGGTGCTGTCGATCGACATGGGTGGCGCGATAGTCGCCGCCAACCGCGCCGCCGCGCAGCTGCTCCGGGTGCGGGTGGACGAGGTGCCGGGCATGGCGCTGTCGCGTTACGTCGAGGATTTCGACCTGCCTGAGCTGGTGCGCGCCAATAAGTCGCGAATCAACGGTTTGCGGGTGAAAGTGCAGGGCGATGTGTTCCTCGCCGATATCGCGCCCTTGCAGACCGAGCACGACGAGAGCGATGCCCTGGCCGGTGCGGTATTGACCTTGCACCGCGCGGATCGGGTCGGCGAACGCATCTACAACGTGCGCAAGCAGGAGTTGCGCGGCTTCGACAGCATCTTCCAGAGTTCCAAAGTGATGGCTGCGGTGGTGCGCGAGGCGCGGCGGATGGCGCCGTTGGATGCGCCGCTGCTGATCGAGGGCGAGACCGGCACCGGCAAGGAACTGCTGGCGCGCGCCTGTCATCTGGCCAGCCCGCGCGGGCAGTCGCCATTCATGGCGCTGAACTGCGCCGGCCTGCCCGAATCCATGGCCGAGACCGAGTTGTTCGGCTACGGCCCCGGCGCCTTCGAAGGCGCGCGGCCGGAAGGCAAGCTCGGCCTGCTCGAACTGACCGCCGGCGGCACCTTGTTTCTCGATGGCGTCGGCGAAATGAGCCCGCGCTTGCAGGCCAAATTGCTGCGTTTTCTGCAGGACGGTTGCTTCCGTCGGGTCGGCAGCGACGAGGAGGTCTACCTGGATGTGCGGGTGGTCTGCGCGACTCAGGTCGATCTTTCCGAGCTGTGCGGCAAAGGCGAATTCCGCCAGGATCTCTATCACCGCCTCAACGTGCTCAGCCTGCATATCCCGCCGCTGCGCGAATGCCTGGACGGCCTGGTGCCGCTGGTCGAGCACTTCATCGATCAGGCCAGCCGGCAAATTGGCTGCCCGTTGCCCGCGTTGGCGCCTGCGGTGCTGGACAAGCTCGCCCACTACCATTGGCCGGGCAACGTGCGGCAATTGGAGAACGTGCTGTTCCAGGCGGTATCGCTGTGCGAAGGCGGCACCATCAAGCTCGAACATGTGCGCCTGCCGGATTACGGCGCGCCCCATCCGTTGGGCGAGTTCTCGGTGGAGGGTGGGCTCGACGATATTCTCGGGCGCTTCGAAAAAGCCGTGCTCGAACGCCTGTATCACGACCATCCGAGCAGCCGGCAACTGGGCAAGCGCCTCGGCGTTTCGCACACCACCATCGCCAACAAATTGCGTCAGCACGGCTTGAGCAAGGATTAGAAGGCGCCTGCGGCTGCGGCGTGACGCGGTTACGACCTTGGTGCAATAGTCGCTGCCGAGTCTTGCAGCGCAGACTTCGAACCGCTTGGTGTGAACACCGG
Organism: uncultured Pseudomonas sp.; assembly: GCF_946886105.1. Next base: position 2,531 of record NZ_CAMPHV010000051.1, on the reverse strand, counting down.
CATTCTCCTGTTCCTAGTCTGGAATGTTTTCGATGGCGGCCGCTCGGTCGCCATTTTTTTTCCGCTAACAGGCCGTTGAAAAACGTAGGCGAGGCAGCCAGCGCAAGGCAAAACAGGCGAAAAATCGGAGTTTACGAGCTGTAAATGAGCATTTTGACTGGGCTCGCATTCGAGCCTGTTTTTAACGCCGCGATGGCAACGCAGGTAGTTTTTCAACAGCCTGCTAAAGCCAGTGAGGACTATCGTCGTAGGGCGGTAATACGATGGTCGAATGGCCTTGCTAAGGCTTTCTGGCTACAAAATGCACCATAAAACCACAACTGCCCACCGAGGTATTTTTGATGAGTGCTGCGTCCTTGTATCCCGTGCGCCCCGAGGTGGCGGCTCAGTCGTTGACCGACGATGCCACCTATAAAGCCATGTACCAGCAGTCGGTGATCAACCCTGACGGATTCTGGCGTGAGCAGGCTCAGCGTCTCGACTGGATCAAGCCGTTCAGTAAGGTCAAACAGACGTCGTTCGACGATCACCATGTCGACATCAAGTGGTTCGCCGACGGCACCCTCAACGTGTCCTACAACTGCCTGGACCGTCACCTGGAAGAGCGTGGCGATCAGGTCGCGATCATCTGGGAGGGCGACGACCCCTCCGAGCACAAGAACATCACCTATCGCCAACTGCACGAACAAGTGTGCAAGTTCGCCAACGCCCTGCGCGGGCAGGACGTGCACCGCGGCGATGTGGTGACCATCTATATGCCGATGATCCCCGAGGCGGTGGTGGCGATGCTCGCGTGCGCACGCATCGGCGCCATCCATTCGGTGGTGTTCGGCGGCTTTTCCCCCGAGGCGCTGGCCGGGCGCATCATCGATTGCCAGTCGAAGGTGGTGATCACCGCCGACGAGGGCCTGCGCGGCGGCAAGCGTACGCCGCTCAAGGCCAACGTCGACGACGCCCTGACCAACCCGGAAACCCACAGCGTGCAGAAGATCATCGTGTGCAAGCGCACCGGTGGCGAGATCAAATGGCACCCGCACCGCGATATCTGGTTCGAGGATCTGATGGCGGTTGCGTCCAGCCACTGCGCGCCGAAGGAAATGGGCGCCGAAGAGGCGCTGTTCATCCTCTATACCTCGGGCAGCACCGGCAAGCCGAAAGGTGTGCAGCACACCACCGGCGGCTACCTGCTGTATGCCGCCCTGACCCATGAACGGGTATTCGACTACAAGCCGGGCGATATCTATTGGTGCACCGCGGACGTCGGTTGGGTCACCGGCCACAGCTACATCGTCTACGGGCCGCTGGCCAATGGCGCGACCACTCTGTTGTTCGAAGGCATCCCGAACTACCCGGATATCACCCGGGTGTCGAAGATCGTCGATAAGCACAAGGTCAATATCCTCTACACCGCACCGACCGCGATCCGCGCGATGATGGCCCAGGGCGATGCGGCCGTGCAGGGCGCCGACGGTTCCAGCCTGCGTCTGCTCGGTTCGGTCGGCGAGCCGATCAACCCGGAAGCCTGGAACTGGTACTACAAGACCATCGGCCAGGAGCGTTGCCCGATCGTCGACACCTGGTGGCAGACCGAAACCGGCGGCATCCTGATCAGCCCGTTGCCGGGCGCCACCGCGCTCAAGCCGGGTTCGGCGACCCGTCCGTTCTTCGGCGTGCAGCCGGCACTGGTGGACAACCTGGGCAACCTGATCGAAGGGGCGGCCGAGGGCAACCTGGTGATCATCGACTCCTGGCCGGGCCAGGCGCGTACCCTGTACGGCGATCACGACCGCTTCGTCGATACCTACTTCAAGACCTTCAAGGGCATGTACTTCACCGGCGACGGCGCCCGTCGCGACGAGGACGGCTATTACTGGATCACCGGCCGCGTCGACGACGTGTTGAACGTGTCGGGGCACCGCATGGGTACCGCCGAAATCGAAAGCGCCATGGTCGCCCATCCGAAGGTCGCGGAAGCCGCGGTGGTCGGCGTGCCGCACGACATCAAGGGCCAGGGCATCTATGTCTATGTCACCCTGAATGCCGGCCTGGAGCCTTCCGAACAGTTGCGTCAGGAACTGAAGAACTGGGTGCGCAAGGAGATCGGCCCAATCGCCACGCCGGATGTGATCCAGTGGGCGCCCGGCTTGCCGAAGACCCGTTCGGGCAAGATCATGCGCCGTATCCTGCGCAAGATCGCCACCGCCGAATACGATGCACTCGGCGATATCTCCACGCTGGCCGATCCTGGCGTGGTGCAACACCTTATCGATACTCATCGCAGCATGCAGGCCGCCTGACCGGCGCTTGCTGACAACGCCCCGTTTCGGCCAAAAGCCGGAACGGGGCGTTGCCGTTTTTTGGGTTCATCGCATTTCTGTGGGGAAGGTGGGCTTGACACTGGACTCGCAAGTTTGTGTTTTCTGAATTACGGCGCTCTCTGCTTCTGCAACAGGTTCATTAACGTGTTGAACCAGGCTTCTGGTTTCGCCCCTCACGGGCGAGTCACTTTCTCTTGCTTGCCCAAGAGAAAG
>NZ_CAMPHV010000050.1 GCF_946886105.1 uncultured Pseudomonas sp. | reverse complement strand
TTCGGATAGTCCATGTAGTTCCATTAGAGCTAGTCATGACCCGGTTGCCAGTGCCTGATGCCCCGACAGCCACGAACAAACTAAGAGATGGCGACCATGTCACACATCGCCAATCGTTATCGGCGGCACTCGTTCGGATAGTCCAGTTGATGCCATCTGGGCTGGTCATGACCCTGTTGCCGGTGCCGGAGTTTGCTACGGCAGCAAACAAACCAAGAGATGGGGACCAGACTACCGATGTCCAGTTGTTATCGGCGGCACTCGTTCGGATAGTCCAGTTGATGCCATCTGGGCTGGTCATGACCCTGTTGCCGGTGCCGGAGTTTGCTACGGCAGCAAACAAACTAAGAGATGGCGACCAGGCTACCGATGTCCACTGGTTATCTGCCGGCGTAGTGCGAATCGCCCAGTTGATGCCGATGTTCGGGTCAACCCCGCCGCCTGCGGAAGCGAACACATAGGGGTTAATCATCATGCTCATGGCTGATAACCGATCAGGGTGACCTTGAGCCCCTTTGCCGTACCATCTCCAATCTGATCTAGGTCAATTGTGATCTCTGCGTCATCAGCCAGAGCCGCGTCGGAAATCACGGCGGCCGTGGCGGCCGTAGTGCTGGTCTTTTCGCCATTATCAATTGTCAGCTTTGTCGACAGTATCGTTGTGCCGCCCTCGTTAATATCGATAGTCAATATAATGCCGCTGGTCTGCTCCGTGCTAAGCGATGCCCGAACCCCTGTAAGGGTGAACGCATAAGGCATGCGAAACTTGACTTTTGCTGTTCCAGCGGAAAGTGCGGTCGTTTCATCGCTGCATGCAATTATTAACGATTGAATCGATGACGTACCTTGAAATATCTGCCAGGCCGACCCAGTGTATTTATAGTATTCATCCTCGTCGTTCACATGGACAAGCATGCCTTCGCGAGGAGCGATGAATTGCCAAACACCGGTACTATTAAGCCAGTACGCAAGTTGCCCGGTCTTGGTAGAGCCGGACCCCCACGTACCTGAAGCGACAATGTACAGAGCCTCGTTTGCTGGAGATCCTGGCGGCGTCGACAGGTCTTTATCAACGACGCCAGCCTGCACCAACTGGTTAAGCTGCGCGAACGTGGCGTTTGCTAGCGCCTGGTTGGACGCAGAGTTAGCAAGCAGCTCCAGGCCAAGTTTAGAAGTTGTCGTCACAGGGTGACCTCCAGCGGATACCCGCGCCCCACTACTTCACTGAGCTGGTAGATGCGGAATGTGATTGAGGATTGAGCTGAGCCGAAGTCAGTGGTCTGATTCGCGGCCGAATAAGAAAAGGAAGGCGTGCTTACGGCGATCGTGCGAACAACGGTTGACCCGCTCATCACGTCGATTTCATACGACTCGGTTGTCTCGCCAATTGGCGCCACGACACCGGACGTCCACCAGCTGCTGCTGAGCCTGCTGCGGCGAGTAAATGTCCCGGTGAAATTGCTCGAGCCGTCACGGGATCCCTTGGGATATACCGGGCTTAGGCATTCCAGGTTTACGCCGCGATAGGTGAAGGGCACGTCGGTCGCATCATCTACGCTGTCGCCAGCAGTGACGGCGCGGTATGTCCGATCAAGGCCGATTGTCTCGACCGGCATACCGATGAATGCATTATCTGGATCTTCGAGCAACACGAAATAATCGCCGGCGGCGTGCAGCCCTGTCGCCCATTCCGTGCCGCGCTCACCGCGCACAAAGCCGCTTAACAGGTAGGTTCCGTTTACCTGCAATGCTGCGCTCTGGAAGCGCACGATTTCCCACCTGCCATCCGCACCATATGCGGCGTAGTTTGAGCCGGCCAGCATCTGGTCTCTGGTAACGCCTTCTGGTGCACCGGAAATCATAAAAATGTTCAGGGTGCGTTGATCGATCAGGGTGCAGGAACTGACGGGTAGCGTGGTTATTGCTGTGCCGATCGAGGCCTTCCCGGCGTATGCCTGCAGGTCAGCCCAGGTTTGGCCTTCATCGCTTGATCTGACCAGGAGGGCGCCTGGCCAGCCACTTGTTTCACCGGTCATAGCCCCCACAAAACCAACAGCGTTTTGTATCGTCTCGTCGACAACTGGAATATCAAGCGGGATGAAAATCGAAGCGCCGCCCAGTCCTATTGTTCCGGCCGGTGGAACACCCTCGGATCCGGTTGATGCGGAGGTATACAGCGCGGCACGGTTCGGACGCGCCTTGCACTCAAGGCGCCCATCCGGCGTTTCATTTGTTTCCGTCACGCGAAGTTCGTAGGTAGCCTGTGGCGCCGATATCGTAACCACGTCAGCAGGCTCAAGATTCCGGTACGTCGGCGGCAGCTTGAATGCAAAATCAGTACGCTCCAGCCATGGGAGGAAGTTCAAGACCTCCGCCACACCTGCCGCCTCGTCTGCTGTTAGAACCAGCGGCAGCTCTCGATCAACCCTGTTTACTGCCTCTGTATTCAGCCTCTCCGAATACTGCTCAGAGATTGCATACTCGCGCGCCGCGTCCAGGTACTTGATTGCGGTTCTGGCCGGCAGCTGAGAGTCCATCTCGCGCGACTGCTGCAATATATCGTCAGGCGTATCGCCATCAGTGGCTCCAAGATCATCCCATGGGATCGTAGCAACGCTCGATTGCCCCCGCGGCAGGAACTGAATCTTATATCCATGGGTTCTCACGTCGAATGGAAAGGCGGCCTGCAGTGGTTCAAGAGCTGCGCGGATAATTCCGCCAGTGATCCGATAGCCGCGAACATCTGTAAGTATCATGCTTGTGTCCACATCGTCAGCTGTTATAAGCCCGGATGCGGCCACCTCTTCCTCGATTATTGATGCCAGCGGGTAGCTGCCTGAATCATAGCGCCGCCATTGAATTATTCGGTTATTTGTCTGAATCAGACCCTGGCTTTCATCGTAAGGCCATATAGCGTGAATTCTATTAGAAAGCACCGAGTTTGCTGGTATCAGATAGTAAAAAACAACCCCACTTTCTGCGCACCCAGCATGCCAATACCCATTAGCTCCGTTAAATGTAACGATATACGCCACCCGCCCCTTAAGATGGCAGCATACTCTAGAGCCTTCCTGATAATCGTTTCCGTCAATCTTATCTGGCCACACTCCAACAGGCAAACTAACGCTAAACTCTTTTATAACAAGAGTTAGGGCTGAGTTGTATATTCGAATGCTAAATATATCGTCGTAGATTCTCCATTCATAGGGTTCGTCGCCATCAGTACTGACGCTCCATCCTGGCGTCTGCAGAACATACACAGGGACATTGGAAGGTACTGAAGCTCCCTCGAATGTCCCGGCCCAGCCTATCCTGTCTATTATGTCTGGCTGGAATGGATCTCCCGCATAACAGAAGGCATATGTGTATTGATCTGCAAATGGGATATAACCGGTATTAAGCATGCCTTGAGCGAATCCGGGAGAGTCCAATGTAATCCATTGCCCATCTTCTGATCTTAAATAGGACTCATATATCGGTGCAACGTTAGACTTGTATTGCCACCAATACCGCCCGTCGTAAGACCTGATGCCGGCAGGGTATGCAAATTCATCTATATCCAAAATAACATTAGGATCGCTCTCAGGCGTTAGCTTTCCTAACCTGAACTGCCTTCTAGTAAAGGATGCGTACCCATCAAAGAATATTGACGTTGCATTATCAAGCAATTCAAGCCCGTATATATCCTCAAGTGGGCGACCTACGCTGGCATACGTGAAGCCGTCAATAGTGTCGATTTCTTGATCTATAAGGACGTTTACCATTTCGCCGGCAGTGACGACCTCGACTTTAAACTGCGCCCCCTGCAGCGTGTTGCTGTAGTCAGCAAGCTGGAAATCGTAGAAGGCGATATATGCCAAACCCCTGTGAGCGCTTGCGTTGCCGACACCTACATCCGCCTCGTAGCGGGAATCGGGCAATTGGCTGTCGGTGCCGAGGTACAGCTTCCAGCCCTTCGCGGCCTTGTTGCTCGCAATGATTGTTTCGAGGTCGTCGGAGCTGGCGTTGTAGATGAGTTTGTCGCCGCACCACATGCGGCGTATACCGGCGATCGGGCCTTCGCATAGGCCGAGGTGGAAGGTCGCGCTGTAGCTGTAGGTTTTGGTCGGCTCGGATGCGCCACCGCCTCCCTTCCCTCCGCTCTTCTTCTTGCGGACGGTTTCTTTGAGCTTGTTGTTCTCCAGCCAGATGATGTTGCCCATTACGGAGATGGTGCCGTACAGGCGCGGGATCTGGGCTCCGTAGGTGCTGGTTTGAACCGACAGGTCGCCCAGGCGCGGGCCTTCGGTTTCTGGGGCGCCGAACTTCTTGTCGAGCCAGCTAGGTATTCCCAGGCCCAGGATATTTGTGATCCGGTGAATCGCGGAGTCGCGGCCGAATAGCGTTGCGCTCAAGCTCATGCGGGGCGCTCCACTCGGTAGGCGCGGACAACTCGGGCGCGCCACAGGTCGTCAAGCCGATGGTGAGCGACTTTGCCGTGCTCTTCGCTGCCGTGGATGATGTAGGTCTGCCCGCGAATAGATCCGGCGTGGATGGCAATGTGTTGAGGTGCGCTCTTCATGCGCATAACCAGTACATCGCCCGCGGCCGCCTCCCCTGCCGGTATCCTGCGCAGCGACGGCTGCTCATCAAGATTGCGCTCGAGCTGCCCGTCGTACGGTGTGCGCGGATAACCCTGCTCGTCGATGTAGGGGAGCCCCAAGTCATCGAGCACCGCAGCGAGCGTGCCAGCGCAATCCAGGCCCAGGCCCGGCACCCTGCCCTGGTGCAGAAACTTTGTGCCTATCAGCTTCCGCGCCGAGGCGATAATGTCGTCTGGGATCATGCGCCGCGCCCTACTTGTGCGTATTGAGATGGTGCTGGGAGGTGATCCTGGCCGCTGAAATTGATCTTGTTTTCGAACTTGGTAGCGCAGTCCACGGGACGCTTGCGGCAACCTGGGATCATTTTGTATTCGTCGCCAACCTGTGGGGCGTAGAACAGCGCCTCATGCAGCTCGATCTGGCCGCCCGCGAACACCTTTATCTGTGAAGGACGCAGACCGACATTTGCGCCGGTGGTGAACATGATTTCGCCATAGCCAAACCAGTCGTCTGGCTCGGTTCGGCCCGAGTCGGCGAAAACGTATTGGCTGGTGACCGACGTCAGCGATCCGGTTACCAGATAGTCAGCAATAGCCGGGCCATCCGGCGTTGAGCGCGGACCGGTACAACGGCTGCGGGAAGTGGCGATGATGCGGCCGTTGATCGACTGGTCGAACAGGGTCCAGCTGCAGGTTGGTGCATAGGTTCGGCCGGTCGACTGCGAGAGCATGTCCTTACCGTCCATAAGCTGGACGGAATATCGGCCGTCATCGAATTGGACCTTTCCGAAGAAGAACAGGCCTTGCTCCTCTTCATCCTCTATTGACTGTCCCTGGACCCAGGACGTGGCAAAGATATACACCCGGGCGTTGTCATAGACGCCAGATGCAAGGTCGTCTTGGCTCACGGCCCCGATCTGCAAAATACCGCTCAGGTCTAGGCTTGAGCTGGCAAAGTCTGTTGACGAAGAAAGACCGCTGAATTCATAGCCGCTCTCGACTTGATAGACCTCTCCATTGGTCATGGCCACAGGGTTCGGCTGATCGCACAGGCGCACGATCGGCTGATCGCCAACGGGCTCAATACGAGCACAGAACATCCGCGTCTCGCGTGCGGTCACGTGCGGCTTCATGGATTCAATATCTCCACCACGCGCAGCCCGCTAACGTCACGATTCTTGAAGTCGATCGCGTCGACGCCGAGTTTGGAATCGAACGCGCAGGGAATATCGAACTCGCAGCCGCCGGTTACCGACTCGCCCGCTATCGGCTGGGTCTGCACGGCGCCTCCGCTGGTGTAGGCACTGAACCCGCTGGAGTTGATGGCAACGGTGATGTGGGTGCTGTCGGGCTTGGCTGTTACCAGAGCGCGCAGCCCGTTGATCTGCGTCATGCCGGCTACATCGCTGATAGCCACGGACTCGCCGACAAGAAACGTATTGGTGCCAACCTCAAGAACAGCGCTGGACGCTTGGGTTATTCCAGTGATCGAGCGCGACTTATTGGCCGCCATCGTTATCTGGCCGGTGGTGGAATCTGCGGACCATTGCGAGGTGGGATATACGGCGCCAGCCACGCCTACGGCAATATTTCCAGCTACTGGCTTATAGAGCGTGCGCTTCGGCCGGCCGATAGAGGCCAGGGCAAGCCCTTCCCTGCCGTATTCCTTAACCAGCTGATAGATGCCCGCACTGACCAGTGGCAGATCGCAATCCAGAGCCGTATAAGCCGACACGCCATCGTTCGCCGTGGTGTAGTCGTCCCAGCTCTTGACCCGGAATCCGGCGAAACCGCCCCAAGTGCGGTGGTAAAGGCTCGCTACCGACAGGGCGAGCGCTGTACCTGGTTTGATGTAGTCGAGATTGAATTCCCGGTAAGGCTTGCCGTTGCGCAGCGATGAATACCGGCTGCCACCCTGGGTTATGGTGGTCTCGACGAAATAGCTGTCTTCAGCTGCGGCGCCCAGGCGCACGCAGGTATCGAGGCGCTCTTCGATGAACTCGCCCATTAGGTGTATCTCCCGGATTGCGCTACGCCGCGAGCGATGGCGCGGCGCGTACTGGCTTCGGATTGACGGGCTTGGCGGGCGTCGGTGACGCCGGGCTGGTTGACGACGATGCTGATCGGGCGATCGCTTGAACGAATACCGCCACTGGCCTGGTCGGCCTGAATGCGCGCCAGGGTGGCGTCCAGCTTGGCGCTGGTTTCTGCGGTTGTTACGCGCTCGCCTTTTTCCAGCAGCCATGTGCCGGTTTGCGGTACAGAGTCGATGCCATCGTGGGCCATGCCGGCCAAGGCCGCGGCGCCAGCCGCCGCGGCCATTGGCCCAGTAACAGCCAATGCGGCGGCCATTGCGCCAGGCGCGGCAACCCAGCCAACAACCGGAATTGCGGCGGCACTGGCGAAGGCGTTGATGCCGGCCGTGATAGACATAGCCGTGGCGTTTGCAGCAATGGCAGTTGCTGCGGTCGCCTGGGTAGCTTTGCCGGTTATCATCTGGACGACTTGATAGGCGAGCCACTGCGCAGCCATCTGCCCTAAAGCATTAACCACGGAGCGAGCCATGCCCTCGGCCATTCCTGAAACGGCGTCGCCCAGGCTTTCAGCATCAAAAACCATGGCCTCGAAGGCGCTTCCGAACTTGCCACTGAACTGCTCTATCACGCTGCCGGCCAGCTCGTCGAAGGAAAGCAGGTTTTCTTCGGCGGCCTCTAAATACCTCTCCCAATAGCTGCCGCTCACTTCCAATAGCTGCTCGGTGTTTTCCTCCTCAAGCCTCAGGAGCGCTTCGTTTCTTTCCTCGGCAGTAAGTATGGAGCTGGAGAGGATTAGCTCGCGGCGACGCGCATACGATTCACGGATCGCCTCTTCTTCGGTCATCAGGGAGTCGATTACTGACTGAGCGTCAGCATTAACCTGATCCTGCTCTTCTGCCGCTTTCTTCTTGGCCTCGGCCTGCTTCTCATATGCCACAACAGTAGCCAGGGAGGCCTCTGCGTTTTTTAGCTGGCTCTCCGTAGCCCCATCCTGAGCAAGCTTTAAAAGCGTTACCGCTTCGGCGGTCAGGCCTACCGTTTCGGCTTGAAATTGGAGGGCCTCAATTTGGTCACGAATGGCTTTGGCGGCGGCATCAGTCGCCACGGCGGCATCTTTCTGGGCTTTGGTTTGACGGGTAACGGATGTGCGCACTGCGCCAACCACCGCCGCAGCCTTCTCGCCGGCTGCCGAGAACTCGCCAGACCACAGCTTGTTGATGCGGTCGATGGCTTCGGTTGTTGTGTCTGCGTAGTCCGCAACGCCGCCTTTCGCAATTTCCCACGCTTGCGAAAACTCACCTTTGGCTGCCGAGGCAATGGCGGCCGCGGCAGCACCGACAGCATCGCCAACCGTCTCGAAGGTGGCGCCGATTATCAGTCCAGCTGTCGAGAGAGTCTTCAGAACACCAGAAAGCGCCGTAGCAGAGGTGGCCGCCGCATCCGAATCTTCGGCGACGTCGATCAGCAGGCCGCTGAGCTCATTCAGGGCTGGAAGCAGCTCGGCAGCCATGGCGTTGCCTGCACCTCGGGATACGGACGCCAGAACGCTCAAGCTATCGTTAAATTGTTCCGATGCTGCTGCCTGCTCGGTGCTAATGACCAGGCCTAGTCGCTCAGCTTGGTCCGTCAGCTCGCGGATGCCATCTGAGCCGCTGCTGAGGAACGGCAGCATCTTGGCGCCTGACCTACCGAACAACTCAATCGCCAGTGCCGATTTCTGTGCGCCGTCTGGGATCGCGGCAAACCGGTCAGCCAGATTTATAAGCACTGTATCGGCTGAGCGGATATTTCCGGAGGCGTCGCGTACCGCCACGCCTAGCGATTTGAATAATTCGGCCTGCTTCTCGGTGCCGAACGCTGCCTCTGTAATACCGGTGTTCAGCCTTACGAATGCAGCGGAAAGATCAGTTGATTCGACGCCGGCCAGACCTGCCGCATATTGCAGGGCCGTGAACGCCTCGACAGTGACACCCGCAGCCTTTGCCATCTTGGCCGCTTCGTCAGCAGCATTGATACTGGACTTAACCATCGCGGCCGCGGCGGTCGCGGCCGCTGTCACTCCAGCCGCAATCGCCAGACCCATCGCCTTACCGGCCTTGGCAATATCCTCAGATGTTTTCTTCGAGTGGCGCGCAGCCTTATCCATTGGGGCGATAAAGCCGCCGATCTTTGCTATTAGATCGAGAGTCAATGTGCCCAAATTTGCGGCCATTCACTTTACTCCAGGCAATAAAAAACCCGACGAAGCGGGTTTTTTTTGTGCGGCGGGAGGTCAGCGGCTATCGCCAACTGACCCCGTTGTATATCGAATTACCTTCCCATCAGGATCCAGCGTTACGCTGATAGATTGGTTCTGATAGCTAGTTCCAGCAAATCCGATGCGGGCATAACCCCATCCGATCACTTCGGTGCCGTCCGAATTCTTCAAAACGGCTATTGGCTTACCAAAACTCGCAAGAAGCTCCTGCTTGGTGGTCTTACCTTCTTCTATTCTGTCGATCTGTTGCTGAGTTATAGGCTTTCCGTGGCTGGCACAGCCTGCTAGCGCAAGTGTGACCATTAAGGTGATGATGGCGCGCATGGTATTCCTCCCTTTGTTCGGAGGGATTGTGCCAGACCATGGGGTGTTAGTCAGGCCGAGGCGTCTCAGGCATAGCTCTAACCATCCCATGAAAGGAACAAGCTTCCCTCAAGGAGAAGATCATGGAATACAGCGTGGTCGTTGCAGGAACGGGATTTGAAGGAAGGGATGGACGAATTCGCCTTGCGGTTCGCCAGGGCATGGCGGCGAAGCTTATCCCAGAGCCAAACAATCCCTATGATCCAAACGCGATAGCGGTGTACGTGCATGTGCGGCGCTGGTACACCCTTTTCCTTCCAACCGATGTACATATCGGCTACATAAAGAAAGACCGAGCCGCACTCTTCACTCGCCGAATGAAAGATGGCGGGAAGGTAATACGGGCGACGGTCAAAAGCATGTACACCGAGCTAAACCATCCGATAGTCACGCTAACCGTAGAAACCGACTGGTAGTCCTACTAACTCCAACTCTCCATAGCGTCCTCAAGAGTCAGCACCGGCTCCTGAGCATATGGCATAAAATCGTATACGGTATAACCGCCGTTCTTCGATTTCATGTTGGCGTACAAAGTAGCCAGCACGGCAGAGCCGCGCTCAACGCGCATGCCGACATTCAATGATCCTCTAGCGCGGCGATATTTGACCCAACTGAGAAACTCGGGGTAGCTGAGCCTGTCCTGCGCTTCGGCAATTGTCCTGCCGCCCACGCCGCACAGCACAAGCTCATGCCATATTTCATCTAACTCTCCGAGCTCTGCGTCTTTCCCAAGTTACATACCTCACCAACCACCTGTAGCAGTGCCATTGTGAGGTTTCTATCAAGCGCGCCGCGCTCTGCATCGGCCTCGCCGGTGATATCGGCAGGCGTGAAAATTGGCCGGCCTTCGGCATCGCAGATGCAAGCTGCAATTCGGCCAGCAACCCCGTCGATTTTGCCGGCGCTGGTCATGATGTCGTTCACGGCTGAACGATAGGAGAGTGGCCGTACGTATACAGTGGCTACCATCTCCTGATCGCCCTGCTTCCACTTGATCTCTTTCTCGACCGGGGCGCCGGTGAAGGCGCCCATATCTTTCAAGCTGCTGATGCTGAGTTGCATGGGTTATACCTTCTTGATCCAGGAGCTGCCGCCGGAGCGCTGAATGGCCATGGCCGTAGTCACAACGGTGTTGGCGGCGAAATCGAACGGGAAGTCGGAGATGTAGCCGTCGAACACGAACCAGGTGCGGGTGGTGGGCAGCACGAAGTCGCCGGCGCTGTCGACGGTGGGCGGTGCGGTGCCGTCGGACCAGCCAACGGCCCAATGGATGGTCTCGACGGTGTCGTCCTCGCTCAGCTCATGCAGGCGAATGTGCGAGGCGTTGCGCGGGTCGGCGTTGATGGTGAGCGAAGCCTGGCCCGGAGTGCGCAGGCCACGCAGGTAGGCGCGGGTGCTGTCCTCCAGACAGGTGGTTTCGATCTGGTCAGCCGGGGCGCCCCCAGGGGTGAATGCGGTAGCGCACTCCACGGTAATCAGCGAATTATCGGCGGGATCGATGGCGTAGATCTGGGTGCCTTGGGCAAGGATTGCCATGGGTATTTCTCCAGTGTCGGGTTTCTTGAGGTACAAAAAAACCCGCACTAGGCGGGTTGTTGGGGCTTGCTCTGGTTACCGCGGCGTCCACCACGTGAGGTCGAACGAGAGGTGGTAAAGGTTGGTTTCCGTGTCGCGCGAGTCGCCGCGCCAACTGGTGATATGGGCATGCGGCTCGATTGCATCGCGCAGGGCCTGACCTACCGCGCGAACGGAATCTGCTGTTTCACCCCAACAGTCCACCTGCAGGGCGAAGCTATCGATGTCCGGGGCTTGGTTGATGTAGTTCTCTGGGCTACCGCCGATGGTTTGCCAGGTGGCATAAGGCTTGAGGCCTCCCTGCGGCGCTTCGCCGAACAGGTACAGGCGCATTGGCGCGGCGCCGAGCAAAGCCTTTACAGCGTTACTGGCAAAGCAGGTGGCGAAGATTGGTGCGTACATCAGGTTTTTTCCTCGACCGTCACCATGCCGCGCAGCACGCGGGTGAATACCTCGTCGCCGTTCCTTTTTGGCCGCAGCGGGCGCGGGCAATACCGCACCCGCCCGCGGGCACTATCGGCGAAAACCACGCACTCGACCTCATTCCCATTTACAAACACGCGAACGGGGCGGCCTGCTTGCACGGTGTTGGCTACGGTGTAGATCATGAAGCCCCCTGGGCTGCTTTCTTAGCGGCGCGGTTGGTGGCTGCGTCAATCGACTTGCTGTAGGCGGTTACGAAAGCGCTTGTCGCGGCGCTGATGTTGTCAGCCAGCGCAGAGCGCATGAATGGCTGCGCGGCCATGTTGGCCGTGCCGAACTCCAGCAGGCGCCAGTGCGGCGTAGGGCCATTCATGCCGGCGTCTGGGTTGCCTTTCACTTTTATGGCAGCGCCATGCAGCACGCCAACCCTAAAGCCGAGGTCGCCGGTACGCTTGAACAGGCGGCCATTCCAGCGGAGAGCAACGTTGGCGGCGATGCTGCGCCCGGTTTCTTCGTCATCCACCCTATGCCAGTTTTCCCTAGCCTTGTCGGCGATCAGCTGCGCGGCCTTGCGCAACGCTGAGCGTCCACCCTTGCGCTTAACGTCGTAGGTAACTGCATCCAGCTTGCCCAGCAGAGCATCCAGGCCCTCGATGTTGAATTCGATTGTGTCAGCCATGTGCGCGCATCCAGTCGATACCTGCCTGCCAGGGGCGAGGTGAGCCGTGGAAATAAACGACCTTCGTCCCCGCCGGCACGCCGTTTCGGCAATGCGCTTTGTAGGAGCGGAACTCGGAACCGAATGTTTGCGGGACGGCGCCTAGGTAATCCCGGATAAACGCCTGGTCGCCCCAGCGCTTGGTGGTGCGGTACAGCGCCATGAACTGCTTGGGCCTTTTTAGGAACTGCTCGTAGATGCGAGTTGGTGTGTGCGTCCAACCCATCACGCCGCTACCGAAATCGCCGCGGTGGTAGACATTGGCGAGCATGGTGAACTCGTCAACACGCACGCTATCCAGCGGGCCGATGACGACGGTGTCGATATCCAGGTACAGGGTCGGCTCGGTGATGACGCCCGGGCGGAACAATTCGATCTTGCTCCACCAGCCTTCCCAGCCATGCAGTAGCGGTACAGCGGTGATGCGCGGGTGGTCGATCTCGCAGTCGGTCAGGCACAGCACCTGCGCCGCCGGGTTGTGGGCGAGCAGGGTTTCGACCATGCGGTATAGGTGGTCAGGCCCGTACTCCGGGCCGGACTTCAGCACGCACGCGATTTGCATACGAAAATATGATGCTTGGGGGCGGCCTCTGCGTGCTCAACCATCCAATGCTCGGCAAATGCATCTCGCCACCACTCAATCGGCTTGACTGTCAGGTGCAGGTGCTCGCCGATCTTATCACCCTCGTGGCAGACGAAGTTGGCAATCTGGAAATAGACGGTACGGGCATGGCCGGCGATGCTGGCCAGGGTTTGCGCCACGCGCTCAGTCGGGATGTGCTCGAGCACATCGGCGCAGAAGCCATACTGGAACTGACCTAGATCCGCTGGCAGATGCCACAGGCTGGCTGTAATGAACGGCCCGCTGAATTCGGTGCAGGCGTTGTCGGCGATATCCACGCCGGTTACATCGAAGCCCAAGCGTTGCAGCTCAGCGGCGACACGGCCGGTACCGCAGCCCAGGTCGACGATGGTTGATGCGGGCGCAGGCGCCAATTTTTGCATGGCATCACCGAGAAAGCGCAGACCGGGCGAGCGCTCGCGATAGCTGTCGAAGGCCCACATGGCGCAGTACTTCTCGCGTTCGGCCTGTTCTAGTTGGTCAGCCATTCCATACCCTCTTTGATCGTCATTTTTGGCACTCGGCTGCGCATGGCGCCGCAGTTCAACAGCTCGATTTGCGGCAGCGCCGATTCGAACAACAGCGGCAGGTGGCTGAGGTCGCGGCAGCGGCCGCCCTCTATGCGCTCATCGGCGCTGGCATCGACACCCACCAGCGCAACTCGTTCGGCGCCCAGGTGGTAGGCCAAACCAAGCGCGCCCCAGGCGCTGTTACCGGTGTGGATGCAGCCGTGTTCGGTGCTCAGGGTTTTAACGGCACTCCAGCGCCATAGCCACCATTCCGGCGTGCCGGGTTCCGGCTCTTGGCCGCGAGCGGCAACACGCACAAAGCGGCGTACCCACAAGGGAGCAGGCTCATTCAGCGCCGCGCAGTAGGTCACGCCATGGCGTGGGCGGTGCATGCGCTCCAGGTTGATCGGCGAAGGGTCTAGCGTGAACCAGTAGTCAGCGCGGACGAGCCATTCGATGGCGCCGTTGACGGCGATCACCACCACACCGGGCGGCGGAACGAAGCCCTGTGCAGATGGGCCGGAAGCGACTATGACTACTCGCATAACGCAGCCTCCAGACTCTGGCACGGGAAACAAGTCAGCGCGGTTTCGCGCGAGCAGTTGATGATCTCTACGCCCTTGCGATCGAGCATTGCGAACTGCCGCTGCCATGCCTGACACCGCGATACGTCCGGGTTCTTTGTTTTGTCGTGGTTGCCATGCCAGTGCGTGCCGGCGGCGACTGAGCAGTCGTATCCGAGCAGCAACACCCTGGCAGCGCCGAACTCGATGGCCAGCTGGATGGCTCGTAATCCGCTGTTGTATCCGCCGCGCACGCGGTGCAGGTTCAGATCGAAGCGGGCGGCGGCTTGTTCGGTACAGGTCCAGCGCGCAGCCGCGATATCGATCTCGGCGCCGTAGGCCTGCCACCATGCCGGGTCGCCGGCGTAGATAACGGCGGCAAAGCGAGCCAGCCTCCAGCTTGAGTTGACGGCGATGGTTGGCAGGCCGGCTGATGCAATCAGGGCGCAATCTGAAGCGGTAAGACTTGGGCCACTGGCGATGCAGGCTGCCGTTAATCCTTGCCAGCGCTTTCTCATATTTCGCCCATTAAAAAGCCCGCGCAGTGGCGGGCTTTAGAGTTGATGCAGAACGAGTGACTGTGCTTCACCTGCAAGCTGGTGGTCGGGCTGGCCTGCAGGCGATAACGTGGTATGTAGGGCGATCGGTCATGCGAGCGGCCGGGTATTTAATTTTCGAGGGCCTTGCAGCAAGTTGGCGCCAAGCCACTAATCCCCAAGTACCGGCCCTCAAAGCCCGTCTCGATGCCCCAGTTGTGGTGCCAGCCACCCCAAAGCAACGTCTATCTTGGTTCACCTTAATAGAGCCTTTTCAGGAGCAACCCCTATTGGCTCTTTCTGGATTCGTTGATCTTACGCCGCAATCCTGCCTCATTCTAGCCATCGTTGATACCCTGCGAAACCGGTGCCGTCAGATACTCCAGGCCGCTATCTTGATCTGGCAGCCAGCCGGCCGGGTTGTAGATTTTGTCTTTGTGCAGGATGCGCATCGTTGCATCCAGGCCGGCCCGGTATCGAATAGTGATGCGGGCCGTAATCTCGGATTGCGCGGCCTGGGCGGCCATGAGGTCGCGAACGCTCAAGGGCTCGATAGCCGCCGGCACGCTATCCAGGCCGGCGATGGTTTGCCAGGTATGGGCGATCGCGCCCGTGGTTGTATCTTGCGTCTCGATCTTCTGCTGGATGGCGATCCTGTGGCGCAGGCGACCGGCATGAATACCCATTATGCCAACGCCGGATCGCGCATCGGGTATAGGAGCGCTGTGACGGGTTTGGGTAGATAGCCGTGGTCGAATGCGCCATCCGGGTTGTCGTCGCGGTTTTTATAGAAGTAGCCGACGGTAATAAGCACAGCCACCTGAACGGTATCGTCTACGACCTTATCCCCGCTGCTATCCCTCTCGTACTCGGGGTCGTCATTACTGTCCAGAATGGGATCGTCGTTGGAGTCGCGAATTACCGCATAGGGAGACGCAGACTTCAGGTAACGCTTAACCGATCCAGACGCTGCTTGGATATAGGCAGTGATCAGCGTGTCATCATCGTCGTGATCCATATTGAGATGGTGCTTTGCTTGATCCAGGGTGACGTACATCATTTGATGCTTACCCCTTTGGCCGGATCATGGCGAGATGCGTTGTCTCGAAGGTCTTTCCCGTCCCGTCCTTTCTTCACCGCACAGCGCCAGTCGGTTTCACCGCTACCTGGTACGCCTTGCGGGTTATCGCACTTGGCGATCCAGAACGAGCCGCCGTAGGACACTCCGTCCCCCTTCTCGTAGGTGGCATCGTGCTTGAAGGTGTCGCGATCGATAATGGCGGGGATCTTCACCGACTTCTCGATAGTTGTTTCGCCAGCCTGAAGCTTCACGGTGACCGTGCGACCGTCTTCGCCGAGAAGGAGGTCGAACGACTCAAGTGGCAGCGCGTCTCGCCCGTCTTTCGGTTTTGGCAGGCGGTCGGCAGCCTTCTCGAATGTGTCGCGGGCCTGGCGCTCCCAGGACAGGGTGAGGTCGGAGAATCGGCGCTCAAAGCCCGCTGCCACTTCGTCGACGCTCGGGCCGGCAGGCAACTGGATGCTCTTCACCAGGTCGCCAACATGATTGCGCAGGGCTTCCATGTCAGCATCCTTGCCATTCTCTGGGGCAGGCAAAGCCTTCACCGCATCGCCAACCAGCTCCGTCAGCATCGGACGAACGTCTTCTGCTGTGATCGACTGGCCATCCTTCGCCGCTGGAATCTCGGCAATAGCCTTAGCCACTTCATCACGGATCATCGGCGCAACGTCTTCTGCGGTGACCGAAATACCATCCTCGGGCTGCTTCAGTTCGGCCAGGGCTTGGCGCACCGATTCGCTAGCCTCTTCGGATTTGGCCCGCTGCTCATCGAAGATCTTGCCGGCATCCTTGCGTAGATTCTCGACTGCTTCTTCGATCATGGGGCGCACGTCATCCACGGTGACGGAACGGCCATCTTTGGGCGTCGGCAGCGCGGCAACCAGCTCTGACAGGTGAGACTTAAGCACCTCCATGTCGGCATCCTTGCCATTCTCTGGCACCGGCACCAGCTCGGCAGCCGATTTCGCCAGGGCAGCAACGTCGACCAGGGCGGCGACCTCTTCAGCGGTTGGTGGCACCTGCGCAGCAAGGGACTTCTCCAGCTCCGCAATGCGCAGGTCGCGCGCCTCGATTTGGCCCTTGAACTCATCGCGCAGAGCCGCCTTGGCTTGTTCCAGCACGCGGCCAAAAACCGGCGCTAGCGCCTTGGCTTGCGCTTCGATTTCACGCATGTTCATTGCTGGTCAGCTCCTTTTCTATCAGCAGCGCCAGCATGCGCGCCTGGTCTTCGAGTTGGTCTTTATCATCCTGCGGCTCAGAGGCATCGGCCTCTGGCGCCTGGGCAGTGCCGAATGGATCCGCTTGCGCATCGCGCTTGGCCAGGGCTTCGAGCGAATAGTTCTGCTGCTGTAGGTAGATGGCCTCGCCGCCGTCCTGCGGCGACAAGTCGAAGTTTTTACGGGCCTCGTTGGGCGTCTTGATTGCGCCGGCTACCAGCTTGGTCTCGAAGTCAGCCTGCTTGCTCGGATCCATGCGCAGGAGCGGCCACAGGTCGAGCTCAACCCCCATTGGCAGGCGAACGCCCAGGCCATCGTCAAGAAGGTTTTCCATCGCCTCGACGTGCGTCTGCAGCGCGTCGGAGAAATAGAGCTGGTTAATGTCGTCGACCTTCATGCCAGCGGGGATAGAACCGATGCCAACCTTGAACGGCGGAATGCCGAATGGCTGGCAGATCTGCTCGTCGGAGTAGCGCAGCTGCTCGACCATTTGCGCATCGACAGACTTTGCGGCGAGCGACACGAAGTTGAGTCCATCGCCCACTACCGCGACCTTGCCGGCATTCGAGCCTGTGAAATTCTCGTTCCAGTAGGTTTTAAGCCGATCAGCCGTGGCGTCAGCGATGGCACCCGGCGCAGAAAGGATGCCTGACGGCTGCGCGTTGTTCGCGAAGAACTCCGACGAGGATCGCAGGATGCGCATGTTCTTGAGCGCGGGCCAGTGGGCCGCCGCTATCGGCGGCAGGCCGATCAGCGGATGGAACGGGCAAATGCAGCGGTCATGAATAATTTCCGATGCCGGAACGATCAACTGGCTTTCGCCGGCGGGCAACAGATTCAGGTTGTCGGTGTAGAGCTGGTAAAACACCTCGCCGGAGTCCGACACCAGCGGCATAACCCGGCATGGGTCCAGGACGTACAGGCCTTCAACCGCACCGCCTGCGGCGCGCTCCTTGAGTGCGTATGTATTGCCCTGCGTCAGCTTGGACAAAATCCAAGCTTCGCGGAACTGCTGCTGTATCTGGTAGTGGTTGGGCTTGCGCAGCACTGGGCTGTACTTCGTGTTCTCGATCACAGACCAGATGCCGTTGCTGTCACGGGCTTTGAGTTGGTACGGCAGCTTGCCAATGTCCGTGGCAATGCGCGAAACGCAAGCGTAGAGCGTTGGGTACTGCAGCAGGCTGTCGAGGCGCTCTTCCTTGTTGCGCTGCCAGGCACCAGTAGATGGCTCATGAACCAGCGGCCACCAGCCCCGGGAGACCGGTACGTTCTGCAGCGATTTTTGGCTGACAGTGGCGGCAGCCTTCGCGGCAGAAAATATGCTCAGGCTACTGGCCATTGGTTACAGCCCTTTTCAGGAGTAGGCAGGCAGCCAGCATGGCGATGCCAGCAGCCACCAGCGCTGGCCCGGGGCCGAGCATGAAGTGAACGCCGCCGACTATCGAGGCAACACCACCAACGAACAGGATGACAATCCAAAGCACTGCGCTCACAAAGAAGGCGAGCGCAGCAGCGGCTGCCGCCTTTGTCTTGCGAAGTGCATTATTCATTTCGCCGGTTACTCCTTGGCCTGGGATTGGCCATCGATAAACGCCTGCACGTCCGGCTTGGTAATGGAACCTGCCTCACCGGTGCCGGCGACATTGCGGATATCAACACCAGCAGACTCGGCCAAGGCTTTTGCGGCCTTGGATGCTTTTACCTCATCAGCGGTGGGCGACGGATTCAGAAGGACGGCATTCTCTGCCTTGAACAGCGTATCCACCTGGCTTGCGGCTCTGCTGTCATCAGCCCCCGGGAATGCCGGTTCACTCGGCAATTTATCGGCCGACGCGGTGAGTGGCGCTTGGGGCGCTGGCGCACCGAGGTTGTTTTCGCGTTCCTCATACTCACCATGCCCTAGGTCGCGCAGGATCTTGGCATAACGAACGTGCATGACCTGGGTGCGGCCATTCTTGTGCTTGAAAATAACTTTCATGACTATCTCCGTGCCGCCTTGTAGAAGGGGCCGCGCTAGCAGCCCCTTGAGCCAGACGGCTCGGTTACACGCCCCAGAGGACGCCGGTCAGGTAAGCCACGGCCGAGGCCCGGCGACGAGCCCAGTTGATGGTGCGCTCGGCACGGAAGCCGACCAGGTTGCGCTGCCACAGCGAAACCAGGACCGTGCTAGCGGTGGTTGGGTTATCGGGCGCGCTATCCATCTGCAGGGAGGCCTCGGTGGACATCGAAAGATCGATGCCTCCTTCGTCACCCATATAGATGTCGTTCGCGTTTACCAGCGCGACAATGGAGCCGCTGGAATCAGTCGGAACGTATTCCGAGATGATTGCTGGCAGACCCTCGAAGGTGCCCCCGGTCATGCCGATGCCTGGAAACTCGACCTGGCCCAGCGGGTTTCGCATCAGGCTGAGAGCCAGCGCGGTGGTGGCGGACATGATCCAGACACCGGAGGTCGGGGCGTTCTTGGCGGCGATGAACGCGTCGAACACTGCCTTCACGTCGGCGCGCACAGCATCCGCATCAGTGCCGCTAGATGCGATGCCGGACACTCCATTGAGGATCGATGCGGGCGAAACATCGGCAACCGCGGCCTTGTCCGGATCGATGAAGTCGATATCCAGACGCTCACGCAGCGCGGCGGCCAGCTGGTCGCGGATGATGCCGTCGGCGGACGGGCTGGAGTCACGAATGGTTTCCATCGTGGCCACGGCGATGTTGGCGACCTTCAGCGGGCCAAGGGTGGTGCGGCTGAAATCGAACTTGGTCAGCGGCTTGGCATTACCCTCGCCAACCCAGTAGCCATCACCGCCAGAGGTATGACCGATCAATGGGGTGCGGAAAGGCACGTTACGCAGGGCCGGCACACCACCCTGGCCGAATCGGCCGAGGATGGTTTGCGGGCGCAGGTACTCAACGAAGTCTGCGAACACGTTGGTTTCCTCACCAACCAGCGGGCCAGCCCAGGTGGAGTCACTGGTGGTGGCGGCAGCCACTGCAGCCTTGGTAACCAGGCGGTGGGTGGCGGCAATCACGCCTTCCTGGCCTTCGTACAGCGACTTGGCGATGGTGATCGCGTCGCGGTGTTCGAGGTGGCCGAGCGCCAGGCACTTGGCGGCGCGGGCGAAGGCAATGCCCGGCTCCAGCTTCTGGGTGTTTTTGGCGCGGACCTGGATGCCGGAGCTCATGTCCAGCGCCTTTGCGCCGCGCTGATCATCGGTGACCGGCTTGGCGGTGACGGCTTGGGCCTTCTGCATATTGCGCAGGCGGCCGATGTGCTTGTCGATCGCGGCGATCTCGGACTCGAGAGTGTCGAACTGCTCCGACTCTTCAGCGTCCAGGGTCACGCCCTCTTCCGCGGCCTTGGTCATGATGCCTTCCATGCCAGCGGACTTGGTTGCGCGGGTTGCTTCGAACTCCGCGATCTGTTCGGCAATAGTTTTCATATCTTGGCCCTCCTCGGGCTTCGGAACTTTGATGGATTTGGTACGGGTTGCCGAAGCGCCGGCAGGGGTGACGCGAACGACAGGAACAGCTTTCTGGCCAAGCGCGGCCCGCTGTTCCTGGTCGAAGGATTTGATGGAGGTGATGCTGGCCCCCTCGTTGGCGGGAATGGTCACCGCGCTGAGTTCGTTCCAGCCCCACTTGGTAAAATGCACGCCGCCGCTATCGATGAAGCTGTATTCCTTCGGGCTGAACCCGATGGAAAGCCCGCGCACCAAGCCGGTCTTGATCGATGCCCAAGCCTCTTGCAGGCGGGCTGCCATCTGCGATGGCATGTCCTCGGTGGGGGCAACTAGGCGCGCAACAATCTCTATGCCTTCCTTGGTCACCTTGGCCTTGACCACGCTGCCAATTGGCTCGGCAGAGCGGTGCTGCCAAAGAAGAGGGATGGGGAGCGTGAACTCGGCGCCGGAAGGCTCGACGATATCGCCATCGCGGTCGGTGCCCGGAGTACTGGCGATGCCGACTATCTCGCGCTTGTCTTCATCCAGCGCTTTGATGACAAGCGTGCTGTAGGCCTTGGTTTTCATTGCCTTTCTCCGAGCAATAAAAAACCCGCCGTAGCGGGTTTGGATAAGTGGGGTGGCGCAGGAGTTGAACCGGCGACCTCTCAGCACGTGTACCGGCGTAAAGACGCCAGGCCGAGCGCTCTAACCATCTGAGCTAGCTACCCCAGAACAAACATCTGGAACTTCTTGGTGGCGGCCGCTGGATTTAGCGACATCAGCGTGACCGCGTTGAACATGGCCATCAGCGGGTCGATCTTTGCCGAGCCGCTGGCTTGTTTGGTGATCAAGATCGAATTGGCCCGAGGCTCGACGCGGGCGTTACCTACACACCACGCCATCATCGATTGATCGGCCGGCGCGAACGAACCATCGGCGAGCCAGCGTTCTGCGGTCTTGATTGCGCCGCCCAGCTTCCAGCCCTGGCTGATACCTATGATCTTGTCCTGTGGAATGCCGCGCTCCTCGATCTTGTCGAGGATTGCGCCCAGGCCGACCGGGTCGACGCCGACTTTATCCAGCAGGCCAGAGTCGTGGATCTGCTCGGCGATATCTGCCAGCTCTTCGACGTCATCGCCGACACGCTCGACTATGGACAGGTGACCCGCCTCGGCAAAGTCGCGCAGCGATGGCGCGATTTCCTTGCGCAGCTCGAGCACCGACTTGTGTGCCCAGGCATGGGCCCAGCCTAGTTTTTTCTGCGTCCCCTTCTCGCGACCTATGGCGTAGGCGCCCAGCAGGTCGTCCAGCCCCCCGCCGTCGACACCGAAGTCGATCACCTCGCTTCGTTCGATCAATTCTTCCAAAGTGCAGGGCTTGGCCGCCTCCAACCAGAAGTTGGCGCCGGCCCAGCGGTCAGAGCGCAGGGCCAGGCCGATCTCGACGTTGAGGTGTTTGGCCAGAAACTGCTGCAGCGCGCCGTCAGTTTTCGGCAGGTTTTTGCGCAGCTGATCTTCCAGCCATTCCTTGCTGACCGAGCGACCAATGTTCGGGTTGGTGATGTGGAAGTTGGCAGGATCAAGATAGGCCTTGGCCTTGACCATCTCTTCCGGGAACTCGTAGATGACGCCTAGCGACTTCTTGTCCTGGATAACCCCGTCCCGCACGTCGCGGTAGTACTGCAGCTTCTCCTTGAACACGCCGGCCGGCGGCTTATCGCTTTGGGTGGTCAGGAAGATCACCCAACCCTCGTTGCGCGATACCTGGCCGCCGGTTGCCTCCATGAACATGGATTCGGCATTCGGCTTGCTGCCGAACAACCAGTGCTCATCAACCAGCACCCTGCCCGATTTCTTGCCGGATACGGTGTCGGTGTCAGCAGCAACAACTTTCAGCGAGGCTCGGGTGAGCCGGTGCGTGATAGTGCGGATGTGGTCCTGCACCTGGAAGATGGCGCCAAGCTCCTCGTCCGCCCGGATCATCCCAGCCGCGGGCTTGAAGCTGTTGTCGGCCACCTCCTTGGTGGGGGCCAGAATCAGATGCTCTTCTTCTTCTCGCCAGCAGAGAATCACCGCAGTGAGCATGATGCCGGCAGCGATCGTTGATTTGGTGTTCTTCTTGCTGATCAGCAGGAAGAACTCGCGGATCAGCTGGTTTCCCGTCTCGGCATCATAGGCACCAAAAATTGCTGAGACGAAATCGAACACCCACTGATCGCTGCACTCGCCGAAGGTCGGTTTGCCGGGCAGGTCGACAACTCGCAACTCCTTGAATACCGCCAGTGCGCGTTCGGCCTCGCTAATAAATATTGGCGGCGGAATGATCGACCGTCCCGATTTCAGCCGATCAGCCCAATCAGGACAGGAAGTGGTCCACTCCATCACTTAACAACGTGCAAAGGCGGCGGAGCAGGACCAAACCGGCCGGTGCCGGCCTTTTTAGCCGCGCCGACCTGCTCTTCTTTCTTGCCCTTCGCGCCAGGCTTGGGAATGGTGAACTGTGCAAGCCTGGTGGCAGCATCGAGCCGCAGCTTTGGCTCGGCCCGTTCGTCCTCCATCATCTGGCGCATGAACTCCAGCGGATCGCTGGAAGACGGCGGGATGTAAGGCTCTGGGGTGATAGGTAGTGATGCGGCCTTCTTTTCCGCAACAACCACCGCGCGACCCATCGCAGCCTGCACATCAAGGTCACGCTCTAGGTTATAGCCAGCCTGTTTGGCGGTTTTCTCTGGGCATCCAGCCGCCAGCGCCGACTCCTTCTGGCTCATGCCGCGCAGCCGAGCGGCGGCGTAATCACGCTTGCGCTTGGTCAACGCCACGGTAAACCTCCGGTAAATCGGTTTCTAAACCAGGGAAATAATCTGCAAATGAGTTTGGGCGCGGTGTCCGAGCAAATCTCTTTTTGATTTTCGGACTACCCCCCACCCTCTCAGCGACGGCCGGAAGAGCTTTCCGATGCCGTTTTGGCTTTGTGGCAGGGAACACAGAGTGCTTGAAGATTGGCATCATCATCAGTGCCGCCTTGCGCGACGTTGATGATGTGGTCGACCTCAAGGTCGGTGCCGATGTGGCCGCACTGCTGACAGGTGTACTTGTCACGCAGGAGAATGGCATCGCGCTTACGGCGCCAAGGACGACCTCCGCGGCCTGAACCCCACGACTCAGCAGGCACGCCGTTCACCTCACCAGGCGAGGCAAGCTTTCTGCTCTCCGCCATCTGCATGCGGGGTTTGAGCGTGGTCAAGCGCGCCATCAGAGCACCGGGCTCCCGTCCATGTAGGTCAAAGGCGGCGCGTCAGGATCCGACCCTTCCTCATTAGCTAGCGCTTCGATCAACAGGCTCAGCAGTTGGTTGGTCTTCCTTTGCTCGATCAGCATCTGCTCCAGCAACGATTCCGCGAGCGCGCTCATATGCAATCCTCGACCATTTCTTTATCCACTCTCTGCGCTTGGCGCAGCTTGCGCAGGCCAACGTTATGCCAACCAGCTAAAGGAGTGGATCGCCAGCGCCGCAACGTAGATCAGCGCCAGGATCAGCGGGAAGCCGGCCAACAGGAAGCGGCACCATGCGACTACTGAGTCATCAGCGCGGAATGACATGCGCCACAATACGAACGACGCGGCGAATAGGAACACGGGGATCGCCCAGGCCATCAGACTCTAAACCCCATGCCAACATCAAAGAATGTGGTCTTCTGTCTGCGCCTGTTGCAAGCGCATCGATCATGCATGACTGCCAGCGGGTCTGGCTCAATTGCTCGCCATCCGCCGCAGTTGCCCTGCCATGTCCGGCAGTGATAGCAGTGCTGGGCGCAGTGGCGCTTTTCCATCCACGCTTCACGCTCTTTTCGCTCGGCGTACAGCTTGATGCGCGTCCATATGCCAGGCTTGTCGGGCTTCACTTCCACACCACAGCTTTAAGCTCGCGGAGCATGTCGGGCAGGCTCATGTGCTTGCTCAGCTCTGCATAGACAAACCAGCCGCGAACCATCACCCATGCAGGGAGGCCGCAGACGAATATGATCCCGGCCAAGGCGACCAGGCCGATATCGTCATGAGCCCAGGCGCCGATATCGAACCAGCGGATGACGAATGCACCGCCGCCGAGGCTCGACACCACCGTTGAGATCATGGCGACGACGAACTCACGCGCGGTCTTTGGCAGCGTCATAGCCATCACTACGATGGTGACCAGGACAGCAGCGAACGCACCAAGGATGCCCAGCTTGTAAAGCGCTATGCCGCCGAACGCGGTAGATGCTGGCTCTGTCATGTCTCTGGCTCTCATTGGCGTTACCTTGGCCTTCGCCGGCCGCGCTTAACGTGTAGATCCGGCACCACAATGCAGCGCCATCCGCTCGGAGCTAGGACGAGTGCATGGGTGTCGGAATTCAGGAATAAAAAGGCCGGGTGTGGCACCGGCAAGGCGCTGTGGTGCAGCGGATTCAGATAGTCGCTTTGTTCTGCACCAGGCAGCGCTGGTAGTGCCAATCAGCCTCGGCCGGTGCAAGCATGAACAAGTGCTGAGCAATGATCGCGGCGCACTGCTCCATGGCCAGGCGCACGTGAGTGGCTTGGCCTGAGCTGTATTGGCGAAATGGCTGGTTGGCGCAGGCGCATAGCAGGATCGCGGAAAAGACCAATGTCTTGTGCATAGCGACCTCCTGCCGACGGCTGGAGCAGAAACAAAAAAGCCCCGGCACATAGCCAGGGCTTTCGATGCAATCTGATGATTACGCACCAAACCGCAGATTGGCACTTATAGTGCTCACTTGCTCGATGTTCGTCAAGCGGCATCCCTTCCGATCAAACCACGCTGCCGCAGCACTGGCTCTGCCAAAACGAACGCATCGCCGACGCGATCCTCGAGCCAGCGCTTCATCACCGACCGCCAGCGGCGCAGAGTCCCTTCCGGGGTACCTTCAGCGTCCCAGGTGTGCAGCTGATAGAACGCGGCGGGCAGGCGTCGCGGAACAGCCCATGCCGTCACGCACTTCATCTTGAACAACTGATGGGCTGGGCACTCGACCCTCGGCACGATCCAATGCACTGCCCGCAACACCTCCACATCACTCACGCTGTACTTCGCCACCAGCACCTGCCAGGCCAGCATTGGCAGCTCACGATGCAGCGCGGCGCGGGTCATGCTGTCCTGGGTCAGCCGCTCATCGGCGCTCAGCCCCTCGCCACCTTGTCGCGACTCAGGAAAACCCGCCTGATAGTGGCGCTGCCACCCTGGGTTCTTTGTGCCGTCGATGGTGTCGATGCTCATAACACGGGCTATCACGTGGCCTACGTCTCGATATACGGTCATGAATCCCCCTTAATCCCCAGTCCAGTTACCACCGCCGCGGTGGTGCCTGTTGTTACGCCCTGCGTAATCCCCTGCTGGCCCACCAGCCACCAGCCAATTGCCGCCCAAACGCTTTATCTCCTGCTCGGCCAGACCCAGCCGCTGCCGCTGCTCGGCAACCAGGTCCGAATAGCTCAGCGCCTGATTGGTGGCGGCATCGATAAACCCGCCGCCATTGCACGCCGCGCACTCCATGCGATGGAAAATCCCGCGGATCCATCCCTTGCCCTGGCACACCTCGCAGCGCGCGTACTGGCGGGCAGTCATTGGCCGACCACCGCGCCTGACAACGTCGGCGGCAGGTTCAGGTACTTGATGATCGCCGCCATCGCCTCGGCCATACCCCTACAGACGATCGCTCGATACCCCTGATCGGCGAGCAGGGCCAGCATCTCGCGCTGGCTCGGCGACACGGCTGCATCGTGCGGCGGCGTCGCCTTGAACTCGATGTACAGCCCGAAGAAGCCGCCGCGGGCGATGGCCATCTTCAGGTCTGGAATGCCCGCCTTCACGCCTTGGGCCTTGAGCTTGGCGGCGGTCACCTTGTCGCGCCGGCCACCGTTCGGTACGTGATAGGTCAGCGCGTACGCAGCGGGGTGCTGCAACTGCAACCAGCGCAACAGCGCGACCTGCTCGTTGCCCTCGTAGTCGACGGCAATTCGGCGTGAGCTGCTGGCGGCGTGTGCCCGGTACGGCTTCATTCCGGCCATCTTCATTCTCCCCACGTAGAACTGCTGGAATCGGCGGCAACTGGCGCCACTGCTGGCGTCTCGCTGTTTTGCAGAAATGCAGGAACAGGCACAATTGCGCCGTGTGCGACAGAGAAACCGCACTCATCAAGTCGCGCATGCCAGCGCTCGACGGCGGCGCGGCGGCGGTCCATCACGTCGCGGGTTATGTAGGTCTCGGTGGTGATGCCCAGCGTGTGGTTGATCAGCAGCTCACCGACCATAAAGTCGACGCCCAGGTCAGCCAGGCTGCCCCGCATCAGCTTGCGCAGGTCATGGCTTGTCCACTTGCGTTCGCTCACCTCACGCATCAGCGAGTGCGCAGTGGTCTCAACCATCCGCGACCCACCGCGCACCGGGAACAACCAATCGCACTTCAGGCGCGCCGCCGGCAACGCCTCCCGATATCGCCGCAGCAGCGCGATAACCTGCGCCGTCAGCGGCAGCACATGCTCGCGCTTGGACTTTGTGCTGGCCTCCGGCAGCACCCATACACGCTCGTTCAGCGAGATATGCGACCAGCGCGCCTGCAGCGTCTCGCCGATGCGCGTGCCGTGGGCCAGCATCATCAGCGGCAGCATCCCCTTCAGTGGGTCCGCCTTGAACGTCGCAGCCAGATGCGCGACCACGCTCGCCAGATCAACCCGCGACAGCGCCGCCGGCTTTGGCCGCAGCTTGCCGAGGTAGAAGTTCTTGAAGCTGGTGTTCGCCATCGGGTTGATGTCCAGCCTGCCCTGGGCTTCCGCCATCGCAAACGCCTGGCGCAGGCCCTGCAACGCCTTCTGGATCGTGCGAGGCTTCAGCTCCTGGTGCATTGGAAACACCAGCTGATCGTCCAGCGCCACCTTGTCCAGCTTGGTGATTGCCACCTTGCCGACCTTCGGCACCACATGCTTACGCATCACCGAAACCATGCTGCGGCGGTAGCTCAGCGAGCGACTACGGTCACCCTCGATGCGCTCCAGCCACCACAGCACCACGTCGCCTGTCGTGCGCATCCCAGGCTTCTTCTTCGCCATCACCGGCTCCCCTCGATGCCAATATACCGATGCGCACCACACCGCTCGCACCGCTGCCAGCGGATCTTCTCGCCGCCGAGCAGCACCAGCGGTAGCCCGTTATCCCAGCGGCAACCGAACAGCAGGCAGGTCAGGCGCATGGGTCCACCTCCACGCCTTGGCTCGTGGCGGACGCACTGGCGCCGATGTCCGCGGCGATCAGCTTCGGCACGTCATCGCGATCGCCGGTATACGCAAACGGCAGCGCTGAGCCGGGGCGGGTAATGGTGTAGCGGGACTCCGGAAGCCTGCACTCGGCCACTGTGTAGCCACTGTCGGTCACCCAGCAATTCGGGATGGTGTTGCCCTTGCTGTCGCGCTTCTCGCGCCACTTGATTGGCTGGCTCATGCGGGCTCATCCCCGTCGACGATAAAGCCCATCCCAGCCTCGACACTGGCGAGCAGGCTGTATACCTGGCCGACGAGCATCGACTGAGGCACCCCAGCCAGCTGCGCGACACGCACAGCCTCAACCAGATCGCTTTCGAACTTGCCTTCAGCCTTGAGGATGGCGTCCAGCTTGTCTGGCGCCGTACGGAACGGGGTGACTTTTTGATCGCTCATGGCCGGCCACCGCTTTGAGCCAACTCCAGGCGGGCCAACTGACTACGGGACACCGGCAGGTGCAGCACGGTCATCAGGTCTTGCCAGTTGTGCTCGCCGGGCTGGTGGCGCTTGCGCAGAGCGTTCTCGGCCCATTGAATGCAGTGGCCCTCACGGCCCCGCTCGCCATCGTCAAGCACATAGGCCAACGCGCCACTGGCGTTCATGTCGCAACCGCCGGAAACCGGGCAGATGTAACTCTCGCCGTGCTGCACGACCAGAAGAACCGTGCGCTCGCCATTCAGCTCCGGCCGCGATTTACTCTGCAAAATCGCCACCTCACCAACCGCAAACAGCGGGCGCTTACCTTCGCTTTGCTTACCCATCGATCAACCCTCCAAACCGCACCAGCAACACCCGAGAACCGCGCTCCAGCCGTACCGGATCTCGACCTGAAATACTCCAGCCATGCGCCACCAACTCATCGATGCGCTGGCGCAGCGCGTGCAACACCCGAGTCCGGCGCTGAGGCAGCGGCTGATCGGCTTGCGCCTGCTGAGAACGGTTCCACTCGATACGACGCCGCTCCAGCGCCAGTTCTTCGGCGGTGGTAAGAGAGCTGTTTGATTCAGCCATCGATATGGCCTCCCTTGGGTTGGGTAGCGGCAAACCGCGCAATCCTCTGGTCAGTTTTCGAATCGAATTTCTCGTCGCTGTAGCCCTGAGCATTGGCCACGCGCCGCACACCGCGATAACGATCCGCATCGATCTGCAGTGAGTCGAACTTGGCGCGTAGTGCATCGATTTCTTCGTCCTGTAAACGAAGCGCGGCGCTCTCAAGGGTTACCAATAAGCGCCTTTGCTCTTCCAAGGCTCTAACAAGGGCTGCGATATGGTGTTCGTAGAGTTGCCCCATGCGCTGGAGAAGCACCTCGCGTTCACCAGGTGCCATGCCGCTGGATAATGGGAGGCCTTCCGGTTTATCGAGGCCGAAGTCGTGACGCCAGGTCATGCACATGGATTCTACGATTCGCCTTTTTGCGTCATCGAGCGCCCATTCCAGAGTGAATTCATTTTCCATAAATCACCCCCTCTTCCCGTAACGCCCGGCCATGCTCGTTACCTTCGGCGCTTCCTCTTCCGGCTCACGCCAGTCATCGAACTGCTCAAACCGCAGGCCATGCTTGGTGCATTCGAGGGTTGATTTACGGCTCATCTCCCACCTCCAACTTTCCGTTTCAGCTCAGCCAACGCCGCACGCCCAACCTCTGGCGTGCAAGGCCCGGCCTGTTCCGGCAGCGCCGCAATCGGCGCCGGCTCCAGGGTTTCACCGCGGCCTAGCTTGCGGCACTGCTCCTCGTACTTCTGCTCAAAGCGCTTCAGGCCAAGCGAGCGCTCCAGGCGCTGCAGGCTGTAAAACCCGGAGGCAACGGCAGCGTGGTACACCGCCGGGTGCGACCAGCGTGCAAAAGCGGTTTGGGCGGGATGGGTGTTGCGCACCGCCTGGCCATAGGCCTTCTCCAGCGGTGGCAGGCCGAACGCCTCCGGCGCGAAGCACCAGGTCACGAACAGCCCTGGCGCCGGCGGGAATGGGGTGCGCTGCTGGGCAGTGGTGCGCAGCCCGTACTGGATCTGCTGCAGCTGCGTGATACCGGCGCGCATGAACTCCGCCAGCCATTCGCGCTTCGCGGCGTTCAGCTCCACATCCGTCGGCCAACTCTGCTTCCAGCCGCTGCAGAGTCCCTTCAGGCGCTCGAACAGGTCGTCGACCACCCCCTTGGTCTGCGGGTCGATCGCCACGTGCTTGGCGGCGGGTAGCGGCGCCGTCGTGCCAGGCTTGAGGTTCTTGGCCACCTCACCAGCCGAACGTGGGCCGTTCACAGGATCACCCCGCCTTCGGTCCAGTCAGGCGCCGGCGCTGAGGCGTTACCTGCGGCGGCATCGGTCACAGCCTGACGCTTGGCCCATTTCGCCAGGCGCTGGCACCAGCCGCCCTGGTTGTCCGCCGTGTCGCGGTTCAGCCAGTACCCCACGAAACCCAGCACCAGCTCGTCGGTGAGCAGCTCCGGAGCGACCATCTGCATGCGGCACTGGGTTTTCAGGTTCAACTCGTCCGGCTGCCACTCCTCGTGCATCTCAAAACGCTGCCGCGCATCCACTGAAGTACCGTTAGGTACTGAAGTAGTAGATGTAGAAGAAGATGTAGAGCCGTCACCTTGCGGGCGGTGTGGTGCTTCACCAATGTCATCACCAATGGGGCGCTTTGGTGAGCGGCTAGTGCGTGGTTTTGGTGGCTCGCCACCTTCACCAAACCGGGTGCTTTCGCCCCGCTTGGTGCGCACATATTCATCACGCACCATGCGCGGGCTATACCACACCGGGCCTTGCTGGGCGGGCATTAGGCACACCGGGTCGCCGGCTTTGCGGGCGCTGCGCGGGGTGTAAATCATCGGCTCGCATTCGCCACTTTCGGCGCCGTACAAAACACCGCACTCAACCAGCTCTTTCAGCAGCTTGATCGGCGCGCCGA
Organism: uncultured Pseudomonas sp.; assembly: GCF_946886105.1. Next base: position 9,070 of record NZ_CAMPHV010000050.1, on the reverse strand, counting down.
TGGCTTGCGCAATTTGCTTCAAATTCCAACGCAAAACACCGTATTCGTCGCTGTCATGCATCAGGCCCATCAGCTCGATCCACACACCGCGAGCAGCCCATGAGCAGCGTCGCAGCTTCGCGTTATTGCGCCAGTCGGCCGGGTAAAATTGGAACGAAGGGCGTTTCACTTCGCACCCCCTACCCGCTGCACCAGCTCCGCAAACCGCTCGGTGTACCAGTGCGGCTGCGTCTCGCGCGGGTTGCTTGGGCTGGTCAGGTTTTTACCGAAGGCCAAGCCAAGGTCGGTGACGGACCAGAACTCCACCTGCTCCTGCTTGCTGTTCTTGCGCGTCATGCGCTTGAGGTAGCCGTGGGCCTTCAGCAGTTGATTGAACGCCGAGGCGCTCAGGTTGATGGCATGCTCGCGCAGCAGCGCGCTGAGTGCCTTGGTTGGCATCGAGCTGCCGGTCAGCGAGCCCTGCGCCTCATCCACCGCGTAAGCCGGCAGAAAGGTGGCATCCAGCCCGTTGTTCGAACTGATGCGCGCCAGCATCATCGCCTGGCTGCTCGGGGCAGGCTTAAGCAGGCGCGTATAGCACTCCATCACCGCCAACTCGCCGATGATTTTCGAGTTGCTCGGCGGCGGCTCCGGCCGCAGAGCCTCCTCCAGCTTGGTCATGTGGTCGAACACCGCCGCCTGCAGCTCGTAGCTGTACGACATCGCCATCAAGCACGACTCGCGCTTCGGAAAGCGATAGCACTTCTGCTGGCGGTTACGGGTGTCCAGGTAATCGGCGGAAAATTTCGCCGATTGATCCCGTCCCAGCACCCGCGGAACCTTGGCCAAAAAATCCTTATGCTGCAGCTCGGCTTCGGCATCACCGCGCATCGAGTTGATAAAGCCAACCAGGTCGAGGCTGCTCATCGTCACGGTGCGCGACACGTTTTGCGCTATCGGCAAACGTGTCGCGACATGCTCGCTATTGCTCGTTTCGGTGTGCTGGTACATAATTCGCCTCGCTTGTTGTTGCTGTAGAAGAAGCCCGGTCGCCACCGGGCTTTTTTGTGCCTGCCATTTGGCGGGCGCTACTAAGGTCGGAACCCCGCTGCTACGCTGTGAAGCTCTCACCCAACACAGCGAACCAGGAGGTTCCGATGACCATCGAAATTACGGAGGAGCTGCTCAGCTCCGTCCTGCAACACATCAGCGAAAACCCACGCGCAACTGCTGTCTGCGATCTAAAAGGCGACCGAGAGCAAAACCTGCTCGCCGTTCGCGAACTGAGGCGTAGAGGGCTCATTACCGGCGCGTTCCTGGATGATTCAACGAGGCCAGGTGATCAACATGGGGCATTCCTTTATGACGCGGCCCGCCTAGAGCCCCGATAAGCCCATCCCCATACGGGTATGGCTGATCAGTCATGCCATTGAGCCGCGCGATGCACCAGTGCAGCTCCTTTAGCTCCTGGCTCAAGTCGTTGAGCGGCTCGATCATGCGCAAACCATGCACGTCCTCGTTCATGGCGAGACCACTGTTCACCAGCGCAAGCATGTGGCTGAGGCTGGTTAGAACGGGCGTTACATCGGACACGGCATCGCTGACATCGGCCGCCGATGCGGGGTTCCGAAATGGGGGAAGCTGTGACGCCGCCGGGCGGGGTTTCTTCCCCGTAGATATGGAGCCAGATTCGCCGACGCTCAAAGGGGCAGAGGCGGCGAAGTATCGGGACCAGAACCTGCGGCTCGAATCGGCGCGATCATCCGCTGGCTCGGCCTTGGTTAACGACCTCGAACGGATCACCTGCTCGGCCATTGCAATAAATCGCAGCATCTCCGCCTCGCTCATGCTTGAGTCGAACTGAAAGTGCGCGTTTGGCCATTTATCGATAAGTCGGATGTTGCTGTAGCGCCTGGGCTGGCCGCCCATGAAAAGCCCCAGCAAAAACGCCAGCAACATGCAGAAAACGCCAAGGGCAATAGTGGCAAGGTCCATCGCTACACCTCTCGATCTCTTCTTAATAAGGCCTTGGCGTGCCAAGGCTGCACTGCATTCGCTACTGTCAATCCATCCAGCCCCACCGGCGCATTTCCGGCGTATCGCCATCAGGCTAAAGTGGCGGCCATCCAGCGGCCTGGGCCGGCAGCCGCCCTTACCGGCCCCCTTGTTGGCGCGGCGTCCCGTGCAAATCCTGCCGGTTCTCCGCCAGATGCTCGGCGCGCTGCAGGGCGCCGACAGGGCGCGCGGCTTTGTGTTGATCTGGCGCTGGGAACGCATCAACCAACTCGCAACTGACACCAAGTGAATTCAATGCCGCAACAATCTCGCGGGCGTCGTTCAAGCTTGGTGTGCGAGCGCAACTTTCGTAGTTGGCGAGTCGCGACTGCCTCCAGTTGAGTGCCCTGTGAAGCTCTGCCTGGCTTATGCCAGCAGCTTCCCGAAGCTCTCTAATTTTGTTCATCAGGTGGCTCCATTGATTTCTTCTTGCAGGATAAACACGCATCGTGATTATTGCAAACACGATAAGTGAAAGGGCTGTATTTCATTCCGTGATTATGATTTGCGGTATGAAAACGCTCGGTTCACGTATCAAGCACTTCCGCGAAGCGGAACACCTATCTCAAGCCTCGCTGGCTAAGGCCTGCGGGTGGGCTTCGCAGTCCCGGATAGGAAATTATGAGACTGACGCCAGAGAGCCTACGCTGAGCGACATTGTGCTTATAGCTAAGGCCTTGAATAGAAAGGCCTACGAACTTCTTCCTGAAGAGTTCAGGGCTTCCATATACCCGCCTGCCGCGATGGGCTCGGCAACCAATGAAAACAACGGCGTTTACACCGCTGGCACCTCGCGGGCCTTACCGGTGGCTGCAAAATTGATTGCGCAGGGTTTCGCGGATGGCACCCTCACCGGCGGCGATATCGAGGAACTGCGCCGAATGGCGCTGCACTTGATCAAGAAGAATGCCCATGGCGCGCAGGCCCCTGCCGCGCTCCCTGAGCACCTTGAAGGGCTGGCCGAGGCCGCGCTGACCGCGGCCGAGAATGGCGATAACCCCGAAGACCTGCTGAAGATGGTGGGCCATGGCCTGAAGAAGTCTCAGCCAAAGGAAGTCCAGCAGTCAGATGGCAAACGAAAAACCCGCAGTTCTTGACATCCCCCTCGCCGCCTTTTTGCAGGGCGAACCGGTTGAAGACCCGGACGTAAAGGGCCAGCACCCGCTGTTCTACGGTACCGTTAGCGGGCTCAAAGGCTTTAAGCGCGACGTGCATGCCTACGTCAAGTTGCTGCCGGCCGAGCGATTGTTCGCGGAAACCATGAGCGCGACCATCGGCCGTTATTTCGGCCTGCCCATCCCCATGACGGCCCTAGTGGTCGCCCGCGGCTCGGCGGTTGGGCGCGGTGCGGGCAAATGCATCGCCCTGGCCAGCATCGACACCAATGCCGTGCCCATCAGCCGTGTGATCAGCTTCGACAAGGTGTCGCACCTGCTCAACAAGTGGTCACACCTGCACGCCGCCATCGTCTACGACGAGCTGCTGGCCAACCGCGATAGAAACCTGCGCAACATGCTCATCGGCGCCGATGGCGCCATCTGGCTGATCGACCATGAAGAAGCGCTGTCCGAGCCGGCCACCCTGGCCGGCGTCAACATCCGGAACCATCTGTTGCAAATGGTGGTCGATGAGGTCTCCGAGTTCGAGCGCCGGCTTGCCGGCAAGAAGCTCAAGGACAAAGCCGCACCCGTATACACAATGGATTTCAGCGCGCATGCCGCCGCGAGCCAGCCTGGCTATTGCCAGGTTTCGTCGGAACATGTGAGCCGGGTTGTGGCATTCCTTGAGTCCCGCGTTCATCATATGAGCGGGCTACTGGACAACGCCATCGGCATCAAACAACAGGCCATGCCTCTATGATCGAGACCCTACCTGACCTCTCGGGCTTCCCACCACTGCCAGACTTCGAGGCGGAGTGGGCGCCCGTATACCTGGAGCCCATCGTGCAGTCCGGCGAGCGCCTGACCATTGCCGTGGTGGCGCGGGCGGGCGAGCAGGTAGCGGGCTGCCTGACCATCAGTGAAAAGGCCCTGAAGTGCCTGTACGGCACTGCGGCGCCCGGCATGCGCCAGATGATGAACCTCGCTCTGGCCCGCGCGGTGGAGCATGCGCGCGAAGGCTTTGCCGGGCAGTTCTCCGCCGGCATTCATGGCGTTCAGGTCGGCCATACACGGCGCGGCCTGGGGGACAACATGAAGCACATCCTGCAGCAGGCCAGCAGCCTGACTGCCAGCCTGGCATCCATCCATGCCGACGCCCTGCAGGAAGAAGACATCGAAGAAGACGCCGTGGTATTCGAACGCTCCCTCGCCCAGCTGCGCGAGGACATCCAAGGCCGCGTGCTCGGCATCCTGCCCACCCTGCGCGAGCGCTTCAACCTACCGCTCCACACCCAAGCATTTGAGGGCGCGCGCGGCCACCTGTTTTTCGCCGGCAACAAAATGGCGGCAAACATCGCGCGCATGAAGCCCAGCCAGCAAATCAGCCGCCATGTAGACGGAGCGAAAAGTCGCCTGTGGGACCTGCACTTCCTCAAGCACAAGATGGAAGGCGCCCCTCAAACCAAATGCACCCTGTTTATCTGGACGCCCGCATCGCTCGACCGCTACGACAGGGAGCTGGTCAAAGACTACGAGCAGAACCTCGACGACCTGCAGCGCCAAAGCAAGGAAGACGGCATCGAACCCCGAGTGTTCTACTCGCCCGAAGAGGCCGCGGCGGCGATCATCGACTACGAGCGCGCAGCCTAGCGGGCGCGCTGCTGGCAGCAAGCAAAAGGATGGCTACACTGCAGGTGCTATAGGCACCAGCAAGCATGGAGGCAATACCCAAGCGCTAAAGGTTTCTTGTGCTCAGCCGTTACAAATTAAGCCACCTAAAGATTGACACCCACGTTGACGTGACGATAATCGCGGGCCACTGTTGTCATAGTTATGCACAGGTTGTTCGTAAGCATAACGCCGAGGGAGAAGCATAAATGAAACCTAAAGATATCTTGCTGCGCTGCTACGCTGAGCGTAAAGAAGGATACTGGCAGGCATTCTGTATCGACCTTTGCCTTGCGGTTCAAGGTGACAGCCTGCAGGAAGTTCAGAGCAAGCTGCACAGTCAAATAACTGACTATCTAACCGATATTTTTGAAGGCGAAGATCGGCCGTACGCCGCACAACTGCTGAGCAGAAAAGCGCCCGCCGCAATTATCGCTCGTTACTATTTTTTGTCGGCGCTACTGCGCTTCCACCAATGGAAGAATGCGCTTGTCTTCCGTGACGCAATGCCGCTCAAGCTTGCCTGAGGATGGCTAGGCACCATCCACTCGATTGCAAGCAGGTGAAGAAGGCGCTTAAAGCGCTAGGATTTGAGCCAAGGCCCCGTACCGGAACTTCTCATGAGAAGTGGGTAAAGACTACAGCGGCTGGGCGATTCGTCGTCACAGTGGACTGCCCAAAACAACCTTTTGGGCCAGACCTGGTGAGCTCGATGGCGAAACAAGCGGGCGTGAGCAAATCAGATTTTTATAAGCATGCCTTAGAATAGCCCCGCCACCCGCGGGGCTTTTTGTTTCCGCGCGCGCCTGCGGACACCTCGAAAAAACTGACAGCGCCGGATCGGCGCTGCGGCCTCAGCCAAATAGCGATCGCTGCCAGTGGTCCTCCCCCAGGATGGCTATCCGCGCGCCCTTCTCGCGCAGCTCAACCGCCTTGATGATCTTGGCGCCATAGGTGCTGTGCCGCCATTGTTCGTTGCCGATGCTGCCAACCACCAGGTAATCGACCTTCTTGCTCACGCTGGCGGCGATCACCCCGCCGCGCGCGGTTATCTGCGCCTCACACTCGCGCCGCGGGCCGAACGCCATTACGCCGGTAAACAGGAACATCTGATTCTCGACCGTTATCAGCGGCGGCGGCTGGTTAAGCGGTAGATCACAGCTGAAGCTTGAGGGCAGCGAGCGCTGCACGGCTGGGCTGTGCCTAACCCCGGCGAAGCTCTGCAGCATTTTAAGCAGCTCCGCCGCCTCTTCTTGGTCCAGCACACCGTCCTTCAGCATCGCCTGGAGTCGGCCGTAGAGGATGTTGATAACCGGGTCATCAATGTGCGCCATGTTCTGGGCGATCCAGCTTTCCAGGAACTCGGCCTCCTGCTGGCTGACCACGCCATCGGCGATCAAGCCAGCAGCCAAACCCGTGAGCGCGTCCGCAGCTCGCCGGTCGATGCGGGCGCGGTTGAATAGCAAGGTGTCGCGAAACTCGTCATGTAGGTCGACCATGCTGGCCTCCTTCCTTGGTTCTGGTGGCAGGTAACCGCCGGCAGCGCGTGGCGCGGCCTGCTGGCGTGCTCCGGTTGAGCATAGGTCACCTTTCTCCACAGCGCCTCCCGCTGCATAACGAGCCCGCCATGTGCGGGATTTTTCATGGCTGCGGGAAAATAAATCACAATATGTGTTTGACAGACTAAACACGTTGCGTGATTATTAAGCCCAAGCACACACCACCAACACGGAAGACAACCATGCAATTCATCACCCACGGCAACTGGAAAGGCTTCACCGGCCAAGGTCTTACCGACCGCGAGCTGGAGTGCACCCTGGCCGCCGCCGCGGGCATGACCAACAAGGAAATCGCGCGGCAGCTGGGCATCGCGCCGGACACCGTGAAAAAGCGCATTCAGTTCGCCATGGGCCGGCTCGACGTACCGCGCCGCACCGCGCTGGTGGCCGAGGCCATGCGCAAGTCGATCATCGCGCCGCTGGTGGTGCTGCTCTGCTCGCTCTGCACCTTCCAGACCTTTCTGGACCTCGGCCACATGCACCGCGCCCAGCGCGCCGGTAGCGCGCGAGGTATGCGCGGCGGTCGCCGTGACGAATACAACAACCCGTTCGACATCGAGTTCACCTGATGAGCGCCGAAGCCAAGTACGCGCTCGGTTGGCTGGTGATCGCTTTGATCGTGCTGGGCGTGAACCTGATTTAACGCTGTAGGGCAGAGATGCCTGGGGCAACCCGAACGCTCTTTAACAGTAAGCGCAACACAACCAATAGACCGCAGTGCCTCTATCGGCGACCGGCGATCAGACAGGCCAGAAAGCCTGCCAACGCGAGGAACACCCTCGACGGCTGATCGAAGCGAAATGCTGAACCGCGCGAACGACCCGACACGCACTACGCCCCGCCTCGCCGGCGGCAATTGGCTGTAAGTCAGCTGCAACACTTGGCAAGCCGGTGGGGCGGCTGACGAACTGGAACAAACCAAAACGCCGCGCAAGAGGCCAGTAGCTGCGCGCGGCGAGTGACACCAAAGATTTCCTCGATGCGCTTGGCGACAGGCGCATCCGGGAAACAACCGGAGGGAATCGCAATGCAAACAGACCCATCAGGGCGCCGCGCTTTTGCCGCGCTCTTGCAAAAACTGATCTACGGCCCCGCAGTCATTTGCTACCCGTACGGCGTGCAAGTGATGAGGCGGAATTACCAATGAATGAAGGGCGGAAAGCATCACTGAAGCTCGCTCAGCGAGCGGGATTTGGGATGACAACCGGTGAGCAGATACATGGCCTGCAAGATATGCGACTCAGGAAATACATCATCGTTTGGTGGGTGTACCCCGCACATCTACTGCCACGGGTGCGGCGGACACGAGTACGAAGGCATGTTGATTGAGCGAAAAGACTGGGAGGACTGGGTAAATGAGCGCGTCGACACCCCAAGAAGCCGGCCCGCAACCTCAACTGCAGATGTTCAGCATAACCGGGCGAATCCCATGCCCATGGTGCAAGGGGGTGAAGCTTAGCCGCATCAGTCGGAAGGACGAGGACGGCACGCTCACGCCGATTTCTTTGATGTGCGACACCTGCGGCGCCACTGGGCCAACGGCGTCAACGCACGAACACATGGCCGCGCTATGGGATGCGCGATGCTGACATCCAGCAAGTCAATGGCCCATAGACAGTGGACATAAGACCGGAAAGCATCACTGCTGCACCTGGCCAACCGGGTGCAGCGGGATGACAACCCAGCGAGGCAACCGAATGAACACCAACGCAAGCACACCACAACAACCCATCAACGCCGCAGACCTCCCGGCCCTGGGCCAGCCACTCGCCGGGGGCACCCTGGTGACCCTCTATTGGTTGAACGGCACCGAATACGCCCTGGTAGCCATGCCCGCCAACACCGAGATCAACGGCGCATGGGGCGAATACGGCCGGGATATTGCCACGACTCATGGCGACGGCGAGAGCAACACCCGCGCCATGGCCGAGGCTGGCAGCGAGATTGCCAAGCAGGCGCGGGCGTTAGACACCTTTATCCCCAGCGCCATGGAGAGCCACCTGCTTATGCACGCCAAGGAATCCGGCGTGATCGGTGATCTGCGCGAGGATCGCTGGTATTGGACCAGCTCGCAGTGCTCCGCCGACGGCGCCTACAACTTGGACTTTGAAGGTGGCTGGCAGGACATCGACCTCAAGTACGACGAGCGCCTCGTGCGTCCCGTCCGCAAGATTCCCGTCCTTCGCTAATTCAATCCTTCATTTAGTTCCGGAGCAGAGCATGAGCCAGATCGAACAACAGCCGCTGGACGCGGCAAGTCTTCCCGCCATCGGCCAATCCCTCGCCGGCGGCGTCTTCGTCACCCGCTACTGGCTCAACGGGCAGGAGCGTGCCTTGGTGCTGCTCGCCGATGAGTTCGAAGGAGCCTGGGGTGAATACGGCCAGGAGGTGCCGGGCGCCCCCAGCTACGCCGACGGCGAGGCCAACACTCGTGCGATGGCACAGGCAGGCAGCGCCATTGCCGTAAAAGCGCTGGAGGCTGGTGGGTTTATCCCCTCCTGCCTGGAGGGCCAGCTACTGATGGCCGCCAAGCACGCTGGCGTAATCACTCTCCGCGAGGATCGCTGGCATTGGCTGAGTACGCAGTACTCCGCCTACAACGCCTACGGCATGGACTTTGGAGCTGGCTGGCAGTACGACGCCTTCAAGAGCAGCGAGCGCCTCGTGCGTCCCGTCCGCAGCATCCCTATTCAGTAATTCACTGATTCA
>NZ_CAMPHV010000049.1 GCF_946886105.1 uncultured Pseudomonas sp. | reverse complement strand
GGCAGCGACAACGCCGCGTTCTTCTCCGCCAACTCGGCGCAGAAGCCGAAGTTCTTCGGCATCAGCGCAGAAGGCAAAACCGCGGAACTGAACTACAAGCTCGGCACCCAACTGCCGTACCTGTTCATCGTCAACCGCCTGGCCCACTACCTGAAAGTCCTGCAACGCGAGCAAATCGGCGCCTGGAAAGAGCGCACCGACCTCGAGCAGGAACTCAACAAGTGGATCCGTCAGTTCGTCGCCGATCAGGAAAACCCGAGCTCCGAAGTCCGTAGCCGCCGTCCGCTGCGCGCCGCCCAAGTCATCGTCAGCGATGTCGAAGGCGAGCCGGGCTGGTACCGCGTCAGCCTCAACGTGCGTCCGCACTTCAAGTACATGGGTGCCGATTTCACCCTGTCCTTGGTCGGCAAGCTCGATAAGGAATAAGCAGCCATGGCCGGATACGGAAGTCTATTCGAACGCCTCAGCGGCGAAGCCAGCCAACGCGCTGGCTGGAGTCGCGAGGTCGCCGTAATGGCGTCGGTGGCGACCCACCTGGCCAAAATGCTCAGCACCCGGGCGGGCAGCGTGCAAACGCTGCCCGACTACGGGTTGCCAGATCTCAACGATATGCGTCTGTCGCTGCACGATTCGCTGCAGCAGGCGCGTATCGCCATCGAACGCTTTATCGAAGCGTACGAACCGCGTTTGCGCGAGGTGCGGGTGATTTCCCTGCCCCGCGACCAGGATCCACTGAGCCTGGCCTTCGCCATCGAAGGCCTGCTGGAAGTGGACGGTTTCAAACGCCAAGTCAGTTTCTCCGCGCGCCTGGACGGCAGCGGACAGGTCAAGGTCAATTAAGGAGAGCCCCATGTCCGGTAAACCCGCCGCCCGCCTCAGCGATCCCACCGCCTGCCCGATTCCCGGCCACGGCACCAACCCGATCGCCGCCGGCTCGCCCAACGTGCTGTTCGACAGCCTGCCCGCCGCGCGCATGGGCGATGCCTCCGCCTGCGGCGGCGCCATGGCCAGCGCGGTGATCCCGACGGTGCTGATCAACGGCATGCCGGCAACCACCGTCGGTACCGTTGGCAGCCATGGCAATACGGTTGTGGCGGGTTCGGGGACGGTGATTATCGGGACCAGTGGGGGCGGCGCGGCGTTCAGTGCGCCTTCAGCCATGCCCGCGACTGCGGTTGCGGCAGCTGCGACTGCGACTGCGACTGCGACTGCGACTGCCAAAGCTTCGGCTTCGGCTGAAGCTTCAGCCACGGCAACAGCTACAACGACAACGGCAGCAGCAACGGCGGCGGCTACGGTCGTGGCAGGTGCCTTGGTTCCAGCGGCGCAAGCGGCTGAGGCTTCAAGCGCAGAACTGGACTACCGCCTCAGTCTGAAGCGCGGCGGCAATCGCATCCTAACGCCTCTGCAAATACCTGATTTCAAGGAATTGAAAGATGGTGCAACGGAGAACAGCGAAACCATCGATTTTCTGGTGACCAATCGCAAGCAACCTGCGGATAGCCTGACACTCGAAGTGTTCGATGGCAGCACCCTGTTATATGCAGAACCCGACGCCAGCAAACTGCTGGCGACTGGCGAACATCTCTGGCAATGGGACGGCTATAACCAAGCCGGCGTGCTCGATACCAAGGTTCTGAAGAGCCCTGATCTCAAGGTGCGTTTGACTGCGACAAAGGGTGGCGTGCAGCAAATCGAGGAGCTAGCGCTCAGCAACGACGCCGAAGAAATCGAGTGGGTGGATGCCCGAATCGATCGCTCGGCTCAGTTGGTTGAAATTACCCTGCGGCCAAGCTTTTCCGATGGAGGCGTATCGGGAAAGAACACCAACCTGACGGCAAAAACCTTCACCGAGTTGCAGGCCATGGCCAAGGCGGGTATCGAACGTTACTGGTCGCGCGACGGCAGCCGCGCCCAAGGCGTAGGCGCACCTATCCAGACGGCAAAGGGTATTTACATGGTTAAGGTGGTGGCGGATGTAAACACCGAACCAAGCGCGAAGAACTTCCCGCTGATTTCCTCACTGAGCGCCGACTTTGGTCGCTCAACCAGTTTTGCCATGTTCAAGAAGATCTATCACAACCAGGGTTTTTGGAGCGCTGCCAATTATCCCGCGGGCTTCGCAGATGGCGATTTCGAACACACTGCCGCTCACGAAGTAGGTCACTTGATTCTCAACGAGTACGGCGATGGCGGACTGGTTCCTGAGTACTCCTGGAGTCACAAAGAAACCTCTACCGTTCTAACCCAATCCCCGGTAGCTAACCACCCTGTTCCGGGCAGTGGTGAAGTGGACGTGATGCACTACCACTCGGACTCGCCAAGGGGCCCACAGGGCTATCAGGATTACTGGAACCGCGCAGTCGCCTCGGAACAAGATGTCAAAGGCCTGCTCTGGCTGACACGGGTGCAATTCGATGACTAAGCACCTCGCTCTGCTTTCCCTGTTTGTGCTCGGAGGTTGCACAGCACAATCGAAGACGGTGTTTATTGCCGACCTGGAAAACCGTTGCAGCTACCCGGTCGACATCACCGCCTACGAGTACTCCAACGCCAAAGAGCCGTTCGTATTGAACAAGCGCGTCGCGGTTGGCGAAGTCATCGAGGTGTTGTCCTACATATCCTTCGATGATGATTTGGAGAACAGCGTTCCTGATACTTATCGCCTCGAAATCACCGCAAATGGCACTTCGCTTTCGCTCGACAAGCCAGGGTTTCTTGCGCAGCTCGGACGCTCGCAGCACGAACGCAAAGGCAACTCCATACACGCCTGGAAGATTCGTGACACCAACCTGTGTCCATGACCTTACGCCCAAGGAAGAGCGCTTCGAATGTCTTTTAACCACTACTACCAGAGCGAACTCACCGCCCTGCGCCAGCTCGGCAAACGTTTTGCCGAGCGCAGCCCGGCGTTGGCGCCGTTTCTCGGGCAGAGCGGGCGCGACCCGGATGTCGAGCGGCTGCTGGAGGGTTTCGCCTTTCTTACCGGGCGCTTGCGGCAGAAGCTCGACGACGAGTTGCCGGAGCTGACCCATTCGCTGATGCACCTGCTGTGGCCGAACTATATGCGCCCGCTGCCGGCGTTCAGCATGTTGCAGTTCGACCCGCTCAAGCGGCCGGGGCCGGCTTTGCCGGTGCCGCGCAATACGCCGGTGGAGTCCAAGGCGATTCAGGGCGTGACTTGCCGTTTCCGTACCGCCTTCGCCACTGAAGTGCTGCCGTTGGCGCTCAAGGGCCTGGATTACTCGGTCAAGGGCGATGGCGCGCTGCTCAGCCTGCGGCTGGCGATGAGCGCCGACGGTCATCTCGGCGATCTCGACCTCAAACAATTACGCCTGCACCTGGCTGGCGAGCGCTATATCAGCCAGCTGCTCTATCTGAGCCTGCTGCGCCACCTCGGCGGTATTCAGTTGGTGCTGCTCGATGCTGCCGGCAAGCCGCTGATGGATGCTTTCGAGCAGCCGGTGGCGACCCTGCAGTTGCCCAGCGGCAACGTGCAGCCGGTGGGTTTCGCCGAAGACGAAGCCTTGATTCCCTATCCGCTGAACACCTTCCGCGGCTACCGTTACCTGCAGGAATACTTCGCCTTTCAGGACAAATTCCTGTTCGTCGACCTCAAGGGCCTGGATGCGCTCAAGCGTCTACCCGAAGACCTGCTCAAGCAGGCCCGCGGCATCGAGCTGCGTTTCGATATCCAGAAGGGCGGCGTGCAGCGCATTCGCCCGACCCTGGACAACGTGCGCCTGTACTGCACGCCGGTGGTCAACCTGTTCGCTCACGACGCCATCCCGATCCGCCTGGACGGCAAGCAGGATCAATATCTGCTGCTGCCGGCCGAATTCGATTCGCAGCACTGCGGGGTGTTCTCGGTCGATCGGGTCACCGGCTGGAAGCCCGGCGGCAAGGGCTATGAAGAGTACGTGCCGTTCGAGTCCTTCGAGCACGACGCCAGCTTCGACGTGCCCCATGCCCGGCCGCACTACAGCGTACGCCAGCAACCCTCGATGCTCGGCGACGGCCTGGAGACCTACCTGAGCTTCGGCCTACGCAACCTCGATCAGCACGAAACGCTGTCGATCGAGCTGACCTGCACCAACCAGAACCTGCCGCGCCAACTGGGCCTGGGCGATATCTGCCTGCCCAGCGAGGACACCCCGGAGTTCCTCACCTTCCGCAATATCAGCGCGGTAACGCCGAGCTATGCGCCGCCGCTGCACCGCGATTTCCTGTGGAAGCTGATCAGCAACATGTCGCTGAACTACCTGTCGCTGGCCAACGTCGAAGCGCTCAAGGTAATTCTCGAGACCTACGACCTGCCGCGCTATTACGACCAGCACGCGGAAAAGGTCAGCAAGCGCCTGCTCGACGGCCTGAAGAAGATCGGCCATCAGCATGTCGACCGCCTGCATCGCGGGCTGCCGGTGCGCGGCGTGCGCACCGAACTGACGATCAACCCCGAGGGCTATGTGGGCGAGGGCGACTTGTTCCTCTTCGCCTCGGTACTCAATGAATTTTTCGCCCTGTATGCCAGCTTGAACTCGTATCACGAGCTGCGCGTACAGAGCACACAGGGAGAGGTGTACCAATGGACGCCGCGCATGGGGCAACAGCCCCTGCTCTAAACCGCTTAAGTCGGGGCATCCGCGAGTACAGCCTGTTCCAGGGTGTGCAGCTGGTGCTGGAACGCTTGCAGGCCGCCCATCCCGAACTGGATGAGGAAGCGCTCTATCAGCGCCTGGAACTGCAGGCCAATCCGAGCCTGGGTTTTCCCGGCAGCGATATCGATCGCGTGCAGTTCTTCGAAGAGCACGGCGAGATGCGCGCGAGCCTGCGCATCAACCTGGTCAGCCTGTTCGGTGCCGGTTCGCCGTTGCCGGCGTTTTATGGCGAGCAGGCCCTGGGCGACAGTGTCGATGGCAATCCCACGCGGGATTTCCTCGATCTGTTCAACAACCGCCTGCAGCGCCTGTTGCTGCCCACCTGGCAGAAATACCGTTACCACGCGCGCTTCCAGAGTGGCGCCGCCGACCCGTTTTCCGAGCAGCTGTTCGCCCTGATCGGTCTCGGCGGCGCGACCATTCGCCAAGCCCAGGAGCTGAACTGGAAACGTCTGTTGCCCTACCTTGGCCTGCTCAGCTTGCGCGCCCACTCTGCGGCGCTGATCGAGTCGGTGTTGCGTTACTACTTCAAACACGCCGCGCTACACATCGAGCAGTGCCTGGAGCGCCAGGTGGAAATCCTCGGCGAGCAGCGCAACCGCCTCGGCCTGGCCAACAGCCAACTGGGCGAAAGCCTGGTGCTCGGCGAGTTCGTGCGCGACCGCGGCGGCAAATTCCGCATCCATGTGCAACAGCTCAATTGGGAGCGCTTCCACGAATTCCTGCCGATCGGCAACGGCTACCAACCGCTGTGCGCGCTGGTGCGTTTCACCCTGCGCGACCCGCTGGATTACGACATCCGCCTGGAACTGCGCCAGGACGAAATTCGCGAACTGCGCCTCGGCGCCGACAACCCCTGCCTGCTGGGCTGGACCACCTGGCTGGGGCGCGATAACGCCGACGGCGTGGTCACCCTCGGCAGCAAAACTCACTAGGGAAAGAGAGAGCAATGATCAACGTCGATCTGCAACAGCTGGTACAGGCCCTCGACGCCGCCACCAAGAACGATCTGGAACTCGCGGCCGAGCGCTGCGTGGTACGCGGCGGAAGCAAGATTCTGGTCGAAGACCTGCTGCTCGGCCTGCTCGAGCGCCCGGACGGCTTGCTCGGCCGCGCCCTGCAGGATGCCGAAGTCGACGCCGGCGAGCTGGCCCGCGCGCTGCAACCGCGCGGCGAGCACAACGAATCGCGCAACCCGGTGTTCTCCACCGAGCTGGTGCAATGGCTGCAAGACGCCCTGTTGGTCGCCAACCTGGAACTCGGTCAGAACCAGGTCGACCAGGCCGCGCTGATCCTCGCCCTGCTGCGCAACCCGATGCGTTACGCCGGCAGCCATTACCAGGCGCTGCTGGCCAAGCTCAACCCGGAACGCCTGCGCGACTTCGCCATGGCCCAGCAGCCGCAGGCCGCCGCCGGCAAAACCGCGGCGAGTGGCGAGTCGAACCTGTCGCGCTTCACCCACAACTTCACCCAACAGGCCCGCGACGGCAAACTCGACCCGGTGCTGTGCCGCGACGCGGCGATTCGTCAGATGATCGACATCCTCGCCCGCCGCCGTAAAAGCAACCCGATCGTGGTCGGCGAGGCCGGCGTCGGCAAGACCGCCATCGTCGAAGGCCTGGCCCTGCGCATCGCCGCCGGCGAAGTGCCGGATGCACTCAAGGGCGTCGAACTGCTGTGCTTGGACCTCGGCCTGCTGCAGGCCGGCGCCAGCGTCAAAGGTGAATTCGAGCGGCGCTTGCAGGGCGTGATCGATGAAGTGAAAGGCTCGCCCAAGCCGATCATCCTGTTTATCGACGAAGCCCACACCCTGATCGGCGCCGGCGGTCAGGCTGGTGGCGGCGATGCGGCCAACCTGCTCAAACCGGCCCTGGCCCGCGGCGAGCTGCGCACCATCGCCGCCACCACCTGGAGCGAATACAAGAAGTACTTCGAGAAGGATCCGGCCCTGGCCCGGCGCTTCCAGCCGGTGCAACTGCTCGAACCAACGGTCGATGAGGCGGTGACCATCCTCCGCGGCCTGGCGCCGGTGTATGAGGAGAGCCATGGCATCTACTTGCGCGACGACGCCGTGGTCGCCGCCGCCGAACTGTCCGCGCGCTACCTGGCCGGCCGCCAGCTGCCCGATAAAGCTGTCGATGTGCTGGACACCGCCTGCGCCCGGGTGCGCATCAGCCTGGCCGCCGCGCCGGAAGCGCTGGAGCGTTTGCGCGGCGAAATCGCCGAGGGCGAGCGTCAGGGCGAGGCCATGGGCCGCGACCTGGACGCCGGTCTGAAGATCGACAGCGACGCCCTCGATCAACTCGAACAACGCCTGAGCGAAGCGCGCGCCGAGCTGGAGCAGATCGAAACCCGCTGGGCCATTCAACGCGACCTCGCCACACGTCTGCTGGAATTGCGCAAGCAATGCGCCAGCGCACGAGCAGCCAATACCGAAGAGAACACCGAGCCAGCGGCCGACCTGCAACAGCTGGAAGCCGAACTGCGCGAAGTCCAGGTGGAACTGGCCAGCGCCCAGGCCAACGAGCGCCTGGTCAGCTTCGAAGTCTGCCCGCGCCTGGTCGCCGAAGTGATCAGCCATTGGACTGGCGTTCCACTGAGCCAGTTGGCCCGCGAGCACAATAGCAAGGTGCTGAGCTTCGCAGGCGACCTGCGTCAGCGTCTGCGTGGCCAGGAACAGGCCATCGAAGCCCTGGACCGCTCGATGCGCGCCACCGCCGCCGGCCTCAACCGCGCCGATGCGCCGGTCGGGGTGTTCCTGCTGGTCGGCCCCAGCGGCGTCGGCAAGACCGAAACCGCCCTGGCCCTGGCCGACCTGCTGTACGGCGGCGAGCGCTTCCTCACCACCATCAACATGTCCGAATTCCAGGAGAAGCACACCGTTTCCCGCCTGATCGGTGCGCCGCCCGGCTACGTCGGTTACGGCGAGGGCGGCATGCTCACCGAGGCCGTCAGGCAGAAGCCCTACTCGGTGGTGCTACTCGACGAGGTGGAAAAAGCCGACCCGGACGTGATGAACGTCTTCTATCAGATCTTCGACAAAGGCGTGGCCAACGACGGCGAAGGGCGCGAGATCAACTTCCGCAACACCCTGATCCTGATGACCAGCAACCTCGCCAGCGAGCGCATCGCCAGCCTCTGCCAGGGCGGCCAGCGGCCCGATGCCCAGGATCTCGAGCAGGCGATTCGCCCGACCCTGTCGCAGCACTTCAAACCTGCGCTGCTCGGCCGTATGCGCGTGGTGCCCTACTACCCGATCAATGGCGAAGTGCTGAACGAACTGGTAGGCCTCAAGCTCGCGCGTTTCGGCGAGCGTCTGGCCCGTCGTCAATTGCAGTTCAGCCACTGCCCGGCGCTGCTGGAAAACCTCGCCGAACGCTGCAGCCACAGCGACAGCGGCGCGCGTCTGATCGACCACCTGATCGACCAGCACCTGCAACCCTTGGTGGTCGACCGCCTGCTGGCCGCCATGGCTAACGGCGAAACCCTGCAGCGCGTGCACGCCACTCTCGACGGCGAAGGAACGGTGGTTTGTGAGTTCGCTTAAGGTCCCGCCGATGTTCCACCAGGTGCCGCAGCCGCTGCGCTACGCCGAGGCGTTGCTCGAACGCTTCGCCGGCCTGGCGCGCGCGGCCAACGGCGATGCCCTGCTCGGCGGTCTAGTCGAGGCCGCCGCGCAACTGGCCGGTTGCGAGCTGAGCCAGCTGTACCTGCTCGATGACACCCATACCCGCTTGACCCTGTCCGCCGAATGGCTGAACGGCCTGCTGCAACCGCGCGAAGCGGCCAGCCTGCCGAGCGAATACGACGGCGAGCAGCTGCTGCAGTATTGCCTGTGCCAAAACCAGGTGCTGAGCCTCGAGGAGCTGGACAGCAGCCTGCACCAGATCGGTTTTCTGCCGGATGCGCCCCACGCCTGGCGCAGCCTGCTATGCCTGCCGCTGCTCGACGAACAGAAGCGGGTCAACGGCCTGCTGTTGATCGCCAGCCGGATCGGCCGCGACCTGCAAGGTTTCGCCGGCTCGCTCGGGCACCTCGGCGGTTTCGTCGTCGCCCAGTTGCACCTGCTGCAACGCCTGCGCGCACCGCGTGTGGAGTCGCCCGCCAGCAGCGCCATGGCCCGCGCCAGCGGTTATGGACTGATCGGCGACAGCGCGCCGATGCGCGAGTTGTATCAGATGATCGGCAAAGTGCTGCATAACCCGGTCAGCGTGCTGTTGACCGGGGAAACCGGCACCGGCAAGGAGCTGGTGGCCCGCGCCATCCACGATTGCGGCTTCCGTCGCAGCAAGGCGTTCGTCGTGCAGAACTGCGCCTCGTTGCCGGAAAACCTGCTGGAAAGCGAACTGTTCGGCTACCGCAAAGGCGCCTTCACCGGTGCCGACCGCGACCACCAAGGGCTGTTCGATGCGGCCGATGGCGGCACCCTGTTTCTCGATGAAATCGGCGACATGCCCCTGCCGCTGCAAGCCAAGCTGCTGCGCGTATTGCAGGAAGGCGAAGTACGCCCGCTGGGCTGCAATGAAACCCACAAGGTCGATGTGCGCATAGTCGCCGCGACCCATTGCGCACTGCGCGAACAGGTGGAAGAAGGCCGTTTCCGCGAAGACCTGTTCTATCGCCTGGCGCAATTTCCCATCGAGCTGCCGCCCCTGCGCGAGCGCGATCAGGACATCCTGACCCTGGCCCGGCACTTCGCCGACAAGGCCAGCGCCCTGCTCCAGCGCGACCCCTGCCGCTGGGCCGACAGCACCCTGGAACACCTTAGCGGCTATGCATTTCCCGGTAATGTGCGCGAGCTCAAAGGGGTGGTCGAGCGTGCTGTATTACTCTGCGAAGGCGGCGAACTGCTGCCCGCGCATTTCAACCTGCGTCAGGACTACAACGCAGACGACACCGGCATGAACCTGCGCGAACGCATGGAGCGAGTCGAGCGCAGCCTGCTGCTCGACTGCCTGCGCAAGAACCGCGGCAACCAGACCAACGCGGCCTGCGAACTGGGCCTGCCCCGGCGCACCCTGCTGTACCGCATGCGGCGGCTGCATATCAGCCCGGCTGATGTTTAAGGCTTAAGGAGAAGAGCATGTTCAATTCAGCCAACCAGACCCATTTCAGCCTGAGTATCGAGGGCCTCGCGCACGATCTGCAGATCCTCGAATTCAGCGGCCGCGAGGCGATCAGCCAGCCGTTCGCCTTCGAGCTGGAACTGGTCAGCGAACGCCCGGATATCGACCTGGAAAGCCTGCTGCACCAGCCGGCGTTTCTCGCCTTCGCGCCCGGCGGCAATGGTATCCACGGTTTGATCTATCGCGTCGCCCAGGGCGAATCCGGCAAACGCCTGCATCGCTACCACGTCACCCTGCGCCCGCAGCTGGCGTACCTGGCGCACCGGGTGAATCAGCGCATCTTCCAGCACCTCACGGTGGAAAAGATCATCAGCCAGGTGCTCGAAGAGCACGGTATCCAGAACAACGCCTACGCCTTCCAGTTCGGCCCCACGGTCTACCCCGAGCGCGAATACTGCGTGCAGTACGACGAGTCGGATCTGCACTTTATCCAGCGCCTGTGTGAGGAAGAAGGCATTCACTACCACTTCCAGCACAGCGAGCAGGGCCATGTGCTGGTCTTCGGCGACGACCAGACGGTGTTCCCGAAACTCACCCCAACCGCCTACCAGCAGGACAGCGGTCTGGTCGCCGACGAGCCGGTGGTCAAGCGCTTCGCCCTGCGCCTGGAAACCCGCACAAACCGCGTCACCCGCCGCGACTACGACTTCGAGAAACCGCGCCTGCTGATGGAAGCGGCGTTCACCAGCGAATTCACCCCGGACCTCGAGGACTACGACTACCCCGGTCGTTTCGTCGAACGCGAGCGCGGCAAACACCTGAGCCAACGCAACCTGGAGCGCCACCGCAGCGACTACGAGCTGGCCAAGGGCGAAAGCGATCAACCGCTACTGGTCAGCGGTCACTACCTCAACCTCGACGCCCACCCGCGCGAGGAGTGGAACCAGCTCTGGCTGCTGACCGAGATTTTTCACCAGGGCAAGCAGCCGCAGGTGCTGGAAGAGTCGGTCACCAGCAATACCGCCGTCAGCGACGGCTTCCAGCAGGGCTATCGCAACCGCTTCAGCGCCACCCCCTGGGACGTGATCTTCCGCCCGGCGCTGGAACACCCGAAACCCAAGGTACTCGGCAGCCAGACCGCCGTGGTCACCGGCCCGCAAGGCGAAGAAATCCATTGCGATCAATACGGCCGCGTGAAAGTCCAGTTCCACTGGGACCGCGAAGGCCAGGGCAACGACAAAACCAGTTGCTGGCTGCGCGTCGCCTCCAGCTGGGCCGGCGACCGCTATGGCGGCATCGCCATTCCGCGGGTCGGCATGGAAGTACTGGTGACCTTCCTCGAAGGCGACCCCGACCAACCACTGGTGACCGGCTGCCTGTACCACGCCGAACACCTGGTGCCCTACGAGCTACCGGCGAACAAGACCCGCTCGGTATTCAAAACCCTGAGCAGCCCCGGCGGTGGCGGTTACAACGAACTGCGCATCGAGGACAAAAAAGGCGAAGAGCAGATCTACCTGCACGCCGAGCGCGACTGGGACGAAAACATCGAGCATGACCAGAAAATCCGCGTCGGCAACCAGCGTCACGATACGGTCGAAGCCAACAGCTACAGCGAGTTCCAGGTCGAAGAACACCGCACCACCCACGCCGACCGCAAGACCGAAGTGCGCAGCAACGACCACCTCACCGTCGCCACCACCCAGCACGTGAAAGTCGGCGTCGGCCAATTCGTCGAAGCCGGCAGCGAAATCCACTACTACGCCGGTAGCAAAGTGGTGATCGACGCCGGCATGGAACTCACCGCGGCAGGCGGCGGCAGCTTCCTCAAACTCGACCCCAGCGGCGTCACGCTCAGCGGCGCAACCATCAAGATGAACTCCGGCGGCGCGCCGGGCAAGGGCACCGGGATCGGCATTCTGCTGCCGGTGATTCCTTGGGCGGCGGATAAGGATAAGGCGGGTGAAAAGCCTCAGTTGGCCTTGGCCAACGTCCAACTGCAGATGGCCCGTAAAGCCCGCCAGATAGGTGCGAGTCGCTGCCCAATTTGTGAAGCGTGCAGAGAAGGCCTCTGTGAAACGGAAATTCGCGCATGATCGAAGTAGCTCACGACTGGATCGCCGACCAGCTTGCCCAACAACGCGAACTGCTGCTGATCGTCGACCGCCTCGCAGAACCGGACCCGATCAAAGCCCTGTTCAGCGCAGACCTGATGCAGGACTACGTCAACCTGTACCAAGGCACCGAGTTCGCCGATATGGCGGATGTCGGTCCCTGGCTGGTTCGTTTGCACAACCCCGATGCAGAGCTTATGCAAACGCTGCTCAGTACACCTGAGGGCGACTGGGGTTGGCTGGCCAGCGCAGAACATATCGATCTAGCCGCCCTTGCCCAACACTGGCGCGAACGCATGTTGCTCGATGAGCAAGAGCAACGCGCCCTCTACCGCTTTCAGGACAACCGCGTAATCGCCCGCCACCTTGCGGAGCTCAGCGAGACTCAACGCCCCTTGCTGCTGGGGCCGTTAAACAGCGCGCTATGTTGGGATGGTCAAACTTGGCAAAGCATCCATAACCCACGCCCAGGCCTATACCCAGCCCCCTTCGAAAAGCCTTGGCAGGTGCTTGCCGAGCCAGAGGCCGTCACCCAGGAAATCCTGCGCCATAACCTGGAGCAGTGGTTGTGGCAGAACCATTCAGTCGCTACCGCTCAGTTGGCCGAAACCCAGCCCCTGAGTAGCTGGTTGGACGCACAGCTTGGCAAAGCTAAAAGCTGGCAATGGCAGTCGCTCGAAAGCATCCAGTTTCTTCTTCAGCATCAACTTCAACCTGTACTTATCGATCATTCCGCGTGGACCGCCCTAAAGGGTGAAACACCAAACGCGCACTTCGCACGTACCAGCCGTGAATTGGCGGCCTGCGCAGTTTTGCGCAACGGAGATTCAGTGCAGCCAAGTATCAGTCAATATTTAGAAGAGGAATTAGTGTGAGCACTGTAATACGCACTGGATTCTTGGTGGCCACTTTGTTTGATGGCCTGCGGAACTTTAATCGGAAGATCCGAAGCCACACTTATAGAAAGTGATTATTACAAAGGAACACAAGGTAATCTAATGCTATTAGGCCTTAATAACACCGGCAAAGAAGTGAACGGCGCAACTGTAGCCTGCTGGATTATGGTGGTATGCCCCGTAATTACATTAGCGTCACTGCCAATCGATATTTCGATCGATACCTTATTGGTTCCTTATGTCGCCTTTAATTAGAATTTACGCATGCCCAGCGGCCTGGAGCAATCAGGAATGATATTCCCTATTAAGGCAAAGCTTATCCGCGCACTTTTATGGCCTAGTTTGCTTGGTCTCTCGCTAAGCGCATGCAGTTCACTAAATGTGGCCGTGCCGGGGTTGGAGCACTTTACGTTGATGGGTGAATTACCCGCTGATTTTTCTTCAAAAATCACCGCCACCTACATCCCCACCCAACGCGAAGGCTGCACGCGCACCTTTTATAGCTATGGGCTTGGCAAAGAAGTTACTGAACTCAATCGGCATTTCGCCATATTCGAAACCGAGCGCAACCCTCAACCCCAGCAGATCAAGCAAAAAATACCGCTGAGCTACAAACTGGTGGGCTGCACCTTGCAGTTGGCTTCGGTCGATTTCAAAGTCGTAGGGCATTACGGCCCCGATCCGGTATTAGACAAATACCCATCAGGTGCAGGGCTTAGAGTTCATGAACAACGGACTGAGCAAATCCCGTCCTTTCCTGCTGATGGCACCCTTAAGGTACGAGGGCTATGTACCTGGCTATTTCAAATCAGCAACGCTCTGGCCCGCAAAGGCGGGATTGCAAAACTTCTTTTCTGCCACACAGCCGGCGAACAGTGGCAAGTCGCGGAAGACTTTTCAAAACGACGCGGCATGGGGATTGCCGTGATTCGAGGCGAATTACCGGGCAAGACCATAAAAATGGAGTTCCGAGTAAATCCTGAAGAAGAGCCGTCTCACGATGACACATGGGTCAAGTTCCCTGAGGGCTGGAAACCTTGCCTACCCAAAGCGGGCTGGCCTAATTGCCAGAAGCCTCCAGTGTTCAAGACCTTCAATATGAACGGCCGCGAATGCACGGTCTACCCCAACTGCACGGAGTGATCAAGGATGAATGACTCGGCCAAAACCAACAAGGTTGAAAAACTAGAGTGCCCGCTGCGAGGCCACTGGGTCAGCTTTCGCCTAGTTGACGAGCATGGCGATGGACAACCTTATGCCGGACTCACTTATACATTGCACGATAGCCAAGGACAGCAGTTCAACGGGGCGCTTGATAGTGATGGTTTTGCACGGGTAGAGAGCGTTCATTGCGGCCCTGTAGTTCTCGACATTTCGGCCCTAGACGCTGGTGATTTAGACCCTTGGTACAAGGTTCTCACCATCAGAAAAGCCTACAAACTCCCACTAACTGCTCTGCAAGTAGCCGCCGAACAGTCTCCCACAGGCCCTCGCCGTACAGACGGCAAAACCTATATGGCAGAAGAGCGCGCTACGCGAGAAAAGGGCCGATTTCTTCGGGTTGAGGTCAGTGACTTTGCCGAAGTCATATCACATCTACCGCGCAGCGATAGCGCCTGGCATCCACGCCCGTCCGCCACGCTTAAACAGAGCGCGGGGTTGGCGAAAGAACAACTGGGTACTGCTCTGGCACCCAACCAGCACCATGTGTTGGAGGTCAAAGCCCTGCGCGCTTATCGGCCGCTGCTTTCCCTAAGCAACGAATTCAATGCGTTGGATGCTTACCAGTTTGCCCTGATGGCAACGCAATCCTATGGCCCCTTCAACCTGCCTATTGACCAGGACCCGAAGGGCGAAGAAAAACCGCCCTATTTGATTCCCGGCACCCTCGGCCATGTACTGGACACCACGCTGGCGCACTGCGCAGAACCCGACAACTTTGCCGGTGCCACCCCCTATCACCTGCTGACCGAGGAAGTGCCCTACTCCAAACGGCTGGAGATTGTGCCCCACGATGAGCGCTATGCCGGTTTGAGCGAGGAACGCAGTACGCCGCAAGCAGTCCACTTTCTGCATCAGCCTGCAAATATCCTGCGCGGCACACTTGGTGAGGCCCAGGCCTTTATTACCCATGATGATCGGATGATATTAATTGTTGCCCGTGGCACCCAGGAAATTGCCGACTGGGTACGCGACGTTAATGCCACTCAAGTACCGAATGAAGCAGGCAGTGGTCAGGCACATCATGGTTTCCATGAGTCCTTTAAAGCTGTGCGAGATTTTGTAGTGCCCTATTTGGACGCCTTACATACAACGCAGAAAATCGTGGTCTGCGGCCATAGCCTGGGAGGCGCCATCGCTTTGTTGATGGCCGAATGGCTAAGAAACAATTGGTCCGAAGATGTCCTGCTCTACACCTACGGCTCCCCGCGAGCCGGGGACGAAGGTTTCGTAAAAGGCGCAAGTGCGCTTAACCACCACCGCATAGTCAACCACAACGACCTGATCCCGACCGTGCCGGCTCCCTGGATGGACACTAAAGGCGCCTTCCTGTGGCCGGGTGCCGCCGCTTTGATTGGCGGCTCCACTGGCGTAGGGGCTCTGTTATTCCTAGCAGGTCTGTACAACCTCAACGGGGACGACTATCAGCACCATGGCCAGCAATGGCATTTCATGCCGTTGCCGCAGGCCGATGGTCCATCGACCTCCGTACTCTGGAAGCCAGGCTGCGCAGGCATCGAACAGGCCACCTGCGCCCGGCACAACTACCAGGCATTGAAAAGCGATATGCCCGAGCGCAGCAGCCTTTCTGTCATGGACCACACAATGCTCGGTGGCTATATCCCGGCATGCCACGCCACCCTGTTGCGCTGGCAAGAAAGTCTCAAGCGTGGCGGCAGCACCCTCACCGGCCGCGAACAAACATGGCTGACGGGGGAAATTCAGACCTACGGCAAGAAACTACACAACTGGAAGGTGGGTACCTGGGCGCGCTACAAAAATAGCGACCCACGTAACCAATTCATCCCGACTTGGGAGCTGCGCTGGAACTACCAGCAAGCCAAAGCCGCGATCGAAAAGGACGTAACAGTCGAGATCGACAAGCTGAATATGACTCTCCAGCGCCTAGCCCTGCTGGCGCAACAACCGGTTACAACCGAAGCGGTATACGGCCAGGCTCATAGCCACCCCGAATTCGAAAAACTGGTCTCCCGCTGGCAAGCGCATAACGAAAATCGGCGCCCCCCGCAGTTGGCCCGAATACCGGGGTCGAGTACCCGCCAGTACGCATGAACTAAACACTCGATATTGCACACACTGACCCACGCCCAGCACACCTAAGGAAAATCTCATGCTGCACCGTTACTACCCCAGCGCATTACTCATCCTCGCCCTAGCCCTCACCGGCTGCACCGGCAACTACAAATACAGCGACGATCAATACCGCCCTCTGGGCGAACCGCAAGCAGTGAAACGCGGCAACTGACCGCAAGGAGTTAACAACCATGGAACTGGTCTTCGATGTGGTCAGTGCACAGCAGTTCGTGCCAGGTCTATTGACCACCAAAACCTTCAAGCAAGCCGGCGGCATTATTGGTCGCGCGGAGGAGTGCGACTGGGTGATTCCGGATCGCAAGCGCGTGCTGTCCAGCCGGCATGCCGAGGTGAGCTATCGCGATGGCTCCTTCTTTCTGACCGACACCAGCAGCAACGGAATTCAGCTCAAAGACAGCGGCGCCAGCCTGCGTAAGGGCCAGCCGCAACGCATCGAGCACGGTAGCGTGTATTGCTTCGGCGAGTTCGAGATTCGCGCGCGCTTGATCCAGGACCCGGCGATGTTCGCCGGCGAGATCGGCCGTTCGCAGCCGGCCGGCAGCATTATCCCGGACGATGCCTTTCTCGATCTGGATCCGCTCACCGCCCTGGAACAACAGGAGCGGGTGTATGCCGAAGTCGACGACCTGACCGCGGTGATCCGCCCGCACAGGGTACAGGCGCAGCAGCGCGATTACGCGCAGATCGACGAGGAAAACCTGCAGGTGCCCGAGCTGGTGATGCCGACGCCGGCCCCGCAGCCCAAGCGCGCGCCGGAGCCGGTGCGCCTGCCGCCGACCTTCTGGGAAAAATTCAGTGACGCCCTTGGGGTCAAGCTCGACGACCTCGACGACGACGCGCGCGAAGCCCTGGCGCTGCACGCCGCCAAGCTGCTCAAGCAGAGCGTCGGCAGCCTGCAACAGAGCCTGCGCACCCGCAGCGAGCTGAAGAACGAACTGCGCCTGGCCCTGACCACGGTGCAGAGCGCCGGCAACAACCCGCTCAAGCACACCGCCGACAGCAGCGAAGCACTGACCGCCCTGCTCCGTGGCGGCAAAGCCGGCGCGCTTCCCGCCGAGCAAACCATCAGCCGCAGCTTCCGCGACCTGCAAGCGCACCAGGTCGCGCTGCTCGCCGCCAGCCGCGCAGCGGTCAAGGGCATGTTCGAGCAACTGTCGCCGGAGCAACTGAGCCTGCGTTTCGAGCGCGAGGGCCGTAAGCCTCTGATCGCCACCGCCGGTAGCCGCTGGCGCGCTTACCGTCGCCTGCACACGCAGCTCAAGCAGAACGACGACTGGAGCGAGCGCCTGTTCGCCCGCGACTTCGCCAACACCTATGAAGAACAGGTTCGCCTGATCGCCACCCTCAACAACGACGTTCAAGGATGATCCCCATGCATCGCTTTTTCCCTCTGGCCCTGCTGGCCGCGTTACTGGCCCTCGGCGGCTGCTCGGCGCTGTCGCCGTATTCCGATATGACCAAGCTCGACCTGAGCATCCGCGGCAGCGAACAGCTCAACCCGGACCTCAACGGCCGGCCCTCGCCGATCGTCCTGCGGCTGATCGAACTCAAGCACCCGGTGGCCTTCGAAAGCGCCGACTTCTTCTCGCTCTATCAGCGCCCGAAAGAAGCCCTGTCGCCGGATATGGTCACCTCCGAGGAATTCGAGCTGCGCCCGGGCGAGCATCGCGAAATGAAGCTGTCGGTGCAGGAAGGCAGCCGCTATGTCGGCGTGCTGGCCGCCTACCGCGACCTGCCGGAAAGCAACTGGCGCGTGGTGATTCCGCTGCAGCAGCAGCAGCGCAACAGCAGCGAGCTGGTGCTCGACGCCCAGGGCATCAAGGCGATCGACGACAACGCCAAGGAAGAGGACTGAGCCATGGCCATGCATAAAGTGGTCTGGCAGGAAGGCATGCTGCTGCGCCCGCAGCACTTCCAGCAGAACGACCGTTACTACGACTACCAGTTGAAAACCCGCACGCAAAAACTCGAGAGCTATGCCTGGGGCTTTTTCGAGCTGGAGATCGACCGCCAATTCCTCAACATGGGCAAGCTGGTGGTGAGCAAGGCCAGCGGCATCCTGCCCGACGGCACCCTGTTCGACTTAGGCGCCGAGCGCGAACCGCTGGCCCTGGACGTGCCGCCGAACACCGGCAACACCTCGGTGTACCTGGCCCTGCCGCTGGTCACCGGCAACCATATCGAGAGCCGCCGCCCCGAGCAGCAGGACGTGCTGGCGCGCTTCACCGCCTTCGACGAGGAAGTCGCCGACTCCAACGCCGGCGACAGCGCCTCCAGCCAGGTCAGCTGCGGCCGTCCGGATTTCCGCCTGCTGCTCGGCGAGCAGCAGAGCGACCAGGCCTACGTCAAATTGCAGTTGTGCGATGTGCTCGACACCACCCCGGACGGGGTCATCAGCCTCGACCCGGAATTCATTCCGACCTACGTCAACTTCCAGGCCTCCGGCTATCTGCTGAGCTGCCTCAAGGAAGTGATCAGCATGCTCGCCCACCGCGGCGATATTCTCGCCGAGCGGATTCGCGCCACCGGCAAGGTCGGCGGCGCGGAAGTCGGCGACTTCATGATGCTGCAACTGATCAACCGCTTCGAGCCGGTACTGCGTCACTACCTGGGCATCGAGCAGGTGCACCCGGAGCACATCTACCGCGAGCTGCTCGGCCTGCTCGGCGAGTTGGCAACCTTCTCCAGCGAATTTAAACGTCCGCGTCTGGACAGCCGCTACCTGCACAGCGACCAGGGTTTGAGCTTCCGCAAGTTGATGGATGCGATCCGCCAGGTGCTGTCGATGGTGCTCGAACAGCACGCCATCGAGCTGCTGCTGCAACAGCGTCAGTACGGCATCCAGGTGTCGCCGCTGCACGACCACAAGCTGCTCGGCACCTCGTCCTTCGTGCTCGCCGCCAGCGCCCAGTGCGATTCGGAAGAGCTGCGCAATCGCCTGCCCGCGCACCTCAAGGTCGGCCCGGTGGAGAGCATCCGCCAACTGGTCAACCTGCACCTGCCGGGGATCAAGGTCAAACCGCTGCCGGTGGCGCCGCGGCAGATCCCGTTCCACTCGGGCAAAACCTACTTCGCCTTGGAGCTCGGCTCCGAGGAACTGGCGCAGCTGGAACGCTCCGGCGGCTTCGCCTTCCACGTGTCCGGCGAGTTCTCCGGGCTTGAGCTG
Organism: uncultured Pseudomonas sp.; assembly: GCF_946886105.1. Next base: position 20,257 of record NZ_CAMPHV010000049.1, on the reverse strand, counting down.
AAATTCTGGGCGATCAGGAACTGACGATGACTACCAAGGAAATGGAATACGGCCAGGACGACAAAACCGTCATCCTCAACCGCAAAGGCGATGCCCCCGCGCATAGCCCGCTGACAGACTTCGCCGCGCCGCCGAAATTCGAGCAACTGGAAGAGCGGATGATTTACGCCGCCCGTCTGCGCCCGGCGGAGACCTTCAATATCAGCCTCAACCCGCTGGTGGCCGCAGCCTCCAACCTGTTGTCGGAAGTGGTGCGGCTCAAGCACAGCTTCGAGAGCGAGGACCTGCACGCGCTGCACCGGAACCTGTCCAGCGCGATCAAGCTGTTCGAACACCGCGCCCTGCACGAAGGCGCCGAGAGCAGCCAGGTGATGGCCGCGCGTTACGTGCTCTGCACCGTGGTCGACGAGGCCGTGGTGACCACGCCCTGGGGCAACGAGAGCGAATGGTCGCAGATGAGCCTGCTGTCGAGCTTCCACAACGAGACCTTCGGCGGTGAGAAGTTCTTCCAGTTGCTCGAGCGTCTGTCGCGCAACCCGGTCAAGCACCTGCCGATGCTCGAACTGATGTACCTGTGCCTGTCGCTCGGTTTCGAGGGCAAGTACCGCGTATTGCCGCGCGGCATGCTCGAACTGGAAGCGGTACGCGACAGCCTGTACCGGCAGATCCGCCAGATGCGCGGCGACGTGCCGCGGGAAGTCTCGCCGCACTGGCAGGGACTGAAGGACACCCGCCGGCGCCTGGTGCGCATCGTGCCCTGGTGGCTGGTGGCGCTGTTCACCCTGATGTGCCTGGCCGTGATGTATGGCGGCTTCGCCTGGGTACTGGGCGAACAACGCGAAACGATTTTGCAGCCGTACGAGCAACTCGACCCGTCCGCGGGTGTAAGCATGGATGATCAGAAATGAAGAGCTTTTTCGGCAAGTTAGCCGCCTTTTTCCGCAAGACCTGGGTCTGGAGCCTGTGCCTGGTATTGGTCCTGGCGCTGCTGGTGTGGTTCGTCGGCCCGCTGCTGGCGGTCGACGATTACAAGTTCTGGGAATCGGCCACCAGCCGCCTGCTGACCATCAGCGGGCTGTTCCTGATCTGGGGCCTGGCCATGGTCTTCGCCAGTTGGAAGGCCACCGCACGCAAGAAAGCCGAGGAAGACGACGCCGACGCCCAGGAACGCCTGCGCCGCGAAGACGTGATTAACGAGGAACAGGTCGAACTGCGCCAGCGCTTCAAGCAGGCGCTGCACACCCTCAAGCGTTCCAGCCTGTACCGCGGCCGTAGCGAGAAGTGGCGCAACGAGCTGCCCTGGTACCTGCTGCTCGGCCCCCAGGGCAGCGGCAAGACCAGCTTGCTGGACTTCTCCGGCCTGGATTTCCCGCTCAACCGCGGCGAGCAACAGCGCCTGACCAAGGACGTCTCCGGCACCCGCTACGCCGATTGGTATTTCGCCGACCACGCGGTGCTGATCGACACCGCCGGGCGCTACCTGACCCAGCCCGACCCGCAGATCGACGGCCGCGCCTGGGACACCCTGCTCGGCCTGCTGCGCAAGCGCCGCGCCCGGCCGCTGAACGGCGTGCTGGTGAATATCCCGCTCGAACACCTGCAAGGTGGCAGCGAGATCGAACTGGAAAACCTCGCGCGCCAGACCCGCCAGCGCCTGCATGAAATCAATCAGCGCCTGGGCGTCGACGTGCCGGTGTACCTGGTGCTGAGCAAGGCCGACAAGGTGCTGGGCTTCGACGAATTCTTCGATCAACTGTCGCGCGAAGAAAGCGATCAGGTACTCGGCGCCAGCTTCCGCAAGGAGCAGAACGCCACCGACGTGCAGGTGATTCGTCAGGAGTTCGAAGAACTGCTGCGCCGCCTCAACAGTCAGGTGATCCTGCGCATGCACCAGGAGCGCGACACCCAGCGCCGCGGTCGCATCCTCGACTTCCCGCATCAGCTCGGGCTGATCGGCGAGCGCCTGTGCCTGTTCAGCGAGCTGGCCTTTACCGGCAACCGTTACCAGCGCGCCAGCCAGTTGCGCGGCTTCTACCTGACCAGCGCCCCGCAACTCAATAGCGAGCTCGATCCGAGCACCAGCGGCATCGGCCGTAACCTCGGCCTGGCCAGCAGCGCCCTGCCGACTTTCCGCAGCGGCCGTGCGCGCTTTATCAACCACGTGCTGAGCCGGGTGATTTTCCCGGAAGCCGACCTCGCCGGTCTCGACCAGAAGGAAGTACGGCGCATCGATTGGGGCCAGCGCGCCATGTACGCCACCGCCTTCGTCTTCCTCGCGCTGTTCGGCGCGCTCTGGGCCAACGGCTTCTCCGGCAACCATGACCGCCTGGAACAACTGCGCGAGATTGCCCAGCAACTGACCCAGCAGCGCGGCAGCATCGGCGCCCAGGACGACGCCCTGCAAACCCTCAAGGCCCTGGACAGCAGCTATGCCGCGACCCAGGTGTTCCCACCGGTGGACGAGGCGACCTACCTGCAACGCGGCGGCCTGTTTCAGGGCGAAAAAGTCGACCCGACGCTGCAACGGGTATACCGCAGCGAGCTGGAAACCCTGCTGCTGTCGCGCGTCGGCCGCCAGCTGGAAGCGCAAGTGCGCGCCAACCTGAACGACCGCGAGCGTCTGCTCAACAGCCTGCGCGCCTACCTGATGCTCAACCTCGAGGAACGTCGCGACAACGCCTTCCTGCAGGAATGGCTGGCCGCCGACTGGTCGCTGCGTTATGCCGGCAACAGCGCCGGCCAGCGCGGCCTCAACCAGCACTTCGAGCGCCTGCTGTCCGAGTCCTTTGCGCCCTACTCGCTCAACGAGCCGCTGGTCGCCCAGGCCCGGCAGATACTGCGCAGCGAGTCGCTGGCCAATGTGGTCTACCGCATGCTCCGCGAACAGGCGCGCAGCCTGCCGGACTATCGCCTGAGCCAGAAACTCGGCCCGCAAGCCGCGTTGTTCGCCGGCAGCGACTACGCCATCCCGGGCTTCTACACCCAGGTCGGCTACCAGAAAACCTTCACCGCCAAGGGCGCCGACCTGGTGCGCGATATCCTGCGCGACAACTGGGTACTCGGCGAAGGCGACACCCTCAGCAACAACGACCTCAGCCGCCTGCTGGTGGAAATGGAGCAGCTGTACTTCCGCGACTACGCCAACTACTGGGGCGAAGCCCTGGCGCAGTTGAGCCTGGAACCGATCGGCAGCGCCAACCAGGGCGCGATGCAACTGGCCGGCCTCACCGCTGCCAACTCGCCGCTGTTGCAGCTGCTGGTGGAAGTGCGCGACAACACCCGCTTCAAAGGCATGGCCGAGGCCGCGGACAGCGCGGGTGAAGCCGCCAGCGCGCTGGAAGGCGCCAAGGGCAAGCTCGGTAAAGTCGCCAAGCTCGCCGGCGCCGCCGCCGAACAGGCGCAAGCGGCGCTGGTGAAGAACCTGCCGGACACTGCACGCAAGACCCTGGAGCGGCGCTTCGAGCCGCTGCACCGTTTGCTCGACGACAACGGCGGCGCCGGCCCGGAACTGGCGATCACCCTGCAAGCCCTGGACGACCTGCAACGCCAACTGGCCAGCCTGGCACACGCCAGCGCCCCGGAACAGGCGGCGTTCGAGCTGGCCAAGGCGCGCATGGGCGGCAAGCGCGATGCCATCAACCAGGTGCGCAGCAGCGCCGCACGCCTGCCGCAACCGGTCGGCAACTGGCTCGGCCTGCTGGCCGAAGACAGCTGGATGCTGGTACTCAACGACGCTTACCACTACCTCAACCAGCGCTATAAGAGCGAGCTGTACGCCGCCTATAAGGGCTCGTTGAAGCAGCGTTATCCATTCAGCGCGCACAGCGAAAGCGACGTGGCGATCGCCGACTTCCGCGAGTTCTTCAAGGCCCAGGGCATCGCCGAACGCTTCTTCGACGGCTACCTCAAACCCTTCGTCAGCGGCAGCGCCGGTCAATACCAGGTGCGCCGCATCGACGGCCGCGGCCTGCCGCTGTCGCGCGAGTTCCTGCTGCAGATGAGCCACACGCAAACCATCCGCCGCAGCTTCTTCGCCGAGAACCCCAACGAGCCCAAGGTGCTGTTCAAGCTCGAGCCTTACTCGCTGGATTCCAGCCTGGGCCGCGCGGATTTCCGCTTCGGCAGCCAGCGCATGGAATACCGCCACGGGCCTATCGTGCAGACCGCCTTCAGCTGGCCGGCCGAGGCTAACGAAGGCCGCACCAGCCTGGTGGTCGAAGAGCTCGGTGGGCACAAAGTCGGTATCGAAATGAACAGCGGGCCCTGGTCGCTGTTCCGCCTGCTCGACCTGATGAGCGTCGACTACCACAGCGGTCGCGACGTGCTGATGCTCAAGGCCGACCTCGGCGGCCGCCATGCCAACTACCTGTTGCACAGCCAGCGCTCGCCGAACCCGTTCGACCTCGACCTGCTGCGCGGCTTCAAGCTGCCGGCAACGCTCTGATGACGGAGGCCATCGTCAGCGCCTGGCGCAGCGCCGCGCGCACCGAGACCGGCAAGGTGCGGGGGCGCAACGAAGATGCGTTCCTGGCCCTGCCGGAGCAGGGCCTGTGGGTGGTCGCCGATGGCATGGGTGGACACCAGAACGGCGCCCTGGCCAGCCGTCTGATCGTCGAACAGCTGGCCGAACCCAGCGAAGGCGACCTGCAACAACGCCTGGCCGAACTGCGCCGGCGCCTGCACGGGCTCAATCGCCGGCTCGGCCAGGAACTGACAGTCACCGCCGCGCAACCGGACCCGGTGATCGGCAGCACCGTGGTCGCCCTGTTGATCGAGGGCGACCGAGCCGCCTGCATCTGGGCCGGCGACAGCCGCTGCTACCTGTGGCGCGGCAGCCGCCTGTACCAACTCAGCCGCGATCACTCGCTGTTGCAACAACTGATCGACGAGCAGCAACTCAGCCCGGCCGAAGCCGCCCGCCACCCGGCGGCCCACGCCCTGACCCGCGCCATCGGTGCCAGCGAAGAGCTGAAGCTGGAGATTCTCGAATTGGACGTGCTGCCCGGCGATGCCTTTCTGCTGTGCAGCGACGGTCTCTATCAGGATCTCTCCGCCGACGAATTGGGCGCCGCGCTCAATCTGCCGTCGCCGCAGCTGACCCTCAATCGCCTGTTCCAGCGGGTGCTCGACGGCCCGGCGCGGGACAACCTGAGCGCGGTGGCGATCCGCCGATGAGGAGCCAAGGATGAGCGAACGATTACTCGACGAACCGGTAACCGAAGAGGCCAGCAACCTGACCTATTTCGCCCTGGCCGCCACCGCCGCCAAACCGGCGGAGAAGGCGCCGAGGCCGGTCGTCAGCGAACTGCCGGAAGTGCTCGGCGGGCGCTACCGAATCGAACGCCTGCTCGGCGTCGGCGGCATGGGTGCGGTGTATCGCGCCCGCGACCTGCTGCGCGAACAGTTCGGCGACCCCGAACCCTATGTGGCGCTGAAAACCCTCAGCGACGACTTCGCCGAATACCCGGACGCCAACTCGCTGCTGTACAGCGAATTCGCCCTTACCGCGCGGCTCAACCATCGCCATGTGGTGCGCTTGTTCGGCTTCGAGGTCGACCTGCCGAGCCAGCGCGCCTTTCTGATCCTCGAACTGCTCAAGGGCCTGACCCTCGATCAACTGCTTTGCGAACGGCCCGACGGCTTGCCCTGGAGCGAATTGCAGGAAATCGCCATCGCCCTGCTCGATGCCCTGAGTTATTCGCACAGCCTGGGCGTGCTGCACGGCGACTTGAAACCCAGCAATGTGATGCTTGCCGAAGACGGCTTGCGCCTGTTCGATTATGGTCTCGGCCAGCCGGTGGAAGGCTTGTTGCCCGGCCTGCCGCGTCTGTGCCGCAACCGCTTTACCGCCTGGACCCCGCGCTACGCCGCGCTGGAGCTGCTCGACGGTGCGCCGCTGACCGCCGCGGCCGATGTCTACGCCCTGGCCTGCGTGCTCTACGAGCTGGCCAGCGGTCGCCATCCGTTCCGCCGCCTCAGCGCCAAACAGGCCAAGGCGATGGAGCTGGACAAGCAGCTGCAACGGCCAAAGCAACTACCGGAACACTATTGGCCGGCGCTGCGCACTGCCCTGGCATTCGACGAGGCGCAACGCGGCATCGACTGCGCGCAATTGCTGGCGGTGTTCCGTCAGCCGCCGCCGAGCCGCTGGCCGCGCTGGTTCCGAAGCAACAACTCGTAGGTTGGTGCTGAGGAACGAAGCCCAACGGCTCCTGGCGGCATTAATGGATGATCTTTTTACAAGGAAATGAGCATGTTCAACCCGGCCAATGAAACCCACTTCAGCCTGACCATCGAAGGCCTCGAACACGACCTGCAAGTGCTCGAATTCAGCGGCCGCGAATCGATCAGCCAGCCCTATCGCTTCGAAGTCGAACTGATCAGCGAACGGCCGGACCTCGACCTGCAAAGCTTGTTGCACCAGCCGGCCTTTCTCGCCTTCACGCCCGATGGCTTGGGGGTTCACGGAATCATCTACCAAGTCGCCCAAGGCGAATCCGGCAAGCGCCTGACCCGCTACAAGATTTCCATCGTGCCGCAGCTCAGCTACCTGACCCTGCGCACCAACCAGCGCATCTTCCAGCACCTGACGGTGCCGCAGATAGTCGCCCAGGTGCTGGAGGAACACGGCATTCAGGCCAACGCCTACCAATTCCAGCTCGGCCCGACGGTCTATCCCGAGCGCGATTACTGCGTGCAGTACGACGAGACGGATCTGCACTTCATCCAGCGCCTGTGCGAGGAAGAAGGCATTCACTACCACTTCGCGCACAGCCCGCAAGGCCATGTACTGGTGTTCGGCGACGACCAGAGCGCCTTCGGCAAACTCGGTCAGCCGACCGCCTATTTACAGGACAACGGCATGACCGCCGACGAGCCGGTGGTTAAACGCTTCGCCGTGCGCCTGGAAACCCGCACCAGCCGCACCACCCGCCGCGACTACGATTTCGAACAACCGCGCCTGCTGCTGGAAGCCGCGTATGCCGTCAAGGATGAGAGCGCCGAACGCGCCCCCGAGGCCAAACCGCTACCGGACCTGGAAGACTACGACTACCCCGGCCGCTACACCGACCGCACGCGCGGCAAACACCTCAGCCAGCGCAACCTCGAACGCCACCGCGCCGATTACCGCCTGGCCGAAGGCCGCAGCGACCAACCGAAACTGCTCAGCGGCCACTTCCTCGAACTCTCCGACCACCCACGCCACGACTGCAACGACCTCTGGCTGCTGCACGAAGTGATCCACCAAGGCAAGCAACCCCAGGTATTGGAGGAATCCATTACTTCAGGCGAAGCGAGACAAGCTCCCTCTCCCCTCAGGGGAGAGGGCTGGGGTGAGGGGCAAACAGGCGACACCGACTTCCACCAAGGCTACCGCAACCGCTTCACCGCCACCCCCTGGGACATCCCCTACCGCCCACCGCTCGCCCACCCCAAGCCACGCGTGCTCGGCAGCCAGAGCGCCGTGGTCACCGGCCCGGCCGGCGAAGAGATTCACTGCGACGAATATGGCCGGATCAAAGTCCAATTTTTCTGGGACCGCCACGGCCAGGCCGACGATAAAACCAGCTGCTGGCTGCGCGTCTCCAACAGCTGGGCCGGCGACAACTACGGCGGCATCGCCATCCCGCGCATCGGCATGGAAGTCCTGGTGACCTTTCTCGAAGGCGACCCCGACCAGCCCCTGGTCACCGGCTGCCTGTACCACAAGGAACACGTCGTCCCCTACGACCTGCCGGCGAACAAGACCCGCAGTCTGTTCAAATCCCTCAGCTCGCCGGGCGGCGCCGGCTACAACGAACTGCGCATCGAAGATAAAAAGGGCGAGGAACAGATCTACCTGCACGCCGAGCGCGACTGGGACGAAAACATCGAGCACGACCAGAAAATCCGCGTCGGTAACGAGCGTCACGACACCGTCGAAGCCAACAGCTTTACCGAGCTCAAAGCCGAAGAACACCTGACCGTCAAAGCCGATCGCAAAGTCGAAGTCAAACCCGACGACCACCTCACCATCGGGCAGAACCAACACATCAAACTCGGCACCGCGCAACTGACCAAAGTAGGCCGCGAAATCCACCTCAAAGCCGGGCAGAAAATGGTCATCGAAGCCGGCGTCGAACTCACCATCAAAGCCGGCGGCAGCTTTATCAAACTCGACCCTGGCGGCATCACTCTCAGCGGCCCGCTGGCCAGAATCAACGCAGGCGGCTCGCCGGGTAAAGGCTCGGGCATCAAAATCAAACCACCGGTGCTGCCGGGAATGGCCGATAGTGACAAGGCCGGGGATGTGTTGGAGCAGGCGCAGGGGAACGAACTGCTCAGTGCACCGACCAAACGCAAGCGCATGCTCAACTTCTCCGGTTAACAGGGATCAAGCGCGGGCAGTCATCACGTCACGCCCGCAAACAAGGATTAGGGACTCGGTAAAACATCATGGCAGACAGCAAACCAATCAATTGGGCGTATCCGTTCAAATCCAAGGCAGCAGCTGAAGGCGAAACCAGCCCGGGCAGCGTCACTGCCGAGAGCTATTACGACGCGTTAGCCAAGGCCAAGGATGGCTTCTACCCCATGGGGGCCAATGGCCTCTGGCATGGCGGCATTCACTTCGATGATGGCACCGCTGCTAGCCTCGATCAGTCCGCGATTCATTGCATCGCGGACGGCGAGGTGATTGCCTACCGCATCGATCAACGCTACCCCACCACCCAGTACGGTGAAGGCCCAACGGTTGTACACCTGCCGTTCTCAAGCGGTTTCGTGCTGGTCAAACACCGGTTGGAGTTGCCGCCAGTGCCTGCGCCGAGCGCTTCTGCTGCGGAATCAGGCGAAACCGAAGAGGCTGCTCCTGCTGCCACCGCTAGCAGTGCATTGACGTTCTACAGCCTCTATATGCATCTGGCGGACTGGGCGAGCTACAGCAATGCGGATGCGCCAACCCCACCAGCTTTCTTCGGCGAAACGCTATACAGAGTAAAGACCGATAAGGCTAGCGATGGCGTGCTCGGGTTGCGCGTACGCGCAGCACCCAAGGATGGTGCGGTCACCGCACTGTTACCGAAAGGCACCAAGGTCAAAGTCGGTGATGCGGACGCCGACTCACCCGCATGGCGCAAGTTACTTAGCATTCTTGAAGGCAGCGCTATTCCTGCATTAGCGGGCGAAGAATTGGGCTGGGTCTACATCAACGAAATGCAAGCCTTGGCCAGCGAACCGGATACTTTTCTGGTTGCGGACGATGCGAACGACGCGGAGCCGACCCTGGCGCCGCAAACGGGCCTGAATATACGAAAAACCGGTAACGGTAAAAGCAGCGACCCAAAAATCGGCTTGCTGCCTGTAGGGGCGAAGTGCTCGCTCAAAGCGGGTACAGCTGCATACCGCGAATTGCTGCAAATCGTCGAAGGGCAAGACATTGCCCCGCTATCGGCCAACAGTGTTCACAACATTCAGGGCTTCGTTCACTTCGCCTCACTGCAAGCCAGTCAAGCCGTCCCCACGCTCGATAGCGTGCATCTTCTACCCCAGCCCTATTCCATCAAGGCCGGCGAGCTGGTTGGGCATCTCGGCAAGTATCAGAACTTCGATGACGCCCGGCCTCGCACGATGCTGCACTTGGAAGTATTCACCAGCGAGGACGTTCCCGCATTCCTCGCACAAAGCCGCGCGGTCGGAGAAAGGCTACCAGCCGAACAGAAAACCCTGATCAAGGTGGACAAGGGATCGAAGATAATCCAGCCCGCTGTCGCCGATGCGCAAATCGAAACGGGCGCGGATGTAAGTATCTGCAGCGATTCACCCAAAGCCGGTCGCTGGGCCAAGGTACGCAAGTACGCCATCTGCAACGCTGACAAGAACACCGAGCTGGGCAGATTCAACAACACTAACTCCACGTACTCGCTGAGCACCACTCAGAAGGCCACCTTGGCAGCAAGAATGGGCATCGACGTTGCCGATATGCCGGATCAGGTCGACTTCCTCAAGGTCTACTTCAACTCGGTCGAAGGCGGCGACGCCCATGATTACGACACAGGCACCATCCCCACGACCCATCCCTGGCGCAAAGTCGGTGCGGCGGTAGGGGAGCCCGTCTGGGTCGAACGATCCAACTTGAACGCCCAAGGCCAGCGCACCAGCACTGCCGGCGCACTCGCCGCCTGGACCGAGTTCCCCTTGCATATCCGCATTGAGGGCCAAGCCTGCGGCTACGAACGCATTCTGCCCGCCAGCTCCTGGGACGGTTTGCCCGACGAACGAAAAGCCGTCGACCCTGACGAGGTGCACTGGTGGTATGTCACCGTCGGCGATGTGAACGGTAGCGACATCTCCGGCTGGGCTCCCGAAAAAGACCTGATCGTCAGCCGCCATTCGCCCTGGGAATGGCCAGGTTTCAGCACCATCCAAGACAAACTCCCCCTGGACGCCCATCTGGCAAGAACCCTGGACGCCACCGGGCGCGCCACGCAAGAAGAAACCCAAAGCTACGCCGCACTTATCGAAGAAGCAGAACGCGGAGAGATTCTCAGCGAGCTTTACGACGTCATTGACCTGCCGGACGAGGGAGCGCGCGACAACAAACTCACCCCTGCCGAACTCAAAGCCGCCCTCGGCAAACCCTGGTTGGCGCAGCAACTTTCCCTGCTGATCAGCCAGCACGAAAGCGAGTGGTTCTGGAACGAGGGGAAGTGGAACCAGTTGGATAAATTGATGGAACACACACCAGCCGATCCCAATCTGAACTGGGTTGCGGAGAAGAAAAGAATTGAGACGTTGAGCTGGTGGAAGGAACTGGCTGGTCAGCCTGGGATAGCGGCGGATGGGGTGGCTTGGCATTTTCAGCCGGTAGCTATGGCGGGGATTTTTAGTTCTAAGAGTGGATTCACATTTACCTTAGATATGATGAGTAAGATCTTTCCAGATGTTGCAACGTCCAAACAAACAGAGTTGCAAGAAATAGCTGATGAACTCAACGCACATATAGACTTCTACAAGCTCGATACTCCACTGAGAAGGAGCCACTTTTTCGCACAGGTAATGCAGGAGACAGGCACTTCACTTAGTGTAGAAGAAGGATTTATCTGGAAAGCAGACTCACTAATAAGCTCGTTCTCATTCTTTGCTGCTAATCCGAGCCTCGCTCGAGCTTACGGCTATGCAACTCAGAAGCCAATCAAAGCTGATGGCACTCGAATGGGTCAGGCCGATTTCGAATCTATCGCTAACGGTGCTTATGGTGGCCGAAGCGAGCTCGGAAATGGAGACAGAGCTAGTGGTGATGGATGGAAATATAGAGGTAGAGGGCTGAAACAATTGACAGGCAGGGCCAATTATAGAAGTTTTACGGAGTGGCATGAAAGCAACATTAGCGAATGGCCAAACGACCACCAGGACTTTGAAGAGTCCCCAGATATTCTGCTTCAAATGAAATACGCTGTCCGCTCAGCTGCCGCGTTTTGGGTGCTGAACAAGCTGTATGAAAAAGCAGATGTCGGAGCCACGCGGGAAGTAGTAGAGACTATTACAGATACAGTTAATCGTAACACGACAAGTAGAGAAGAGCGCATAAGCAACTTTAAGTTGATATGGGATCGAGGTGACTTCAAGTAATAATAAATCAGTCAACATAACGCCAGGCGGATTAATGAAAACAAATATTCTGACAGCCAGCATTTCTATTATCAGCATTTTATTTTACGAACCAGTCTATGGAGGCGACGATATTACGTTATGCACATCAAATGAAGACATATACTTCAGCTGCCCTTTTAAAAATGGCAAAATAATTTCTGTCTGTGCATCTGGCAATACCTCACCCAATACAGGATATGTCCAATATAGATATGGCAAGCCGGACAAACTTGAATTAATACACCCTAAAAAAAAGATCCCACCAGAGAATATAATTTATTATGTCGATGCAACAGAGGGAAGTGCCATTAGAGACATATTAAAGTTCAAAATAGGTGAGTTTACTTATATTATTCATCAATCTTTTTTCAGCGGACTAACAGTTTTAAAAAACGATGAAATTGTTTTCAAAAAAACATGTGAGGCCGGTGGCAATGCTGTGATTAGCCGAAAGGTCAATTCCGGAATAAATGAAATCCATAAAAGCGAAGAAGACTTTCGATAATCAATAGAATCAGAGTCCTTAAATTTAAAAGTCAATGAATTATTACAAATCGAAAATCAATGACTTTAGCCAATAATTTTTGACAACCCAAGAAAATTTCTTAGCTTTGCATGCTCATCAAAGATGGGTAAGAGAAGCGAGGACAGTGAAGAAGGTTATCAATTCCGAGACAGAGGAATAATTCAACTTACCGGCAAGAATAATTACCGAAAATACACAGAAATACACAACAGCGCAAACCCAAGTGACGTTAAAGACTTTGTCGAAAACCCAGACCTGATCATAACCACCGCTAAATATGGCGTCGAGTCGGGGGTTCGTTTATTGGGCAATGGTTAATGCCAATAAAATAGCCGACGCAGACGACTCTGAACGCCTTACAGTCGCAATCAATGGCGGCATGAATGGATATGACGAACGCATTGAGTGCTTAGAAAAATTAAAAACCCATCTTGGCCTATGAGAATTCCCATGAGACATTTATTTAAAATAGCCACAACCATATTACTAACCTCAACTTCTACCGTTGCTTGCAGCCAAGAAGAATTAACTGCAATTGACGCCCCCGAAAACAAAGTGCAGACAGACAACCTCTGTAATTTCAATGAAGAAAGTATATTTACATGCCTTACCGATAAAAAGACCGCATCTCTATGCTTGCGTCGGCACGAGGGAAACGTCCATATAAAATACAAATACGGCACTAGCCGAAAGATAGAATTGTCCTATCCAGAAACCGAAGAAGGCTCTACCGAAAAATTTAAATTAAGCACAACCCCATACCCTGGCGGCGGGGAAAATAGAATTCGGTTCACCATAGGCAAACATAACTATTACCTGTATGACGTAACAAAGACTGAAAGCGACGAAAGTGGCCAATATCCTGAATTTAAATCCGGACTGTTCGTTTTGAAAAATAACGCCAAAGTTTTCTCGCAACCATGTAGAAACGATGCAGGTATAACCGCTCCGGCCTTTGAGATACTTAAGGAAGAAGATTTTAAACATGACCTCGGCATAAGCTACGAATAGAACGCGTCAATGGGGGCAGTGGAATTACTTCTGAACGGGTGAGGAGCGGGCTATTGAAGGTAGTTGAAAGAGTGACCATGACTCACACGAGAAAGAGCCATCACATGGTTCTTCTGCTTGCCGTCCTACTCGGCCATTCGACCTTAATCCGGGCCGAGCAAAGCGACGAACCAGTTTCGCCTTCCTGTTATGGCCATCTGACGGAGCTGCTCAGGAGCAGTAACTTCCCCTTCAGATACGTGAGTAAGGAAAAAACCAATTTATTGGTCGATGAAGATACCGGTGATAGTGTGACAGCGCAGGTCGTATTCGATACAGAAGGCACAGGCATCATTGGCTGGGTCAAATACGAAGTTCCCCAGAGGCGGTTGCTCAATATCTCGGCAGAACTGGAGGAGGCTGAAGCACTGCGGTTTGATATTGTCCATGCTCAGCAGTACGAGCAGTGCCTAAATCGACCCGTTGCCCCCACGCAGAAGCCGAAAGCCTCTATCCCATTGGAAATTTTTAACTTTAAAGAAGCTACCGCACACCATCGAAGCCTCCACAATGAAGGTTTCATCTCCCAATGTGCATATAACTTGTGGGGGCAGGAATCGCCAGACGGGGCGCTAGTCGTAGAACTCGATAGCTCGCTATATCTGAAATGGCAGGGCGCGCTGATCGAGTTCGACCAGTTGTCTATCGGCGAGAATGCGGCTGAATATGCCAACCATGATCACATGCTTCAACTGAGCTATCGGATCACGCGGCGTTTCAACTTCTCCGAATACCGGGAATCCGATGACCGGGAAGTAGATATGCGTATCGATACTCCTAGCGGTGGTCATGCACTGGAACTAATCGGTAGAAGCTGCGGAATTTGAGATCGCTCATCACCTGACTCTCGCAGTTTTCTCCCTGCCAAATAACAATTCGCCTTATACCGTTTTCGCCCACACTCAGCCTATTGATCCCTTCCCGAACTAAAGCCAATGGCCATCTCCAGCCCGCCGGGCCCCGTGGTTTCTGTGTTGATGGGCTGGATGCCGATTGGGCGGGTGGAAAGCTATCGGGATCATAGGCGTCGCCTATTTTCGAGCCCCGCCATTCTGGCCTAGCCCTACTGAGTGCCATGGAGGAAACGGAACGCTTTGGCGGACGGGTGCCTCCATATGTTTGAAGGAACCGACTCAAGCACCACGGGAGCTCATATGAAACCCATCCTCGCTCAAACGCCGGCTCGTCTGGCGCTGGCTTTCACCCTCGTCGCCACCACTAGCGTTGTTCATGCCGCATCGGACAAGCCGCCATCCAGCTATATGCCGGTGGTGATCGAAGAGCCCTTTGCCAAGATCATGCAGCGCATGGTGGCGGACAAGCCCAAGCACGAGAAAGCGCATCACAGTCTGCTCGATCAGCGTTACGACCTCAGCGACAAGCCCGCCAGCGGGGTGACCATGAGCCGCGGTAAACCGGTGCAGGGCGGGGTGCGGGTGAGGTTGCCGAAAGGCGCCAGTTGGCAGCAGTTGAACGAACTGAGCGCCGAGGAGATTCGTCAGAAGAAGCTCTTTCCGGCCGGTTTCCTGCCCTTGCCGCATCCCAATCACGCCGAGGGCGGTATGGTCTTTCCGCAGTTCGTCATCGATGAGATCAAAAGCCAGGAAGGTCGCGACCTGACCCGCTTCGATCTGGATTTCGATCTGCCGGATCATTTTCTGCCGGAGTTTCCGGCGCCGATCTATCTCACCACCCGCCCGGATCTCGGCGATGTTTCCCAGGGGAAGCAGGTGACCCTGGCCAACTTCCATGCGCTGTTCAACGGCATTCTCAACCCCAAGCAACTGGAGGGCCTGCGCCTGCTGCTGACGCCGTTTCCGCAGCAGCAGTTCAACGCCACCGAAGACCGCCGCAGCAAGCATCCGAGCCGCGGCGTGGCCTGTCTGGATTGCCATGCCAACGGCCATAGCAATGCCGCCACCCATCTGGTCGGCGATATCCGCCCGCAGGAATTCCGCCACCGCATCGACACGCCGACGCTGCGCGGGGTGAATATCCAGCGCTTGTTCGGCTCGCAGCGTGCGCTCAAGACGGTGGAGGACTTCACCGAGTTCGAGCAGCGCGCCGCCTACTTCGACGGCGACCCGGTGATCGCCACCAAGAAAGGCGTGAACGTTCTCGAACGCGGCAGCCAGGTGCATTTCATGGGCGAGTTCCAGGCGCTGCTGGACTTTCCGCCGGCACCCAAGCTGAACGTGGAGGGGCGTCTCGACCCGGCGAAAGCCAGCGAGCAGGAACTGCGCGGCGAGCAACTGTTCCACGGCAAGGCCGCGTGCGCCGGTTGCCACGCGCCGCCCTATTACACCGACAACCTGATGCACAATCTGAAGACCGAGCGCTTCTTCAAACCGCAGATGATCAACGGCCGTATGGCCAGCCAGGATGGCCCGATCAAGACCTTCCCGTTGCGCGGTATCAAGGATTCGCCACCCTATCTGCATGACGGCCGGCTGCTGACCCTGGAAGACAGCGTGGAGTTCTTCAACCTGGTGTTGCAGCGCAAACTCGACGAAGCGGAGAAGGCTGATCTGGTGGCGTTTTTGCGAACGTTGTAAAGGAGCCCCAGCAGGATGGGCAGGGCCGCGGAAACCCTTGCTGGGTTACGCGGCTGCTCGAATCGCGGTGTGATATAGGGCGCGCCCATTGCCGCTAATCCAACCTACTGCTGCATTCGCCGCGGGGACGCGCCTACTTACAAGGCGTTGAGGCCGCCTTCCCCCTGCAACGTCCGCAACCGTGCATCCAGCAACCACGGAAAACGCTTGAACCAGGTCTGGTTCAACGGCGAGGGATGGGGCAGTGGGTAGAGCGAGAAGGTGCGGGCGCTGCCTTCTGCCGTGCGCAGGTCGATGTCGAAGTGGGCACTGAAGCGGTCTTCGCGCTGCCAGAAGGTTTCGAGCCGTTCGCGTACTTCGCGGGGTTGGTCGATGCCGAACCAGAGGAAGGCTTCACGACCGAGGGTGATCAGGTGGCGGCCATGCCAGCTGTCGATCAGCAGGCGGCGCATCAGCGGGTGGAAACGCTTCTTCGTCGCCATCGACCAGGCTTTGTTGCCGACCGGTTTGTACGGCACGGTGTTGCTCCAGAAGAACTGCCGGCTCAGCGCTCGGCTCGCTTCGAAGTCGGGCATCTCTGTACCGTGCAGATGACGGTAAAGCGCTCTGCGCACGATCTGGCCGCCGGAGCCGATAAAAGGTTCGCCGTACTTGACCTCGTCGCGCCCGGGGTCGCGGCCGATAAAGCCGATGGGCGCATCGGCATCGCCCAGGCCGATGATCGGCTCCAGCGGGTCTTTGCCGAAGCGCTCATAGGTTTCGTGGTCGATGCCTTCGGTGGCTTTTGCCAGGCGGCGGAAGGCTTGGCGTTGGCTGTCGTCGAGCGGCATGCGGTCTCCTTGCAGGTTGTTGAAGAACTACCCGGGTGACCGGTACTGCATTGACAAGGGCTTGCTATAGATCCTCTTCCGCGACCATCCGCACCTGCCCCGCATCCAGCGCATAGGCCGCATCCGCCAGCTCGTTGCTGACCGGTTCTACCTTGAGGGTGCCACTGACCCAGAGGGGCGCGTAGATGTCTTCCAGCTCGACACCCTCGGGGTAACGAACGAGTACAAGTTGGTTCGGCGGCGGTGGCGGCACGTGGATGCAGGCGCCGGGATAGGGCACCAGGAAGAACAACGTGCTGCGGCCTTCGGCGTCGGTTTCCAGGGGCACGGGGTAACCGCCGAGACGGACCTGTTTACCGTCGAAAGCGGCCACGGTTTTCGCCGAATACATCACCGCCGGCAGGTCCTTGGCTTGCTGCTTAAGGCCGCCGGGGTTGTAGAAGTCGCTGCTCTGCTCCGGGGTGTCGTGGCTGATTTCCGGCATGTTTTCCAGGGCCCGACGATCCTCTTCCGGCATCAATTGCAACCAGTCGGTTTCGGGGAGTTCGGCGCGGGCGAGGCCGCAAAGCAATAGCAGGGGGAATAACCAGTAGCGCATCGGCAAGCTCGTTCGGTGGGGTGTGGCTAGCGGTTCTTCTTCGCGACCAGGGCGTAGATTACCAGCAGGATAATCGCGCCGATCACCGCGCCGATAAAACCCGCGGCCTCGTTCGCATCGTAAATTCCCAGGGCCTTGCCGCCGTAGGTCGCCGCCATGGAGCCACCGATGCCGAGCAGGATGGTCATGATCCAGCCCATGCTGTCGTTGCCCGGTTTAAGGAAGCGCGCGATCAAGCCAACGATCAGCCCGATAAAAATGGTGCCGATAATGCCCATGAAAAATCTCCTGGTTGTCGATAAGAGTGAACTCTTTAAGACTGCCAGGTTGCATGTCCGTTCGTCTCTCCATGCAGGCCGATTCGAAACGCGAAGCAACATATGCGGGTATCGGGCGATAGTGCAGGCGGGCTGGTTACTCGGTAGTGGATGGCGGTGCGACGCCATAGCGGCGGTAGATCGCGACGATCTCGCCGCTCTCGCGCATACGCCGCAGTTCGTGGGCCAAGCGGTCGTAGATCGCCTGTTTTTGCCCCCGATAGAGGCGTAACGAGGCGCCGTAGTAATTGCCGATTGATTGATCGTACTGGTAGTCGGCATAGCGGTAGTCGCTGAAACCGATCTTATGGAATTGCGCCTCGATGGCCTCGCGGTCGAGCACCGCCAGCGCATCCAGGCGTCCGGCGCGAAACATCCCGGCCAGCACATGGTCGTCGGTGGCCAAGACTTTGCTGATCAAGCTATCGCTGTCGAAGTCATCGAAGTAGGCGGTGCCACGTTTGGCGCCGATCACGCCTTCGCGCAAGTCGGCGTAATTGCGCAGGCTGGCTTCGCGACCGGGTTTGACGATAAAGCTGATGCTCTTGCGCTGAGTGCCGATGGCCGGCAGGAAGTGCACATAGGCCTTGCGCTCGTCGGTGAAGAGCACCCGTGGCACCAGATCGATACGTCCCGCCTTGAGGTCTTCGAGGCTGCGCACGAAGGGTGCGTAACGCCATTCGATACGTGCGCCGACGCGCTGTGCGGCAGTGTTGAGGATGGTGATCAGCGGCCCATTGGGCTCGTTATCGAGCGCCTGCATCTCCGGCGGTCGCTCGCGGTAATCGGCGCGCAACAGCAGTTCGGCGTGGCTAGCAGGCGCCAGCAATAACAACCACAGCAATAGCAGGTACTTCATGACTCGGCTCTTATGGATGCCCCATAAGCAAGAGCTTAGTCATGAATTGCCCCGTAGGTGCTCAGCCCTTGGCGATCAGCGCTTCGACCGCGGCGATCTGCCGGTCCAGGGTGGCGCGATCGGCGCAGCGCAGGGTGGCGTGACCGACCTTGCGTCCGACCTTGAAGGCCTTGCCATAGTGGTGCAGGTGGCAGTCGTCGATGGCGATCACCTTATCCACCGGCGGTACTTCGCCGATGAAGTTGAGCATCGCGCTCTCGCCGACCTTGGCGGTCGAACCCAGCGGCAGGCCGGCGACGGCCCGCAGGTGGTTTTCGAACTGGCTGCACTCGGCGCCTTCGATGGTCCAGTGCCCGGAGTTGTGCACGCGCGGGGCGATCTCGTTGGCCTTGAGGCCGCCATCGACTTCGAAGAACTCGAATGCCAGCACGCCGACGTAATCGAGCTTGTGCAGCACGCGACCGACGTAGTCCTCGGCCAGGGCCTGCAACGGGTGATCGCTGCTGGCGATAGACAGGGCGAGAATGCCGCTGTCGTGGCGGTTGTGCACCAGCGGGTAGAAGCGCGTTTCGCCATCGCGGCCGCGCACGGCGACCAGCGAGACTTCGCCGGTAAAGGGCACGAAACCTTCGAGAATGCAGGGCACGCTGCCCAGTTCGGCGAAGGCGCCGCTCACGTCTTCCGGTTTGCGCAAGACCTTCTGACCCTTGCCGTCGTAACCCAGGGTGCGGGTCTTCATCACCGCCGGCAGGCCGATGAATGCGGCGGCGGCGTCGAGGTCGGCTTGCGACTGGATATCGGCGAACTCGGGGGTGGGAATGCCGAGGTCCTTGAACATCGACTTCTCGAACCAGCGGTCGCGGGCGATGCGCAGCGATTCGGCGCAGGGGTAAACCGGCACGAACTGCGAGAGGAAGGCCACGGTCTCGGCCGGCACGCTCTCGAACTCGAAGGTCACCAGGTCGACCTCGTCGGCCAATTGGCGCAGGTGATCCTGGTCGCCGTAGTCGGCGCGGATATGCTCGCCGAGGGCCTGGGCGCATGCGTCAGGCGCCGGGTCGAGAAAGGCGAAGTTCATCCCCAGGGGCGTACCCGCCAAAGCCAACATGCGACCGAGCTGACCGCCACCGATTACACCGATTTTCATGCTTCTACCTCTTTAAGCCTTCGACTCGATCCACGCCGCTGAGGGGCGGGCTTGCCGGCGATCAAGCCTGACGCGGGTCCGGGTTATCCAACACGCTGTCGGTCTGTTCCTGGCGGAACTTCTGCAGCGCCGCGT
Source organism: uncultured Pseudomonas sp. (assembly GCF_946886105.1). Next base: position 609 of record NZ_CAMPHV010000049.1, on the reverse strand, counting down.
GGAACTGCGGGTGCTGGTGACCGAGGATACTCGCCGCCAGCAAGGCCGCGTTGATCGCCCCGGCCTTGCCGATGGCCAGGGTGGCGACCGGAATGCCGGCCGGCATCTGCACGATCGACAGCAACGAATCGACGCCGGAAAGCATCGACGACTGTACCGGCACGCCGAGCACCGGCAAATGGGTCTTGGCCGCGCACATGCCCGGCAGATGCGCCGCGCCGCCGGCGCCGGCGATGATCACCTGGATACCGCGTCCGTCAGCCTGTTCGGCATACTGGAACAATAGATCCGGGGTGCGATGCGCCGACACCACCTTGACCTCATAAGGAATGCCCAACTGCTCCAGCATGTCGGCGGTGTGGCTAAGGGTGGACCAATCGGACTTGGAGCCCATGATCACGCCAACCAGTGCGCTCATCGTCGTGCCTCATCTTCAAGCGCCTCACGGCGCGTCAAAAACCAACAAGCCACGCAGAGGGCGTGGCTTGTCATGTTTGGGTCAAACCCGCGGCCGGCGGGTTTAAAGGCGGCGCAGTATAGCCTAACGACACCAATAACGCGCGCCCTGCTTGACCGTCTGTCGCTGGGGGGTATGGGGCGGTCGGGGCT
>NZ_CAMPHV010000048.1 GCF_946886105.1 uncultured Pseudomonas sp. | reverse complement strand
CGCCCCGCACCCACCCCGACGGCGCCAACTGGCACCCCGGCGACGCGCCGAGTCAGGCATTGCAGTGGGCGGTGCAGGCGTTGGCCAAGGCCGGCACCTTGTCGATCATCGGCGTCTACCCGCCGCTGGCCGGCAGCTTCCCGATCGGCCTGGCGATGAACAAGAACCTGACGATCAACATGGGCAACTGCCATCACCGCAAATACATCCCCAAGCTGATCGAGCTGATCCTCAGCCGGCGCATAGACCCGGCGAAAATCCTCACCCAAATCAAACCCATGAACGATGCGATTGCCGCCTTCGAGGCGTTCGACCGCCGTGAAAACGGCTGGATCAAGGTCGAACTGCATCCGCAACGTTTCGACAGCCCGGCCTCGGGCGACGAAGAAGTGCTGCACGAGCAGGCGTTGTTGGACGAGGCCATCGAAGAATCCTTCCCGGCCAGCGATCCACCTTCCATACCGCCGGTCAAACGCACCTGATCGGTATGGGGTAAGACATATGAGCGAGCTACGCATCGGTATTTCCGGCTGGCGCTACCCGCCCTGGCGTGGGGATTTCTACCCCAAGGGCCTGGCACAGAAGAACGAACTACGCTTCGCCTCGCGGACGGTGAACAGCATCGAGATCAACGGGTCGTTCTATGCCCTGCAAACCCCCGAACGCTACGCCAACTGGTACGCGGACACCCCGGAGAAGTTCGTTTTCAGCGTCAAGGCGCCGCGCCTGATCACCCATGTGTTGCGCCTGCGCGGGGTGCGAACGCCGATTGCCAACTTCTTCGCCTCGGGGCTGTCGCACCTGGGGCACAAGCTCGGTCCGATTCTCTGGCAGTTTCCACCAAGCTTCAGGTTCGACGCCGCCCTGTTCGCCGATTTTCTCGCCTCGTTGCCGCAAGACCTCAACCAGGCCAAAGCCTGCGCGCAAAGCAGCGATACGCGCCTGCAAACCCCAGGCTATTGGCGCGATACGGACAACCGCGCGCTGCGTCATGCCGTGGAAATCCGCCATGAAAGCTTTCTCGACCCAGCATTCGTCGACTTGCTCGCGGAGTTCCGCGTGGCCCTGGTGGTGGCCGATACCGCCGGGAAATGGCCATATTGCGAGGATTTGACCAGCGACTTCGTCTACATCCGCCTGCACGGCGATAGGAAGCTCTATGAAAGCGGTTATTCGGCGCACGCCCTGGATAACTGGCACGCGCGCATCGATGCCTGGCGCAACGGCGGGCAACCCGATGACGCGCACTTGATCTGCCCGGCGCGCCACTACCGCAGTACCCCCCGTGACGTTTATTGCTACTTCGACAACGACGTCAAAGTCCGTGCGCCTTTCGACGCCCGCGCATTGCTGGAGAAGTTCGGCCTCGCCGACGCATTACCCGCGACACCGGGAACGCTGCAAGGAGTAACGTTTTGACTCTTTTATCCAATAACCAGAACGGCCAGCACCACAACGGGCAACAGGAAACCCTGTTGCCGAACAGCGAACAGCCCACCGCGGTGCATTCGTTGCGTGTGCTGACCCTCAATACCCACAAGGGCTTCAGCTTCCTCAACCGGCGCTTCATCCTGCCGGAGTTGCGCGAGGCGGTGCGCGCCTCGGCCGCCGATATCGTGTTTCTGCAAGAAGTGCACGGCAACCACGAGCGCCACGCGAAACGCTACAGCAACTGGCCGAGCACCCCGCACTACGAATTTCTCGCCGATAGCATCTGGCCGGACTTCTCCTACGGGCGCAACGCGGTCTACCCCGACGGCGACCATGGCAACGCCCTGCTCTCGAAATTTCCGATCAGCGAGCACCGCAACCTGGACATTTCGGTCGACCGCCACGAACAGCGCGGCCTGCTGCATTCGCGGCTGATCGTGCCCGGACACAAGGAAGTCCACGCGATTTGCGTGCACCTGGGCCTGCGCGAAGCGCACCGTCTGGCGCAGCTGAAGCTGCTCGGCGCATTGCTCGACGAGCTGCCGGCGGATGCCCCGGTGATAGTCGCCGGCGACTTCAACGACTGGCGCCAACGCGCCCATGCTCTGCTCGCACAGAACGACATGCACGAAGCCTTTGTCCAAGCTTTCGGCGCCCCGGCGAAAAGCTTTCCCGCGCGCTGGCCATTGCTGTGCCTCGATCGCATTTACGTGCGCAATGCCACCACCCATGAACCCCAGGCCCTCAGCCGGCGCCCATGGACCCACTTATCCGATCATGCACCCCTGGCCGTTGAGGTACGTCTATGAACTACAACTGGAAAGACGGCAACGACGTCGAGTTGCTTATCAATGGCGAAGCATTCTTTCCCAGCGTATTCGAGGCCATACGTGCGGCACGCCACGAGGTGTTGCTGGAAACCTTCATCATCTGCGAAGACAAGGTCGGCAGCGAGCTGCAACAGGCGTTGATCGAAGCGGCCGAGCGCGGGGTCAGCGTCGAGGTGATGGTCGACGGCTATGGCACCGCCGACCTGACCAGCGAATTCATCACCGCCATGGCCAGTGCCGGGGTGAGAATTCGCGCCTTCGATCCCAGGCCGAAACTGTTGGGCATGCGCACCAACCTGTTTCGCCGGCTGCACCGCAAGATCGTGGTGGTCGATGCCGAAGTCGCCTTTATCGGCGGGATCAATTTCAGCGTCGACCATCTCAGCGAGTCCGGCCCGATGTCCAAGCAGGACTACGCGGTGCGGGTCTGCGGCCCCATAGTCACGGACATTCACCAGGCCAGTCGGCGTCTGCTCACTTACAGCCCGCAGAAGCCGCCTCAGCCCGGATACCAGACGAGCTTCGCCAATGCGGTCAACCGCTTCGCCGGCAAAGCGCGGATCTTGCTGGCGGTCCGCGACAACGAAGAGCACCCCAACGATATCGAAGAGCATTATTTGCACGCGATACGCTCGGCGAGCTTTCGTCTGCTGGTGGCCAACGCCTATTTCTTTCCCGGTTATCGCCTGCTGCGCGAGTTGCGCAATGCCGCCAGGCGCGGCGTGCACGTCACCCTGATTCTGCAAGGCGAATCGGACATGCCGCTGGTGCGCCTGTGTTCGCGCCTGCTGTACAACTACCTGCTGCGCGACGGTGTGATCATTTACGAATACTGCGAGCGGCCGCTGCACGGCAAGATCGCCCTGGTCGACCACGAATGGTCGACCGTCGGCTCGAGCAACCTCGACCCGCTGAGCCTGTCGCTCAATCTCGAAGCCAACCTGATCATCCGCGACGCCACCTTCAACCATCAGCTTTACGAGCATTTGCAGGACCTGGCGCAAGCGTCCTGCAAGCGCATAACCCTCAAACACACCATGCGCGGCTATTGGTGGCGCGTGCCCTTGATCTTTCTCTCTTTTCACTTCCTGCGGCATTTCCCGGCCATTGCCGGCTGGCTGCCGGCGCATTCGCCGCGCTTGAAGCTGCTCGCCCCGGCCGCAGAGGAATCCGCCGAACTCAACCAGCATGAGCAGCCCGGGATACGCTTCGATCGGGAGAAAGCCTCATGAACGCCTCTGCCCCGCTACCGGGCGCGAAACCCAGCCGTCCGAAGCTGATCTGGGCCAAGCGTGCGCTCACCCTGATGTTTTTCATCCTGGTGCCGGTGCTGTTGTTCATGCTGGTGAAAAACCTCGAATGGCAGGAAGTCAAAAGCGCCTTGCAGTCCTACGATGCCGCAACGCTGGCCCTGGCGATCGGCATCTGCTTCGCCAGCTACCTGGTGTACAGCAGTTTCGACCTGCTCGGGCGCTTATACACCCGGCATAAATTGCCGGTGCGGCAAGTCCTCCCGGTGGTGTTCGTCTGCTATGCCTTCAACCTCAATCTGACCGCCTGGGTCGGCGGCATCGCCCTGCGTTACCGCCTGTATTCGCGCCTGGGGCTGAACGTGCCGACCATCACCAAGATATTCAGCCTCAGCCTGATCACCAACTGGCTGGGCTACACCGTGCTCGCCGGGGTGATTTTTTCCCTGGGCTTGATCCAGTTGCCGCCCAGTTGGTCGATCGGCGCCAGCAGTCTGCGGGTGATCGGTATCGGCCTGTTGGCCGCGGCGCTGGCCTATCTGCTGGCCTGCCGCCTGAGCACCCGACGGGTCTGGCATATTCGCGGGCAGACGCTGACTCTGCCGAGCCTGCGCCTGGCCTCGATCCAAGCGCTGCTCGGCGCGCTCAACTGGTCGTTGATGGCCTTGCTGATCTTCGTGCTGTTGCCGGAGCAGGCCTTCTACCCCTCGGTGCTCGGCGTGCTGTTGATCAGCAGCATCGCCGGCGTGGTGACCCATATTCCGGCCGGGCTGGGGGTGCTCGAAGCGGTGTTTATCGCGCTGCTGCATCACCATATCGCCAAGGGCAGTTTGCTCGCCGCCTTGATCGGCTACCGCGCCATCTACTTCCTCCTGCCGCTGGCGATCGCCTGCCTGGTGTACCTGGTGCTGGAAAAGGACGCAAAGAAACTGCGTAAGCAACAATCTGCCGACAAGCAGGACGACAACATCAAGCAGCTACACACACAGGATCAGGGGTTGTAATGCCAACACCCGCCCAGTAAGGGCGGCAGTGCTTGCGCCTTGTTGTCCATGTCGTTGCCGGCTTCGCTTAGCCGTGCCTACCGATCCGCCAACCCGCTAACCCGGATTAGAGAGTCGGTAAAACACTATGACAGCGCGCACCCCAATCGGCTGGGCCTACCCGTTCCCAGTCAAAACCGCGGCGGCGAATGGCGCCCCGCTCGACAGCTACCGCCGTGCCCTGGCCATGGCCAAGAACGGTTTCTATCCATTGCATGCCGACGGCCTGTGGCAAGGTGCCGTTCAGTTCGACGAGGGCAGCGCCGAACTGCTCGATCAGTCGGCGGTGCGCTGCATCGCCGATGGCGAAGTGGTCGCCTACCGCATCGACCGACGCTATCCAAGCACCCGCCATGGCGAACGGCAATTGCTCTTTTCCACCGGCTTCGTGCTGGTCCGCCACCGGCTGACACTGCCGACGGCGGGTACGACGCTGACCTTCTACAGCCTGTATATGCACCTGCTGGACTGGGCCGGCTACGAGGCTGCGGGGGCGCCAACCATACCGGCCTTCCTCGGCCAATCGCCAGGCCGGCCGCCACTCGACAGCGTGCAGTTGCTGCCGCAGCCCTACCCGCTCGCGGCCGGCGCGCTTATCGGGCATATCGGCCGCTACCAGGATGCCGATGACGCACAACCCCGCGCCTTGCTGCACCTGGAGGTATTCACCTGCGACGAGGTGCCGGCGTTTCTAGCCGCCAGTCGCGCACTCGCCGAGCGGCATACCAGCGAGCAGAAAACCCTGATCCAGATTCAACGCGGCACGGCCGTTATCCAAGCCGAGAGTGCCAACACCCGGATACCCGCGAACCTGGATATACGCCGCAGCAGCGACTCACCGAGCGAAGGCCGCTGGGCCAAGGTTCAGCCCTACGCGGTGCTGAAGATCGATAAAGCCGCGCTCGGCCGCTACCGCCCCGCGACGCAAAGCTACTCGCTCGACGGCGCGCAGAAACGCGCCTTGGCCCTGCGCCTGGGGGTTGGCGTAGGCGAGATGCCCGAACAGGTCGAATTTCTACGGCGGTCCTATGCGTCGCCGGACGGCGAACCGCTGCCTTACCGCAGCGGCTCGCCCATTCCGGCATCGCACCCGCTGCGTGAAATCGGCATAGCACTCCAACCTGCACGCTGGGTCGAGCGCAGCGCGGTCGATAGCCAAGGCCGGCGCGCGGTCAGCGGCACTCTTGCCGCCTGGAGCGGCTTCCCGCTCGCCGCCGCGGTCGACGGCCCGCTAAGCGGCGAGCCCCGCATCGTCCCGAGCAGCGCCTGGAGCGACCTGGCGCCGGGCCACAAGGCCATCGGCCCGGACGCTACCCGCTGGTGGTACCTGAGCCTTCGCGGTCAGGATGGCCAGGAGCTTACCGGCTGGGTGGCGGAGCGCGCGCCATCCATGAGCAGGCACTCGCCATGGGAATGGCCAGGCTTTAGCGCCCTGCCCGCCAGCGCCACCACCTTGGCGTCAGAAAAACCCAGGCTGGCGCAGCAGATCAGCCAGCAAAAAAGCGCCTGGTTATGGAGCGCGCCATCCCAGCCGGCCGATGGCTCCATAGAACAGCAAAGACGCGAGGCGCTGGCCTGGTGGCAGGAACTGGCCGGCCAACCCGCCCTGACGGCGGATGGGTTGGCGTGGCACTTCCATCCCATCGGCCTGATCGAGCTGTTGAAACAAGCGTCCCGCCCGCTGATCTGGCTGAAGCGCGTCCAGGACCTCTACGGCGCGGCCCTGGCCGAGCGATTCAGAGACAAGGTCATCAGCGTCGGCGAAAGCCTGGGCATCGAGGCGAACCACATCATGGCCTGCATCGCCCTGGAAACCGGCCGCACCTTCAACCCGGCGATCAAGAACCCGCACTCGTCCGCCACCGGCTTGATCCAGTTCATGGACTCGACCGCCGAAGCGCTCGGCACCACGACCGAACGGCTGGCGCGCATGGGTCATGTCGAACAGATGGATTACGTCGAAAAATACTTTCTCATGACCGCCGCGAACATCGGCGTACCGACCTCCGCCTGGTCGCTGGACGACCTGTACTTTTCCATCTTCAGCCCCGCCGCGATAAAGAAGCGCCCCGATGACCCGATCTACCGCAAAGGCCAACGGGCCTACGCGGTCAACACCTTTCACGACCGCAACAAGGACGGCGTTATTACCAAACGGGAGATCGGGGAGAACATCCATGAGTATTTCAAGGCCGGCCTCGCCTACCAGGCGTAATGGCAAGCCGCATGGGGTTCAGGCCAGATGGGTGCCTAAAAAGCCAATCACCCTTTCCGCGTATTCCTCGGGCTGCGCGGCATAGGCATGGGTATGGGTCGCCCCCGGCACTTGCCAGAACTCCGTCCGGGTTTTGTTCTTCAAGGCGCGCCACAACAACTGGCCATCCTTGACCGGGGTGAACTCATCGGCATCGCCATAGATCATCAACATGCTGGGGCTGCCGACCAGGCGCTCCGCGGCATGGATGGGGCGCAAACGGCGCTCGGCGGAGGGATAGACGAGCTTGGAAACCTGGATGCTCAATTTGGGAATCGGGTAGCGGGACCAGAAGTGCAACAACGTGGGGAAGGCAGCTTCCAGCACCGCCGCCTTGAACGGGTGATCGGGCTGCGCCATCGCACAGAGGCTCATGGCCGCGCCCATCGAAGCGCCCACCACCGCCACCGGCAAATCCGGGTATTGCGCTTGCAATGCCTGGCCGGCGGCCAATACATCCAGCGGAAAATCCATATTGGTCGAGGAGCTTTCGCCAAAGCCGTTCAGGTCGAACACCATCACGTGATAACCGGCCTGACGCAGCAGCTCGGCATGGCCGTATTTCATCCAGAACCCCTTGGCGGCGACGCCCATCGGGTGCGCCATCAACACCGCGCCCTTGGCTTGCGGAAGATAGGCTGAAGCGAGAAGCGCAGAAATGCTAGCCCCGGATTCGCTGGCGATACTCAGGCGCCGCCACTGGCTTTGGTCGCTGTCCTCGGGCCAGCGCCAAGGTTTCACATAGCGTCCGAAAAACGGTTTTTTAAAGATTTTGTATGCACTGTTCTTCATACCGGCCTGCCTTTTCCTTCCAGATTGCAAAGCGATGGGCAGAAGTATTCGCGATTGACCCTGGCCGTAACCACGGGCAAAAATGACAAATAACATGCGATATTTTTCAAAGCACGCAAACGGCCGAGGGCGGGGAAATAAGGGATGAATGTCACTCTGTTGATGGCGGATCACTGCTCGTCCACCAGCGTTGCCGCGACCATGGACTTCTTCGAGACCGCCAATGTGCTGCACCACTACGCGGTGAAAAAAAGTGCCCGCGAACAGCGAAGCGACTCGACCCTGTTCCACCTGCAAACCGCCTCGATGGACGGCCAACCGATAACCTGTTCGAGCGGCCTGCGCCTGACCCCGGACAAGGCGTTCGAAGAGGCGCACAACCCGCAGCTAATTGTGGTGCCGGGCTTTATGTTCAATATCCTCGGCGTGCTACCCAGCCTGGGCAAAATGATCGAATGGCTGCAAGTGCAACACCAGCAAGGCAGCTACATCGCCAGCATGTGCACCGGCGCATTCGTCACCGCCCAAGCCGGGCTGCTGGACGGCCGCTACGCCACCACCCACTGGGTGTTCGGCGAGCAATTCGCGCGTAGCTTCCCCAAGGTGAAATTGCAGATCGAACGCACCGTCACCGATGACGGCCAACTCTTGTGCTCAGGCGGTTCCACCAGCGGCAGCGATCTGCTGCTGCACCTAGTCCGCAAGTTTTCCTCACCGCAACTGGTCGCCGAATGCGCGAAAAAACTCCTGGTCGACACCTCCGAACGCAGCCAAACGCCTTATTCGAGCACCACCTTCAAAAAGAACCACACCGACGCCGACATCCTCAAAATCCAGATCTGGCTGGAGAACCGTATCGGCCAAAATATCCTGATGGAACAAGTGGCGGACGACTTCGGCCTGGGCATGCGCAACTTCATCCGCCGCTTCAAAGAAGCCACCGAACAAACCCCCATCGAATACCTGCAGAACCTACGCCTGGAAAAAGCCAAATTCCTCCTGGAAAGCAGCCAGCAAGCCTTCGACCAGATCACCCTGCAAGTGGGCTATGAAGATGGCAACTCGTTCAGGCGTTTGTTTAAACAAAGGGTCGGGCTGACGCCCAGCGAGTACCGCAAGAAGTTTGAGAATATGCGTGGGTAGCTTATGGCGGGCGCATCGATCGAACTGGTAAACCTCAGTACCCCTGCCAACGCGAAAAGCTCCCCCGCTCTCGGGAGACGACTGCATGGATGCATGAGATAGGACGCCAAAGCCGAGGGGCTGGGGTGAAGCGGGGGAAAACAGGACAAACACGGTGCTCAGCGCAGGCTTACTTTTTAGCTTGCCGGTATTCCCAGCGGTGCTTCTTCATATCCTCATCGAACCATCGGCAGCGGGTGTTCGGCAAAGATGCCGCCAGGCCATCGATCTCACCGACAGCGTAGTAGTCGGCGAATTCGAGCACGCGCAGCTGGGCGAGCTTGGCCAGCGGCGCCAGTCGCTTGTCCTCGACCCGCAGCGCGGTAAGGAACAGGTACTCCAGCCCATCCAGCGCACTCAGTGGGTCGAGCGAAGCAACCTTCATCGCCGAATGCAGGCTGCCCTCGACCGCGAGCGTTTTAAGCCCGGTGAGCGTTGCCAATGGTTCGATGCTGCCGACCTTCTTCGCACTCTCGATCGCCAGGGCCTGCAGAGAAGGCGCGAGCCCCGCAGCCCAATCCAGGTTTTCGATACGGCTGGCGCCATTGATGACCAAGCGTTGCAACCCCGACAGCCGTGCCAGACCTTCGAGGTTGCTAGCGGTGAGCCCCTCGATATACAGGGTTTGCAGCTGCGTCAGCTCGCACAACTCATCAAGAAAACTCTGATCGACCTGATAGGCCAACAGCGTCCGTAGCGCACTCAGCTCACCCACCCCCTGATGGGACTTTTTCTCCCTGCGCAACTGAAGGAGCGAGGCGGATGGGTCCGCCTCGCCAGCCGAAAGTACGCGCGGCGGCAGTTCCGGCCAGCGAAACGCGATACCGGCACTAAGGCGATCTAAATAGCTCTGAGGCACCGACATCTCGACTCCCTTTTTCAACGATTGCTCGGCTCAGAGGCGCGCGTGCTAAGCATTCACATACCGCTCTTCGACACTTTGAAGAATCAGGTGCCCTTCTTGGCAACGATGAACGCCGTAAATACTACTGGTGCTGAAGAATATTTATGAGTTTGCCGAAGGGGTCGCGGACATAGAAGCGGCGAACGCCCCAAGGCTCATCGACCGGCCCGTACTCAATGGCAATTCCCGCCTTCACAGCTCTAGCAAGCACATCGGAAAGATCATCGACCTCAATCGACAGGTCGGGAACCGCTGTTCCCGAACCACCCTCCGCGGCGACGCTGACTTGAACCGTCATTGCCTCGCTTGAGCCAAACGTCTTGATCCAGCCGTGGTCCATCAGCAGGTCGAGCCCTAGCAGATCCTGGTAGAAAACCTTGGCTTTGGCGGTATCGGTAGTCGCGATATTGGCGACGATGCGGCGTACCTTCATAAAAGTCTCCCATTGCGGCTGTGCGCTATTGAAGCTGTGGAATAGCCTAAAATGATGCGCAAGGGAATGCGCCCATACTCGCCGCGCACACGGCGCTCCAGTTTAACTTGGGCATATGCATACCCTGGCTCAGGGCCTGACCAAGGGCAAAGCGACGGGGAATATGCGTTGCCATTGGAACCCGCTGCCAAGGCGTATATCGAGCGGCACGGTATTCCCTATGGCTCGTGGAGAGTGTTATCACGCATGGAGTGATTAAACTTTATTCACTCCGACCCCTTTAGTTCCTGCATCCATGTAGCCGTCACCCACATTTCTCAACAGCCTGCTATGGCATCGGTCTCTCATAAGCGCCCAGGTCGCACCCTGCCACGCCATCGCCGGTGCCATCCAACGGGCGCGGCTGGCGGCGTTGGTCGTGGCTGCTGCAAGAGCCGATTCCGGCATCCAGCGCCAGGCTGCCCGGACGCAAGGCCATGGTTTGGGTAAAGCCGCCATTGTCCGCCAGCGGTTCGAGCAAATGAGTGAAGATGCGCTCTGCGGTTTCGTGGATATCCGCCGTGCAGGTGCTGGTTGGCGAGCTGGTCAGCAGGCCGACCGCGTGGTAGCTCGAGCTCGGCCCGGAGGTGGCGCAGTCGAACGGCTGGTCGATATCGTAGGGGTCGTAGTTGGCGACTATCAGACTGTTGCGGATCAGCACCTCGCCTCTGTTGGCCAGGCCCGGCCCGCTGGATTGGGCGATGCTGACGTTGATCAGCGTGGCGCTCGGTATCGACTCGCTGGGGGATTCGACATAACCGTTGTAGAGGGTGCCCCAATTCTTACTCAGGGTGCTGTTGGCGAGCTTCAGCGTGCCACTGCCGGTGTTGAAGATGGCGCCACCGCCACCCATCTCCGCGTGACTATTGGCGGTGAACAGGCTGCGCGCGATATCGGCCTCGCCCAGGTTGTAGAGTGCGCCGCCATGCCCACGGTCGCCTTGGTCATCGGCACTGTTGTGGTCGAAGTGGCTATCGCGCACCAGCAGTGCGCCGGTATTGAAGATGGCACCGCCGCGCCCCAGGTTGTTGTTGTAATACAGCCCCATCGCCTTGCTGTGTTGAAACGTCGAGGCATAAATCGCCGCGCTGCCGTAGTTGGCGATGGCGCCGCCCTGGCCCCAGTTGAAAGCGGCGAGGAGCGGCGGCGGGCTGGCGATCGAGTGAGGTGTGACGGCCTGGTTGTTGGCCAGTAGCGCTTGGCGTAACAGTAGCTCGCCATGATTCTCGATTGCTCCGCCGTTGCGCGCCGAGAGGCCGTTCTCCAGGCTCAGGCGCAGCAAGGCTAAATGCGCCCCGGCTTGCACCTCGAACAAGCGGTTCTCGACCTGCGCGACTATTCGCGTGCGTTGATCGCCGCTGCCCTGAATGGTCAGATGACCCGCCACATCGAAATCTCCATCGAGATTGCCGTCCTCATCGCCAGCAAAACCGGTGGCATCCGGCAAGCTCGGCCGGCTGAGCACATAGTCGCCGGGCGCCAGGCGAATATGCTGCGGCCCGCCCGCCTGATTAGCCACTGCAATCGCATCGCGCAGGGAGCAATGGGCATCGCAAACGCCGTCGTATTCATCGAGCGTCAGGGTGACCTGTAATGGTCCACTGGCGAAAGCGCTGGCCGCCGTGAGCAATCCGAAAAGAGCTGTTATCCGGCCACTGAGAGCGGTAGTCATGATGTATCCCTTGTGAGTGACAGATGGTGGGCCTGATCGGCCACGCAGCCAGCGCAACGACGCCCGTGCACGGCAAGGCGCCAGGGGGAGCGAGTAGGGGGGAGTGCGGGAAACGAGACGGGTAGCTATTCATCCTGAACACCTCAACGCCAGCCGTGTAGGGCCGTACGGCGGAACTTCCGCTGTTGGAAAAGCGCCTCAGGTGTGGAGTGCAGAGTTGGCACGGAGTTCAGTCATCATCCGCCTTTGCGGACAAACGACGTGACGGCGCTGGCGAGTTGAGAAACAGGGCACGAATTGCGCGCCCTCATCCTTCGTTGGGCATCGCTGTAGCCGTAGCCTTGTCAGTTGGGCAAGTTAGGCGTCATGGCGCAGAGCAGCCATTTGACGAAGTTAGTTCAAGAAGGATCCTGGTAGAAAACCTTGGCTTTGGCGGTATCGGTAGTCGCGATATTGGCGACGATGCGGCGTACCTTCATAAAAGTCTCCCATTGCGGCTGTGTGTTGTTGAAGCTGTGGAATAGCCTAAACCTTCATCAGTGGCATGATTTCTTAGAGTGAAATCGTGGTCCACTCCCTATTGCTCTTCGGGGTTGCCCATCACGCCTTGCCGGGCTAGAGTGCGCGGGTCACGGTCAATCCCGTGGCCGGGTGTGACAACCTGACTGTCTGGGGCGCGGTAGCGCCATAGCTGTATAGCCGGCGCTATTTTTTTGCCCGGCTATCGCACTTCTATGGTGGGCCGTGCGGGGCAGGCTTCGGCCTGGCCGGTTCCCTCGGACGCCGGTTTGTCACCCCCGTACGGTCCGCCACCCATAGCCGCGTGACAACGGTGGGTGACGGCTCCTTAATCAGTTCGAGGAGCATAAGGAAAATGCGCTATCCCCCTTTTACCCAAGGGCTCCGCCTTGGAGTCTGCTGTTGCCCGTCCACCTCCGCCCTGGAGGTGCGCCATGGCTAAATCCCACCCCGCGGTCATTCCCTTTCCGAAACGTATCGAACCGCTCGACTGCACCATTTCCGCTGTCTGCCACTTCCAAGCTGCGGCCGAGTTGCGGATGACGATGCTGCATAAGCTGTTCGAGATACTGGCCCGTACGGATGCGGCCAGCGACAACGCCGGGCACTTGCAGGACTGCTGCAACAATGCCCGCGAGCTGCTTAACGATGCGCAGGTGCTGTACCGCAGTGCCTTGGCGCAAGGGAGGGTTGCCGATGATTAAGCCCTTTACCTGCTATTTGCCCAGCCACGACGGCCAGCGCGGCGCGGTGATCGAGTGGACGCACAATTGCCAACGGTCCTTCGATCAAGGCGTGATCTGCGCCCAGGCCTGGTTGAGCAACGACGACACCGGCTGGCTGTGGGCCAACCTGATCGTCGAGCGCGATGCGCTGCCCCCAGGGGTACAGCGCCGCGCGTTCGAGGTCGGCTTTCTCTGCCGGGTGCACCAGCGTTTGTGCTCGCCGTTCGGCGGCGGGCATCAAGCCCGGCAGACTTGTTTGCAGTTATGAATAAGTAGCGCGCTTCCCGCCGCAGGCAGCCCGCCAGTACTTGACGGGCTGCCGCTGTTCGGCGAGGTCGCCCTATCCTGAAGCTGCGTAAGTTCTTGCGCAATCGAGCTTTCTACTGCGAAACAGCGCATAGATCGGACTTTTCCGATTGCACTGAGCGGATTCTTTGCGCAAGGTCCCCCTGCCATAACCGATAAGGAAGTTAGTCATGTCCGGCAAACCCGCCGCCCGAGTCAACGACCCCACTGCCTGCCCCATCCACGGGCATGGCACCAACCCCATCACAGCCGGCTCGCCGGATGTGCTTTTCGATAGTTTGCCCGCCGCTCGCCAGACCGACCCCACCGCCTGTGGCAGTGCATTGGCTGGCAATGTAATCCCCAACGTACTGATCAACGGCCTGCCGGCCACCACCCTCGGCACCATAGGCAGCCATGGCAACGTGGTGATCGCCGGTTCTGGCAGCGTGATCATTGGCAACAGCAACACGCCGGCACCCTTTACTCCACCCACGCCATTGGACATCGCCGCCAGTGCCACCCAGGCCCTGGCACCCAACACACCAAGCCCGCCGCAACGTCCCACAGACACCCTCGTACGAACTTGGCAGGAAGAGCCCGGCGATAAAGCGCCACTGGGCCTGGAAGAAGAGGACGAGGAAGAAGAACTGGAAGAACCAGTGCAGCAAGGCATCACCTTGCGCGTGGGCTTCTTCTTCGACGGCACTGGCGACAACGACGCTAACGTCGCACGAGGCGCGCAGTGCCGTGCCAACCAGCTCGGCTATGACGCCGCAGATGAACGTGCCCTGCTGGAATACTGCCCACCCCACCAAATGGACCCGATGAGTAGTTATGGGCGAGAGCGGAGCAATATTGCGCGGCTGTATGACCTATACAGTGATGACGTGACCAGAATGCTTGCTGATACCGAGCAAAGAGCGGAGCTACGTGTCTACACCGAGGGGGTCGGTACCCGAACGGATCAGCCTGATCAGTCGTTTCCTGATATGGCGCTTGGTGAAGGGGATACAGGAGTAATTGCCAAAGTCGAGGACAGCGCAAAGAAGTTCTCAAATACTCTGAAGGCTTTCCGAAGCCTCAATCCCCTAATGCAAATTACCAGCATCGAAATTGATGTCTTCGGCTTCAGTCGAGGAGCTGCTGCTGCCCGTCATTTCGTCAACGATTTACGCCGCGGGGGTTCGTCGTTATTGGCCCAGGCAATGCGTAGTGACAAGACGCCTATGATCGAGGGCTTTGGCTGGCGCTTCGGACAGGACGTGCAGGTCAATCTGATCGGCCTGTTCGACACCGTGGCGGCCATCGGTGGCCTGAGCGATGGCTGGGATATAAATGACGATGAGAACGGCGACCTTAAGTTGCACTTGGCAGCGGACAGCGCAAAGCGCGTGATCCACCTAGTGGCCGGCGATGAGTACCGCCACAATTTCTCCCTCAATAGCACTCACCCGGGTTTTACCGAGATCGTCCTGCCCGGCGCCCATGGTGACATTGGCGGCAACTACCCGCTGGCAGCCGAGGAAAAACTGTTCCTCACCAGACCTTTCGTTGACGAAGTGGATAAGAGCCTGCCCAATGAGGAAAGCCTGGCCTGGAAACAGGCCAGCCGTGAGTTGGAAGCATGGGGGCAACGTGGCCTGATCGATCCGGGGCGCCCGAATGGCCAGCTGTATATCGACTGGCGGTGGGTGCGTTCCACCAACGCCCCCATTCGCCGGAAGGTGATCTATACCCAGGTCAAACTGGATCGCCGTGTACGTGGCGAGTACGGACGTATTCCCTTGCGCATCATGCATGCCCTGGCTCAGGAAGCGGGGGCGCCGTTTCGGCCGATCCCCAATACCAGCGATCTGAAGTTGCCTGCCGAACTGATCCCTATTGCGGACAAACTCATGGCCTATGCTCAGGGCAAGGCTCCGTTGAACCTCAAACTCGAGGAGCAAGACCTGCTTTACGCCCACTTCCTGCACCAATCAGCCCATTGGAATGTCTATCCCGGCGAGAGCGGTGCATTGACCGTTCACTTCGTTAACCGTCCGGCGAGAGATGGTCAACGTGCTATCCACCCGAACAAACCCGACTCGGTAAACCTGCTATGAAGCGCTACCTGTTTATTCTCCTCACCCTTTTCCCACTACTCGCAAGCGCCGAACCGGCCACCGAGCTGGCTGGCCGCTACGTGCTGCAAGGCGCCAGGGAAACGGGTTCCACACTACTGCTAAAGGACGATGGTCGCTTCGAAGCGACCTTTGCCTATGGCAATCTGGACGGGCATATCCACGGCCACTGGCAACGCGCCAAGGATACCGTCACCCTGACCGCTGAAGGGCAGTCGGATATAGCCGAGTTGTTTAAGGATCTGCCCCTGACCGTTGGCGAGCACTGCCTGATTCGGGATATGGGGGATCACAAGGCGTGCTATCTGCGTCAACCAAACCTGCCATATAAGGAGTGGCACCTGGGCTTCTTCGCTCCGGAGCACATGGATATTTGGCTGGAAACTGCTGATGTCACGGATATTCGTGGCATTACTTTCACTAGAGCAGCGTCCGGGGTGGTTTCAAGCACTGGTGAAGTATCCGGGTGGCCTACAAGAATCGGCATGGGCTCCGGAAAGTATTTAAGCCAGTCTGAACTACCAGAACGCATCTTCATCCGTTGGCAGTCTCTGGCCGAGCCGCAAACCTACCGCGCAACCCTGGAAATCCCAGAATCAGCACGTAACTTAATGATCCAGCAGGAGCAGGTTGATTGTCCTGTAAGCGGCTGGGAGTCAGCTTATCGAAACGCCGTCGTAATCGGCCTGGCTCCTGGCGGGATTGCCAAGCTATGGGTAAGCGGCCCCTGCTTCAAAGGTACGGAAGTTTTGCGCGTACAGGCTGAGATAGAGCCCAAAGGGCCTGACCAAGGGCAAAGCGACGGGGAATATGCGTTGCCATTGGAGCCCGCCGCCAAGGCCTATATCGAACAGCACGGTATTCCCTATGGCTCGTGGTGAGTGTTATCGCGCATGAAGCGTTTTCTACCGGTCCTGCTTACCTTTATCCCGCTGTTCGCAAGCGCCAAACCGGCCACCCACCTGACCGGCCACTACGTCCTGCAAGGCGTCAGAGAAAACCGGCTCCACGCTGGCGGATTAAGTTGATGACATTGGATTTAGCCCCGGCCCAATGAGCAAGCGAGCGATTTTAACCAATTAGAGGGTTGGCCACGGTACTTCACTCCAAGGACTCTAACGTTCGAGTTTGAACGAGGGGGTAGGCGTCACCGCGGAAACTCTCGCCTGAGCGTAGCCAATATCTCACCGAAGGTCTCCTTGATGTTTCCCTTCGAGAATCTGATGTACTGCACTCCAGCGACATTCGAGAACTCATCCACGCCTTCTTCAAGTAACAAGATGGCACGCGCAAACCCAAGTCGTCCTTGAAACAACCCAGCTTCGTGGATCACGTTTTGCCGCGCCCTCAGCACGCCGTCGGCTTGCTCGTCTTCCCCTGTCATCACTAGGATGGCAAAGGAACTTCTGCCCACCATTTCTTCGAGGATGTCGCGGATGGTGTGCCCGGCTCGCGCGCCAGTTTCATAGGCCGCTATTGGAAACCCGTGTTTGTCGTGTAGATGGTCTTTGAGGTCACGCCAAGCTTGGCTGCGGCCGTGTCCGATGAATACCGTGGGCATCGGCGTTGAGGGCTGCGGCTCCGGAGGAAGCCTTGATTGGGCGGCGTGCTTCTCGAAGACCTCGAAGACGGCTTCGATATCAACTCGCGTCGGCGCCTTCATGCTCACGGTGGCCTTCCGAGATGTGAACGAGACGCTTAGATCAAACCCGTTTCCATAGATGCAGAAATATGCGTGGCCACTGTACTTTCGGAAGTCGGCAAAGAACTCATCAACTGTGTCGTAGCTCCAGGAAGAATCGTCGTGGTCAACCGTAAGTTGAGTGCTGCCAAATTCTACGTTCGCGCGCTCGGCTCTATCGCGGCTGACTTGCATTGCATCTCGGAGGACGTCCGCCGAGAATCGGGTGTCGAAGTACTCTTTGTATTTCTTCATTAGGTGGATCTCCGGACAGATTGTCTGTGACGCCTAAACGCCCGAGGTAAGCATCCGCTTGACCAAACAGTTATGCCGGCGCAAACGCTCTGCTTCAACAAGCGGCTGCGGCTAGTGTGAGCGTAAGCCATCCCAGTTTTCCTGGATCCATGCAGAGAGACGAAGAGCGGCTGGCGCCAGAGCCTCAGGCACGATGTCTTTGATGTTTTCGCCGTAGCGGATCTCATTTGGATAGACGGAGGCTCCGTGATTTTCGGCCTCAATGACCATGCCCAGAGTGATTGAGTGACCAATGAATGACACATCAACGCTTCTTAACCTAGATGCGGGAACCCAAAGTCGCCGTCCGGGCGCAACTTCCGCGAGCACCTCACACTGATCAACCTCGGTTAACAAGGCCCGCAAGTTATGTGAATGTTTTCGGATCAGTTCGACCGGCTTGCCTGCCCGCTCGAGAAGTGCTTTCAGCGACAGCTCGATTGACAGACGAGACAGATAGATGACGCTGCGCCGTGCCTCAAGTTGTTCTGGCTGCTCCTTGATAAGCGTGACTGAGACTTCAGCTAGCTTATTGGCAAACTGAATGTCATATGTGGGCATGCTGTTTCCTTTGGCCTAACGATAAATAGACACCAAGTGGTGGAATACCCCTGACTGAACTGAGGCCCGTTATATCGGCTTTTACCGCCATCGTCACCGTCGGGATGGCGAAAAGATGGCAGTTTTTGGGGGGTGCGGTAGGCCGTGGGGTGGCGGGTTTTGGGGTTGGCTATGACGGGGTTAGATTGCAGGGCTTACGCTGTCAGCATTTCAGGAATGTAGGAGCCCGCTTGCCGGCACTGCTGTTTGGCTTTGATCGTCGGAGTGCCGAACCACAGCAAGCTGGCTCCTACAAAGTTAGCGATGAACTTGGCTGTCGGTTAATAGCAACCTTCGCCCTTCTCACTCCCCTTCCACCAACTCCGGCCTCAATATCAACGCCCCGAGCGGCGGCAGGTTGAGCGCTAGCGAATAAGGTTGGCCATGGCTGACTTCTTCGTCCGCGGTTACTTCGTTACAGCTGCCGTTGTTGCTGCCTGCGTAGTATTCGGCGTCGCTATTGAGCAGCACGGTCCAGCGTCCGGCCAGGGGGATGCCGATGCGGTAGCCTTCGCGCGGCACCGGGGTGAAGTTGTGCACTACCAGTAGCGGCGCGCCCTGCTCGCCTTTGCGCAGCCAGGCGTAGACGCTGTTGGCTTTGTCGTCGCCGATCAGCCATTGGAAGCCGCTTTCGTAACCGTCCAGTTGGTGCAGCGCCGGTTCGTTGCGGTGCAGGGCATTGAGGTCGCGCAGCAGGTTCTGCAGGCCCTGGTGTTCGCCGTAGCGCAGCAGGTACCAGTCCAATTCGTGGTCGTGGCTCCATTCGCGCCACTGGCCGAATTCGCAGCCCATAAACAGCAGTTTCTTGCCCGGGTGGCTCCACATAAAGCTCAGGTACAGGCGCAGGTTGGCGAATTTTTGCCAACGGTCGCCGGGCATTTTGTCCAGCAGCGAGCGTTTGCCGTGCACCACTTCGTCGTGGGAGATCGGCAGGATGAAGTGCTCGGAAAATGCGTAAAGCAGGCCGAAGGTCATTTGATGGTGGTGGTAGCCGCGGTTGACCGGGTCTTCGCTGATGTATTTGAGGCTGTCGTGCATCCAGCCCATGTTCCATTTGTAGGAGAAACCCAGCCCGCCTTCGCTGGTCGGCCGGCTGACGCCCGGCCAGGCGGTGGATTCCTCGGCGATCACCAGGGCGCCGGGGACTTCGGTGGCGACCACGTCGTTGAGGTGGCGGATGAATTCGATTACTTCGAGGTTTTCCCGGCCGCCGTGGCAGTTGGGTATCCACTCGCCTTCCTTACGCGAGTAGTCGCGGTAGAGCATCGAGGCCACGGCGTCCATGCGCAGGCCGTCGACGTGATAGGTGCGCAGCCAATGCAGCGCCGAGGCCAGCATAAAGCCGTGCACTTCGGTGCGGCCGAGGTTGTAGATGTAGGTGTCCCAATCCTGGTGGAAGCCCTCGAAGGGGTGTTCGTATTCGTAGAGCGCGGTGCCGTCGAAGCGGCCCAGACCGTGGGCGTCGGTGGGGAAATGCGCCGGCACCCAGTCGAGGATCACGCCGATGCCGGCGCGGTGGCAGGCGTCGACGAAAGCGGCGAAGTCATGGGGGCTGCCGTAGCGCGCGGTCGGCGCGAATTGCGACAGCGGTTGGTAGCCCCAGGAGCCGCCGAAGGGGTGCTCCATGATCGGCAATAGTTCGATATGGCTAAAACCCATCTCCAACACATAGGGGATCAGTTGCTCGGCCAGCTCGTGCCAATTGAGCACGCGGCCCTCCTCCCCGCCTTCGCGGCGCCAGGAGCCAGCGTGCAGTTCGTAGATCGACAACGGCCGCGAATGCGCCTGGTACCCGGCGCGGCGCTCGAACCAGTCCTGGTCGTGCCAGTCGAACAGCAGCGGCTGCGCCACTACCGAGCCGGTGGCCGGCGGCGCTTCGGTGGCCAGGGCCATGGGGTCGGCCTTCAGCGGCAGCAAGCCATCCGGCCCGAGGATTTCGTATTTGTACACCTCGCCGGCCTGCAAGCGCGGGATGAACAACTCCCACACCCCGCTCGGCTGGCGCTGGCGCATGGGGTGGCGGCGGCCGTCCCAGTTATTGAAATTGCCGACCACCGAGACCCGCTGCGCGTTCGGCGCCCAAACCGCGAAGCGCACTCCGTCGATGCCGTCGTAGGTGGCCAACTGGGCGCCGAAGCGTTCGCCGAGTTCGCGGTGGTTGCCCTCGGCGAACAGGTACAGGTCGACTTCGCCGAGCAGCAAGCCGAAGGCGTAGGGGTCTTCGGTTTCCTGCACGCTGCCGCCCCAGTCGATGCGGTAGCGGTAAGCCCGTGGACTATCCAGACGCATGCTGAACAAGCCGGGCGTCACCCCCTGCGTCATTTCGCCCAACGCCTCGCCGCTGGCGCCATCGAGCAACTCGACCCTCACGGCGCCCGGCAGGTAGGCGATGACCAGGGTGCCCCGCTCGTCCCGGTGTGGCCCGAGAACCGCGAAAGGGTCGCCGTGGGTGGCGTTGCTCAGCGCTTCGATATCGGCCTCGGCCAAGTGCTCGGCTGCATCCTCATTCATCATGTCCGGCCCCCGATAAGTGTTCGATCAGTTCCGCCATCCCCTGCACCGGCACGATCAGCCAGTCGGGGCGGTAGCGGCTTTCATAGTGAATTTCGTAAGCGGTTTTCTCGATGCAGAACAGCGCCAGCGCGGCGGCCTCGCCCTGGCGCTGATGCCAGGCGTGGGGCAACGGCGCCGCGGCGATCCGATAGGCGTCGTAGAAGGCGCTACGGGCTTGGCTGCGGTAGGTCGCGGCGATGGTCCGCCGGGCCTGTTCGGCTTCGGGCGAGACGTCGGTGCTCTGCGCGTTGCGCATGGCCAGCGCCGCCGCGTAATCGAACGAGCGCAGCATGCCGGCAACATCCTTCAGCGGGCTGTGGCGCTTGCGCCGTTCCTCCAGGCTGCGCGCCGGCTCGCCCTCGAAATCGATCAGGTAAGCGTCGCCGTGGGCGACCAACACCTGGCCCAGGTGCAGGTCGCCATGCACGCGGATGCGCAGGCCGCCCGCCGCGCGTTGCGCGAGTTTCGCCACCAGGTCGAGCAGCACCTCGCCCTTGTCGATCAAACCCTCGACCTGCTCGCGTTGCTCCGCCGTCAGGCCGTTGCCCGCGCCGTTCAGCGCGTCGAGCATCTGCCGCACCTGCTCGGTAATCGCACGCTGCCATTCGACGGTGTCGGCCTGGCTGCTGGTTACCGGGCCGAAATCGGGATTGTCCGAAGGCCGCGCCAGGGCCACGTGCAGTTCGCCGACCCTCCGGCCGAGAATGCCGGCGAAGGTTTGCAGCTCGGCGAGTGCGTAGTACTGGTTCTCCACCGTGGAAAGGCCGCCGACCAGCTCGTCGCGGATCGCCCGTTCGAGGGTGTCCTGGGTCCACTGCCAGGCATCGCCCTGGTTGCTCACATAGCCCTGCAGAATCATCAGGGTATGGCTTTCGCCCTGGGCATCGACCCGGCGCACCTCGCCCAGCAACGGCGCGATATTGGCGAAGCCCTGCTCGGTCAGGTAGCCGCAGATCTCGCTTTCCGGGTGGATGCCCGGCAGCACGCGGCGCAGCACTTTCAGCACCATGCGTTCGCCGACCAGTATCGAGCTGTTCGACTGCTCGGCGGAGATCGGGGTGATTTCCTCCTCGGGGTTGTCCTCCAGGGTGTGCAGGCGCGAGGTGGAGACGAACTGGATTTCGTTGTCGTCCCAGCGCAGCACGCTGTCCTTGCGCAGGCTGTCGAGCACCTGGCGGCAGAACTCGGGCAATACGCAGGCGTCGGTCAACAGCCCTACCTGCGGGCCGCGACGCAAGCGCGCCAGGGCCAATTGTTGCGGCAACGGGCTGCCGGCCTGGTTTTCGGCGATATAGCCAAGCGGCAGTTGGAAATGGTCGAAGCTATCCTCGTGGCTGACTTGCACTTCGCTGAGCAAAAACGGGTCGGCCCGTTCGCCGAACGGCACGGCGTAGAGCAGATGCAATTGACGCAGAGGTTTGCCGCGATGGCTGAACCAGCGGCGCTTGGGCAGATAGGCGGTCAGCGATTCCTGCTCCAGGGTTTGCCGCGCCCTGCCCTGGGCCAGCTCCTGCAAATGCCGTTTGATCACCAAGGTCGGCAATTCCGGCATGCGGTCGACCGGCGGGGTGTGCCAGTTGGGCATCTGTTTTTCGTCGGCCAGGAGGAACCAGTAAAAGCCGTAAGGCGGCAGGGTCAGCAGGTAGTTGAGTTCGCCGATCGGCGGGAAAGAACTGCCGCCGACCATCTCCACCGGCACCTTGCCGGCGTAGCTCGACAGCTCCAGCTCCGCCGCCTGGGCCGAGCGCGAGAGGTTGGCGACGCAGAGGATCACCTCATGGCGGTCGCCGTCGCTGTACTCGCGCAGGTAGGCGAAGATCCGCCGGTTGCTCGGCGCCATCAGCTTCAGGCTGCCGCGACCGAAGGCCTTCTGCTGCTTGCGGATCGACAGCATGCGCCGCGTCCAGTTGAGCAAGGAATGCGGGTCGCGGGCCTGGGCTTCGACGTTGATGGTCTGAAAGCCGTACAGCGGGTCCATGATCGGCGGCAGCACCAGGCTCGCCGGGTCGGCGCGGGAGAAGCCGCCGTTGCGGTCGATCGACCATTGCATCGGCGTGCGCACGCCGTCGCGGTCGCCAAGGAAGATGTTGTCGCCCATGCCGATCTCGTCGCCGTAGTACAACGTCGGCGTACCGGGCATCGACAGCAGCAGGCTGTTGAGCAGTTCGACCCGGCGCCGGTCGCGTTCCACCAGCGGCGCCAGGCGTCGGCGGATGCCGAGGTTGATCCGCGCGCGGCGGTCGGCGGCATAGAAGTCCCAGAGGTAATCGCGCTCCTGGTCGGTGACCATCTCCAGGGTCAGTTCATCGTGGTTGCGCAGGAAAATCGCCCATTGGCAGTTCTCCGGGATATCCGGGGTCTGGCGCAGGATGTCGGTGATCGGGAAGCGATCCTCCTGGGCAATGGCCATGTACATGCGCGGCATCAGCGGGAAGTGGAAGGCCATATGACATTCGTCGCCCGGCCCGCCGTCGACGCCGCCAAAGTACAGCTGGGTGTCCTCGGGCCACTGATTGGCCTCGGCCAGCAGCATGCGGTCGGGGTATTTGGCGTCGAGTTCGGCGCGGATCTTCTTCAGCACCTCGTGGGTTTCCGGCAGGTTCTCGTTGTTGGTGCCGTCGCGCTCGATCAGGTAGGGAATGGCGTCCAGGCGCAAGCCGTCGACACCCAGATCGAGCCAGTAACGCATCACTCCGAGTACTTCCCTGAGCACCTGCGGGTTGTCGAAATTGAGGTCCGGCTGGTGCGAGTAGAAGCGGTGCCAGAAGTATTGGCCGGCGACCGGGTCCCAGGTCCAGTTGGACTTCTCCGTGTCGAGAAAGATGATCCGCGTGCCCTGGTACTTCTGGTTGGAATCGGACCACACGTAGAAGTCGCGGGCTTTGGAGCCCTTCTTGGCTTCCCGCGCGCGCTTGAACCAGGGGTGCTGGTCGGAGGTGTGGTTGATCACCAGCTCGGTGATGATGCGCAAACCGCGCCGGTGCGCCTCGGCGATAAAGCGCTTGGCGTCGGCCATGCCGCCGTAGTCCGGGTGCACGCCGCGGTACTCGGCGATGTCGTAGCCGTCGTCGCGCCGTGGCGAGGGGTAGAACGGCAGCAGCCAGATGGTATTGACGCCAAGATCGGCGATGTAATCGAGCTTATCGATCAGGCCGGGGAAGTCGCCTATGCCGTCGTTGTTCGAGTCGAAATAGGACTTCACATGGACCTGATAGATGACCGCATCCTTGTACCAATAAGGGTCGTCGAGAAATGCTGCGGGTCTGCTTTTCTTGGCCATCGGCAATTCCTTTAGCGTGAATTTCGCACTGCGGCGCTATCCGCATGCCCGTGTCCCAGTTGCAGGCGGCGCCCATGGGGCTGCCGCGTTCGCCACCTCCCTGTGGGTCGGGATGACGCGGGCGCCGAAGGCGGCACCCGGGCGTTCATCGAGCGGGTGGTCAAACCACCGGGCGGATGCGCCAGATCCCGAACGGCTGCTGCGCGGGGTCGAGACGCATCCACTGGGTTTTGCCATGCCAGATCCAGCTATGGCTGTTCATCAAGTCCTCGCCGCGCATGCTGGCGTCGTCGGGCAAGCCGAATTCCCACAGCGGCAGTTCGAAATGCGCTTCCTGGGCGTTGTGCGGGTCGAGGTTGATCGCCACCAGGATGAAGTTCTCCAGGTCCGGCGTGGCTTTGCCGAAGTACAGGATGTTGTCGTTCCAGGCGTTGTAGGCGCGAAAACCGAGGTGGGTTTGCAGGGCGGGATTGAGGCGGCGGATGCGGTTGAGCTGGGCGATTTCGGCGACGATATTGCCGGGCGCCTGGTAGTCGCGCGGGCGGATCTCGTACTTCTCCGAGTCGAGGTATTCCTCCTTGCCGCGCACCGCCGCCGACTCGCAAATTTCGAAGCCGCTGTACATGCCCCACAACCCCGAGCCCATGGTCGCCAGCGCCGCGCGGATCAGAAAACCGGCGCGGCCGCTGTCGTGCAGGAAGTAGGGGTTGATATCCGGCGTGTTGACGAAGAAGTTCGGCCGATAGCAATCGCGCCACGGCGGCTGGTTGAGCTGGGTGAAGTATTCCTGCAGCTCGGCCTTGGTGTTGCGCCAGGTGAAGTAGGTGTAGCTCTGGCTGAAACCCAGCTTGCCCAGGCGCGCCATCATCGCCGGCCGGGTGAAGGCCTCGGCGAGGAAGATCACTTCCGGGTGGGCGCCGCGGATATCGGCGATCAGCCATTCCCAGAACGGCAGCGGTTTGGTGTGCGGGTTATCAACGCGGAACAGGGTTACGCCCAGCTCCACCCAGCCCTTGACCACATCGCGCAGGGCCAGCCAGAGACTGGGAATCGCCTCGTCGGCATAGAAATCGACGTTGACGATGTCTTCGTATTTTTTCGGCGGGTTTTCCGCATGGCGGATGCTGCCGTCCGGGCGCCAGCTGAACCAGCCGGGGTGTTCGCGCAACCAGGGGTGGTCCGGCGAGCACTGGATCGCGAAGTCCAGGGCGATCTCCAGCCCATGCGCATGGGCGGCCCGCACCAGGTCGCGGAAGTCGTCGAGGCTGCCGAGCTGCGGATGGATCGCCTCGTGGCCGCCCTCCTCGCTACCGATCGCATAAGGGCTGCCGGGGTCGCTTTCGCTGGCGAACAGCGAATTGTTGCGGCCCTTGCGATGGGTGCGGCCGATCGGGTGGATCGGCGGAAAGTACAGCACGTCGAAATCCATCGCCTGGATCTCGGGCAGGCGCTGGATAACGTCGCGAAAGCTGCCGTGGCGCTTCGCATCGTCGGTCACCGAGCGCGGGAACAGCTCGTACCAACTGGCGAACTGCGCCAGGCGGCGCTCCACCTCCAGCGGGTAGATGGCGCTGCGCACCAGGTGCGGACGGGTTTCGATGCGCGCCATCAGGCGCGTGGTTTCCGGGGCCAGCAACAGCGCCACGCGCTCGTCGATGGAGGGGCATTCGAGCAGTTGTTCGAGCAGTTCGCTGAGCCCTTCCGTCGGCGCTGTTTGCAGCGCCTGGCGCAGCAGTTGCTCACCCTCTTGCAGCTCCAACTCCACCGACACGCCGGCGCCGTATTTCTTCTGCAATTCGTAACAGTAGGAGGCGTAGATATCCCACCAGGCCTCGATGGCGAACAGCGCCCGACCGACCTGCCGGGGGGTGAAACTGGCCTGCCAGTGGTCGTTGCCGAGAAACTTCAACGGCAGCCGGTGCCACTGCACCTCGTCGACCTCACGCCACAACAGGTCGCCGGCCAGCTTGTCGTGACCATCGGCGAATATCACCGCGCCGACCGTGACCGGCATGCCCACTATCGCTTTTGCGGCAAAGCGCCCTTGCTCGACCACCGGCTCGATCGACTCGATGGCGATGCGCGGCATGGCGACCGCATCTTCCACGCGCAGTACGTAGTCGTTGTGCGGGTAACCGGGGGTTTGCTTGGTCTGCAATTTGACTTTCGGCATAGCGGTGGGACTCCTCACTTCCGGCAGCCGCAAATGAATCCCCACCGGGTCGCACTGATGCTCCCAAGCCTTCAAGCCTCGCGGGGATGGGCGCGCGAGTAAGCGCGCCCCTGTAACTTCCGAGCCCGGGCGCCGCGCAAAAGTTCAGGCTTTTTGGCCTGTGGGCTGGCGCACGCGGCGCGGCTCAGCCATTGACCACGCTGCCGCCATTGATGTGGATGACCTGGCCGGCGACATAGGAAGAATCGCTGCACGCCAGGTAGACGTAAGCCGGCGCCACTTCCGCCGGTTGCCCGGGGCGCTGCATCGGTGTGCTGGCGCCGAAGCTGGCCACGGTGTCGGGGCTGAACGTCGAGGGAATCAAGGGCGTCCAGATCGGCCCCGGCGCTACCGCGTTGACCCGGATACCGCGCGGCGCCAGGTTGATCGCCAGGGAGCGGGTGAACGAGGTGATCGCGCCCTTGGTCGAGGAATAATCGAGCAGCGTCGGGTTGCCCTTGTAGGCGGTGATCGAGGTGGTGTTGATGATGCTGGCACCGGCCTGCAGGTGCGGCAGCACCGCCTTGGTGAGCTGGAACATGGCGAAGATATTGGTGCGAAAGGTGCGCTCCCACTGCTCTTCGCTGATGTCTTCGAGGTTCTTCTGCGGGTGCTGCTCGCCGGCGTTATTGACCAGAATATCCACCCTGCCCCAGGTGTTCAGCGTATCCGCCACCACCTCACGACAGAACCGCTCGCTGGCCACGTCGCCGGCATGCAACAGCGCCTCGACGTTGCACTTCTCCACTTCGCTGCGGGTCAGCTCGGCGTCCTCGTGCTCGTTGAGATACAGCAGCACGACATTGGCGCCCTCCTTGGCGAAATGCACGGCCACGGCGCGGCCGATGCCGCTGTCCGCGCCGGTGACGATCGCCACCTTGCCGGCCAACTTACCGGCGGACTTGTAGTCGTCGCTGATATACACCGGTTGCGGATGCATCTGCGCCTCACTACCCGGACGATGATCCTGATGCTGCGGCGGCAGGGTTTGCTTCTCGGTCATGGCGTTCTCCTCCCGTGGTATGCCTTTCTCTCAGGACTGAGCCAGGCGGGAGTAGGTTCAGGGTGAATTGTCGTTCGCTTATCCGCTTTGTAGCCTGGATGCAATCCGGGGCATCGCTGCTGGCCGTAATACCCATCCCCGGATTGCGCTGCGCTTATCCAGGCTACGGGCGCAATCCGTAGGGTGCGCCATGCGCACCAGGCACCAATATTGGTCTTGGTGCGCGCGCACCCTACGAGGGTTTAGGCACCGATGCCTGTCGCCGCTGAAGCGCCTCCCACCGAGCTACAGGCTGCGCTCCGCTTCTACCCTCCTTCACCGCCAAGCTTTTCCCACATCGCCCGGCTGATGCGCTGGCGGTTGCTGTAGCCCGCCCAGGGGTCGTCCCGTAGGTTGGTGAGGCGTTCGAGCAGGTTGCCGATATGCCATTGCTGGGCGCTGTCCAGGCTGTCCAGTTCGTCGCGGCGGATTGGCACCGAAACCGGCAAGCCGGGGCGTGCGCGCACCGAATAAGCGGCCACCGTGCTGGCGCCGCGTTGGTTGCGCAGGTAGTCGACGAAGATTTTGCCGATACGGTTCTTCGCGCCCATCTTGGCGCTGAAACGTTCGGGGATCTGCCTGGCCATAAATTGCGAAATCGCCTTGGCGAAGGCTTTGATCTCTTTCCAACCGGCGTGTCTGGCCAACGGCACTATCAGGTGAATGCCCTTGCCGCCGCTGGTTTTCAGGTAGCTGTCGAGGCCCAGTTCGTCGAGCACCGACAGGCACAAATGGGTCGCTTCGAGCATGCTGCGCCAGGGCAGCGCCGGGTCGGGATCGAGGTCGAGCACCAGGCGATCCGGGGTTTCGATACGGTCGCTGTTGGCGCCCCAGGTGTGCAGTTCGATGGCGCCCATCTGCACCGCGCCAATCAATGCCGACAGCTTGCCGATCTCCATCAGGCGCGCATGCCCGGGGTCGAGCTCCTGGGGCAGGTGGTGGATATTGGGAATGTTCATGTGTTCGGCGTGCTTCTGGAAAAACTGCTCGCCCGCCACGCCGTCGGGGGCGCGCAGTAACGACACCGGACGCTTGCGCAGGTGCGGCATGATCCAGTCGCCGAGCTGGGCGTAGAACTGCGCCAGCTCGAGTTTGCGCGTACCGCTCTGGGCATCGATCAGCCGCTCCGGGCTGCTGATGGCGACGCCGGCAACGCTGACCCGCCCTCGGCCACGGGCCTTGCCCGCCGGTTTGCCGGTTTTGCTCGGTGTTATGTCGTCCTGCATGGCCCTGTCCTCCCTGTCATGGCCGGCCGGCGGCAGTTCGGCGGGCGAACGCGGGCGTTCGCGAACGATCTCGCTTGGCGCTTTGTCGCTGCGCAAGGCGATAAAAGTGGCCTGGCGCACCAGGCCTTCGCGCGTCCATTCGGCGAACTCCACTTCGGCGACCAGCCGCGGCTGCAGCCAATGCACGCCACGCGCCAAGGCGCCTTGCAGCGGCTGCTCGAGCGCGGAACGATCACATTGCAACTCGCGCAGCTGCGCGTGCATCTGTGTGAGGGTGCGTTGATCGAAGCCGCTGCCGACCCGCCCGGCATAGCGCAGGCCGGGCTTGCCGGGTTGCTGGTTGACCGCCAGCAACAGCGCGCCGAAACCGCTACGGCTACCCTTCGGTGCGGTGTAGCCGACGACCACGAATTCCTGGCGCAAACGGCACTTGAGCTTGATCCAATCGGTGCTGCGCCGGCTGACGTAGGGGCTGCCGATGCGTTTGCCGATCAAACCTTCCAGGGATAAGGCGCAGGCGCTTTTAATCACGTCGCGGTGCTCGCTGGCGAACGCCTCGGAAAAGCGCAACAAGCCGCGCGGTTTCGCCCCGCTGAGCACCTTCTCCAGCTCCGCGCGGCGCTCCTCCACCGGGCGTGAGCGTAGATCCAGGCCGCGCAGGAAAGGCGCATCGAACAGGTAGTAGAGAATGTTGTGGCTGCGGCCGATTTCGAAGGCGCTCTGCAACGTCTGAAAGTCCGGCAGGCCGCGTTCGTCGAGCGCCACCACTTCGCCGTCGAGCCAACTGTCGTGCAGGCCGAGCATCTTGATCGCCGCGGCCTGCAGCGGCAAACGCTCGGTCCAGTCGTTGCCGTTACGGGTGAACAGGCGTACCTCGTCGTCGGCGATGCGCGCGAGCATGCGGTAGCCGTCGAATTTGATCTCGTAGAGCCAATTGCCGCTGGGCGGCTGCGCCACCAAGGTGGCCAACTCGGGCAACAGTTGCGCCGGTATGCCGCCGGCAGCCGGCTGCGGTGTGCTTGGCGCTGGCTGCGCCCGGGCTTCGATCGCCCGCTTCGCCGGTTCGGCCTTGGCGGCCTTCGCGGCTTTGCCCGTTGCGATCAAGGTACCGCTGAGCACGCTTTGCGGCTGCGCTTCGGTGATGTCGTACTGCTCGGCGGGCTTGGCGAGCTGGTCGCGTTCCTTGATCAGCAACCATTGCTGCTTACCGCCACTGCCGGGCAGGCGGGTGCGCACCAGGGTCCAGTCGCCAGCCAGCTTCTCGCCGATCAAGGTGAATTTGAGCTTGCCGGCGCGATAGGCCGCTTCGGGGTCGCCATGGGGTTGCCAGATGCCCTGGTCCCAGACGATCACCTGCCCCGCGCCGTATTGGCCCTCGGGGATGCGGCCTTCGAAATCGGCGTAGTCCAGCGGATGGTCCTCGACCTGCACCGCCAGACGCTTGTCCTTGGGGTCGAGGCTCGGGCCTTTGGGCACCGCCCAGCTCTTCAGGGTGCCGTCCAGCTCCAGGCGGAAATCGTAATGCAGGTTGCGCGCGGCGTGCTTTTGCACGACGAAGCGCAGGGACTCGCCGGGGCTTCTTTTCCGCCCCCGTCTGGGGCGCTCGGGTGGCTCGCTGGTGATCTGAAAATTGCGTTTGCGGTTGTATTCGCTCGATGGCTCGGCCATGTGGGGAATCCTTGCGCGGCATTCAGCGGTTCGCGGTTTTCGTCGACTTCTTGCGCGGGCTTTTGCCGGCTTTGCCCGGGCGCGCGGCGTCGGCGCCTTCGGTTTGGCCCTTGGCGCCGCTCAGGCTGCGTTTGAGTAGTTCGGTCAGGTCGTAGATATCGGCGCTGGCGCGCGCCGGCTCGTCGGCCGGCGCCTCGATCTCTTCGACCTTGCCCTTGCGCGCTTTTTCGTCGACCAGTTGCATGATCTTTTCTTCGAAGGTGTCGTGGTACGCCTGCGGGTCCCAGCTCGCGACCATGTCCTCGACCAGGCGTTTGGCCATGTCGAGTTCGCCCTTGGCCAGTTCGACATCGCGCACCTTGCTGCCCAGTTCCAGGTAATCCAGACCGCGCACTTCCGCGGGCCAGCGCAGGATCAGCAGCACCATGGCGTCTTCCTGCGGCAATACCGCCGCCAAGTGCTGTTTGCTGTGCAACACCACCCGCGCGAGCGCCACTTTGTCGGTGCCGCGCAGGGTTTCGCGAAGCAATGCGTAGACCTTCTCGCCGCGTTTATCGGGCGCCAGGTAATAGGGTTTTTCGATATGGGTGACGGGGATCTGTTCGCGTTCGATAAAGGCGAAGATATCGATGCTCTGGGTCGACTTCGGATGGGCCGCGCGAATCTCCTCTTCGCTGATGATCACGTAGCGGCCGTCATCGATCTCCACGCCTTTGACGATATCGTCCCTGGCCACCTCTTCGCCGCTGACCTTATTGACCCGCTTGTACCCCACCGGCTGCATGCTGCGCTGGTCCAACCAGTCGAAGTCGATCCCTTGGGAGGTCGTGGCCGAGACCAGGGCCACGGGAATGTGCACCAAGCCGAAGCTGATCGCACCTTTCCACAGTGCTCGTGCCATCGTCGTTTACCTTTATCGCTGCGTGTGGCCGTGAGCGGATGACCGCCGCCAGCGTCAGAGCATGATGCCGTCGCTGTAGATGACCCGGCCGACGACGCTGATATCGCAAATTTCCTTGAGCATCCGGTCCGCCGCCGTTTCCGCGGCATCGGCGCACATGCAGCCGGGCGAAATCACCCAAAGCACATGCACGCTGGCCCCGGGGCACTTGGGTTGATACTCGATCAAACCGATGTAGCCCCGCTCGCTCTTCATCGCATCCGTCCAAGCGGTGTAATGCTTGAATTCTTTGAACATAAACACTCCTTACGGGCCCGACGGCATCGCAATAGCGAGCGTACCCATGTCAAGGAGGAGGATTTTTTCGGGCCTGCAAACGATCGATGACATGGGGCACAAAGTTGAGAACGAATAACGCCAACAAAGTGCCCAAGACGGCGGTGGCTTCCTGGCCCAATCCGACGGTGATACCGATGGCCGCGGTCAACCAGATACCCGCGGCGGTGGTCAGCCCCTGCACCTCGGTTTCCCGGTGACCTTTGAGAATGGTGCCGGCGCCGAGGAAGCCGATGCCGGCGATGACGCCTTGAATCACCCGGCTCATGGCATCGTGTTCGGCACCGGACAATTCGGGCACCAATACGAAGAGCGCGGAACCTATGGCCACCAGCATATGAGTACGCAGACCCGCCGCTTTGCCATGGGTTTCGCGCTCGTAGCCCAATAAACCACCCAATATCGCCGCCAACAACAAACGCACGCTGACCCGCGTTGTGTATTCGACCTCGATCAGGTCGGAGAACTCGTTGAGGATAGTGGCTTGGATGGTTTGCCAGGAACTCATGCTCCATTTCCAAGCAGGGCCGCCGTCTCGACCCGCATGCTATCGAGCAGATAGCGATGAGCACCGCATCGGCTGCAGCAGTGATGCAGCAGCATCTCATTGCCCATGGATACACGGGAACTCTCGGTCCAGCTACAACCGCCAATCACACATAAAAAATTCATACGACACACCTCCGATTACCCGAGCTGTACCTGATTCGACTGCCGTCGGGTTTGGAGGTTTTAGTAATTTTGCGTGGACGGCCCGGGCGGGCGCATTGCAGTGCAGTTCCCGGCCTGTTTCCCTGCCGATATGGACCGGTACTCCGAATAAGCGCCAGCGCAATCCGGGGAATACCCCTCCCCGGATTGCATCCGGGCTAGCCCTGAACGAACGGCCGTGTAGGGGCCTTATACCGGGATCGATCTGGCGGCCGTCGCGCGCGACCATATCCTGTGCCGGGATATCGCCGCCATAAACGCGCTGGCCAGAGCTTCCGCCGTGCCGCCGCAGAGCAAACCCTCGTCAGCCTCCAGGGTCAGCTCGCGGGCGAGACGTGCAGCCGTCGTGCAGAGCGCAATCGCTTTCAGGTGCTTGTAAGCCTCCAGCAGGTAAGCCAGGGCATCGTCGTTGCGCGCCAGACATTGGCTCGCGGCCATGCCGCCGGGCACGAACAACGCATCGAAGAGCGTCGAAGGCATGCTCGCCAGCGACGCCTCGGGCAGCAGGACGGTGCCATCCGCGGCGCTCACCGGCGCGTCGGTAAGCCCGATAAGCACGGCGCTGGCCCTCTCCCGCCGCAGCGCGGTGCGGATCGACTCGACATCCTGGGCGTCGAAGCCATCGGCGATCAGCACGGCAACCAGGCGCGCGCCTATGCTGCCGCTCAGCATGTTGGCCTGGCTCAGTGCCGGCGAAGCCAGCAGCGCCCTCGGTCGCGACCTCACAGTGGGGCCCATCGGCGGTGCGACGCCGATATTTAGGGCGACGCGGGTGGCCAGGGTCATGTCGATATTGGCGAGAATGCCCTGCACCTGCCGCCTGCGCACCAGCAGCCTGTCGACGCCGCTCAGTTCCAGGCTGTAGGCCGCAACGACGTGATCCTTCTCATGCCTGTTCAGGCTGTTCCAAAACAGGTTGGCCTGGGCGAAACACTCGGCGGACGGATGCGTCGAGACAGTCGATGTCGACCATCGCCGATCAGGCCCACGGCGCCGGCGACACTCGCCCCAAGCATCGGACAGAGCGACCACGGGCCGCCTCGGCGGTATCCCGCTCGTATACGCCCACTCTTCCCGCGGCGCCTGGGCTGGGCCGCAATCGAGCGCGATGCCAGGCACCAGGTTGCTGGCGCAAAGCGTCGCCTGCTCGGCCTCGGCGAAGGCGTTATGCGGCTTGCGATTGAGCCGTAACTTGCCGACCCTGCGCAGCGGCGCCAATTCCTGCGCAACCAAGGTGGTCGGGTCCCATAGATCGAAGCCGTAGTGCGCCATGTCCTCTTCGCCGATCACCTGGATAGCCAACTCCCACTCCGGGTAGCAGCCCCATTCGATATCGCGCCACAGTGCCCGGCGCTTGAAATCGGGAACGGTCGCGGCGAGTTGTTGTGCTTCCTCCCAGACCAGCGAGTACACCCCACTCAGCGGAAGCCAGTGGAACTGCACCCAGGTGCTTTTGCGCTCGGCGTTGAGCAGGCGCAAGCGCCGCACGGCAAAGCCCTGCATCGCCCGGTAGGACGCCGGTAGCGCCCGGTCCGACATCAGCCACAGCACACCGTGGGCGGTTTCCGGGGCCGAGGAGACGTAATCCCAGAATGCCTCGCGCGGCGACTGCCCACTGGAGAACGGCAAGGCCTCTTGCCAGGCGAGCGCATCGGCAAGCGCTGGCGCGGCGCGGCTGAGCGCCACCGCCAGATTGCTGCCAATCAGGTCGAAATGGCCTTGAACAGTATAAAAACGCACCCTGAAGCCACAGGCGCCGCGCAGCGCATCGACAGCACCGGCAGGCCCCGGCCCAGCGGCAAAATGCGCGAACACCGGGGTTTTGCGAGTGGGGTCGTTGAGGAAGCGCGCCTCGGTCAGCTCCGCCAAGGGCTCGTAAAGCTGGAAGTAGCCCTGGGCCGCGGCAGACAAGGCCTGTTCTGCGCTGCCCGCGCGGTGCAGTTGTATATCTTTGCGCTGACTGTCGAGTATTTCCGCTATGCACTCGCCGTCGGCGCACACACCTGGAGCACAGTCGGTTATCGGGGTTTGCCTCGCCATCTCGGATATCTCCTTAATCCAGATATCAGGCAGAGCAAACAGCGCCTGTACTGCGCTTATGCAATTAATAACCGCAGGCTATTCGTCGCGGCGATCAGGCGCTCTCGGGCGCTCGCGAATATGGTTGCGGGTATTACCGGTGATTTTTCGTGCGAATTTTTCCTTCGCGCCACTCAGGTCGGTGACTACGGCGTATTTATTGATACGCGGATGCAATGGCATGGGATTAATCCTCTCGTGAAATCCCTGACTTACTTCAGAGATTAACCACACCGAATAGGTTCTATGTTTTTTCGTCGCAGCGCCCGGGGCTTTGTTATACCGAAGCAACTTCCTGTTCAACTGCACGTCGTTCAACTGCGCGGGTTAATTCGCCTACTCGATTTATCGAGAGTTTCCGGCGACCCATGGTCTAACAACCGAACCTTGGAGATCGACCGGGAGAAGATATGGCGCGTAATGACCATGAATCCTCGCATCCGGCCGCCGTCGGCCGGGCCGAACGCGATGCGGCGTTTTCTCAGCAATTCCAATTGGCGATACGCGGCTGCGCATTGCCGCTTTTCGAGGAAACGGCGCGCCACGCCCAAGCAAGCGGTATCGAAGCCCTGGTCGAATTGACGTTGGAGAACGATGAACCGCGAATCAGCTTGCGAGCCAAGCATCCCGGCGATGCGGGCTACAGCAGTTACAGCATCATCGGCGACATGGCGACCCATGCCGTGATTCATCTGGAGTTCTATGCCGATAGCGACCTGACCCGCCGCCAAGCCGGCCTATTGCCGTCGGTCAATCAAAAGGTCATCGATACTCACCTGGCGACCTTGTTCAACAAAGCCTTCGCGCTTTCCCTGCCGCATTTGCTCAACCGTCACCCCGCAGGCTTCTGGTAGCGGGCTACTTGCTGTGTTCTGGCGATGAAGGCGCTTGAGCCAGCCCGCGCGGCCCCCAACGCCCCCAAATGCCCCAACCGATGAGGGGCAGCAACAGCACCAGCGCCGCCCAGGCGAATTTGCTTCCGGCGCTTTTGCGGCTCCGGTAAATCGCCGCGATCAGCAATAGATCGACAACCGCCACCGCGATGCCCAACAGCGCGGCGCAAAGCAATACAAATGTCCCGGTACTCATCGGCATACCCCCTGCCAAGGCTTTCAACCTGAGTCTTTGCGCCTTGCGGGGAGTTCAACCCTTTCGCCCACCGGCATACCGGCAACCAGTTATCAGGAAAGCTGAACTCCCCGCGCAGAGTGCTTTTCAAAATTTCAGTCATTGCCTATTTCAGTCATTGCCTACTCGATTGAGGAAACCAGCCATGCCTCAAGGAAGCAAAGCCAAATACACCGACAAGCAAAAGCGCCAAGCGCAAGAGATCGAAGAGAGTTACGAGGACAAGGGCGTCCCCGCCAAGGAGGCGCAAGCGCGCGCCTGGGCCACCGTGAACAAGCAATCGGGCGGTGGCGAACGCGCAGGCGGTTCTGGCCGCGACAAACCGGCGTCGGCCAAGGCGCGAGACCGCCAGGATTCTGCCGAACGCGCGGCGGCCAGCCGTGCATCCAACGACGCCGACCTGGCCTCGCAAAACAAGCAAGACCTGTTGCAGCTGGCGCGCAACAAACACATCCGCGGGCGCTCGACCATGAACAAGCAGGAACTCGTCGATGCGTTGCGGCATGCGTCCTGACGGAACTACGTTCTTGCCATGGCCGCCGGCATCGACAGCAACCCCAGGCAGCCCCCAGACAATCACCGCAAACAACCAGGAGTTCGCCTCATGTCCCACGAATCGACCCGCCCCGCGCTCGATGCCGTACTCGCAGTGGGTGGCGGCTTATTGCTGATTCGCCAAGGCATAGGCCGTAGAGGCGTCCTTGGCGCCATCGATATCTTGCTGGGCGTAGCAGCTCTCTACCGTTGGCTCTACGCCTCCGAGCCCGCGCTTAAGCCGCTCGAGGCGCTGCCGGGCGAGACGGAACCCGACAAGGCCGCGGACAAGGCCTTGGTCCAACCCGAGACGCTGCTGAACACGCCCTTCCAAAGCGAGTGATGCCGCGTGGGCAGCGAGGCGGCATTAACCAATCGATCAACTGCTTATTTCCATTCATTACCCAGTACCTCAAAGAAACAGAGTTAAAAGGAATTGACAGGCAGTCATCAGAGGAAACTAACGATGTTCAGCAAAATACTTTCAGCTTTATTCCTAACCATCGGCAGCGTTAGCGCCGTAGAGGCACTGGCTGCTTCCTGCCAAGTTTCCACCCGCTCGCTCAGTCAGAAGATCCCCGCGGTGGTAACGCAAAGTTGTTACACCTATCGAGGCATTGAAGAAGGTGCGATCAAATGGTCATGTAGTGACGAAGCCCTGGGCATGCTCGAGCACGAAAAAAAACTCGTCGATAATTGCCCGTCCAACTATTTGGGCTCTTGCACATCCACTCTTACTCAAGAGTCGCTGGCCAGTCATAGAGCCATTAGCGACATTAAAACGGGTACGCCTATGGTCATTCCAGATGGCGCAAAAATAGTTACCTATTTTTATAGCGTGGAAGAAAAGGAGCAGGCCAGAAAGAACTGCACCGCCTTGGGCGGTAATTGGCAGAACAACCAGGACAATTGAGCGGCATCTTTTTCCTGCGCACCAGTAAGGGGCTTTCGCATGAATAACGACGCCACGTCACAGGTCAAGTCGGCGGTTGTTTTGCTGCCCGCCAGCGACACGACCAGCGAGCACGAGCGGCATACTCACCACGCGTTGGGCATTAAAATCGCCAAGTTGCTCGGTTGCCCTTTTCTCGGCGCTTACAATCCCAGGGCAAGCGATCCCCGCATAAGCGCGCAAGAAGCCTTGTACTTCATTCCAAGCGATACCCTGATCGAGCACGAACACTACCGCTCGCTGGGCATCCAGACCGACGAGGACTTCTTCGGCGGCCTGGTCAGTCAGCCGTTCATGGCCACCAAAGCGATTACCCACCCCTTGTTCGGCGCCGACGCCCAACGCCCCGAAGGTTGGCCGCTGGCCTTCAGCCAACAGACCGAAGACGCGGTTTTGCGCGGCTACACGGTGTTCAGCCTGGATGAAGGGTTGCACGCCGGCAGCCAACTCCTGGGGCACGGCCCATTGCGCCTGAAGCCGGTGCGCGCCACCGGCGGCAGAAACCAGACCCGGATCGCTAGCCGTGAGGAATTGGTCGCCGCCTTGGCGTGCCTGAACGAGGACGAAATCACTCAGTGGGGCTTGGTGCTCGAAGAGGATTTGCGCCAGGTCGCCACCTACAGCGTGGGCCAGGTGAGCATCGGCGGCATGACCGCCAGCTACTACGGCAGCCAACGGCTGACCCGCGACAACACCGGCACGCTGGTCTATGGCGGCTCGGCGCTGCGCCTGGTGCGCGGCGGCTACGACGAACTGCTCGCCCTGCGGCCGCCCGCACACATCGAGCTGGCCATCGCCCAGGCACGGGCCTATGAACAGGCGGCCTTCGCCACCCTGCCGGGCTTTATGGCCTCACGGCGCAATTACGATATCGCCCAAGGGCTGAACGCCCAGGGCAAGCAATGCTCCGGGGTACTCGAACAATCCTGGCGGATCGGCGGCGCCAGCGCCGCGGAAGTCTTCGGCTTGCTGGCCCTGGCCGAAAGCCCGGCGCTGCACTGCGTGCAGGCCTCCACCCATGAGCTGTATGGCGACGCGGCGCCGCCGCTGCACGCCAACATGCTTTATCAAGGCGACGATCCCAGCATCGGCCGCATCAGCAAATTCGCCCTGGTGGAACCTGATGTCCCGTAGCCAAAGCGTCGAGATCCTGGTGGAAAACGAACGGATCGCCGGCACCTTTCTCACCCCTGGCGACAAGGTGCCGGGGATTCTCTTCGTGCATGGTTGGGGCGGTAGCCAACAGCGCGACCTGGCGCGCGCCAAGGGTATCGCCGGGCTCGGTTGCGTATGCCTGACCTTCGATATGCGCGGGCATGAACGAACCCAGGTTCAACAGACGCGTATCAGCCGCGAACACAGCCTGGCCGATATCTGCGCCGCCTACGACCACTTGGCCAGCCATCCCAATATCGATACCGGCTCGATCGCGGTGATCGGCAGCAGCTATGGCGGCTACCTGTCGACCTTTCTCACCGAGCTGCGGCCGGTCAAGTGGCTGGCCCTGCGGGTGCCGGCGCTGTATTGGGATGAGGACTGGAGCATGCCGAAGCACCAGTTGGACCGCGCAAGGCTCGCGGTTTACCGCCGCAGCCGGCTGACACCCCGGGATAACCGCGCCTTGGCAGCCTGCGCCGAATTCCGCGGCGACGTGCTGATCGTCGAATCGGAACACGACGACTTCGTGCCCCACGCCACCATCATGAGTTACCGCTCGGCATTCGAGAACGCCCATTCGCTGACCCACCGGATCCTCGACAGCGCCGATCACGCCCTGTCGCGCGACACCTGCCAGGAGGCGTACACCTCGATACTCACCGCCTGGATCAGCGAAATGGTAATAGGCGCGCGGATTGGCGATTACCCCTATCGTTCGACGCGCTAAGCCTGAACCCCGCGTCCAGGAACGGGCGCTTCGTCCTTGGAGGGCTCGTCATGAGCATTGCAATCGATCTGGAAAAAGGTACCTGCATCGTCAATACCCAGTACGGTCAGGATGAAATGCCGATCCGCGATATCACCATCAGTACCGATAAAACCCTGCGAACCTCGGTTATCCGCACGTCGGTCGGCAAAACCATCGTCACCGAAGACGAAGCCCAGACGCTGCTCGGCGCCGGCGCGCACGACGATAGAGAAAATCTGGTATTCGACCAATAGCGCCGGCACTACAGAGCATTCGCCGGGCGATTACTGGCCAATCGCCCGGCCATTGATCAACTTGGGATTGCCAGGCCGCGCGTACGCTGATATCTGTATATGCAAACAGTGTCCGGCGTTTCCATGCAGCTCCAACTCGACGATCCCCTCTACTACCTGAACAACTTCCACAAGGTTCTGAACTGGTTGCAGCAGCGTCACGCCGATCTGCTGTTGGCCGATGAGCTGGCCTTGTTGCGTCGCTTTGGCGAGCTTGCGCAGCCGGCTCAGGCCCTGCTGGTGCGGATGATCATGCGCAAGGGCCAGCATTTTCGCGCGAGCAAACTCGAATACGCGGAAATCGGCTGCACCCGCACGGCCGCCGAAGCGCTGCTCGCTACGGGCCTGATCAGCGATGCACAGGCGTTATCGCCACAGGAAGTATTCAGCTTGCTCCGCAAGGACGAGCTGCTCGAACACTTCGATGCTAGTGCCCTGCGCCGTTTGAAAAAAGCCGAGCTGCTCGAACACCTGAGCACCCTGCACCCCGAACCCCGGCGCTTCGCCGACTGGTGCCCGAACCTCGACGAGCATGTCTACAGCCTGAGCATCCATGCACTCTGCGAGCGCTTGCGCCTGATGTTTTTCGGCAACCTGCGCCAGGATTGGTCGGAGTTCGTGCTCGCCGATCTCGGCATCTTCCGCTATGAGCAGGTCGAGCTGAGCGCCGATTCGCGGGTATTCCGCCATCGCGGCGACGTCGATTGCTACCTGCACCTGCAAGACTGCCGCGACGCCTTCGAAGCCGGCGAACCGCTGCCCGAGGTGCTGCAACGGATAGACAGGCAGCGCTGCGGCACGCCCTTTCTTGCCGCCCGCCGTGACAAGCTGCTGTTTCGCCTGGGCCAACAATTGGAGCGCGAAGCGCAATTGGAAAGCGCCCTGTCCTGCTACGCCGACTGCCACCATGCCGAAGCGCGCCTACGGCGGATTCGCGTACTGGAACGCCTGGCCCGCCCGACCGAAGCCTACGCCCTGGCCCGCGAGGCGGCCGCGGCGCCGCACAACGATGCGGAAAGCCAAGGGGTACAACGCGCCCTGCAACGCTTGGGTCGCCAGCTCGGCCTGGATAAACCGGCGCCGGTGAAACTGCCCGCACCCAGCCGTCTC
Source organism: uncultured Pseudomonas sp. (assembly GCF_946886105.1). Next base: position 3,265 of record NZ_CAMPHV010000048.1, on the reverse strand, counting down.
GACCTGAGCCTGCCCAGGCCCGAGGCGCAGAGCGTCGAATATGCGGTCAAGCTGCACCTTAGCGAGCCCGACGCACCGGTGCACTATGTCGAAAACAGCCTGATCTGCAGTCTGTTCGGCCTGCTCTGCTGGCCGGCGATCTTCGCCCCGCTGCCGGGCGCGTTCTTTCATCCGTTCCACAGTGGCCCGGTGGATTTGCTCAGTGCCGACTTCCACCCGTGCCGCGCCGAGCTGTTCGCTGCCTGCCTGGCACAACTCGATTCGGATGCCTACAAAAGCACCATCCGCCAGACCTATGCAGCGAAGTACGGCATCCTCTCGCCGTTCGTATTCTGGGGCGCGCTCGACGCCGAATTGCTCGAACAGGCGCTCGACTGCCTGCCGGCGGCGCATCTGCGCGCCTGGTTCCAGCGCCTGCTGCTGGACATCAAGGCCAATCGCGCGGGCATGCCCGACCTGATCCAGTTCTGGCCCGCGCACAAGCGCTACCGGATGATCGAAGTGAAAGGCCCCGGCGACCGCCTGCAAGACAACCAACGGCGCTGGCTGGCGTTCTGCGCCGAACATGGCATGCCGGTGGATGTCTGCTACGTGCAATGGGCCGAGGCATGAAGCAAGCGCTCGTGGGCTACCGGGTCGCGGTGCGCGCCTTGTGCGAATTCACCGCCAAGGTCGGCGATCTCGACCTGCGTTTCACCCCTTCGCCCACCGCCCAGGAAGGCATGGCCGGGCACGCCATGGTGGTGTCCCGCCGCGGCGCGGACTACCAGGCCGAATTGCCGCTCAGTGGCGAATATCAGGGCCTACAGGTACGCGGCCGGGCCGACGGCTTCGACCCTTTTTACAACCGTCTGGAGGAGATCAAAACCCACCGCGGCGATATCAAGCGGATTCCCGAAAACCATCGGCTGCTGCACTGGGCCCAGGTCAAGGTCTATGGCTGGTTGCTGTGCCAGGAGCGCGAGCTGGCCGAGATCGACCTGGCGGTGGTGTATTTCAATGTGCTGACCCAGCACGAAACCTCGTTCCAGCAGAGCTTCGGCGCCGAGGAGCTGCGCGAATTCTTCGAATTGCAATGCAGCCGTTTTATCGCCTGGGCCGAGCATGAGCGCGCGCATACCGAGCTGCGCAACCAGGCGCTGGAAAGCCTGCGCTTCCCCCACCCGCAATTTCGCAGCGGCCAGCGCCAGTTGGCCGAAGCGGTATACCGCGCCGCCCGCGACGGCCACTGCCTGATGGCCCAAGCCACCACCGGTATCGGCAAAACCCTCGGCACCCTGTTTCCGCAGCTCAAGGCGTTTCCCGAGCAGCACCTCGACCGGCTGTTCTTTCTCACCGCCAAAACTCCCGGTCGGCGCCTGGCGCTGGACGCCCTGGCGACGCTGCGCAGCCAGGAACCGGCGATGCCGCTGCGAGTGCTCGAACACGTCGCCCGCGACAAAGCCTGCGAACACCGCGACAAAGCCTGTCACGGCGACTCCTGCCCGCTGGCCAAGGGCTTCTACGACCGCCTACCCGCCGCCCGCGAAGCCGCGTTGGCGCGGCTCTGGCTGGATCAGCACAGCGTGCGCGAGGTCGCCCTGGCGCACCGCGTCTGCCCCTACTACCTGAGCCAGGAGCTGTGCCGCTGGGCCGATGTGGTGGTGTGCGACTACAACTACTACTTCGATATGGGCGGCCTGCTGCACAGCCTGACCCAGCTCAACGAATGGCGCGTCGCGCTGCTGGTGGACGAAGCGCACAACCTGATCGAGCGCGGCCGCGGCATGTACAGCGCCGAGTTGCGGCAAACCCGATTCGACGCCCTGCGGCGCATCGCGCCCACAGTGATGAAGGCGCCGCTGGAGCGTCTGAACCGGCATTGGCAACAATTGCAGCGCGACCAGCAAGTGGCCTACCAGGTCTACCCCACCACCCCGGACCTGTTTATCGCCGCCCTGCAAAAAGTCGTCGGTGCGCTGACCGACCACCTCACCGATCAACCGGCCGGCAACGCCGCCGAGCTGTTGCAGTTCTATCTGGACGCCATGCTGTTCTGCCGCCTGGCCGAGGTCTACGACAGCCATTCGCTGTTCGATATCAGCCGCGACGAACAGCCCGACGGCCTCGCCGGCTCGACCCTGTGCATCCGCAACATAGTGCCGGCGCCGTTCCTCGCCCCGCGCTTCGCCGCGGCCCACAGCTGCACGCTGTTTTCCGCGACCCTGAGCCCGGCGCACTACTACCGCGACCTGCTCGGTTTACCGACCGCGACCCCGTGGCTGGATGTCGAATCACCATTTAGCGCCGCGCAATTGCAGGTGCAGGCGATCAGCAACCTGTCCACTCGCTACGCCCACCGCGATTATTCATTGGCGCCGATCGCCACCCTGATGGCCCGCCAGTTCGCCGCCCAGCCGGGCAACTACCTGGCGTTCTTCAGCAGCTACGCCTACCTGCGCCAGGCGCTCGACGAGTTCGCCGCGGCCCATCCGCACGTACCGGTGTGGGAACAATCGCGGCAGATGGACGAAAGCCAGCGCCAGGGCTTTCTCGACCGCTTCAATGTCGGCAGCCAGGGCATCGGCTTCGCCGTGCTCGGCGGTGCGTTCGGCGAAGGCATCGACCTGCCGGGCGAGCGTCTGATCGGCGCCTTTATCGCCACCCTCGGCCTGCCGCAGATCAACCCGATCAACGAAGAAATCAAAACCCGCATGCAGGCCATGTTCGGCAACGATATCGGCTACGACTACAGCTACCTCTACCCCGGCCTGCAGAAAGTCGTACAAGCCGCCGGCCGGGTGATCCGCACGCAACAGGACAAAGGCGTGATTTACCTGATCGACGACCGTTTCAACCAACCGACCGTGCGCCGGCTATTGCCGAGCTGGTGGCATGTCGAGCGCTGCCGCCTGCCCCTGCCAGCGCCGCAGTTGCCGGTTTGAACCACCGACCCGTAGGAGCGGCCTTGGCCGCGATAACCGCGAACACCGATCCGTAGCCCGAATAAGCCTAAGCGCAATCCGGGAGCGATGGCGCACACACCGCCGCTCCTCGGGTTTTGATGGTTCCCACGCTCCAGCGTGGGAACCCATCCTGGGACGCTCTGCGTCCCTGCGACGCGGAGCGTCGCCAACTGCATGCCCACGCTGGAGCGCGGGAACGATCTGGTAAGCCCAAGCTCAGTCCAGGAGCGATGGTGCCTGCACAGATGGTGCCTGCACCACCTCTCCCGGGTTACAACCCGGGCTACGAAAGCGCCGCGATGCGTCCGTCAATCCCGATC
>NZ_CAMPHV010000047.1 GCF_946886105.1 uncultured Pseudomonas sp. | reverse complement strand
GCCCCTGACCCATGCGCAATCTTTTGCTGTGTTTGCTATTGCTGAGCCTGCCGACGGTCGCGCAGGTCTATACCTATATCGACGCCGAAGGCAATCGGGTGTTTACCGACAAACCCCGGCAAGGCGACGCCGAAGCCGTGCAACTGGCGCCAGGCAACAGCATGCCCGCGCCCGACGCCATGAGTCAGCCCGCAGCTGCCGAACCGGTCGTCAAGCCAGCCCTGGCCTACCAAATGCTGCGCATCCTGATCCCGCAACCCGACGCCACCGTGCGCAGCAACGCCGGCAGCCTGATCGTTACCGCCACCAGCGAACCGGCGCTGCATGCGGGGCACAGCTACCGCCTGCTGCTCGACGGCGAAGCGGTCGGCGAGCCGGGGCGCAGCCCGGTGTTCCCGCTGGAAAACATCGACCGCGGCACCCACAAGCTGGCGGTGGAGATCGTCGATGCGAACGGCCTGATCGTCGAACGCACGCCCGCACAACCCTTCCATATGCTGCGCACTTCCCTGGCGCAAAAGCGCCGGGTCAATCCGTGCAAAAAGGACGACTACGGGGTACGCCCGGAGTGCCCCCTGAAAGACAAGCCGAAAGAAAAGTCCGACATTCCTCTTGTGCCTTTCATCTAGAGAGCACGCCTCGCGCCGATCGAAATAATCAATAGCGCCGAGCGCCAGCACCAATTTGGTGCGATAGTCAGCATAAGCCCCCACGCGCTCCCCATTTTGGTTCGCACAATGAAAGGCGCCTGCGCTGAAAAATGGCCTGGCGATACGCGGATTTGAATGGCGCCCCATTATGGGAAAAAGGCTCGTCCGGGCTGATTTTGCTCGCCATTTTCCGCTGAACCTGCGGTTATTCGCGGCAAAAGCACGAAAAACCATGGCGGAGAGCGGTTTTCGCCGCGACCAATACGTGCGAGGAACGGGGCGCCGCCCGTTGATTGCGCCAATTGGATGCGTCTTTTCGGGGCTTTGGTTTGCTTCTTGCATTTTCCTGTTCATTGCCGGAAAGCCCCGAGGTTCGCTGACGATTCGTCGCGACCGCGCCCCTGGCCCGCTTGGCGCAGAACAAGGCACTAGGAGTGAAGTTTGGCCATTCCAAATGAGCGACGAGAAACGCGGCGCAGTACCTGCCCCAAGGTTGCGCGGCAAATTGTCAGCAGAGCCTATATATGACCATCAACGACGCACTGCACCGCCTGCTGCTGGATAACCTGACCACTGCGACTTTGCTGCTCAACGACGGCCTGCGTCTGGAGTACATGAACCCGGCCGCGGAAATGTTGCTGGCGGTCAGCGGTCAACGCAGCCACGGACAATTCATCAGCGAGCTGTTCACCGAATCGCCCGAAGCCTTGAGCGCCTTGCGCCAGGCGGTCGAAGAAGCGCACCCGTTCAATAAGCGCGAAGCGGTACTCACCGCCGTGACCGGCCAGACCCTGACCGTCGACTACGCGGTAACGCCGATCATCAATCGCGGCACCACCCTGTTGCTGCTTGAGGTGCACCCGCGCGACCGCCTGCTGCGCATCACCAAGGAAGAGGCCCAGCTGTCCAAGCAGGAAACCACCAAGATGCTGGTGCGCGGCCTGGCCCACGAAATCAAGAATCCGCTCGGCGGCATTCGCGGCGCGGCGCAGTTGCTGGCCCGCGAGCTGCCGGAGGAAAGCCTCAAGGATTACACCAATGTGATCATCGAGGAGGCCGACCGCCTGCGTAATCTAGTCGACCGTATGCTCGGCTCGAACAAACTGCCGTCGCTGGCGCTGACCAACGTACACGAAGTGCTGGAGCGGGTCGGCAGCCTGGTCGAAGCGGAAAGCCAGGGCAGCATCACCCTGGTGCGCGATTACGACCCGAGCATCCCGGACCTGATGATCGACCGCGAACAGATGATCCAGGCGGTGCTGAATATCGTGCGCAACGCGATGCAGGCGATCGGCGGGCAGAACGAGCTGCGCCTGGGCCGCATCACCCTGCGCACCCGCACGTTGCGCCAGTTCACCATCGGCCATTGCCGTCATCGCCTGGTGACCCGCGTGGAGATCATCGACAACGGCCCCGGCATTCCGGCCGAACTGCAGGAAACCATCTTCTACCCCATGGTCAGCGGGCGTGCCGACGGCACCGGCCTGGGCCTGGCCATCACCCAGAACATCATTAGCCAGCACCAGGGGCTGATCGAGTGCGAAAGCCATCCGGGCCACACCGTGTTCTCGATCTTTCTGCCCCTGGAACAAGGAGTAACTTCGTCATGAGTCGCAGTGAAACCGTGTGGATCGTCGATGACGACCGTTCCATCCGCTGGGTGCTGGAAAAAGCCCTGCAACAGGAAGGCATGACCACGCAAAGCTTCGACAGCGCCGACGGCGTGCTCAGCCGCCTGCACCGCCAACAGCCGGATGTAATCATCTCCGACATCCGCATGCCCGGATCCAGCGGCCTCGACCTGCTCGCGCAAATCCGCGAGCTGTACCCGCGCCTGCCGGTGATCATCATGACCGCACATTCCGATCTGGACAGCGCGGTGGCCTCCTATCAGGGCGGCGCCTTCGAATACCTGCCCAAGCCCTTCGACGTCGACGAGGCGGTGTCCCTGGTCAAGCGCGCCAACCAGCACGCCCAGGAGCAACAGAACCTGGCGGAGCCGGCAGCCCAGGCCAACACCCCGGAAATCATCGGCGAGGCGCCGGCGATGCAGGAGGTGTTCCGCGCCATCGGCCGCCTCAGCCATTCCAATATCACCGTGCTGATCAACGGCGAATCCGGCACCGGCAAGGAGTTGGTGGCCCATGCACTGCACCGCCACAGCCCACGTGCGGCCTCGCCGTTCATCGCGTTGAACATGGCGGCGATACCGAAAGACCTGATGGAATCCGAGCTGTTCGGCCATGAAAAAGGCGCCTTCACCGGTGCGGCCAACCAGCGCCGCGGGCGCTTCGAGCAGGCCGACGGCGGCACCCTGTTCCTCGACGAAATCGGCGATATGCCGGCCGACACCCAGACCCGTCTGCTGCGCGTACTGGCCGACGGCGAGTTCTACCGGGTCGGCGGCCACACGCCGGTGAAGGTCGATGTGCGGATCATCGCCGCGACCCACCAGAACCTGGAAACCCTGGTGCAGGGCGGCAAGTTCCGTGAAGACCTGTTCCACCGCCTCAACGTGATCCGCATCCATATCCCGCGGCTGTCCGATCGCCGCGAGGACATCCCCACCCTCGCCCGCCACTTCCTCAGCCGCGCCGCCCTGGAGCTGGCCGTCGAGCCGAAGCTGCTGAAAAGCGAAACCGAGGACTACCTGCGCAACCTGCCGTGGCCGGGGAACGTACGCCAGCTGGAGAACACCTGCCGCTGGATCACCGTAATGGCGTCCGGCCGCGAAGTGCATATCGACGACCTGCCGCCCGAACTGCTCAACCAGCCGCAGGAAAGCGCGCCGGCGAGCAACTGGGAACAAGCCTTGCGCCAGTGGGCCGACCAGGCTTTGGCGCGCGGCCAGTCGAGCCTGCTCGATACCGCCGTGCCGGCGTTCGAGCGGATCATGATCGAGACCGCGCTCAAACACACCGCCGGCCGCCGTCGCGATGCCGCGCTGCTGCTCGGCTGGGGCCGCAACACCCTGACGCGCAAGATCAAGGAACTCGATATGAATGTCGGCGGCGGGGATGACGACGACGGCGAGGACGGCTGATAGCCGGCAGGGCACGCTCAACCAAAAAACGCCTTGGTAGCCTGGGTTGAGCACAGCGATACCCGGGGCACCCTTTCCCGGGTGTCGCTTCGCTCGACCCGGGCTACGGATTACCTGTGTTTTAGCCCCGCAGCCCGGATGAAATCCGGGGCATCGATGCTGGCCATAACACCGCTCCCCGGATTGCATCCGGGCTAAGTGGCGGGGGCATCCTGTCGTGTTGTTGGTGGATGGATAAAGCGTCATCCACCCTACGAGGCCATAGTGAGTTGGGTCGGGCCGCGCAGGTTAGCGGCGACTTTCGCGGTTTTAACAGCGACATAACCATCTGCCGCCGCGTAACCCAACAAGGGTGCCACGGGGCGTTATGGATGACCGACCGGGCGCCGATCAATCCAGCGCGCGGGCCAGCTCGATCAATTCGGCGCGCCATTCGGCGGCGGCCGGCAAAGCGAGGAAATGCGGGTTGAGCAAGGGCTCGCGCGCCTGGTAATCGAGCGCTTCGCCCTGCAGCGTCAGCACTTCGCCGCCAGCGCCTTCGAGCACGCCCTGGGCCGCCGCGGTGTCCCACTGCGAGGTCGGCGCCAAACGCGGATAGCAATCGGCGCTGCCTTCGGCGAGCTGGCAGAACTTCAACGAACTGCCGACGCTGACCAACTGCAAATCGCCGAAACGCTCGCTCAAGCCCGCGAGCAAACGCTCCTGCGCCGGGCTCGAATGGCGGCGGCTGGCGACCAGGGTGAATGCCTCCTCCGGCGCCAGGCGAACGCTGATCGCTTGCCCCCCACCTTCCGCCTCGGCCCGCCAGGCACCAAGCCCGGCACCGCCGTAATAGCAACGGCCATTGGCCGGAATGCCGACCACGCCGAACACCACTTGGCCATGCTCGATCAACGCGACGTTGACGGTGAACTCTTCGCTGTCGGCGATAAACTCCTTGGTGCCGTCGAGCGGATCGACCAGCCACCAGCGCGTCCAGCGGGCGCGTTCGCTCAGGGGAATATCGGCGGCTTCTTCCGACAGCACAGGGATGCTCGGATCGAGCGCGAGCAAGCCATCGTTGAGAATATGGTGGGCGGCCATATCGGCGGCGGTCACCGGCGAGGCGTCGGCCTTGGCATCGACCGCCACGCCGGTACGCCAATACGGCAGGATCGCCGCGCCGGCCTGGCGCACCAACTCGACGACGGCGGGCAACAGCGGATGGCTCATTGGCTGAACTCCCCACGCTGACCGAGCAAGTCGCGCACCAGGTACAGCGCGGCCAGGGCGCGCCCTTCGCTGAACTGCGGGTGCTGCACCAGGCTGGACAACTCGCCCAGGTCGACCTTGTCCACGCGCATCGGCTCGGGTTCGTCGCCCGGCAGGCTTTCCGGATACAGATCGCGGGCCAGCACCACCTGAATCTTCTGGCTCATATAACCGGGCGACAAACTCAGCTCGGCCAGGTGCTCCAATTGCCGCGCGCCGAACCCGGCCTCCTCCTTGAGTTCGCGGTTGGCCGCATCCAGCACGTCTTCGCCGGGCTCGATCAACCCCTTGGGCAGCGACAGCTGATAATCGTCGGTGCCGCCGCAGTACTCTTCGACCAGCAGCGCATGCCGCTCGTCGACCATCGCCACTATCATCACCGCGCCATAGCCCACGCCCTTGCCGACCAGCCGTTCGTAGGTACGCTCCACGCCGTTGGCGAAACGCAACTGCAATTCTTCGACACGGAACAGACGACTGCTGGCGACGATCTCACGGGCCAGCACGGTGGGCTTTTGACGCATGAACGGCTCCTTGGCGGGTGACGCAGGCAAAACGCACAAAGCGCAGAGTCGGCGCTCACACCCTCACGGCGTGACTTAGCGGGTTATCATACCCCGGCTTTCGCTTGGACGGCCGCCGCAGATTGCATCATGGCGACGCCGGTTGAGCGAATCGCGACGAAGTCACTATAAATGCCGTATTTCCGAACAAGAGCCGCCATGCCGTTATTGCCCTGGACCGAGATCGATACCGTTCTGTTGGATATGGACGGCACCCTGCTCGATCTGCATTTCGACAACCACTTCTGGCTGCAGCACCTGCCGCAGCGCTATGCCGAGCATCACGGCGTCAGCCGCGCGCTGGCCGATGCCGAACTGCTGCCGCTGTTCAAGCAGCATGCCGGCACGCTGAACTGGTATTGCACGGACTTCTGGAGCAGTGAGCTCGCGCTTCCGATCCGCGAGCTCAAGCGCGAGGTGGCCCACCTGATCGCCCTGCGCCCGGACGCCGACACCTTTCTCGCCGCCCTGCGCGACGCCGGCAAACGTGTGGTGCTGATCACCAACGCGCACCGCGATTCGCTGTCGCTGAAGCTCGAACGCATCGAGCTGGCGCCCTACTTCGAGCGCCTGATCAGTTCCCACGATTACGGTTTCCCCAAGGAGGACCAGCAGTTCTGGTTCGCCCTGCGCCAGGACGTCGATTTCGATCCGGCGCGCAGCCTGTTTATCGACGACAGCCTGCCGATCCTGCGTAGCGCCGGGCGCTTCGGCGTCGCCCAGTTGCTCGCGGTACGCCAGCCGGACAGCCAGGCCGGCCCCAAGGACACCGAGGAATTCGCTGCGGTCGAGGATTACCGGGCGTTGTTGCAAAACCTGTAGCCCGGATGAAATCCGGGAGCTTAATTCAGCCAGACGGCCCTCCCCGGATTGCATCCGGGCTACTGGCTACCTCTCGGGGCTATACACCCGCGGTGCGCTGTGATGCGGCAGATGAATCAGGTTGAGCCGATGCTCGCGGGCCCAGCGCACCGTGAGGTCGGTCGGTGCCGAGAGGCTGACCAAGGTGGCGAATTCGCCGCGTACCGCTTTGTGGATCAACTCCAGGCTGCAGCGGCTGGTGATCACCACGAAACCCTGGCGTGGGTTGCGGCCTTGCCGGCATAGCGCGCCGATCAGCTTGTCGAGGGCGTTATGCCGGCCGATATCCTCGCGGCACAGGCCGATTTCGCCTGCCCGGTCGACATAGAGCGCGGCATGCAGGGCGCCGCTGTGACGCGCCAGATTTTGTACGTCGGCGATGCGCGTGCGCAGATCGCGCAAGTGTTCGGCGGGCGGCAACGAGCTGGACGGCAGCGGCGTGAGTTGCGGCAGCGCCTGCTCCAGCGCCGCCACGCCACACAGGCCGCAACCGCTGGTGCCGGCCAGTTGCCGACGTTGCTGCTTGAGCGCCCAGAACGCGCGGTTGCTGATCTGCACGTCGGCGCTGAGGGTGTCGCCGCTGCGCCGGATACGGATGTCGTAGATGTCGTCGACGCTCTCGACCACCGCACTGCTCAGGCTGAAGCCGATGACGAAGTCCTCGATAGCCGAGGGCGAGACCATCATCACCGCATGGCCGATGCCGTTGTAGGCGATCGCCAGGGCGCACTCCTCGGCGAGCATGGCGCTGCCCGCGGCAGCCGCGTCGTCCAGCTCGACGTAGGCGTAGCCGTCCTGGACCGGGCTGGCGATCTCGCCAGTGACTGGGACGGGGGTGCGACGTGGCATCATCGAAGACTCCAAGGGGCCGTTCAGTCCGTAGGGCGGATCACGCTTCATAGATCCACCAGGGTGCCGCGATGGTGGATGAAAAGAGCGTCATCCACCCTACAGCGAACCGAGGCCTGATGGTTGTTGGGCATTAGTGGGGGCTGGTATAGCCCCCTACACTGCTCGCGCGGCCTGCGGCTCGACCTGATCGCGTCGCGTGCGCATGGCCTCGACCACGAAGGCGCTCAGCCCTTCGCCGCCGCTGGCATCCAGATGGGCGTAGAGCGCGGTGCGCATCTGCGGGTCCCATTGGCGCCGCAGGTGCTGTGCGAAATCATCGCGGCTCTGCTGCGGGTTGGGCTGCGAGGCGAAGAAGTCGCCGATCTGGTTGGCCATCTTGATCAGTTGCATGGCATTCATGCCCATTGCAGAGTCCCCCTGGATAACACGGGTCGAACCGCGTAGGTTGAGCGCGTTGTAGCCCGGATAAAATCCGCGGAAGCGGTTCCATGGCCGCTACCGATGTCCCGGTTTGCATCCAGGCTACGGGGCTGCCCCGCGCGCCTCATAGCTGCACCACCGGCAGCAAATCCAGCTGCTCGTGGGTGAACGCCTGGAACTCCGCCTGCCACTGCGATGGCGCCTCGACCTTGCTGATCTGCACGGCGGTGACCTTGTACTCGGGGCAGTTGGTGGCCCAGTCCGAGTTGTCGGTGGTGATCACGTTGGCGCCGGATTCCGGGTGGTGGAAGGTGGTGTAGACGATCCCCGGCTGCACCCGCTCGGTGATGGTCGCACGCATCGCCGTCTCGCCGGCACGGCTGTTGATCGACACCCAGTCGCCGTCGTTGATCCCGCGGTCCTCGGCATCCACCGGATGGATTTCCAGACGATCCTCGGCATGCCAGGCGCCGTTGGCGGTACGCCGGGTCTGCGCGCCGACGTTGTATTGCGAGAGAATCCGCCCGGTGGTGAGGATCAATGGGCGTTTGCGCGAGGTGCGCTCCTCGGTGGCGATGTACTCGGTGATCATGAAGCGGCCTTTGCCGCGCACGAACTGCTCCTCGTGCATGATCGGCGTGCCCTGCGGCGCCTCGTCGTTGCACGGCCACTGGATGCTGCCCATACGGTCGAGCTTGGCGTAGCTGACCCCGGTGAAGGTCGGGGTCAGGCTGGCGATCTCGTCCATGATCTGCGACGGATGGCTGTAGTTCATCGGGTAGCCGAGGGCGTTGGACAGCGCCACCGTCACTTCCCAGTCTTCCTTACCGGCCAGCGCCGGCATCACCTTGCGCACCGGCGAGATGCGCCGCTCGGCGTTGGTGAAGGTGCCGTTCTTCTCCAGGAAGGAGGCGCCGGGCAGGAACACGTGAGCGTATTTGGCGGTTTCGTTGAGGAACAGGTCCTGCACCACCACGCACTCCATGGCCTTGAGCGCATCGGTGACGTGCTGGGTATCGGGATCGGACTGCGCCGGGTCCTCGCCCTGGATGTACATGCCCTTGAAGGTGCCGGCATGGGCGGCAGCCAACATATTGGGGATGCGCAGGCCCGGCTCGTCGAGCAGCTCGACGCCCCAGGCCTGTTCGAACTGTGCCCGCGCCTGCGGATCGGAGACGTGGCGGTAACCGGGCAGTTCATGGGGGAAGGAGCCCATGTCGCAGGAACCCTGCACGTTGTTCTGCCCACGCAGCGGGTTCACGCCGACGCCGGCGCGGCCGATGTTGCCGGTGGCCATGGCCAGGTTGGCGATCGCCATCACGGTCGAGGAACCCTGGCTGTGTTCGGTCACGCCCAGGCCGTAGTAGATCGCGGCGTTGCCGCCGGTGGCGTACAGGCGTGCGGCGGCGCGCACGCTGGCGGCCGGCACGCCGGTCAAAGCTTCCATGGCCTCGGGACTGTGGCGCGGGTCGGCGACGAAGGTGCGCCATTGCTCGAAGGCTTCAGCCTCGCAGCGTTCGGCGACGAAGGCCTCGTCCACCAGGCCTTCGCTGACGATGACGTGAGCCAGGCTGTTGAGCAGCGCGACGTTGCTGCCCGGGCGCAGCTGCAGGTGATGGTCGGCCTTGACGTGCGGGCCGCGCACCAGATCGATACCGCGCGGGTCGGCGACGATCAGCCTGGCGCCCTCGCGCAGGCGACGTTTGAGCTGCGAGCCGAATACCGGGTGGCCGTCGGTGGGGTTGGCGCCGATCACCAGCACCACGTCGGCGGCCAGCACCGAGTCGAAATCCTGGGTGCCGGCGGATTCGCCGAGGGTGACCTTGAGACCGTAGCCAGTCGGCGAATGGCAGACCCGCGCGCAGGTGTCGACGTTGTTGTTGCCGAAGGCGGCGCGCACCAGCTTCTGCACCAGGTAGGCCTCTTCGTTGGTGCAGCGCGACGAGGTCAACCCGCCGACCGAGCCGCGACCGTATTGCGCCTGGATATCCTTGAAACGCTGGGCGGTATAGGCGATCGCCTCGTCCCAGCTCACGGTGCGCCAAGCATCGTGGATGCTCTCGCGAATCATCGGCGCGGCGATGCGATCCGGGTGGGTGGCGTAGCCCCAGGCGAAACGGCCCTTGACGCAGGAGTGGCCGTGGTTGGCGTGGCCGTCCTTGTTCGGCACCATGCGCACCACTTCGTTGCCCTTGATCTCGGCCTTGAACGAGCAGCCGACGCCGCAATAGGCGCAGGTGGTGGTCACGCTGCGTTCGGCCTGGCCCAGCTCGATCACCGATTTTTCCATCAGCGTGGCGGTCGGGCAGGCCTGCACGCAGGCGCCGCAGGACACGCACTCGGAATCGAGGAAGTCTTCGTTCTGCCCGGCGCTGACCTGCGAGTCGAAGCCTCGGCCGCTGATGGTCAGGGCGAAGGTGCCCTGCACTTCTTCACAGGCGCGCACGCAGCGGTTGCAGACGATGCACTTGGCCGGGTCGAAGGTGAAATAGGGGTTGGACTCGTCCTTGGTCTCGGCCAGGTGGGTCTTCACCGGGTCGTAGCGCACTTCGCGCAGGCCGACCACGCCGGCCATGTCCTGCAGCTCGCAGTTGCCGTTGGCCGAGCAGGTCAGGCAGTCCAGCGGGTGATCGGAGATGTACAGCTCCATGGTGCCGCGGCGCAGCTCGGCGAGCTTGGGGCTCTGCGTGCGCACCTTCATGCCCGGTTCCACCGGCGTCGTGCAGGAGGCCGGGAAGCCGCGCCGCCCTTCGATTTCCACGGTGCACAGACGGCAGGAGCCGAACGGCTCGAGGCTGTCGCTGGCGCACAGCTTGGGCACCGAAATGCCCGCTTCTTGCGCGGCGCGCATCACCGAGGTGCCAGCCGGCACGGTGATGGCGGTGCCGTCGATTTCTACCGTTACCGGGGCGCCGGTACGGGCGGGGGTGCCATAGTCGAGTTCACGATACAGGGCCATGAGGACGCCTCCGGATCAGCGGGCTTCGGCACTGTCTTGCGACACGCCGAAGTCCTCGGGAAAGTGGTTGAGGGCGCTCAGCACCGGATACGGCGTCATCCCGCCGAGGGCGCAGAGCGAGGCGCCGAGCATGGTGTCGCAGAGGCTCTTGAGCACTTCGATGCGTCCCGGCTGCGGGCCTTCGGAGCGGGCGACTATGATCTGTTCGAGCAGCTCTTCGCCACGGGTCGAACCGATCCGGCAGGGCGTGCACTTACCGCAGGATTCGATGGCGCAGAACTCCATGGCATAACGGGCCATGTCGGCCATGTCGACCGTGTCGTCGAACACCACGATGCCGCCGTGGCCGAGCACCGCGCCGAGGGCGGCGAAGGCCTCGTAGTCCAGCGGCGTATCGAATTGCGATTCCGGCAGGTAGGCGCCGAGCGGGCCGCCGACCTGCACCGCGCGGATCGGTCGGCCGCTGGCCGAACCGCCGCCGTACTCGTAGAGCAGTTCGCGCAGGGTGACGCCGAAGGCTTTTTCGATCAGGCCGCCGCGGGCGATATTGCCGGTCAGCTGGATCGGCAGGGTGCCGAGCGAACGGCCCATGCCGAAGTCGCGGTAATAGGCGCCGCCCTTGTCGAGAATGATCGGCACCGAGGCCAGCGAGATCACGTTGTTGATCACCGTGGGCATGCCGAACAGGCCTTCGATCGCCGGCAGCGGCGGCTTGGGCCGCACTTCGCCGCGCTTGCCTTCGAGGCTTTCCAGCAGCGAGGTTTCCTCACCGCAGACATAGGCGCCGGCGCCGCGGCGCAGGTGCAGATGAAAGGTCTTGCCGCTGCCGAGAATGTCCTCGCCCAGGTAGCCCTCGGCATTGGCCGTGGCAATGGCCGCCTTGAGCGTGGCCTCGGCGTGCGGGTATTCCGAACGCAGGTAGATGTAGCCCTCGGTGGCACCCACCGCCAGAGCGGCGATGGTCATACCCTCGATCAGCACGAAGGGGTCGTCCTCCATCACCATACGGTCGGAGAAGGTGCCGGAATCGCCCTCGTCGGCGTTGCAGACAATGTACTTCTGCGCCGCTTCGCAACCGGCCACGGTGCGCCACTTGATCCCGGTGGGAAAGGCCGCGCCGCCGCGCCCGCGCAGGCCGGAGTCGAGCACTTCGGCGATGGTCGCCTCGGCGCCGATTTCTAGCGCGCGCTTGAGGCCGCGATAGCCGTCATGGGCGATATAGTCGGTGAGCGACAGCGGATCGGTGATCCCGGCGCGGGCGAAGGTCAGGCGTTCCTGGCGCTTGAGGTAGTCGATCTCCTCGGTCAGGCCAAGGCCGAGCGAATGCTCGCCGCCGTCGAGGAAACCGGCATCGAACAAACCGGCGACATCGCGGGCCTTGACCGGGCCATAGGCGACACGCCCGGCCGCGGTGGCGACCTCGACCAAGGGTTCGAGCCAGAACAACCCGCGCGAACCGTTGCGCACCAGGCGCACCTCGATATTGCGCGCAGCGGCCTCGGCGACTATGGCCCGCGCCACTTTGTCGGCGCCCAGGCTCAGGGCGCTGGCGTCGCGCGGCACGTAAACGGTGATTGGCGAACTCATGCCCGCGCCTCCTGTTCTTCCAGCAAGTCCAGCAGATCCTCGGCATCGACGCGGCCGTGCAGCTCGCCGTTGAGCATGGCGTTCGGCGCACAGGCGCAGTTGCCCAGGCAGTACACCGCCTCCAGGGTCAGGCTGCCGTCGGCGCGGGTCTCACCCAGTTGCAGGCCGAGCTTGGTCTGCAACTCAGCGGTCAGGGCCTTGGCACCCATCGATTGGCAGGCTTCGGCCTGGCACAGCTTCAGGTGCACACGTCCGGGCGGGCTGGCGCGGAAGTCATGGTAGAAGCTGACCACCCCGTGCACCTCGGCGCGCGACAGGCAGAGGTCTTCGGCGATCAGCGGCAGTACCTCGGGCGGCACGGCGCCGAGCCGATCCTGAATGTCGTGAAGAATGGGCAGCAGGGCGCCCGGTTCGTCGCGATGCGCCGCCAACACCTCGCGGGTGACGGCCTGGTACTGCGGGAAATCGGCATGCTGGGCAAGCTTGGCCATGTTCGAGGCTCCGGCCGCTGTGCGTATAGCCGCCAACAGCCGCCAACATTATCCGGCGCACCGTCGAGCGACCTATCAGGCGCACAACATATGAAATTGAGTTCTTATTTGCAGGTCATGAAAACCACGGGAATCCAAGCTAACATGCACTCACGCCGCATAAAATATGAAGTAGAGAGCATATGATCCGTATCGAGATCCAACCGCATTGGCGCTTTCACCAAGCCGATGGCAGCAGCCTCGACCCACAGGGCATGAGCCTGCTGCAAAACGTCCACGACAGCGGCAAGCTGACCGAGGCCGCCGCCCGCAGCGGTTACTCCTACCGGCATGCCTGGAACCTGCTGGGCAAGTGGGAAGCGTTCTTCGGCAGCCCGCTGATCGCCCTGGAGCGCGGCAAGGGCGCGCACCTCACCAGCCTCGGGGAAAAACTGCTGCGCGCCGACCAACGGATACGCGCGCGCCTGACTCCGCAACTGGATAACCTCGCCGGCGAGCTGGAAGCCGAGCTGAACCGCGCACTGCAGGAAACCCGTCCCGGTCTGCGCATCCACGCCAGCCATGGCTTCGCCGTGGCGGCGTTGCGCGAGTGGCTGGAGCAGGACGGCCGCTGGCAGTGGGAATTGCAATTTCGCAGCGGGGTCGAGGCGATGCTCTCGCTGCAACGCCGCGACTGCGACCTGGCCGGCCTGCACGTGCCGGCCGGGCCGCTGGGCAACCTGAGCATGGCGCGCATCCAGCCCTGGCTACGCGCCGAGCACCGGGTGATCACCTTCGTCGTGCGCACCCAGGGGCTGATCCTCGCCCCCGGCAACCCGCTGGACATCGCCGGGCTGACCGACCTGCAACGCAGCGGCGTGCGTATGGTCAACCGCGAGCAGGGCTCGGGCACGCGCATGCTGCTGGAAAGCCTGCTGCAACAGGCGCAGATCGACAGCACCGGCATCGACGGCTTCCATAACGAGGAATACACCCACGCGGCGGTGGCCGCCTACGTCGCCAGCGGCATGGCCGATGTCGGTTTCGGCGTCGAGGCGGCTGCGCGGATGTTCGGCCTGGCCTTCATCCCCATGGCCCGCGAGCACTATTGCTTGCTCTGCCATCAGGACAGCCTGGCGCTGCCGGCCATGGGCGCCCTGCTCGAGGTGCTGCAACACCCGGAATTCCAGGCGCGCATCGGTCAGTTGCCCGGCTACTCCCTGAGCCGCCCCGGCGAGGTGCTACAGCTGAGCCAGGCGTTGGAGCTGTGGCGCAAGGAGAGCCTGCTCTAGCAGGCCACGAAACGCGGCGCTGGAAATCGCCCATTGCTGTCCCATTGCCGCCACCATAGCCCGTTACCCTGCACAGCACGATCGCACTGCGGGAGGGACGGATGCGTTACCTGCTCGGTCTGGCGCTTATCGGAATCAGCCTGGCCGCACACCCGAGCGTGCTGGAACGGGAGCTGGGCGCCTACGACCTGAGCCTCGGCACCACGCCCAGCCGCAGCATGGCCCAAGGCCTGGTACAACCGCAGAGCGCCGGGACCTTCCACGGTGGACTGGACCTGACCCATGAAAGCGGCTGGTACTTCGGCCAGTGGGCGCCCAGCCTCGGCGTCCTGCCCGGCCATCAGACCGAATGGAATACCTATGTCGGCTACCGGCAACGCTTCGACGACGCCCTGGGTTACGAGGTCGGCGCCATCCACTACAGCCGTCCCGGTTTCAGCCATCTCGACAGCCAGGACGTCTACGCCGGTCTGACCTTCGCCGAACGGCGCCTGGGCCTGGCCGTGAGCAACGATCCCAACCGCCTGGACAGCACCCTGCTGGCGGATTTCGGCCACCTCGATGCACTCGGCCTGTCCGTCACCCTCAGGTATGGCCACCATCTGCTGGACTCGCCCGCGGTGCTCAACGACGGGCGTCAGGTAAAGCTGTTCAACGATTGGTCGCTGAACCTCTCCCGCCCCTGGCTGGGCATCGACCTGAATATGTCCTACTCCAATTCCAGCCTGAACGGTGAAGAGTGCGTGGCCTATGCGGGTCGCAACAATCAATGCGAAGGCTGGTTTTTCTTCAAGGCCTCGCGCTCGATCTTCTAAGTACCGCGGCCGCCCTGGGTCCTGAAATTTTCCGCATAAGCCAGGGAATTATTTCTTTTATCGAGCTCTAACGGAGCGGCGAACAGCACGCGGCCCACTCTTGCGGCGCGCTCGATTCGCCGATCCGTCTATAACCTTCGAGGTTCGCAGTATGCGTACATTTATCTCCAGCCTTGCGCTCGGCATCTTGCTCGCTCCGCAGGCGTTCGCCGGCGACACCGGTACGGTCGCCATCGGCAGCGGTGTTGGCGGCGCCCTGGGTAACGTGATCGGCCAACAGGTCGGCGGCAGCACGGGCGCAGCCATTGGTGCCGGGCTTGGCGGCGCCGCGGGCGGCGTGATCACTGCCCGCGACGGCCGCAAGACCGAAGCGGCCCTGGGTGGCGGCCTGGGTGCGGCGGGCGGTTCGGTGGTGGGCGGCAAACTGGGCGGCAGCACCGGCTCGACCATAGGTGCAGGTCTGGGCGGCGCGGCCGGCGGTGCCCTGGCCAATGAAATGGCTGGCGACAGCGACTACCGCAGCCGCGACCGCGATTACGGCTACGAGCATGGCCACGGCAAGAAACATAAAAAGCACTGGAAGCATAAACACAAACATCACTGATGTTTGTATGGGAGCCGGCACTCCGGCTCCCGGGCTCAGCGCCCGCTGATCAGGCTGAACCGCCCCAGCACGGGCAGCTTGGCCACCCAGCGCGTCAGCGGCAGGGTTACCCTTTCCAGCCACTCGCTGGCCCGATAGGCAAACGGGGTGAAGCAGCCCCAAGCCAGCGCCAGCAGGCTGAGCAGCACGCCGCCGACAAAGGCATCGGAACCCCAGTGAGCGCCCGCCACCAGGCGCGGCAGCATAAACACCGTCGCCATCGCCCACACCAGCAATAAACGCCAGTTGCGCGCGAAAAAGCTCATAAACATCGCCCAGATCAACAGCACCGAGGCATGGTCGCCGGGAAAGCTACGGGTGGCGCTGTCTTTCATGTCCCAGCGCTCTTCCCATTCGGGGAACAACTTGGTCAGGCGCGCACTGTCCTCCACCACCAGCGATGCGCTCGGCCGTTGCCAGTCCATCGTCTTGACCAATTCGGCGAAGCCGACGCGAAACAGCAGCAACAGCAGCAACACCGCGAGAAACGCGAAGAACGCCCGCCGCACCTGGGCGCCGCTGAACACCAGATCGGCCTTGAGCATCACCGCCAGCATAAATACGCCGACTCCCAGATCCACCGGGCGCATGCTGCCGATGGCCCAGATATGCGCCCACAAGCCCGCGGCATGAACGGGTTCGTTGAGCAGACGGAACAGTTGCAGGTCGAACTGATCCCACAGTTGCCGGGTCGGCTGCCAGAGCCAGCTGAGCAGCAGCAACAGCGCGACCAAATGGCAAGCGAACAGCGGGCGGAGGCGCCACTGGGTGTTCAACAAAGCGGTGGGCATAACAAAGTTCCCTAGCGAAGATGATCGGTGTGCCTTCCAAGGCGGCGCGCATTCTAGGTGCTTTACTGGCACTTTGCATGCGCAATACCCCATGAAATGAGGTGCTATTCGCACAACAGGCGACCGACGGTAGAGCGCACGACTCCGGCTATTCAGCGCACAGCCCTTGGTTCGTGCGGGCTTTCTGCATAAAATCGCCTGCCCTTCTGCTTGTGCAGGCGCGCCGCATGACCGATTTCACCCAACGCTTCCTTTTCGATGACTCCGACGTGCGTGGCGAAATGGTCGTTCTGACCCAAAGCTATGCCCAGGTTCTGGCCAAACACCCCTACCCGCAGCCGGTCGCGCAACTGCTCGGCGAATTGCTGGCCGCCGCCGCGCTCTTATTGGGCACCCTGAAGTTCGAGGGCCTGATGGTCCTCCAGGCGCGCTCATCCGGCCCGGTGCCGCTATTGATGGTCGAATGCTCCAGCGAGGGCGAGCTGCGCGGTATCGCGCGCTACCACGCCGAGCAGGTCCGCGCCGATGCCGGCCTGAGCGACCTGATGCCCGAGGGCCTGCTGGCGATCACCGTCGAGCCGAGAAGCGGTCAGCGCTATCAGAGCCTGGTGGATATGGATGGCGCGACCCTGGCCGATTGCCTGTCGAACTACTTCGCCACCTCCGAACAGTTGCCGACCCGCTTCTGGCTCAACGCCGACGGCCAACGCGCCCGCGGCCTGCTGCTGCAGCAACTGCCGGCCGATCGGCTGCCGGACGCCGAGGCCCGCGAAGCCAGCTGGCAGCACGTGGTCACCCTTGCCGACACGTTGACGGCCGAAGAACTGCTCGGCCTGGACAACCCGACGCTGCTGCACCGCCTCTACCATGAGGAGCAGTTGCGCCTGTTCGAACCGCGTACGCTGCAATTTCGCTGCAGTTGCTCCCGTGAACGTTCGGCCAATGCGCTGGTCAGTTTAGGGCAGGCCGATGCCGAACTGCTGCTCCGCGAGAACGCCGGCAGCGTGGTGATCGACTGCCAATTCTGCAACGAGCGCTATGCCTTCGACGCCGCCGATATCGCCCAATTGTTCGCCGGGGGCGGTAGCCAAGCGCCGTCGAGTACGCGCCACTGACAAGAATAGACAGCGCCTATTGAACCGCTCGACGGATCAGAGGCTGCCAAGGGACATGCTTTCTGGCATACTCCCGCGACTTTTTTCTCGCTGTAGCGGAACTGCCGTTCCACTACGCAATGTTCGGAAGACTCGGCCACTTGGCCGACGGGGACTCTCATGACGCAAGCCAATCAAGCCGTGTACACCGACATCAGCGCCGCTCAACTGGTCGAAGAAGCCCTCCGTCGCGGCGAAGGTGAACTGGCCGCCAACGGTTCGCTGGTGGTACGTACCGGCCACCGCACCGGGCGCTCGCCGGCCGATCGCTATATCGTGCAAGAGCCGAGCACCGAGGCGCAGATCGCCTGGGGCGCGATCAACCGTCCGTTCCCCGCCGACAAGTTCGACGCCCTGTGGGACCGTGTGCAAGCCTTCTCCGATGCCCAGGACAGCTTCGTTTCCCACGTTCATGTAGGTTCCGCCGAAGCTCACTACCTGCCGGTCAAGATGACCACCGCCACCGCCTGGCAGAACCTCTTCGGTCGCTGCCTGTTCATCGAGCCGGAGCAGTTCAACCCGGCTGGCAAAGATCAGTGGCAGATTCTCAACGTCGCCAATTTCGAGTGCGTACCCGAGCGCGACGGCACCAACTCCGACGGCTGCGTGATCATCAACTTCGCCGCCAAGAAGGTCCTGCTGGCCGGCATGCGTTACGCCGGTGAAATGAAGAAGGCCATGTTCAGCGTGCAGAATTTCCTGCTGCCGGCCGCCGACGTGCTGCCGATGCACTGCGCCGCCAACATCGGCGAAGAAGGCGACGTGACCCTGTTCTTCGGTCTGTCCGGCACCGGCAAGACCACCCTGTCGGCCGACGAAAGCCGCTACCTGATCGGCGACGACGAACACGGCTGGGGCGTCGGCGTGGTGTTCAACATCGAGGGCGGTTGCTATGCCAAGTGCATCGACCTGTCCGAGAAGAACGAGCCGGTGATCTGGAAAGCCATCCAGTTCGGCGCCGTGCTGGAAAACGTCGTCCTCGACGACAAGCGCATCCCGGACTACACCGACGACAGCCTGACCCAGAACAGCCGCGCCGCCTACCCGCTGACCCACGTCGAGAAGCGCAGCGACAAGAACCTCGGCGGCGAGCCGAATGCGGTGATCTTCCTGACCTGCGACCTGACCGGCGTACTGCCGCCGGTGTCGATCCTCAACGAAGAGCAAGCGGCCTACCATTTCCTCTCCGGCTACACCGCGCTGGTCGGTTCCACCGAAATGGGCAGCGGCGCCGGCATCAAGTCGACCTTCTCCACCTGCTTCGGCGCCCCCTTCTTCCCGCGTCCGGCCGGCGAATACGCCGAACTGCTGATCAAGCGCATCCGCGGTTTCGGCTCCAAGGTCTACCTGGTCAACACCGGCTGGACCGGCGGCGGCTACGGCGTCGGCAAGCGTTTCAACATTCCGACCACCCGTGGGGTGATCGCGGCGATCCAGAGCGGCGCGCTGATCGGTACCGAAACCGAGCAACTGCCGATCATCAACCTCAGCGTGCCGACTTCGGTACCGGGCGTCGAAACCAACCTGCTCAACCCGCGCAACACCTGGGCCGACCAGAACGCCTACGACGAAGCCGCGAAAGGCCTGGCCAAGCTGTTTATCGACAACTTCAAGAAGTTCGATGTCAGCGACGCGATCAAGAACGCCGGCCCGCAACTCTAAGCCGTTCGCGTAATGACAAAGCCGCCTTCGGGCGGCTTTGTCATTTTCGGCCCGGATGCAATCCGGGGGAATGTATCGCCGCCGAAATCGCTCCCGGATTGCATCCGGGCTACCGGGCCGCATCGATTTTGCGGTGGCCCTCTCCACCCGCACCGCGCTATGGTCACAGGCCATTCGGCGGTCAACGGAGTGACAGCATATGAGTACCTTGCAACGGGTTTTCGGTTTCAGCCAGCTGCGTCCCGGCCAGGAGGCGGTGGTCAGCGCAGTGCTGGCCGGGCGTTCGGCGGCGGCGATCTTTCCCACCGGCTCGGGCAAATCGCTGTGCTACCAGTTGCCGGCCCTGCACCTGCCGCACCTGACCCTGGTGATCTCGCCGTTGCTGGCGCTGATGCAGGATCAGCTGGCCTTCCTCCATGAGCGAGGCATCAGCGCCGCCAGTATCGATTCGGCGCAGAGCCGCGACGACGCCAGCGCAGTAATGGCGCGAGCCAAGGCCGGCGAGCTGAAGATTCTGATGATCTCGGTGGAGCGCCTGAAGAACGAGCGCTTTCGCAACTTCATCGCCCAGGTGCCGATTTCCCTGCTGGTGATCGACGAGGCCCACTGCATCTCCGAGTGGGGCCATAACTTCCGCCCGGATTACCTCAAGCTGCCGGACTACCAGCGCCAGTTCCGCATCCCCCAAGTGCTGCTGCTCACCGCCACCGCCACGCCGCCGGTGATCGCCGATATGCAGGCCAAGTTCGCCATCGCCGCGGCCGATGTGGTCACCACAGGGTTCTACCGGGCGAACCTGAACCTGCTGGTCGAGCCGGTCGCCGGCCGGGACAAACAGCGCCGCCTGAGCGAATGGTTCGGCGCCAAGGCCGAGCAGCCGAGTATCGTCTACGTCACCCAGCAGAAAACCGCCGAGCAGGTGGCCGAACGCCTCAGTCAAGGCGGCATCGCCGCCAGCGCCTACCACGCCGGCATGGCCCATGAAGCGCGCGAGGCGATCCAGCGCCAGTTCATGGCAGGGCGGATCAACTGCATAGTCGCCACCATCGCCTTCGGCATGGGCATCGACAAGGCGGATATCCGCAACGTGGTGCACTACGACCTGCCGAAATCGGTCGAGAACTACAGCCAGGAAATCGGCCGCGCCGGACGCGACGGCCAGCCCTCGGACTGCCTGGTACTGGCCAACCGCGACAGCCTCAACGTGCTGGAGAACTTCATCTACGGCGATACGCCGGAGCTTACCGGCATCCGCTGCGTGCTCGACGAGCTGCTGCACAGCAGCCGCAACGGCGAGTGGGAGCTGCTGCTCAACCCCTTGAGCGAGCAGAGCAATATCCGCCAGCTGCCGCTGAAAACCCTGCTGGTGCAGCTGGAGCTGCGCGGCATCATCGCCCCGCGCTACGCCTACTTCGCCGAATACCGCTTCAAATACCTGATCGAGCCCGAGGCCCTGGCGGCCAAGTTCGAAGGCGAGCGACGGCAGTTCGTCGAGGCCGTGATCAGCAGCGCACAGCGCGCCCGCACCTGGTGCACCCTGGATTTCGACGCGCTCTACCGGCAGCACCAGGCCGAGCGCGGACGGGTGATCCAGGCGCTGGATTACTTCCAGGAAAAGGGCTGGATCGAACTGGAAAGCAAGCAGATGACCGAGGTCTACGCCCTGCTCGACCCGACCTTCGATCCCGCCGCGTTGAGCGCCGAACTGCACGCCTATTTCAGTCAGCACGAGGCCAGCGAAATTCAACGCATCCACGCCATGCTCGCGCTGTTCGCCAGCGAGCAATGCCTGAGCCAGCGCCTCGCCGCCTATTTCGGCGATGCTCAGGCGCCGCAGCGCTGCGGCCATTGCTCGGTGTGCCAAGGCCAAGTCGCCCACCTGCCCGCGCCGCCCGCTTTGCGGCCCTTGGCCGATCAGGACCTGTCCAGCCTGTGCGGCGACTTCGTCGAGAAGCATCGACAAGTCAAAGGCCAGGCCCCCAGCGCCGAATGCCTGACACGCTTTCTCTGCGGCATCAGCGTGCCGCTGTTCACCAAGTTGAAAGCCCGGCAGGTTGCAGGCTTTGCCGCGTTGGAGGACTATCCCTACGCCGAGGTACGCGCCTGGGTGGCGGCGCAACTTTAAACCGCCTGGTCTGGGAGCAAGCCTGTGGCGCTCCGCATCACGCCGCTTCAGGGAGTGGACGCTGGAGCATCGTGGGTTGCGTACCCATGGAGCGATCAGACAAACATCGCACAACGCCTTGTTGGGTTACGCGGCGGCTGCCGGCGATGTCGTTGCTCGGATCGCGGTAGTCGCCGCTAACCCAACCTACCCCTCTGTTATCCCCACCGCAGGTTGGGTTAGCGGCGCGAACTACGCTAGTTTGCAGCAAAAACGCCGCTAAACGCCGCGTAACCCAACAAGATGTCCGCACGATACCGCTCCGGGCTACGACTCGGTCTCACTGATCCGCGGCAGCGCCCATTGGGTCTGTGCCAGCCAGTCGGCGAAGGCCGCGGGTGGCAGGGGTTTGCTGAGCAGGTAGCCCTGGGCGATGTCGCAGCCGAATTCGCCGAGGCGCGCCAGCACTTCGGCGGTTTCCACGCCTTCGGCCACGACCTTGAGGTTCATGTTGTGGCCCAGCTCGATGGTCGAACGCACGATGATTTCGTCGTCGCGATTGCTCAGCAGATCGAGCACGAAGGACTTGTCGATCTTCAGCTCGTGCACTGGCAGACGCTTGAGTTGCGCCATGGAGGAGTAACCGGTGCCGTAGTCGTCGATCGACAGACGCACGCCCAACTCACACAGCTGGGCCAGCTGCCCCATGGCCAGTTCCGGATCGGCCATCACCGCGCTTTCGGTGATTTCCACCACCAGGCTGGCCGGGGTGACGCCGTATTCCTTCAACTGCGCGGCGATAAAACCGGCGAACTTGGGGTCGGCCAGATCCAGCGCGGAGATATTGATCGCGGTCTTCAGCGCCAACCCTTCGGCCTGCCACGCGCGCATCTGCGCCAGGGCGGTGCGCACTACCCAACGGGTCAGGGCGCAGACATTGCCGGTCTGTTCGGCCAGGGGAATGAACTCGTCCGGCGGGATAAAGCCATGGGTCGGGTGGATCCAGCGCACCAGGCACTCGACGCCATACAGCCGGGCATTGGCGATATCCAGCTTGGGCTGCATGTACAGACTCAACTGGCCACCGTCGATCGCGCTTTTCAATTCGCTCATCAAGGCCAGGCGCAGCAGGCTGTAGCGATCCAGCTCGGGGCGGTAAAGGGCGTAGGGCGAACGCTGCGCCTTGCCCAGGTACATCGCCACTTCCGCATGCTGCAACAGAGTGCCTGCACTTTCGCCGTGATCCGGGTAGAGGGCGACGCCAAGCGTGGCGTTGAGGGTCATGCTGATGCCGCGCACATCGAACGGTTGCGCCAGCGCCGAGCGGTAGTGCTGGGCGGCATGGATCGCCGTGCCAGGGTTGCAATGCGGCACCAGCAGAGCGAATTCGTCGCCGCCCAGGCGCGCCAGTTGCTCGCCCTCGCGCAGCAGATGGCTGAGGCGCGCGGCCAGTTGGCACAGCAGGCTGTCGCCGGCGTCGTGGCCGAGGGTGTCGTTGAGGTCCTTGAAGTTATCCAGGTCCATCAGCAGCACCGCGGCATTGTCGCCGCTGGGCACCTGCGCGAGCGCCTGTTGCAGTACGGCGAGGAAGCGGTTGCGGTTGGGCAATTCGGTCAGCGGGTCGCTGTAGGCGAGAAAGCCGATGGTCGCTTCGCGCTCGGCGATGCCTTCCTGCATGGCGACGAACTCGCGGGCCAACAGGCCGATCTCGCCACTGGCGCGGGTGGCCATCGGTGCCTGGTAGTCGCCGCCGGCAATACGTCGCACGCTCTCGACCATCTGCGTCAAAGGTCGGCTGACGGTGTTGGCGATCCATAGCGCACCGAGCCCGGCGAGCAACAAGGCAAGCGCGAAAATCCCCGCCAGTTGCCATTGCAAGGGGCGATAGCCAGCCAGTTCGCTGGACAACGAACGCAGCAGCAGCACCTGCAGCTCGCCACCGGTGCCAGCCAGCGGCGCGCGGTAGGCAAGCTGCCGCTCGCCCTGCAATTCGAGAACGAACACGCCTTCGACTTCGGGCAAGCGCGCCCCGGCCAGTTCGGCGCGCGGCAGGGCCGCCAGGTTGCTCGCTGGCACCCGATAGGCGCCGGACGTGCCGGCGAGCAGCGCGACATCGGCACCGCTCAGTTGCGCCAAATGGGCGACCGCCGCGTCGTCGACGACGAAGGCCATCACCAGCCAGCCGAGCAGGTTCGGCCTGGGGGCGAAAATCGGCGCGACATTCACGTGCAGCACCCGGTCGCCGAGCAACACCAGGCGGTCGGCGTTTTCCGGCTCGTCGAGGGCCAGCAGATCGAGCCAGGGCAGCTCCTGGCCCGGCGTCAGCGCAGCGCTGGTGCCGGCGAGGATGCGCCCGTCCGGCGCGGCGACCAGGGCGAAGCTGGCCTGGCTGCGCGAGGCGAAGGACTCCAGCGCGGCGGACAGCGAGTGCGGCTGTTGCTCCGGCTCCGGACTGGCCAGGAGGTCGGCGATTTCGCCGAGCAGGGTGAAATCCTTGGCGATCAGCTCGGCCATGGCGCTTTGCGACTGGCGCCGGCCTTGTAGCTCGTTGGCCAGCACCACATGGGCGAAGCTCAGTTGCTCACGTACTTGCTCGAGGGTATGCAGGTAGGTCGAACGCGACACCAGGGCCAGCATCAGGCCCATGATGGTCAACAGCAGCAGCAGAAAGAAAACCAGTATCTTGCTGCGCAGGCTCATGGCACGTAGCCGCCCTTGCCGCGCGGTCGGTCGATCGGCGGCTTCGGCCTGGGATCGCGCTTGAGCCGCTCGCTCAGCTGAATGCGCAGCGTGCCGGGCTGTTCGACTGGCCGTACCAGGCTTTCCGGGGCGTCGCCAATGCGCGGGTGCCACACATGCACACGTTGCCCGGCGGCAGGCTGATAATCCAGCCGGGCGCGACCTTCGGCATCGGTCTGGGCGAACCAGGGGCTGTCGAGCACTAGGATGAAACCGAGCATCCAGTCGTGGATATTGCAGCCCAGGGTCACCAGCCCCGGTTTGTCGAAGGTCACTTCCTGGGCGCTATCGCCCTGATGGTGCAAACGCAGCTCGAAGCGCTTGGCCGGCGAGAAGGAATAGACGTGATGGTTGATCGGATCGGAGTTGGGGAAGATCACCCGCGTGCCGCGCTGCACCGGCAGAATATACGGGGTGAACAGGCGCTTCTGCTGGTCCATCACCAGCGGCCGCTCAGCGGGCAGGCGATCCTGCGGCGCCGCAGGATCACCTGCCGCAGGTTCGATCCATACCACCGCCTCGCTCAGCGGCTTGCCGTTGTTGTCGCGCAACTCGACCGTCAGACTGGCGGCCTGCGGCGCACCGCAAAATATAAATGCCACCAGCGCCAGGTAGCGCGCGGCGCACCGGGAGCGCTTGGCCGGCCGAGCCTCAGGGCCCCGACCGTCGACACCGCTGCGTATCGGCAGACCGAACATTAGTAACTCCCCTATCGCGTAAAACCGCGGAAAAAGGCGCGCAGGCCTTTATTCAAAGTAGCACGCCGGCGATCGTCGCCGTCGCCGTCGCCGTCGCTGCGCCTACCCTCCGGTCGCGCGTGCAACGACCGAACGATAGTCGGGCTTTTACTCGGCGGTCGATCCTGCCTACTCTGATGGCGCTCGCCACCCCGCCAAGGATAACCGTATGCCCTACAGCCTATACACCGCCGCGTTGCTGTCGCTGCTACTGATCGGTCTTTCCCTGAATGTCTCGCGCCTGCGCTTTCGCTACCGGGTCAGCTTCGGCGACGGCGGCAATCCGGCGCTGACCACAGCCATTCGCGCCCACGGCAACAGCCTCGAACAATCGCTGCTGTTCATCGTGCTGATTTATTTCCTGGAGATAGTCGCGGCCCTGGATAGGGTGTGGGTGATAGGCCTGGCAGGCAGCTTTATCGGCTTGCGGGTGCTGTATTGCGTCTCCCTGTTCGGCCGCCACCGGCGGCTACGCCAGTTCAGCCACGGGCTGACCATGCTGGTGCTGCTGGTGGCGACGCTGCTGTTGTTGTTCCAGGGGCTATAGCGCTTTGCGCTGTCGATTGTTCTCGATAATCCGCTCGACCGCGCCGCTTCTGTGCATTTCGCGAATGATGCGGTCGAACGCTGGGAGAATCGCGACATAGGGCGAATCCTTGTTGATCATCAAGGTGAAGCGCATCGCATCGAAGACCTCCGGCAGCACCGTGAGCTTCTCTTGCATGCCGAGGTCGCGGATCAGCTGCAGGCCCACCTCGGTGGCGCCCATGCTCAGATCGCAGTTGCCGTGCTGCAATTGCTCCATAACGATCTGGTTGTTGCGGAACCAGGCCACCTGGATCCAGTTGCTGTCGTACAGACGCCTGGCCCAGCCGTTACCGTAGATATCGCAGACCCGGAACTTGCCGAACTCGGCGACATTGCGCACCTTCAGCAGCGCGGGGTAATGCGGCGAGGTACGAGCGACGAAGGCGCGCATTTCCACCATAAAGGCGGTTTCCCGGGACGATACCGTATAGGCCAGACGCTCCGCGGTCGGCACCGTGATAAAGGCGTCCTGCGTGCCCTGCCGGACGTTCAGCTGCACGCGGTTCCACGGGTAGCTGTAGTGCTCGACCTCCAAACCCATGCGCTGGACCAGCGCTTCCTCCAGCAGATCGACCAGAATGCCGTGGGTTTTGTTGTCGCGGCCCTGATAGCTGTAGGGGCTCCAATCGTCGTTGTAGGCAATGCGCAGCGGCTGGCTGAACGATTGTTCGTCCGCCGCATGGGCCGAGAGACCGCTCAGGGCAGAGAACACCAGCACAAGCGCGCGGCTTAACCTTAGGCAGTTCATCTAGTGTCCAATTCTGTCCAGTGTCGATGTTATAGCCCATATCCAGCGGCTTGATGGCTGAGCACCTGCCCGCCAAGCTGGGCGCCGGCATTTTAACGATGAAGCGGCCTAGGGTCTGTTGCCGTTTCATCGCGACCGCGCCGGAGCCTGTTTTAGCGCGAGGCAAGGCACGAGACGCGAAGTTTGGTTGTTCCAAATAAGCGTCGAGAAACGCAGTATCGCGCTAAAACAGGCCCGGCCCTGCGGGTTGCGCGGAAAATCTCGCCATGCGTTGTTGTAGGACTTGGCAAGGGAACAACCATTACCGGCGTCCTACGCCTAGCCTGGCGAGATTTTGCGCGGCAACGCGGCTTGCGCTGAAACGGCAACAGACCCTAGCGGGCGTGATCGAGGGCAGATAAACGCCTTGCGTCCGCCCGCTGGGGTCTCGTCGCATTCCCAGGAACCAGGCTGTTCGCCCAGCAGTCAACAGGCTGTGCCCTGAGAATGGAGATGCGCCATGCACTCGCCCTCATCACAGCAGCCTTCCGCGCAGGACGCCATGGCGGCGCTGCCCAGCCTGATCCGACAATACGCCGAACCGCTGCCCGACCCGCACGATAGCGCCTTCGGCGAACTCTTCGACCGTTACGGCGACGCCCGCGTGGTGCTGATCGGCGAAGCCAGCCACGGCACCCACGACTTCTACTGCACCCGCGCGGCCATCACCCAATGCCTGATCGAACGCCACGGCTTCGACATAGTCGCGGTCGAGGCGGACTGGCCGGACGCCGCGCAACTCGACCGCTTCGTCCGCCAGCGCAACGCCTCGGCCTGGATGCAAAGCGCGTTCACCCGTTTTCCCACGTGGATGTGGCGCAATACCGATGTTTCGCGCTTCATCCACTGGCTGCACCACCACAATCGCGACCTGGACGAGGCACAACGCGTCGAGTTCCGCGGTTTGGACGTGTACAGCCTGCGCAACTCGATCGCCGAGGTGCTGCATTATCTCGATCAGGTCGACCCGCAACAGGCGCAGCGGGCACGCCAGCGCTATGGCTGTCTGTCGCCGTGGCAGGACGAGCCCTCGCAATACGGCTATTACGTCGAGCACGGCAAACTCGGCTCCTGCGAAGACGCCGTGGTCGCGCAACTGAACAGCCTGCTGAGCGAGCGTCTGGCCGCCTTCGCCCGCGACGACGAGGCCTTCTTCAACGCCGCGCAGAACGCCCGCGTGGTGCGCGCGGCGGAGCAGTACTACCGCGTCATGTACCGCGGCTCGACATCCTCCTGGAACCTGCGCGACCGGCACATGTTCGACACCCTGCAGCGCCTGCTGAAGCGCCGCGGGCCGAGCGCCAAGGCGGTGGTCTGGGCGCACAATTCGCATATCGGCAATGCCAACGCCACCGCCATGGGTTGGCGCGGCGAGTTCAATATCGGCCAGCTCAGCCGCGTCGCCTGGGAGCGCGACGCCGTGCTGATCGGCATGGGCACCGACCACGGCCAGGTGGCCGCCGCCGATGACTGGGACGGCGAGATGCGCATCAAGGACGTACGCCCCGCGCGGCCGGACAGTTGGGAATATCAATTCCACCGCAGCGGCATTCACGCCGCGCTGATCGATTGGCGCGAGCCAGGCCGGCAAGCGCTACGCGATGCGCTGTCGGAGCCGATGCTGGAGCGCGCCATCGGGGTGATCTACCGCCCGCAGACCGAGCTGCAAAGCCACTACTTCCCGGCGGTGCTCGCCGAGCAATTCGACGCCTATATCTGGCTCGACGAGACCCGACCGGTGAAACCCCTGGCCGCGCCCGGCAGCCTGAGCCACGACGACGAAACCTATCCGTTCGGCCTGTAGCGAGGCAAGACATGATGAATGGCGTAGGTTGGCGCTGAGCGCAGCGAAGCCCAGCAGGGGGAAACAAACACAGGTAGGGCGGGTGCGACCCGCCAGATGTCCATCTATGCCACATCCCGGATTGACCAACATGCTGTGCCCTGTGGCGGGTTGCACCCACCCTACAAGGAATCGCCAATCCAGTGCAGGACCTGTCGGCTAGGTCACCGAGCGCAGCTGAACCTCTTCTATCACCGCGGTTCGCGCTGGTGGCTCCTCTGTCAGATCGCCGATCAGTTTCCACTGCCGGTCGAGCTCCTTACTCACCGCCTCCATTCTGGCGATCATCCGCGAACCCGCCGCCCGCGTGCTCGGCTCGGTGCTGCGCAATAGATCGAACGACATGGAGGTGATCGCAGCGGTCAGGTGCGTGATGCTGCGCGAGGACAACGCGAGAAGCTCGGTGAGCTGCTGTTCTTTAGCGGTCATAACCGGCCATCCTTATCAAACTGCATAATTTGAGGAGGGGTACAGCTAACCGGATTGGATAACCATCGACGCGAATGGTTCGCAGCCGGGTGTCCGTTAAAGATTCCCGTGCTCTGGTCTGTGGCGGGTTGCTCTCGCTCTACAAGGAAAATCGGTCGCTCGGACCGGCATTTGCGCCGGCCCGAGTGACGCGCCAATCAAGCTGAGGTTAACCGCCGCAACAACCGCACACGGACATGGTGCCCGGCTCGGTGGTGGTCCAGTTGCCGTTCCAGCCGCCTTTGGTTTTGCAGGTTTGCGGGCATTTCTGCTCCGCGTCGCTGTTGTTCCAGATCGGCCCGGCTTGCACGTCGGTGGGCGTGGCGCACTGGCCTTCCATGATGTCGTCGAAAATGTGGCTCAGGCCCGACGACGGCAGGGTATTGCTGGTTTTCGAACCGTCGAAGTTATGGCAGCCGAAGCAGTTGGAGACGAACGACGAGGTCAGGTTTACGTTCTGGTGAGTGGTTTCCATCACCGAGTTGGCCAGGCGCATCGAACCACGCTGGTTGGAGACGATGGAAGACGGCTGGGTGACATCGTTTTCCCAGAGTGCGCCGACCATCATGTAGTTCTGCCAGACCGACATCGGGCTATCGCTGCCCAGGGCGGTGAGGAAGCCCTGAATCTGCGCGTTCATGGAATCGATGATGGCGATGTTGTCAGCGCCTTCGTGATCGCTCGGGTCGGTACCGTCGTGATAGACACGGCAGATTTCCGAGGCCGGGCCGGTGATGCTGGTGGCGGGTGTGGCGGCATTGAAGCTGCAAGCGCCGGTGATGGTCGGCAGTTGCTCGACGCAAGCGGCGCTGGCGAACGACCAGCCGGAAGCCGGAGCGGTGCCGGGATCGGAGCATTCCGGGACGTTGCTACGGTGCTCGAAGGTGGCCCAGATGAATTCCGGATGCAGGGCGGTGGCGATGACCATGTGGAAACCGACCATGCCGAGCAGTTCGGTACCGGGCACGTTGTCGATATCCGCTTCCATCCAGAAGTAGCTGGCCTTTTCCGCGTCGGTGATGACGCGCCAGGCGGTCTTCAGCTCGGTGGTACCGGCGGGGAACTGGGGCGCCGACTGGATCTGCCCGACGTTGCAGAGGTTGCGGCTGAAACGCACGTCGTAGAACACCACGCTGCCGTTCTGATCGTAGATGGTGTCTTCGCCGCCGGCCTGGCCGATGCGCTCGGGAATGATGAAAGGCGTGTTGGCGTCCTGGGGCTTCTCGACGCGCACGAACACGGCTTTCAGCGGGGCATTGGCGCCGCAGGAATCGCCCTCGAGTTGCAGGATCGGGTAGTTGGCCGCGACTTCGAAGTTGCGCAGGCTGGCGTCACTCTTCGACGGGCTCACTAGGTCGAAGAACCATTGCCAGCTGAATTGGTAGAAGTCGCAGAACTGCGCATTGCTGCCGTTGGGGATTTCGCTTGGCGGGTTGGGGCTGGTGATCCAGCTCGAGCTGGCCTCACAAACAGGCGTGGCGGCCATGACGCTCTTGGCGCCGAGCGAGGCGAATAGCAGCAATAGCGATAGAAATATGAATCTGATCAGGCTTGGGTTATGCGTGCGGGTCATTATTGTTATCTCCATAGGTAAACGAAGCATCCGATCGGTAAAGCGGTGTTAACGGATTTCAGCTGCGTGGTGGCTCCTCCAGGGCGTGGTCGTTGGCGGCGCGGGCGCCGATAAAAGACAGGTGGGCACGACGTTCCGCCATTGGCTGGCGGAGCGGGCGGAACGAGCGATGCGGAGTCGAAGCGGTCAGTGGCTGTGGCTCCTGCCGGCGGGTGCTCCCTGCGGTAACTTGACGCTAGAAGAGCCCCCAGCACTTGGCAAGGAGAGATATCGAGTCGCCCGCGGATATTTTTCGGGCACACGAGGGAGGGGGATCGGCGCCCGCCCGAACAGGACGAGCGCCTGCACGACTAAGCCGGTATTAAGCCGGTATTCGTGCGAACACCAGGGCCTTCAGGCCGCTTTGCGGGTCGATATCGGCGAACTCCGGCGGGTTGTCCAGACGCTGTACGAAGCGCAGATCCGGGGCCTGCTCGGCGACGCCCTCGATAAGAAAGTCGCTGCCGATCTGCGGGTCGTTGACACAGGCCAGCACTTGGCCCCGCTCGGTCAACAACTCGGGCAGGCGCCGAAGGATTTTCTGGTAGTCCCGGGTCAGCACGAAGCTGCCCTTTTGGAAAGATGGCGGGTCGATGACGATCAGGTCATAGGGCCCGTACTTGCGCACCTTGCTCCAGGACTTGAACAGCTCATGCCCGAGAAAGACCACCCGGCTCAGGTCGTGCCCGCTGAGGCGGTGATTGTCGCGGCCGCGGCTCAGCGCGGCTTTGGCCATGTCCAGATTGACCACCTGGGCGGCGCCCCCGGCGATGGCCGCCAGCGAGAAGCCGCAGGTGTAGGCGAACAGGTTGAGCACGCGCTTGCCTTCGGCATTGGCCTGCACCCACTGCCGGCCATAGCGCATATCCAAAAACAGACCGGTGTTCTGGTTCTTGCCCAGGTCCAGCTTGAAACGCAGACCGTGCTCGCTGATCAGCCATTGCTCCATGGGCTCGCCGAG
The DNA here is from genome assembly GCF_946886105.1 of uncultured Pseudomonas sp. The sequence goes on along the minus strand of NZ_CAMPHV010000047.1, from coordinate 12,767 downwards.
CAGCCATTCGCCGGGGCTGTCCGGCAGGTAGCGGTGTTGCAACAACAGGCCGTGGGCCTGGCTCCGCTGCCAGGCCGGGGATTGGCACAGGGCCAGCAGCATAGACTTCAGCTCATCCAATTCGGCCGGCTCCGGCTGGCGGAACAGCGCCACCAACAGCACGCCTTGCAGCCAATCGACGGTGATCTGCTCCAGCCCCGGCCAGCAGCGACCGCGGCCGTGAAACAGGCGGCGGGTTTCTTCGGGGGCGGGGCTCAGGGCGTCGAGCAGATGCTGTTGCAGGGTGGCGATATCGCTCGGAGTCATAAGGGTCTTAGGTGATGAACGGGTTGGACGGCATTTTAAGTCGATTGGCGCGGCAAGGCGCCAATCGCCGGATCGCCGGATCGCTTGCTTCGATAGTTTCTATCGGAAATCGCACATGGAACTGATTGCGCCGAGCCCCTAGCATGGCCCGCACCATCAATCACTGCATAAGGAACCGTCATGCATATCGAAGAAGCCATCCGCAGCCGCCGCGCCGTCAAAGGTTACGACCCGAGCTTCAACCTCAGCCAGGAAACCAAGGACGAGCTGTTGCAACTGGCGTTGCTCGCGCCTTCGGCGTTCAACCTGCAGCATGTGCGCTTCGTCGAAGTCAGCGACCCGGCGCTGCGTCAGCAGATCCGCGAGGTGGCATGGGGCCAGGCGCAGGTGACCGATGCCTCGATGCTGGTGGTGGTGTGCGCCAAGCTCGATAGCTGGCAAGCGGACGTCGGCCGCGTCTGGCAGGGCGCCCCCGAGGAAGTGCAGGCTTACATGGCCGGCGCCATCGATGCCTACTACCGCGACAAGCCGCAAGTGCAGCGCGACGAAACCATGCGCAGCTGCGGGCTGATGGCGCAAACCCTGATGCTCGCCGCACGCGGCAAGGGCCTGGATTCCTGCCCGATGGATGGCTTCGATTTCGACGCCGTGGCCAAGCTGATCAACCTGCCGGACAACCACGTGATCGCACTGATGGTCGCGGTCGGCAAAAAGACCGTCGAGCCCAAGCCACGTATTGGCAAGCTGCCGTTCGACGAGGTGGTGATTCGCAACAGGTTCTAAAAGCCGTTGTTGCGACCTTACCTTAATAGCAGCGCAATCCCGGACTTTGCCATCCCGGATTGCGCTGCGCTTATCCAGGCTACAAGACTGCAGAACAAGGCGGCATCTACAAAAGCGCCATCGCTGAGCGACTGTGCCGCCTCCTTCCTCGATCCGATCCCCCGCGCCGCCACGGATAGGTTTAGCGCCTGGGGCGACGCATGTAAGCCAAACGCCATAGGCATTTAACGCATATCGCCTACAGCACCATGGCGTATCGCTACTTTTTCACCAGGGCAAAATGCCACTATTCTGTGTGACATAGCTCACGGATGAGTCGTCTATGACGTACTCCTCCCCCCTCATTAATAGGCAGTAGAAGGGACTCGATCATGGACGAACAACGCAAACTCGAAGAGCACCGCAAACTCCCCGAACTTCGTGCGCACATCGACAAACTGCTCGGTAAGGGCTGGGTGATCACCTCCCGCAGCCCGCTGAAATTGCAAAACGGCCACAGAGTCTTATTGGTCTCGTATGGCATGTTGATCTGCGAAGGCCTGGCGGCCTGATCCACTACGCAGCGACCTGCCTACCGATAGCCGGCGGGCAGTCTTCAATCGCTATGCCGCACCAACCAGGGCGATATCCACCTGACCGCGCGCATTGAAATATCGCCAGCACGACAGCCATGACTGCGGCTATAGGGCTGGCGACTCCATAGAGCACGATCGAGCCCCCGACTTAAGACCGCCTAGTCATCCGGACGGCGCCAACCCCTGTACCCTCCTTCACCCGCCTACCTGCCACCACCAACAGCCATAGCAACCGGAAATCTTGCCACGCAGGGTTTATGGGGATGCCTATGCTTGTTGATGGCCGGCTCACCCATGGCGAAATGCTTGAGTGGTTCGGAGTTGCCTGCTCCTGCTGGCGATGCAAGCGCGCGGAGGCTGTCGATGGTGATAAAGCGGACGTGGCGTCTGCCGCTCAAACTACTGGTGCTGGTGCTGCTCAGTGCCGGCTTGGCCGAAGGCCTTGGCCGCGGCGGCTTTCTGCAGTGGGGCGAGCGCCGCCTGCAGGATTTGCATTTCCAGTGGCAGGGGCGGCGCGACGAACCTCTGCAGGTGGCCATAGTGGCGATCGATGAGGAGAGCCTGGCACTCTATCCGGATGATCCCATGCTGTTCTGGACCGACCGCCTGGCGGTGGCGATCGAACGCCTGCGTCAGGTCGGGGTGCCGTTCGTCGGCCTGGATATGCTTTACAGCATCAGCCCCGAGCGCTGGCTGAGCAAACTCGGTGGCGCCCAGCAACAGAGCACACGTGACTATGATCGGGCGTTTCGTGAGCAATTGAGCAGCGGCCAGTTGCTGCTGGTGGCCAGCCGTTCCAACAGTGGCGCACAGGTCAGCGACTATCTGCTGCCGAGCCCCGATTACCTGCTGGCACTGCCCGACTACGAACTACTGCCCCATGTCGGCCTGGCCGATTTGCTGGCTGAGGGCGATGGCCTGGTGCGGCGTTACCGCATCGCGCCCGTTGCCGCTGCGGCGCGCGCGCAACTGCAGGACGAACTGCCGCAGTTGAGCCTGCCTGCGTTACTCGCGGTACGCGCCACAGGCCAGGATGTACGGGCTAGCAGCTGGCGCTTGGGCGGCCGCGAACTGCAACGCGATCAGCCTGCCGAGGTCATCCCCTACCTCGGCCCACCTGGCTCTTTCCCGCCCGTTCCCTTGAAACAGCTGCTGGCCGAGGACGCCTTGGACAATCCGCAGGTGCAAGCGCTACGCGGCAAGCTGGTGCTGCTGGGCGCCACCGCCGCGGGCTTGAACGATGCCCATTTCACCCCCTTCAGCAGTGGATTCATCGGTGGCCGCAGCCTGCTGATGAGTGGCGTGGAGATTCACGCCAATGTGCTGCAAGCGCTGCTAAGCGGCGCCCAGCTGCAAACTCCAACGCCGTTTTGGCGGGCACTCGCCCTGGTGCTGCTGGGCGGCCTGGCGGTTTGTGGCTTTGTGCGCCTGCCGGTATGGGCGGCGCTGGCGGGCTGGTTGCTCGCGGTGGTGGCGCTGCTGTTGCTCGGCCAGCTGTTTTTTCGCCACGGCTGGCTGCTGCCCCTGGGCGGCGCGGGGTTGACGCTCTCATTGTGCTTGCTTGGTGTGCTGGGGCTGCGCCTGACGGGCGAGGAACGCGAGCGCAGTCGCCTGCGGCAGATGTTCGGTCGGTATGTCTCCAATCAGGTGGTCGAGGCGCTGCTCAAGTCCGGTGAACGCCCGGAGCTGGGCGGGCAGACGCAGCAGGTCACAGTGCTGTTTTCCGATATTCGTAACTTCACCAGCATCAGCGAACGCCTGAGCGCCAAGGAGGTGGTGGAAATGCTCAACGCCTACTTCGCCCGCGCCTGCGAGCCCTTGCTGGCCGAAGGCGGCAGCATCGACAAATTTATCGGCGATGCGGTGATGGTCGAATTCGGCTCGCCGCTGCCAGTGCCTGATCACGCCCTGCGCGCGGCCCGCGCTGCGCTAGCCTTGCAGAAGGTGGCACAGGAATTCGCCGGTTGGATGCGGCAGCGCTTTCCCGCCCATGATTTACCGCCCTTCGCCGTCGGCATTGGTCTGCATAGCGGCGAGGCGGTATTGGGCAACATAGGCTCGCCGGTACGCATGGAGTTCACCGCCATTGGCGACACGGTGAATCTGGCTTCGCGGCTGGAAAGCATGACCAAGGAGTTGGGCTGCTCGATCCTGGCCAGCGCCGAGTGCATCGCCGCAACGGGCGCGACGGTGCGCTGTGGGCGTAGCGAAGTGATCCGGGTAAAGGGTCGCGAGGCACCTATTCGGGTATTCGAAATTATCGGACTGCAACAAGAGGGTCGGGAAAATGACTAGACACCTGTGGTTCTGCGCCGCGCTGCTGTTTACCGGCATCGCGCAAGCTAACGAAGTCGCGATGGTGACCGCCTTAAGCGGCACAGCCGAACTGCACCCGTCCGGGGCCAGCGCTGCAACGCCGCTCCAGGCCTTCGTCAAGCTGCATGAAGGCGATCGGCTGACCCTGGATGAGCCGGTGCGGCTGCAGCTGGTGTTCTTTGCCAGCGGCACAGAGCAGCTCTGGCAGGGGCCAGGCGAGTTGCAGGTGCTGGCCAGTGGTGCCAAGGCAGCGGATGCTGGGCTGCAACCCCAGGTGCGCCAGCTGCCCAGGGTGCTGGTCAAACAGCTGGCCAAGACTCCGGCCCCGGATGGCCAGGTCAAGGCCGGAATGGTGCGCCTGCGCAGCATACCCAGCGGCGGAACCCTCGAATCGGTGGAAAACAACTACGCTCAATTGCGGGGCAAAGCCGATGCGACAGACCGCAACCCGGAGCTGTATCTGCTCGCGGGTTATTTCGAACTGCATGAATTCGACAAGTTGAAGCGATTGCTCTCGCAGTTGGACGAGCAGGCCCCAGGCAACAGTGAAATCGCAGTGCTCCGTTCGCTTTATATGCGTGCCATCAACAACGCCAAAATGGCAAAACAGCCGTAACGCCGATAAGAAAAAGTCTGCCTCGCAAGGAGCTCGTCAATGAATACAACCACCAAGCTGGTTCTGGCCGGCATCTGTCTAGCATCGCCCATCAGCGCGCTCGCCAACTGTCTGAGCGCCTACTCGGGGTACTCGTCCGGCGGCATATTCGCCGAACAGGCGATCTCCAACCATCCCGAGTGTTTCGGCGGTGGTACAACCACTTCGCAAGTGTTGCTCAACGCAACCGCGGCCCAGCAATTTAGCGCTATTTCCGACGCCCTGGCGCGGCGCTGGACGGCACCCGGCGCGCCCCGTCTGGCGGCTACTGGTGGCGGTCGGGGCATGGCCGCGGGCGATGTGGCGCAGCCGTTCAACCTGTGGGGCAACGTCACCGACGACGATATCGATCAGCGTTACGAGAACAACTCCGGCAGCGACACCAAGAACGACTTCGATATCCAGAACTACGTGCTCGGCGGCGACTATGGCCTGTCTTCAGCACTGGTCGTGGGTCTGTCCGTAGCCATCGACAGGGGCGATCTGTCGGGAATAACCACCGCCCTAGGTGCAGAAAGAAACGACCTAAGCAGCCGCGGCTATATGGTCGCACCCTACCTCGGCTGGCAACTGAACGACGAGTTCTCCCTGGATGCCAGTATCGGCCTCGGCCAGGGCCGCCTGGACGCGAGCAACAGCAGCACCCAGGATGTCGACCGTTGGTATACCGGCGTCAACCTCAACTACCAACGCTGGCTGGACAACTGGCAGTTCACCGGCAGGCTCGGCTATCTGCATGCCGAAGAGCACTACGACGACGTTGATCTGCGTGGCGAAACCGAGGATCTGTTGGGCCAGAGCAAGCTGCAGGACTCCGATTCGAAGAACAAGCTCGACCGCATTCAGATCGGCGGCCAAGTCGGCTATTGGCTGAACGGTTGGCTGCCCTATGTCGGCCTCAAATATATGGATGATATGCACCGCTCTACCACTCTGGACTTCTCCCCCAACGACCCTATCGGCAAAGAGGCCTGGGTATGGACGGTAGGCGTGAATTACTTCTCGCTGGCCCATGGCATCACCGGCGGCGTGGCCTATGAGCAGGAAGAGGGGCGTAGTCACCAGAACATGAATACCTGGGTGGCCAACCTCAACCTGCGCTTCTGAGTCAAACCTATGCCCTGGGCACGTTGGCGACTGTTGGCCGCAGCGCTAGGCGCGGCCCTGCTGAGCGCATGCGCCCCCCAGGGCCCGGCATATCTGCACGGCGCGCAAGACCGACCTGAGTCTTGGGCCACTGCCCGCGGCTGGTCGCCCGTGGCGCTACAGCCGGGGCAATTCAAGCTGTTGGCCTTGTTGCGGCAAGCCCGGCAGACGCCCAGCCTGACGGTGTATCTGGAAGGCGACGGCGCACCCTGGCCTGGCGCTTATCGACCGCCGCGCGATCCAACGCCGTTACGGCCCATGGCGTTGTTGCTGGCCGAGCGCGACCCGAGCAGCAGCGTCGCCTACCTGGGGCGACCTTGCCAGTATCTCGCGCCAGCGGCGCTGGCCGATTGTTCGAGTGCCTACTGGAGCGAGAGGCGTTTTGCGCCCGAGGTGCTGAGCGCCATGGATCAGGCCCTGAGTCAGCTCAAGCAGTTGGCCGGCGCCGAACGCTTGCGCTTGATCGGCTATTCCGGCGGCGGCGTGATCGCCACCCTGTTGGCGCAGCGGCGTGACGATGTCGAGGCGCTGGTCACCCTGGCGGCGCCGCTGGCGCTGGCCGAGTGGGCACGGCTAAAGGGCCTGTCGCCCCTGCATGGCTCGCTCGATCCGCTGGACGGGCCTGGCCCCCTGCCCTATGCCGTGCACTTGGTAGGCAAGCGCGATAAGGTGGTGCCGGATAGCCTTGGCGTACGCTTCGTCGCCATCCACGGTGGGCACCTGGAGCGCTTACCCGACTTCGACCATGGCTGTTGTTGGGTGGAACATTGGCCAAGGCTGCTACTGAGCGAGGAGGCTGAGTGATGCGAACGCCAGCTGTTGCAGCTTTGCTTGCCATTGCGATGGCGGCCTTGATCAACGTGCAGGCCCTGGCCGGCTTCCGTCCACCGCCCTTTGCTGGCGGTATACCCGGTCGCGCGCAGATGCAGGCGATCGATATGCAGCGCCACCAGGCCCGCACCCTGTTGTACCGCGAAGCGCTTGAGGAATTGCGGCGCAATCCGCAGGTGGTGGATGTGCGCGAGTGCAACGCGAGCGACGACGACCATGCCTATTGCCTGCCCAAGGCCGCCCCGGGCGGAGTGCCTGCGGCCATTGCCGGACGGCCGATAGAAAAGCGCGTGGCGCTGTTGATTGGCAATAACCAGTATTTGGCACCGATCCCGCCCCTGCTCACCCCCATCCATGATGTGCAGCGGGTCGCGGCCACCTTGAAGCAGGTTCTCGGTTTCGAGGTGCGAGTGCTGACCAATGCCAGCAAGGCCGACATCGTTCGCGCGGTTGCCGCACTGGCCCGCGAGATGACGCCCGCCGATGCGGTGTTTGTCTACTACGCCGGGCATGGCTATCTGTTCGATGAAACCGAGATGGGTTACTGGATACCCAGCGACGGCTCGGTGAAGAGCGCGGCGCAGTGGCTCTCCAATAAGGACATCGCCACCTTGCTGCGGGCGATACCCGCCCGTCAGGTGCTGCTGGTCTCGGACAGCTGTTTCTCCGGCACCCTGGTACGAGGCCCGTCCTACCAGGGTGGCCAACTCTCGACCGCCGAGGTACTGCGCAAGCGTAGCGTGTTGGTGTTGTCTTCCGGCGGCGAAGAGCCGGTATCCGACGAAGGCAAGGACGGCCATTCCGTGTTCGCCTGGCATTTTCTGCGCAGCCTGCAGCAACTGGACGCCACGGTAGCGGGCTTCGATGTGTATCAGGTTGTGCGCCATGGCGTTAGCCAGGACTACCCGCAACAACCGCAGTATGGCGCTGCGGCGGTTGCCGGCCATGAGGCCGGCGGCGAGTACCTGTTCGAGCGGCGGGCCAATTGATAGCTGTACCTGCGCAGCCCGTTTACCGACTGTGGCGGCACAGCCAAGCCAGCTCAGTCGCGGGCGCTAAGCACTATCCGCTCGATCAACCACTGCAATGCCGGGTCGCGTTGGCGTTGCGCCAGGCTGACGATTTCCAGATGGAACGGGCCCACGGCAAACGGCAGCTCGAACAATTGCAGCGGCAACAGCGTCGCGAAGTAGCGCGCCAGCTGGCTGGGCAGCACAGCCGCAAGCTCGCTGCTGGCGACTATATGCGCGGCTTGCAGGTAATTCGGCGTGGTATAGCGAATATCCCGGCACAGGCCCTGCTCGCCCAACCATTGGTCGACCATGCCGCGGGTCTGCCCGCCATGCACCCAAAGATGACGCAACCCGAGAAATGCAGGCAGATCCAATTCGCCCTGTACCTGCGGGTGGTCGCGACGTAGCGCCACCTGCAGGGTTTCGCTCATCCAGTGGCGCCGGGAAAAACGCGCCGGCAGCGTCTCGAAACGTCCCACCACCAGATCCAGTTCGCCCTTGTCCAAGGCTTCGGCGGGCAAGGTCGAACTCAAGTGCTGGATGTCGATCGCAATGCCCGGCGCCAGCTCGCTGAGCTGCCGGACCAGCCGCGGCATACAGATCAGCTCGACGTAGTCGGTCAGCGCGATGTTGAAGCGCTGACGGCTGCTCGCCGGATCGAAGCCATCGCCGCCTTTCAGGCTTTCTTCGATTTGCTGCAAGGCCGTGCGTATCGGCGTCTCCAGGGCGAGTGCCCGGGGTGTCGGTTGCATGCTGCGGCCGACCCGCACCAGCAAAGGGTCGTCGAGCAGTTCGCGCAGGCGGCCGAGGGCGTTGCTCACCGCCGGCTGGCTCAGCGCCAGCCGCTCGGCCGCCCGCGAGACGTTGCGCTCGCGCATCAGCGCATCGAACACACGCAGCAGGTTGAGATCGAAATTCGGCAGCACTTATTCACCAAGGGAATAGGAGGTATCACAAGTCTAAATTTCAAAAATAGTAACGTCTTGCTTATGGTGGTGGGCGAACTTTCTTCGGCATATGAGGCATGACCATGAGCCACGCTGTTTTCTCCCTCGATCGAGCCGCCGTGATCGGTGCCGGCACCATGGGCCGCGGCATCGTCATGAGCCTGGCCAACGCCGGCATCCCGGTGCTGTGGTTGGATAACAATCCGCAGATGCTCGAACAGGCGCTGAAAACGGTGGCCGAAACCCAGGCGCATAACGTCAAACTCGGGCGCATCGATCAGGCACAAGCCGACGCGCGCCAGGCCTGCATCGTTCCGGTGGACGACTATGCGGCGCTGGGCGCGGTCGATCTGGTGATCGAGGCGGTGTACGAGAACCTCGAACTCAAGCAACAGATTTTCCGCACCCTGGACGCCCTGCTCAAGCCCAGCGCGATCCTCGCCAGCAACACCTCGGCGCTGGATATCGACGCCATCGCCGCCGTCACTCAACGCCCGCAGCAGGTGCTGGGCCTGCACTTCTTCAGCCCGGCGCACATCATGAAGCTGCTGGAGATCGTCCGCGGCGCGCGCACCAGCCAGGCCGTGCTCGACGCCGCCTTGGCGCTCGGCCAGCGCATCGGCAAGGTCAGCGTGGTGGCCGGCAACTGCGACGGTTTTATCGGCAACCGCATGCTGCACACCTACGTGCGCGAGGCGCGGATGCTGCTGCTCGAGGGCGCCTATCCGCATCAGGTCGACGCCGCGCTGCAAGGCTTCGGTTTCGCCATGGGCCCGTTCCGTATGTACGACGTGGTGGGCATCGACCTGGAGTGGCGCGCCCGCGAGCTGGCCGGCAAGGGCCAGGACGAGCCGACGGTGCAGGTGGATAACCGCCTCTGCGCACTCGGCCGCTTCGGCCAGAAGGCCGGCCTGGGCTATTACCGCTACGCCGAGGGCAGCCGTCAGGCCGAACACGACCCCGAGGTCGACGCTCTGGTGCTGCAAGTTGCCGAACAACTGGGCTTCGTGCGCCGCGATATCGACGCCACGGAAATCCTCGAACGCTGCCTGCTCGCCCTGGTCAACGAGGGGGCGAAAATCCTCGAGGAGAATATCGCCGCCAACAGCCACGACATCGACCTGGTGTACCTCAATGGCTATGGCTTCCCGGCCGACAAGGGCGGGCCCATGGGCTGGGCCGACAGCCAGGGCGTGGCGGCGATCGAGCAGCGCCTGAAAGCCTTGCAGCCGTTGTTCGGCGACCATTGGCAGCCGGCCAAATTGATCGAGCATCTGGCCGCCAGCCATAAGCGATTCTCCGATGTGCGCGAGGGACAGCTATGAGCTATCAGGCCCCGCTACGCGACATGCGCTTCGTGCTGCACGAGCTATTCGATATCAGCGGTCATTGCGCGCTGCTGGACAATGGCCTGGACCGCGAGCTGATCGACGGCGTGCTGGAAGAAGGTGCGCGCTATGCCGCTGGCGTGGTGGCGCCGCTCAACCGCAATAGCGACGAGCAGGGGTGTCAGCTGAGCGATGGCCAGGTGAGTACCCCCGCCGGCTTCGTCGAGGCCTATCGGCAGTACGTCGACAATGGCTGGGCGAGCATGACCGGCCCCAGCGAATATGGCGGTCAGGCGCTACCGCAGCTGCTGGCGTGCAATTTCCACGAGATGTTGATGAGCGCCTCGCTGTCGTTCCGGGTCTATTCCGGGCTGACCGAAGGCGCGGTGCTGGCGCTGTACAAGCACGGCAGCGACGCGCTCAAGCAGGCCTACCTGCACAAACTGGTGAGCGGCCAGTGGACCGGCACCATGTGCCTGACCGAACCCCAGGCCGGCACCGACCTGGCGCTGCTGCGTACCCGCGCCGAACCTCAGGCCGACGGCAGCTACAAGGTCAGCGGCAGCAAGATTTTCATCAGCGGCGGCGAGCAGGACCTCAGCGAGAACATCGTCCATCTGGTGCTCGCCCGCCTGCCCGATGCGCCCGCCGGGGTGAAGGGCATCAGCCTGCTGCTGGTGCCGAAGTTCATCGCCAACACCAATGGCACGCCGGGCGCGCACAATGCCCTGAGCTGCGGCGCCATCGAACACAAGATGGGGATCAAGGGCGCGGCGACCTGCGTGATGAACTTCGACGGCGCCAGCGGCTGGATCGTCGGCGAGCCGAACCAGGGCCTGGCCTGCATGTTCACCATGATGAACGACGCGCGCTTCCAGGTCGGCTTGCAAGGCTTGGGGATCGGCGAAGCGGCGTTCCAGGGCGCCCTCGGCTATGCCCGCGAACGCCTGCAATCGCGTGCCCTCAGCGGCGCCGCCGAGCCGCACAAGGCCGCCGACCCGATCATCGTTCACCCGGATGTGCGGCGCATGCTGCTGACCCAGAAAACCCTGGTCGAAGGCAGCCGCATGCTGGCCGCCTACTGCGCGCGCCAGCTCGACCTCGAACACGGTCACCCGGACGCCGCGGCGCGCAAGGCCGCCGGCAAGCGCGCGGCGCTGCTGATCCCGATCGTCAAAGCCTTCTTCACCGATATGGGCCAGGAAGCCGCCAGCCTCGCCGTGCAGGTCTACGGCGGCCACGGCTATATCCGCGAGTGGGGCATCGAGCAGTTGATGCGCGACAGCCGCATCACCCAGTTGTACGAAGGCACCAACGGCATCCAGGCGCTGGACTATATCCGCCGCAAGCTGCTCGGCGATGGCGGCGCTGAGCTCTCGGCGCTGCAAGCCGAACTCAGCGAGCTGTGCGACCGACAGGCCGCGCGCCCGGTGCTCGCCGAACTGGCCGGAACCGTACAGGCGCGTCTTGGCGAATGGCGCGAACTGAGCGCCGAGGTGATCGCCGCCAGCCAGCGCGACCCGCAGGAGATAGGCGCCACCTCGGTCGACTTCCTGCAGTATTCAGCTTATGTATTGCTCGCCGGCTTCTGGCTGCAAGCGGCGGCGCGGGCGCAGGATGCGCTGGATGCGGGCACTGGCGAGGCGGCGTTCTACCAGGCCAAGCTGCACAGCGCGCAGTTCTATCTGCGCCGGGTGCTACCGCGGGCCAGCGGCCATCGCGAGGCACTGCTCGGCGGCGCGGACTGTTTGATGGCGATGCCCGAGCAAAGCTTTGCGTTCTGACGCACGCAGCGCTTTGGTAGGTTGGTGTTGGCGCAGCCCAGTAGCCCGGATGCAATCCGGGAGCAGTGTCGGACGAAAGATTTTCCCCGGATTGCATCCGGGCTACAAAGGCTCGCGCATATTCGCCGGGTTGGAAAACGCGCTCTTGTAGGGTGGACATGGCGAAGCCTTGTCCACCGCGGGCGCCGAGATGGCGGACAAGCCTTCGGCATGTCCGCCCTACGAGTTCCCAGGCCTTGCAGATACACATGGGTTTTACATAGAGCAAGAGGATCGAAACATGCATCCGTTCAGTTTCGCCACCACCGCGCAGATCAGCTGCGAAGTCGGCTCGGCGCGTCGCCTGGGCGCCTTGTGCCAGGAGCGCGGCGCGCGTTCGGTGCTGATCGTCACCGATCCCGGCATTACCAAACTCGGTCTGCTGAACGAGGTATTGCCCGGTTTCGCCGAAGCCGGCGTGGCGGCCGAAGTATTCGACCAGGTGCTGGCCGATCCGCCCGAAGCCATAGTGCTGAGCGCGGTGGCCCAGGCCAAGGCGCTGGGCGCCGAGCTGATCGTCGGCTTCGGCGGCGGCAGCTCGATGGACGTGGCCAAACTGGTCGCCCTGCTCGCCCATCCCGAATGCATGCAGAGCCTGGCGGATATCTATGGCGTCGGCAATGCCAAGGGCCGGCGCCTGCCGCTGATCCAGGTACCGACAACCGCCGGCACCGGCTCGGAAGTCACCCAGATCGCCATTATCACCACCGGCGAAACCAGCAAGATGGGCGTGGTTTCACCGCTGCTGCTGCCGGATCTGGCGCTGCTGGATGCCGAGCTGACCCTCGGCCTGCCGCCGGCGATCACCGCCGCCACCGGGATCGACGCCATGGTCCATGCAATCGAGGCCTACACCAGCGCGCTGAAAAAGAACCCGCTGTCCGACCTGCTGGCCCGCGAGGCCCTGCGTTTGCTCGCGGCCAATCTCGACGAGGCGGTGCACAACGGCGGCAACCGCGAAGCGCGCCAGGCCATGCTGCTCGGCGCCTGCCTGGCCGGCCAGGCGTTCGCCAATGCGCCGGTGGCGGCGGTGCATGCGCTGGC
>NZ_CAMPHV010000046.1 GCF_946886105.1 uncultured Pseudomonas sp. | reverse complement strand
CTGGAATTCCTGCCGCATGCCGCTGGCGCTGACGAAACTGCGCCATTGCCCCTCGGCCTGCCAGGCACCACGCTCGGATTGCCATTCGCTGCGCAACTGCTGCTGGTGACCGTTAAGACTGGCCATGGCCATTTCCGGCAACAGGCTGATTTCCCAGGGCGCGGCGAGGATCGAGTGGATGTAGTCGGCGATAATCTGATGGGTGGCCGCCGAGGGGTGAATGCCGTCGTTGAACAGCAGCTTGCTCGGGTCGGCAGTGGGACTGTCGATTCCCCAGGTCGGGTCAGCGTTACATTCAGCGCCGATGAGAGGATCACCATCGAAACACACCGCCGTATGCACGATACCGGCATCGAAGCCAAAAGAGGCCAGATCGCCCTGCACTTCGGCCAGCAGACCGCGCAGGTTCAAGCGAATGACGTTGCCGCCCAAGGCGGACAGCTGTGCGGCCAGCTGCTGATTGAACAGCGCCGAGGCGGTGGAGCGGGCAGCGACGGTTCCGGCTCCCAGCATCGTGCTTTCCGGCGTCGCGCCCACATCAGGCAGATCTGCAACGACGATAGTGCGCGCACCGGCGGCCTGCAGCGCAGCCACGGCGGCCACCAGGTTGCCGGCGGAAATGGCCGCAGTGGCCTGATCGACGATCACACCGTTGCGCACATCGTTGCCACCACCGTTGAGGTAGAACAAGGTACTGGCATCGACCTTTGGCACATCGATCAGATAGCCGTTGCGAGTCCGTGTACCGCCAGGGCCCGCGCTCACCACCGAGCCATTGCTATTGGTAACCGAGGCCAATATCTGCGCGGTCGTGTATCCCCCCACCGCATAGTTGCTACCGTCGGCGTTACCGGTCAACGCCTGGGGCAGCAGCGGCGTGGAAGGCAGCGCCTGAAGGCCAAGCGATGAGGCAAGACGCTGGGTATATACCTCGGCGTAGTATTCGCTGTTGTCGTGCTGGTAGGTCGGACCGGTGCGGTTGGTAAAACGCGCGCCCCCAGTGGGGAAACCGCCCGCCAAGGGGCTACCGAGATCAGGGAATTGCCCGCTGTCGCTGAGCGAATCGCCGAATACGATGAATTGTGAATAAGGCATGGCTTGCGCGGTGGACAGACCCGCCAGCAATACGACGGCGGTGAGAAGTTTCAGACTGGGTTTCATCGTGCTCCCTCTTATTTTGTTTGCCGGTAGGCTGGCTAAGCAGGCTAAAGAGAACGGGGCACAACGATGCCCACACCCCAAATGGGTGAGGGCCGATCGAACAGCTGAATACGCCTAGAAAAGCCAGGGAATAAACATTCGGCTGCGCTGCATATAGCGCGCATAGGCATCGCCGAAATAGGCCAGGCATTCGGCCTCGTCGCGTTTCGCGGTCAGGTAGAGCATAAGACTGGCAAACAACGCCAACCCGACCGTCAGGCCATTGACCTGCTTCCAGCAAATGCCCCATGCCAGCAACAGCAGCGAGCAATACAGTGGATGGCGGATGTAGCGAAAAATTCCGCTGCTGACCAACTGCGACGTGCGCTCGAAGGCGAACAGTTCGGCGTCGTCGCGGCGGGCATCGGGGCGGCCGGCGCTGCGCAACTGATGCAGGCCGAGAAACAACACCAGCAGCGAGGCGAACAACAGCGCCCAGGAGAGCAACTGGTGCGCCGCGAAGCGGTTTTCGAACCAGGCCGGCGCGTTTGCCACCAGCAACCCCAGCATCGCCTCCCAGGCGAAGAAGCGATAAAAACCGTGGGAATGCGGGCGGCGTAGCGACCGCCAGGAAATCCCGATCAACAGCAGCGACCCCGACAACAGCCCCACAGCCTGCAACCACAGCATCCACTCGCTCCTTTCCTATCCGTTCAGCGCATCGGCCATCACGCCCCGTCGCCGGCCGCGAGCCCCGCACTGCGAGACTTACAGCCCCTCTGGTACACTGCCGGCCCACCCGTATAGACCGTACGCAATGGACCGCACCCAACTACAGCGCCTACTACCGCACCGGGGCCCGGCGCTCTGGCTCGATGGCCTGCTGGCGCACGACGCCCAGAACATCCAGGGCCTCAGCGCCTGGCATCACCTGGACTCCTTCGGCGAAGACGCCTCGCCCTGCCTGTTGTTCGAGGCGGCGGCGCAATTGTGCGCCGCGCATGGTGCCTTATACGGCGACGACAGTGCCATTGAAATGGCGCTGATCGGCAAGCTCTCGCAGTTGCACCTGCACCGCCAGCCCGAGCGCCGCCAAGGCCCGCTGCTGGTCGCCGCCAGCCAGCAGGCGCTGAGCCCGGCCGGCGCGCTCTATGCCTTTAGCATCCACGCCGAGGAGCGATTGTTGCTCGACGGCAAACTCCTGCTGGTATTGGTCCGTGCTTGAATTACGCAACCTCGGCTATCGCTACCCCGGCGCCGCGCAACCGGCGCTGAGCGGCATCGACCTGCAACTGCGCAGCGGCGAATGCCTGGGCCTGCTCGGCAGCAACGGCGCCGGCAAGACCACCCTGCTCTCGCTGCTCAGCGGCGTGTTGCAGGCCCAGCAGGGCGAGATTGTCTGGCACGGTGAGCGCAGCCTCGGCCTGGTGCCGCAACAATTGGCGTTCTATACCGGGCTCAAGGTACGCGAGAACCTCGAACTGTTCGCCGACCTCTATCGCCTGCGCGGCAGCGAGCGCCGTGAGCGCATGCAGCTGTGCATTGATTGCACCGACCTCGGCGACAAGCTGCAACGCCGCAGCGACCGCCTCTCCGGCGGCGAACAGCGTCGGTTGAACTTCGCCATCGGTCTGCTGCAACCGGCCGAGCTGTATCTGTTCGACGAGGCCACCGTGGGGGTCGATACCAGCAGCCGGCAGATGCTGCTGAGCGCGGTCGAACAACTGGTCGCCGCCGGCAAGAGCGCGATCTATACCAGCCACTACCTGGACGAAGTCGAGCGGGTGGCGCAGCGCATCCTGCTGTTGCACGAAGGCCAGGTGCGCCTCGATCTGGATACCCGGCAATTGCTCGACGACAGCCATGGGCTACTGCTGGAATGGCCACAGGCGGCGCCGGCGGGCCTGGATGCATTGCTCGCGCGCCTGCAACTAAGCGGCGAATTCCTGCCCAAGGGCGTGCATATCCCGGCATTGAACGGCGAGCAACTGCTGGAAATCACCCGCTTCATCCAGGCCCAGGATGGCCTGCCGAGCCTGATGCGCTTCGGTCGTCCATCGCTCGAGCAGCTTTACCTGCGTCTCAACGGAGGCCGGCTATGAGGCTATCGGCGCTGGTGCGCAAGGAAATTCGCCTGCTGCTGCGCGACCCCCATGCGCTGGCCGTGCTGTTTATCATGCCGACCCTGTTTTTGCTGCTGATGGCCGGCGCCATGTCCAGCTACCTGCAGGATAAGCCGCCGCCCCTGCGCCTGGCGCTGGAAGTGCCGCAACCCAGCGCGGCCAGCGAACTGTTCCAGGCGGCCTTGCTCGCTCAACTGCCCGGCAGCAGCCTGGTCGCCGGCAGCGACCAGGCACTGCCACGTATCAGCCTGGCCAACGACTTCTCCGCCAGCCTGCTGGACGTGCCGCACCTGGGCCCGCACCTGAGCTATCCGGCGCAGACCGATGCGCAGACCCGCCAGCGCCTGCACAGCGCGGTGACCATCGCCCTGGCGCAAACCCGCCTGCTCGCGTACCTGGAAGACAGTGGCGCGCTCGCCCCCGACATGCCTTTAGACGAGCACCTGGAGCTGGCCCGCCAGCGCACCCAGAGCGAGATCGCCGAGTCGCAGCTGCTGAGCAGCGGCAGCCTCAGCAGCCGCGCCAATGCTAGCCAGTTGAGCGTGCCGGCTTGGCTGATCTTCGGCATGTTCTTCGTCATGTTGCCGATGGCCGCGGGTTTCCAGCGCGAACAGCAGAGCGGCACCCTGCTACGTTTCCGCTGCCTGGGGCTGAGCCTCGGCAGCCTGGTGTTGAGCAAACTGCTGCCTTACCTGGCGATCAACTTGTTGCAGTTCGTGCTGCTGCTGACATTGGGCGTGTACGGCCTGCCGGCGATCGGCCTGCCCACGCTGAGCCTGCCCGGCAACCCCTTGGCCTACGCGCTGCTGGCGCTCAGCCTGAGTCTGGCGACTTGCAGCCTCGGCCTGTTTCTCGCGGCAGTGGCACGCAGCAGCGAGCAGGCGTTGTTGCTCGGCGGCGGGCTGAATATCATCCTCGCGGCCATCGGCGGCATCATGGTGCCGAAGAGCGTGATGCCCGAGGCCATGCGCCAACTGGCCGAAATTTCCCCGATGAGTTGGGCGCTGGACGCCTTTCTCACCCTGCTGGTGGGCCAAGGCTCGCTGGCCGACATCGCCCCCTATTGCGCCCGTTTGCTGCTGTTCGCGGCAGTGCTGGGCGGCGGCGGGCTGCTTCTGTTCACTCGACGAGTACGGCAAACGCAATGGACCACACACTACTAGAACAACAACTCAAGCAGCTGCTGATCCGCGAGTGCGACAAGGAAGACGATATCGACTGGCAGAGCATCGCCGACGACGAGCCGTTGTTCGGCAGCCAAAGCCGTATCCAGATGGACAGCCTGGACGCCTTGCAAGTCTCCCTGGCCCTGCAGCAGAACTACGGTGTGCGCATCGAAGGGGCGAAGGACGGCCGGCGGATTCTCAACAGCATCGCCAGCATCGCCGCCTTTATCAGGCAACAACAGTGACCCCGGTCTACCTGCAGCGCGGCGCCCTGCACAGCGCCCTGGGCGCGGATCTGCCCGCCGCGGCCCTGGCCTTGCGCAGCGGCGAACGGCCCCGCGCGGGGGAGTTTCTACTGCATGAATTGCTGCAACCTCGGCCTTATCTGTATGCCGTCGACGCTGGCGAATACCTCGAGCAGCGCCTCGACCGCCTGGTGTGCGAGACCCTGGGCGACAGCAGGCAAGCCCTTGACGACTGCCTGCTGATCGTCGCCAGCACCGGCCTGGATATCGCCGCACTGGAAGCTCAAGTCGGCGCCGATCAAGGTTTTCGCCACGAGCACTCCACCCCACTCGATGCCTTGTCCTGCGAACTGCGTAAGCGCTGGGGTTTCGCCGAGGCCTTCACCCTGAATACCGCCTGCACCAGCGCCGCCAATGGTCTGATTTACGGTGCCCGGTTGGTCGCCAGCGGGCAATTCAAGCGGGTATTGGTGCTCGCCTTCGAAACCCCCAGCGCGCTGGCCATGCAGGGCTTCGGTGCCCTCGACCTGACCAGCCCGAGCGGTCGCTACCGCCCCTTTCACCCCGAACGCGACGGCCTGGTGCTCGGCGAAGCCTACGCCTGCGCCCTGCTCGGCCTCGAACCTGGCCCGGCGCCGCTGGCCCGCCTGCTCGGCGGCTTCAGTGCCTGCGACACCAGCAGCCTGACCGGCACCCGCGAAGACGGCAGCCATATCGACGCGGTGATGCGCGCCGCCCTGCACAGCGCCGGGCGTGAGCTCAGCGAGATCGATCTGGTCAAACTGCACGGCACCGCCACCACGGCCAACGACATCGCCGAAAGCAACGGCATGCACAGCCTGTTCGGCGACGCCATGCCGACGCTTTGCGCCCTCAAACCCTGGCTCGGCCATACCCTCGGCGCCTGCGGCCTGAGCGAAACGCTCTTGCTGATCGAAGCGCTACGCCAAGGCCAGCTACCGGCCGCGGACTATGCCGGCGAGGCGATATTGCCGCTGGCCGCAGCGCCCTTTGGAAAGGTCGACGACCTGCTGCTGGCGAACTTCTTCGGCTTCGGCGGCAACAACGCCAGCCTGGTGCTGCAAGCCTGCCGAGCGGGAGAACGGCCATGAAAGTGATTGCCGCCAGCGAGATCCGCGGCCAGGCCGAGACCTGCGACAAGCAACTGAAAACTGCCCTGAGCCAGTGGCTGGACAGCCCGCCACGGCGCATCGACCGCCTGATCCTGCAAGCCCTGCTCGGCGCTGCCGCCCTGAAAGACCAGGTGCGCAGCGATTGCGGCCTGTACCTGGCCGCACGCTACCCGTCACGGCCGACCATGGGCGCGCTGCTGGATGCCGTGTGCGTGCACAGCAAACAGCCGAAACCCTTCGAGTTCGTCAACAGCGTCAGCAACGCAGCCGGCTTCCATATCGCCCAGCAACTGGGCCTGGAAGGACCGAACCTGTTTATCGGCGCCAGCGAACGGGTCTGGCCGCAGCTACTGAGCCTGGCCACCCTCGACCTGCACGACGGCCTGGCCAGCCAGGCCTTGCTGCTGCTCTGCGACGAGCAACAAGACTTCTGCGTGCAGGCGTTACTACTGGAAGGCGGCGAAGGGCGTTTATCGGCGAGCGACTTCGTAGGTCTAAGCGCCGAAGTGGCAGTGCGGCGATTGGCGCTGTAGAGCATGCCGCGATGGGTGAATCACCCGTGAAGGAGCCGGGGACGCCTAGTTCTTGCTGGCGATATTCGCGGAACGCCAACAAGAACTAGGCGTCCGCTGGCTCCTACAACAGACCTGACCGCAGCGCATATAGATTGTCTGAAAGGTGCAATATCGGCGAATTTGTAGGGTGGATGACGCTTTATCCATCCACAAATAACGCTGGTGGATGAAAAAGGCGTCATCCACCCTACCCCGCTCTCGATAGCTTGCATAAGCGCAGCACAATCCGAGATTGCACTGACTAGAACTACGTTAACCCTTACGCTTGGCCCAAGCGCCCAGCTCCTTCATTAACGCACGCTCCTGCAAGGCGATACCCCGCAGGCGCTCGGCGATGGGGGCGAAGTTCGGCGTTTCGCCTTTGTTGCGGCTGGCGCGCACGCAGGCCGAGGCGAATTGGCGCCAGTCGTCGCCGATCGCGGTCAGTTGGGTCGAGGCTTCGCGCAGGCTGGCAGCACCGATCTTCTCCCCGGCTTCCTGAAGGAAGCTGGCGTACATAAAGCGGAAGCCGGCGCCGCCGGTGCCGATTTCTTCCTGCATGCGCACGATATGGGTCAGGTACAGGCGGTTGTATTTGCTCTGCGCCGGGTCGAGTTTGGCGATGCGTTGGGCCAGGTGCTGGATGCCGCGGATGCCGATCCAGGGCAGCGGCATACCGTCGAGAATCCGCGTGGTGGAGAGCACGCTGGTGCGGATAAGACGTTCCCAGTCCTGCTCCAGCGGCACGTCGTCGAGCCAATACATCAGGCCCTTGGCGGCCAGCGCGCCCTTGGCGAAGCGGGCTTTCTGCAAATCTTCGGCGGCGCAGCGCACCGGGGCTTCGAACACCGGGTCGCTGAGCAGGTATTCGTTGCCCTCGCGGCCATAGGCCAGGAGGTTGTGGGCGTTGAAGTGAAAACGCATCTCCGGCGGGAAGTACGGCAGCCAGAACACCGAGCTCTGCAGACCGGCGAGGCGCCCGCCATCCAGCGCCGCATCCAGGGCCAGGCGGCCCTGTTCCGGGTTGCCGAAGGTACGGCTGTGCAGGCGCGCGCCCAGGCGCTTGCTCAGCGTCTTGATCAAGTGCTTGGGTGGCATGCGATAGGCGATCAGCGGCATGCCGCTGAGTTTGACGATCGGCAGGTAGGCGAAGGCCAGCCCGGACGCCAGGCCAAAGGCCATGGGCTCGCTCATCGGCAGGCCGGCATGGGTCAGCAGGCTGGCCATCACGCCGCTTTCGCAGTGGGCGCTCTGACGGTGTTGGAAATCAGGGAATGTGCTCAAGTCGGTGCCCCGTAGCGCCGTGCGCAGAGCACGGTTCGCGGAAGAAAATTGGTCGGTGACGACAGGCTCACGCCCTATCCCGCTGGTAGTCGATCAACTGCTCGACGGGCAGGCCGAAGGCCTCGGCATAACGCGCCAGGATGGCGGCCGACAAACGCCGGTAGATCGCCGGACGGAAGTGCCGGCGAATACGCCATTGCCATAGCCCGCTGATCTGCGCCAGTGCCGGTTCGTCGAGGCGGTAGCGGTACATCAGGCATTTCAGCGGCGACTGCTCGCCGCGCTGCCAGGCCGCCAGCGCCTCGGCTTCCTGCGCCTGCAACTCGGCCACGGCCAACTGCGTGGCGAAGGCTTCCGGCTCCCAGCCATCGCTCTGCGCGCCCTGGTAATGGCCGCTGGCGTCCACCGCATAGACCAGCTTGCTATGGCCGCCGTAGGTGGAACTGTGGTCCTGGGGCACTTCATCGAGCTTCATCGTCGTCTCCCACCACGGTCAGCTGCATAAAAGCACTGGAGAAACGTCCGCTTTCCGGGACATAACACAACAGCCGCTGGCCGCTGCGCAGCGCGCCGGAATTGAACAGCTCTTCGAGCATGATGAAGATCGAGGCCGCACCGGTATTGCCCTTGCTGGTCAGGTTGGTGAACCAGCGTTCCTGGGGGATCGGCAGGTCGATATTGGCCAGGCCCTCGGCCAGACGCTCGCGGAAGTACTCCGAGGAATAGTGCGGAAGGAAATGATCGATATCGGCGACGCGCAGTTCGCGGCGCGCCATGATCCGTTTGAGCGTCTCTTCGACGGTGATTTTGACGATGTTTTCGTTGAGCAGTTTGACGTCCTGCTTGATCGCCATCACCGACAGGCGGTTGCGCGCCTCGCCATCGAAGCGGCTCCAGCCCTGCAACCGACCGTCCTGCATCTCGGCGCCGGCGTACATGCACGGCGGCATGCTGTCGGCGAAGGACAACACGTCGATCCAGTCGATGCGCAGACTCAGGCCGCGGGCGTTGGGCTGGCCCTGCAGCCACACTGCGCCGGCACCGTCGGAGAGCATCCAGCGCAGGAAATCCTTCTCGAAGGCGATTTCCGGCTGGCTCTGCAGTTGCTCGACGCGGCTCTCGTACTCGGCATTGAAGTTATCCGCGCGCATCAGGCTGGAGGCCAGCTCCGAGCCGCAGGCCACGGCATTCTTGCTCTCGCCGCTGGCGACACTGAGCCAGGCGTATTTCAGCGCGGTCATGCCGCACAGGCAGATGCCCGCGGTGGTCACCACCTCGCACGGCGGGTTGCCCAGCTCGCCTTGCAGCATCACCGCATGGCCCGGCATCACCTGGTCCGGCGAAGCGGTGCCGGCCACCAGGCAGTCCAGTTCGGCCAGTTCGAAACCGGCACCGAGCAGGCCGCGCACCGCGGCGGCGCTGATCTGCGCATTGCTCATGCTCGGCGCGCCGGTCTGCGGGTCGATCGCGTAATGCCGCTGCTGAATGCCGTTACGCTTGAGCACCAGCTTGCGCGCCCGCGAGGGTTTGCCGCCGACCAGACCGAGGCGCTCTTCCATCTGTTCGTTGCCGACCGGATCGTGCGGCAGGAAAGCGCTGATGCGATTAATGAATACCGGTTGTGCCACGACAATCCCTCAACGTTACTCGCCGGACGGGCCGGCGAAGTAGGCCTTCTCACGCGCTATGCGCGCCTTGAACAGCGGCGCCATCAGCTTTTTCAGCAATGCACTGAGCGGTACCACGGTCACGATCAGACACAACAGAAAGACGATATACAGCACCAGGCCCGCCCCACGCCGCCGGCTCTGCTGCGGCCCTAGGGCGGCGAGCAGACGACTCCACAACTGAAAGCTGCGGTTGCCGACCTTCTCGCTGGCGATCAGCTTTTCGTCAATGCGCACCGCCCCCAATCCACGCAACATCGGCTGATCGATCGGCAATGCATCGGCGGTCAGACGCTGCGCCATGGCCTCGCCGAAACGCTTGGCGGCGACTATCTCGGCCTCGTCGATGCCGGCACGCGGCACCCAGGCATAGGGCTTTTGCCGCCCGGTGAACAGCCACAACGGCGTCGCCAGAAAACTCGCCGCGGTGCCGCAGGCGTCGGTCAGGGCGATATTGTCCACCAGGCGCGCACCCAGCTCGTGCAGGCGTTGTTTGAGTTTTTCCTGGGCCATCAGCCACATATTGCGGCAGCCGATCAGGGTCACCACCGGGGCGCCCTTGAGCAGTTGCGCGGCTTCAGGCGAGGCGAGGAAGCTGGTCATCGGCTGCGACGGCGAAAGGAACCAGACCTGGTAGGCGAGTATCACCAGGTCGTAGCGCTGCGCCGGATCGACGGCCAGGGGCAATAGGGGTTGCGGACGCATCAGCACGGTTTCCGGGAAAATCCGGAAGAAACCGAGAAACGGCCACGGAAAGGGATAAGGCTGGGCGGGTTGCAGCGCGAGAAAGTCCACATGGATATCGGCGCGCTGCAATAATGGCGCGCAGACCGACTGCATCAGCCGGTCGAGCTGTCCCGTTTGGGAATAATGAACCACCAGAACCTGTCGCATTCCTAGCAACTACCCACAAAATGAACGGATTATGCCACAGCGAATTCTTCAAACCGTAACCCGCCTGCGCTACGGCCTTCTGTTTACCCTGGTATCGGTCTGTTCGCCGAGCCATGCAGGCGACATTCTGGTCAATATCGGCGGCAAACAAGCCAAGGCCCCGGTATACCTGGCGCTGGTGCTGGCCGATCAGGCGCAGTGGCCGACGACGCCGCTGAGGCACGTGCAGGCGCAGGATGGCGTCGCCCTGTTCACCGAGGTGCCGCCAGGGCGCTATGCGCTACAGCTGTATCGCGACGATAACGGCAACGGCCAGCTCGACCTCAGCCCGCGCGGCGTGCCGCTCGAACCTGTGGGGTTTTCCGCCAACCCGCCGCTGGCCAGGGGCAAGCCGGAGCCACTGGCCTGCCTGTTCGAACACGGCAATGGCGACACCGAATTGCAGATCGAATTGCACGACGCCCGAGCCAGGCGCTGAGAGTCAGTTGACTGGTTGCGGCGCGGCAGGCTCATCCGCAGCGCGCCAGATCAGCTCGCGGGTGTCGTAACCGCGCAAGGTGGCCTGCTCCAGCAACAGCGCGCGGGTTTCGGCGGAGACCTCGGGATCGCGCGCCAACAACCAAAGGTACTTGCGGTTCGGGTGGCCGACCAGCGCGGTGCGGTAGTCCTCATCCAGATAGAGCACCCAGTACTCGCCCTTGGTCACGTTCGGCAGCAGGCGGCTGAACCAATTGTCGAAACGCACCCAGAGTTTGTCGGTTTGCCCTTCGACCTGCGCCACGGCTTCGCCATGGGCTTCCTGCCATTTGCCCTTATCGGTGCGACAGCGGTTGGTCACCCGCACGCGACCATCTGCCTGCAAGGCGTAGTGCGCCTCGGCCTGTACGCAGTTGCGCTGGAAAAACATCGGCAGGCGCGCCAACTCATACCAAACGCCCTGATAGCGTTGTAAGTCGACGGCGCCCGCGGTCAACGGCGGCTCGGCGGCACTGGCCGCGGCACTGCATACCAGCAGTAACGCGGCCAGCGCGCGACGAACATCGCCAAGGCGTTTCACTTGAGCCCCTGGCCGGAAAACATCATCACCTTGTCGCCGGCGAACTGCACGCTGATAAAGGCTTTCTCATCGCCCCAAGTGCAGCTGGTCAGGCCGATGGCGCCGGCGCACTCGCTGGGTTTGCCAAGCAGACTTTCGACTTCGCTCTTGGGCATTCCGCTCTTGAGCTTCGAGTAATTGTCCTGATTGACCTTGCTGCATGCAGCGAGGAACAAACAGACACACAGCAATATGAGATTTCGCAGCGACATGGCTTACTTCCTGATGGGTTGAACGTACAGAGCTTGGCACAGGCCCGACGGCTCTGCGCGGGATACGCTCGCAGACCGTTGAAAAACTGACCGCCTTTTTCGATGGCCGGCTAAAAGCGCGAACCGGGCTCCTGCAAAAAGCTCAGCTCCGCAGCGCTGGAGGCGCGCCCGAGAATGGCATTGCGGTGGGGAAAACGCGCGAAGCGGGCGATCACCCGCCGATGGCGTTCGGCATAGTCGAGGTAATCGTCGAACAGCTGGCGCTCGCTTTCCGGCGCGGCGTTGCGCAATGCGCGGAAGCAAGCGACCGCCTGGTCCTGCACTGCGAGGTCTTCCGCATGCTCCAGCACCAGGTAGATGAATACCCGCTGAATCGGCGTCAGCCGCGCATCCCAGCCCTGCGCCATGCCCGCGCGCACCAGCGCCTGGGCGCCGGCGTCTCCGGCAAAGGCGCGCGGCGTGTCGCGGAAGATCATTCTAGGTAGCTGGTCGAGCAACAGCACACGGGCCAGCCAACCCTCGGGCTGCTGGTTCCAGTCCTCGAGCTCGCCGGCAAGGGCCTGCTCGACCAGCCCGGCGAAACGCTCGTGCGCTTCGCGGTCCTGGCTGTCCCGTTTGCCGAACCAGAGCGTGCCGCGTGCCGCGGCCACTTCGGCAGAGCTGCTGGCGCTGCCGAACCACCAATCGAGCACGCTTTGCCAGGCCGTCACGGGTTATTCCTGGTGGTAGGCGGTGACGCGTTCGACTTCCTGCTTGGAGCCGAGGAAGACCGCGACACGCTGGTGCAGCGAGGTTGGCTGGATATCGAGGATGCGCTGAGTGCCATTGGTGGCGGCGCCGCCAGCCTGCTCGATGATGAAGGACATCGGGTTGGCTTCGTACATCAAACGCAGCTTGCCGGGCTTTTCCGGCTCGCGGCTGTCGCGCGGGTACATGAAGATGCCGCCGCGGGTGAGGATACGGTGCACATCGGCAACCATCGATGCGATCCAGCGCATGTTGTAGTTCTTTTCCAGCGGCCCGGTTTCGCCGGCCAGCAATTCGCTCACATAACGCTGTACCGGCGCTTCCCAGTGGCGCTGGTTGGACATGTTGATGGCGAATTCCTGAGTGGTTTCCGGCACGCTGATGTTGTCGTGGGTCAGCACAAAGCTGCCCAGTTCGCGGTCCAGAGTGAAGCCTTTGACACCATTGCCCAGGGTCAGCAGTAGCATGGTCTGCGGACCGTAGATCGCGTAACCGGCGGCAACCTGTGCGGTGCCCGGCTGAAGGAAGGCGTCTTCGCCGAGATCGCCGTTCTCGCCGTTGCGTTCAGGGCAACGCAGCACCGAGAAGATGGTGCCGACGGAGACGTTGACATCGATGTTCGACGAGCCGTCCAGCGGATCGAAGACCAGCAGGTAGGCGCCTTTCGGGTAACGTCCCGGAATCTGATAGGCGTTGTCCATTTCCTCGGAGGCCATGCCGGCCAGGTGACCGCCCCACTCGTTGGCTTCGAGAAGGATTTCGTTGGACAGCACGTCGAGCTTCTTCTGCACTTCGCCCTGCACGTTCTCGGTTTCCATGCTGCCGAGCACGCCGCCGAGCGCACCCTTGGAGACCTGATGACTGATGGCCTTACAGGCCCGCGCCACTACTTCGATAAGAAAACGCAAATCTGCCGGGGTGTTGTGGCTGCGGGTCTGTTCGATCAGATAGCGGCTCAGGGTAACGCGGGACATGGACGGCTCCGGGAAGGAAGGAAAATCGCGCGCAGTTTAACCTGTTCGGGGCAACGGCGCCTCTGCCCCAGGATGAAGGGCGCCAGACACACGCCTGGCACCGGGGTTCGGTTTATCATCGACCACCGCGATCGCCACGAGTTCAGCGCCATCGCTCCTCGCCTAAGGTGCCACGGGCTTGTTGCGCAACAGACTCAGGGCCATCAGCACGAGCAGCCCGACGCCTATCAGCAGGACCGCCCACAAGCCCAGCCGCTTCCAGTCGAAGCGCTCCACTTGTTCCGCGCTGACCGCGCCGGTTTCGACCAGCGGCGTCTCGACCGCCTGGGCGACGCCCAGGCTGGCCAGGCGCTTATCGTCATAACCCGGGATCAGCGTGCTCAGCGGCAGGCTGGCCGCCTTGCCCATCGGGTTGCCGATGGCCAGCGTATAGGGCGGCGTGCCGCGGGCGAGAAACACCACCTGGGTCGAGCGGATGCCGACGCGAATGCTTGGCGCCTCGCTGCCCAAACCGCCACCGCGCTCGTCCACCTGCAAACGCAGTTGCTGCACCGGGGCTCCATACAGCTCCAGCTCGTCGTGCAGTACTTCCTTGCCGTCCTGGGGCAGACGGTAGAGCAGGCCGCGCGCCAGCGGTTGCCATTGCACCCTGCCCTCGTGGCGACCGGCCAGGCTCACCGGCGCCAGGGTGTTGGCCTGGGCCAGCTCGATCCGCACCCGCTGCAACGGCAGCGCCAAGGGTAGCTCCCAGGTGTATTGCCCGGCCTTGGCACTGCTCGGCGGCAAATCCGCCGACCAGGTCAGCGGCGCGGGGAGCGTGTCACTGGTGGCGCTGTGCACCCGCGCGGCGAGCAATTGCGGCGCCTGCCGCGGGCTGCTCCAGAGCAGACGCAGGTAGCGCGCGGGCTGCCCCGGCAAGGCCACTTCGCGCTGGTCGATACGCTCATCGGCGAACGACAGCCGGGCGATCTGCCCATCGCTCCAGGCGCGCCACTGCTGCAGATCGTCGCTGGCCTCGATGGAGAAACGCTGGAAGCCATCGCCCTCGGACGCCCAATCGAGGGTCAACTTGTGCAAGGGCGCGTCGATGGCGCTGGTATCGAGCAACCAACCGCGCAGTACTTGTTCGTTCGCCCCGTGCGCGGCTTCCGGCACCACCTCGACCAGCGTGCCACTGGTGCTGCGTTGCACCCGCACACTGGGGGTCTGCTCGGCATTCAGCGGGCCGCGCAGGGGGAACCACTTCACCGCGGTGTCCTTATGCGTCTCGCTTTGCCGGGCGCTGCCCAGAGTCAGGGCGTAGGCCTGGGCCTGCCCCTCGGCGTTGAATACCCGCAGGTCGCGCAAATCGGCGTAACGCGCGGCCAGGTGCAATTCCATCGGCAATTCCAGGCGATACCAGGGGCCCTCGCCGCTCAACGTCAGCGGCATCTGCTGGGCATAATCGCCGGGGTTTTCCTGCGCCTGTGCCAGCAACGGCAGCGCCGCCGTCAGCGCCAATAGGGTCCCACGTACTAGCTTCATACCGTTCATGCCTTTACCTGCTCCGCCTCGTGCACCGGCCGTTTGGGCGGCAATGGCGCGAAATAGCCGACGACCAATAGCAATACGCCCACTCCGATAAAGGAGATGATGCGTTCCAGACCGCCGCGATTGCCCAGCTCGACGAAGAACAGCTTGGCCACCACCACGCCGATCAGCACGGCGCCTACCAGCCATAGCTCGCGGCGCGTGCGCAGGTGGCCGAGGATCATCAGCGGCAAGGCGATCAGGGTCCAGACGATGGACAAGCCCGCCTGCACCAGCATCGACGCCAGCAACGCATCCAGTTGATAAGCCACCCCGCCCCAATGGTGAGCGGTACGGAATACCGCGGCGGTCAGCAGGGCGAACAGCGAGAGCCCGGCAACGGCCGGCACCAATTGCCCACCGCCCCAATGCGCCAAGCCCAGCTCCGGCAAGGCGGCGCGCAACCACTCATAGAGCGCGAACAGGGTAATCAGCAAACCCAGCTCCAACGGGTTGATCAGCGGTATGTACGGCAGGGGATCGGCGGCGCCATCGCTGACCATATTGGCCAGCCAGAACCACCCGAGCATCAACATTGCCAACGGCGCGGCGGCCAGCAGGCGGTACTCGCGCGGATAGGCCGCCACCGGCCAAGGCCATTGGCGGGGCATCGACATCAGCAGCAGATACAGGCTCGGCAACAACGCCCAACCCAGCCAACGCCAGGCGTTGTAGTACTCGGACAGCATATACAGCAGATAACGCAGCTCCAGGGCCAAAACGCCGAGCAGCAACCAGCAACCCACTACATGGGCCGCGCTCAAAGCGCCTGCCGGCAACAGTGTGCTCAAGCGGCGCAACGACAGCAGATGCACAGCGAACAACGCGCCCCAGGCGAGCCAGCCGAAATTCGCCGCCGGGTGATAGGTCGAGTGCCAGGCGTATAGCAGGATCACCGCGGCGGCCGGCACCAGCAGCGTGCACAGCAACGCCATGGCGCGCCATTGGCTGCGCGAGGCGATCAGCGTCCACAACGCCACGCTGGCCGCGCCCACCTTGAGCAGCAAAGGCGCCTGGAATTCGAGCGAGGCGAAGCGCAGGATCTCGCTTGCCAGGCTTAATACCCACCAGCCAGCGCCCCATACCAGCAGCAATTGCGAGAGCCGTTGCAGGCCCAGCGTGCCCAGCACAGCGGCCTGCTCACGGCGCGCCACCTGCTGCAAACGCCAAGCGCCGATCAAGGCGGCGACGGCCAGCACCGCGGGCGTCCAGAAGCCGGCATGCGCCAACGGGCGCAGCCCTTCGCCGCTCAGTTGCCCGAACAGCAACGGCCCGGCCAGCAAAAACGACAGGCCGCCGAACACCTGCAACAGCAGGCCGAAGATGAAGCTGGCGCGCTGCTGCAAGTGCAGGCTGAGCCAGACGATCAACAGACCGCTGCCACCCCAGACCGCACTGGCACTGCGCCAGGGCAGGACGAACAGCACCGCCAGGTTGATGAATACCAGCCCCACCAGCAAGACCAACGACAGGCCGCGCATCAGGCCCTTGTCGTTGCTGACCTTCTCATCACGCGCCGCCAGGAGCATGCCGCCGATCAGCGCCAGACCGATCAGCGAGGCGGTCATCAGGCCGCGCCAACCGTCGCCGCCACCGGAACCGATACCCGACGCGCCATCCAACTGCAGCAGGAACAACGCACCGCCGAGCAGCTGCACGGCAAAGGCACTGAACAGGAAGGCGCGCGACTGCAAACGCAGACCGACGAAGATCGTGGCCAGCCCGGCCAGCGCCCAACTGATCGCCGTGGCTTCGGTATCGAAGCACAGCGGCGCGATCAGATAGAGAAAAGCCAATCCGGAGCAGGCCAGCAGCGGCAAGCAGCGTCGCTCCCAGGCCGAAGATTGCTCATCGCTGGCCTGGCGCAGATTCCAGAAACTGAACAGCAACGCGACGCCGAGCATCAGCGCACCGAGCGCAGGGCCGACGAGCACGGTCTCCACGCCTTGACGCAGCTCGCCGATAAACGCCAGCGCCGCGCCCACCTGCAGCAACAAGGCAAAGGCGCGGGCCAAACTGCGCCGCTGACGCAGCCCCAGCCAGAAGATCCCGGCGCCCTCCACCGCCCAGGCCGCGGATGTCCAGCGCGCATCCAGCCCCAAGGGGATCGCCAGGGTGCCGAATACCACACCCAGGGCCAGGCAGGTTTCCACCAACAGCAACGCACGCCCTTCGGTGCGCTTACTCAACAACAACGCCAGGCCCATATAGAACAGCCCCAGGAGCAGGGCGCTGAAGGCGGCGGCGAACTCGATATGCTGGACCACCGCGTACTGCAAGCCAAAGCCCACCAATGGCGGACCGAACAGCACGGTGCCGTCGACATAATCACCCTGGCGCGCCGACCAGCGCAGCAGCTCGTTGCGCTCGGCCGGCGCATCCGCCGCCTCGCGCAGCTTGCGTCGGGCGAACAGCAGGCCGATAGCCACGTACATGAGGAAGAACAGCACCAGGAACGGCTCGGTGCTCCAGAGCAACTCAGGCGTGTAGGAACGCATCCCCCAGGCGAAACCGATGCCGAAGGTACCGACGAAACCGATCAGATTGAGCAAACGCCAGGCCTTGAACCAGGCGATGGCGAAAATCCCGCTGTTGAGCAGGATGAAATAGGAGAACAGCGCGACATGGTTGCCGCTGCCGGTCGAAGTCAGGATAGGCGCGGCGAAACCGCCGAGCGCCGCCGCCGCGGCCAGGCCCAGGGCGTTCTGCGCCACCGCGAGAATCGCCGAGCAGACGGTGACCGCCACCAGCAAGCCAAGGGCGACTTTCGGATCGAGTAAGGGATGCAGGCGCATGGCGGCGAACACCGTCAAATACATCACTGCGATCCCCGCGCCTTGCAACATCAGGGCATAACTCGGGTTGCGCAAGCGCAGCCACCAGCCCAGACCGAGCAAGGCCACCGCGCTGGCGGCGACCCCGGCGTAACGCATTTCAACAGGCACCACCATGCCCTCGGTGGCGTAGCGCAAAAGGAACGCCAGACCGAGGAACAGCAGCAATACACCGACACGCAACACCGTATTGCCGCCGAACAGCCAGGCCTGCGCCAAATCGATGGCGCGCTCGATCGGCGACGGCTCGCGCGGCTTCTTCGGTTTCTTCGGTGCGGCAGGGCGAGCGGCTATCGGCCGCTCGGCCACCTGTGCCGCCATTGGGAGCGGCTCGACGCGCGGCTCGATTTCGCGCGCGGATAGATCGGCTTCAGGCGCAGCGGTTTCGGGCAGGTGGAAATCGAGGCTCCAGTCCAGCTCAGGTTGAGCCTCGGCGGCCTGCGCGGGCTGCGGCGCCACTGGCGGCGCGGCGACCGGCGATACGGGCGCGGCCTCGGCCGGGCTTGGCGCAGCAGCCTGTTCCAGTTTGAGCAGCCGCTCGTACAGCGCCGTGGTGCCGTGTTCGAAGCGTGTGGAAAAAGCCTTGAGCTGATCCGTCAGCGCCAGGTTGCGCTTTTCCAGTTGTTGCAGCTTGAGCGCCTGGCCGATGGCCAAGCCGACCACGGCGCCGAGAATCGCCCCGATCACCGACTCGTCGGCCAAGGCGCCCAACACCAACCCTACCAGCATGAAGATCCATTGCATGCAGTGCGTTCCTACTCAGGTAATTCCAGGTCAGGTAATTCCAGGTCCGGTAATTCCAGGTCAGCAATTCCAAGCTACTGGCCAAATACTGGCCTGAACCGGCACGCAGTATAGGGGCTCGCTCCGTTGCTACCCAGAGAGACGATGTTGGCCCCATCACAGACACAGAAGATAGTCGCGACACCAAACGCTATCGGAGACTTGAACCGGGCCTAAAGCCCACCGAACGAGCGGCAAAACACGACCAACCGGCGGATAGTCGTTCATAAATGGCCCAAGGCCGCTATCATCGCCCGCCGTCCCGCTGACTCTCATGCCGACATGATTAAAAACAACCTGATCGCCGCCGCCGAACTCGACCGCCTGGAGACCTGGGCCAAATACACCAGCGACATGTGCCATAGCTGCATATCCAGCTGCTGCACCTTGCCGGTGGAGGTGCGTATCAACGACCTGATCCGGATCGGCGTGGTGGACGAGTTCGAGCGTAGCGAACCGCCGAAGAACATCGCCAAGCGCTTGCAGAAGGAAGGCATCGTCGAGCGTTTCAATCAGAAGTCGGGGATTTTCACCCTTATTCGCATGAGCAATAACGATTGCCTGTACCTGGATCGCAAATCACGCCTGTGCACAATTTACGACAAGCGCCCGGACACCTGCCGCAATCACCCGAAGATCGGGCCGCGCCCCGGCTACTGCGCCTACCAACCGAAAGCCGCGCGCTAGACCACCCCAAGCGCAACGCCGGGCATTTCGGCGGTCTGCACACGCACCTGATGACCGCCTTCGCCTCCTTCCCGCGCGGAATGAGACCGAAATCACATATAACCACTTCTTCTATGTCAAGTTATTGACTACTTGCAGCACACTGTTAGCCTAAGGCCGTATTCTTGACGCAACACGGCCTAATCCACACTCACACGCAGTGAAGCGAGTGGAGTTCAGGCGCTGGCATCAAAGCAAAAAAAATAAGCAGTTCGTCTAACGAAAGGGCGGCAGATCTTAGCTGCATCCACTGCGGCCGCTCGCCCTACGCCACATGAACGTGGCGATTACCTGCCCAAACTGATCTCGACTGGCGTAACGACAGCTGGCTTCGTTCGCCTTGAAATCGATCAGCGTATGGGAACCGTAGGGAGATGGGCCAATGCGTATCAGTATCTTTGGGTTGGGTTATGTCGGCGCCGTCTGCGCAGGTTGCCTGTCGGCACGCGGCCATCATGTGATCGGCGTGGATATCTCGCCGACCAAAATCGCTCTGATCAACCAGGGCAAATCGCCGATCGTCGAGCCGGGTTTGGACGAATTGCTGCATAGCGGCGTCGATACGGGATTTCTCTACGGCACCACAGATGTGGAAGCCGCGGTACTGGCCAGCGAATTATCCTTTATCGCCGTGGGCACCCCGAGCAAGCGCAATGGCGACCTCGACCTGGGCTATATGGAGTCGGTGTGCACGCAGATTGGCACCGCGCTGCGCGACAAGAGCGACCGGCACACCGTGGTGGTGCGCAGCACCGTCCTACCGGGCACCGTGAAAAATGTGGTGATTCCGCTGCTCGAAGCGGCTTCCGGGAAGAAAGCCGGAATCGATTTCGGCGTGGCGACCAACCCCGAATTCCTCCGCGAAAGTACCGCGATCAAAGACTATGACTTCCCGGCGATGACCGTGATCGGCGAACTCGACGTGCAATCGGGCGACCTGCTCGAACAGCTCTACAGCGAGCTGGACGCGCCGATCATTCGCAAATCGATCGAAGTCGCCGAGATGATCAAATACACCTGCAATGTCTGGCATGCGGCTAAAGTCACCTTCGCCAACGAGATCGGCAACATCGCCAAAGCGGTCGGCGTCGATGGCCGCGAAGTGATGGATGTGGTCTGCCAGGACCACAAGCTCAACCTGTCCAAGTACTACCTGAAACCCGGCTTCGCGTTTGGCGGTTCCTGCCTGCCCAAAGACGTGCGCGCCCTGACCTACCGCGCCGCACAGATGGATATCCAGCATCCGCTGCTCAGCGCCATCATGCCGAGCAACCGCATTCAGGTGCAGCGCGCCTTCGACATGGTTTCCAGCTACGAAAAACGCAAGATCGGTCTGCTCGGCCTGAGCTTCAAAGCCGGCACCGACGACCTGCGCGAAAGCCCCTTGGTGGAGCTGGCGGAAATGCTCATCGGCAAGGGCTACGAGCTGCGCATCTTCGACAGCAACGTCGAATATGCCCGGGTCATCGGCGCCAACAAGGAATACATCGAGTCGAAAATCCCCCACGTCTCCTCGCTGCTGCACGCCGAGTTGAACGAGGTGGTCGAGTTATCCGATGTGCTGATTATCGGCAACGGCGATAGCCGCTTTGCCGATGTGCTGAACAGGGTCGATGGAGACAAACACATCGTCGATCTGGTGGGTTTCCTGCCCAGTACCTCCAGCGCCAGTCGTCAGGGTATCTGCTGGTAGCAGCGACCGACGGAAGGCCGGCATCACACATTTTAGGAGCACGACCATGATCCCAGTCATCCTCTCGGGCGGCAGCGGTTCTCGACTCTGGCCATTGTCACGCAAGTTGTATCCCAAGCAGTTTCTGGCACTGTCCGGGCCGCATACGCTGCTCCAGCAGACGCTGCTGCGCCTCGACGCCGCGAGCATGGCCGCCCCCATCGTGGTGTGCAACGAGGAGCACCGTTTCATCGTCGGCGAGCAGCTCGCCGCCATCGGTTGCGATGCCGCGACCGTGCTCCTCGAGCCCTTCGGCCGCAACACCGCGCCGGCCATCGCCATCGCCGCGCTGAAGCTGATCGCCGAGGGACGCGACGAATTGCTCCTGGTGCTGCCCGCCGACCACCTGATCGAGGATCGCGAGGCGTTACAAGCGGCGCTCACGCTTGCCGCCATCGCCGCCGAGCGGGGAGAAATGGTGCTGTTCGGCGTGCCGGCGAACAAGCCGGAAACCGGCTATGGCTACATCAAGAGCCGTGTCGGACGCAGACAACTGCCGCCGGGGGTGCTGGCGGTCGAGCACTTCGTCGAGAAACCGTGCCAGAGCAAGGCCGGCGAGTTCGTCGCCAGCGGCAATTATTTCTGGAACAGCGGCATGTTCATGTTCCGTTGCAGCCGTTACCTGGAAGAGTTGAAGCACCACGAACCGGATATCTACGACACCTGCGTGCTGGCCCTGGAGCGCAGCCGCGAGGACGCGCCCTTCGTACGCATCGACCCGGCCACCTTCGCCTGCTGCCCGGATAATTCCATCGACTATGCGGTAATGGAGAAAACCACGCGTGCCTGCATGGTCCCGCTGGATGCCGGCTGGAGCGATATCGGCTGCTGGGCCTCGTTGTGGGACGTGCAGGACAAGGACGCCGAGGGCAACGCCAGCAAAGGCGATGTGCTGCTGCAGGATTGCCACAACTGCCTGGTACACAGCACCGACAAGCTGGTCACGCTGATCGGCCTGGACGACCTGGTCGTGGTGGAAACCAAGGATGCTGTGATGATCGCCCCGCGCGAGCGCGCCCAGGAGGTCAAGCAGCTGGTCAACACCCTGACCGCGCAAGGCCGCACGGAAACCCGCAATCACAGCCAGGTTTACCGGCCCTGGGGCGCTTACGACTCCGTGGATATCGGCTCGCGCTTCCAGGTCAAGCACATCTCGGTCAAACCCGGCGCGCAGCTCTCGCTGCAAATGCACCATCACCGCGCCGAACACTGGATCGTGGTCTCGGGCACCGCACGGGTGACCTGCGACGACAAGACTTTTCTGCTCACCGAAAACCAATCGACCTACATCCCCATCGCCGCGGTGCATCGCCTCGCCAACCCGGGAAGGATTCCCCTGGAAATCATCGAGGTGCAGTCCGGCAGTTACCTCGGCGAAGACGACATCGAGCGCCTGGAGGATGCCTACGGGCGAATCGGTGAACAACGCGAGAGCGGACGCGTGTTGATCAAGTCTTGATCCTGCCGCGTCGCCTGCGGGCAACGCGGCCAAAGCGCCGACCAGCGCCGCACGACGGCGCCAAGCCCAGCGCAAGGAAGCCTCGAACGTACGCGATGGCAACGCAGACAGTTTTTCAACAGCCTGCGAGCCCTCCGCGACCGGGGAACAACATTGGATAAGCCTCTCGGGACGAGAGGCACGGCTACGAGTATCGGAATGGGACGACCTATGAACAGCGGTATACGCCGGCCAGACCGCGCGTGGTGCCGGCAGTTTCTGCCCACCTCCCTGTGCACCATCGAGGAGCCCGGCAATCATGCATAAATCGGCGACGCTAGACAGGGCTCAATGGCGCCACAACTTCTGCGTGCGCTTGTTCGGCTGGAGCCTGCTATTCACCTGCCTGGTCCTGCTCGGCGAATTGCTCGACCCGGCGCTGTTCGACCCGCAGCATCAGAAATTCGTGTTTCTGGTCGGCGCCCTCGGTGCCTGGCGGTACGGCAACGCCATCAATCATTACCTGCGCGGCATGTATTTCCTGCACTGGCGCTTTCCGGCGATGCGCAAGGCCGTGGAACGCCTGGGAGCCGCGGCGCTGCCTTCGCAGTTGTTCATGGTGGTCACCAGTTTCCGCATCCCTTCGCAGACCACCTTCAATGTTTACCAATCGGTGTTCCAGGAAATCCAGCGCCTGCCGGTGCCCTGCACGGTGATCGCCTCGATCGTCGAAAAGGGCGACGAGGATTTGATCAAGCAGATCATGCGTCGCGAGGTGCACGAGCGCCGCGATATCAAGCTGGTGATAGTGCGCGCCCGCGGCACCGGCAAGCGCGACGGCCTGGCCCACGCCTTTCGCGCATTATCACGGCAGATGCCGAGCAGCGACGCGGTGGTCGGGGTGGTCGACGGCGACACCATGCTGCTGCCCCACTGCGTGGCGAACGCGGTGAAGTTCTTCGCCTACCTGCCCAATGTCGGCGGTATCACCACCAACGAGTTCTGCCAGGTCGAGGGTGACAAGCTGATCCGTGAATGGCACGCGCTGCGCTTCGTCCAGCGCCATATCAATATGTGTTCCATGGCGCTGTCGCGGCGCGTGTTGACCATGACCGGGCGGCTGTCGTTCTTTCGCGCCAGCGTGGTGGTCGATCCGGCGTTCATCAAGGATGTCGAAGCCGACTTCCTGCAGCACTGGCGGCTCGGGCGCTTCCAGTTCCTCACCGGCGACGACAAATCGTCCTGGTTCAGCCTGATGCGCGCCGGCTGGGATACCTTCTACGTCCCCGACAGCAACACCCTCACGGTCGAGCACCCGCCAGACAGCAACTTCCTGCGCGCCACCCGGCAACTGATGTTCCGCTGGTACGGCAACTCGCTGCGCCAGAATTTTCGCGCCACCCGCCTACTCGGCTTCCGTCAATTGGGATTGTTCACCATGTATGTGCTTTACGACCAACGCGTGTCGATGTGGACCAGCCTGCTCGGGCTGACCGCGTCGCTGATCGGCGCCATGTTGTTCGGCGCGCAGATCCTGCTCGCCTATCTGTTCTGGGTACTGCTCTCGCGGACCCTGGTGACGCTGTCGATGCTGCTCAGCAAGCACCGTGTCGACCCGCTCTACCCGCTGGTTCTCTATTACAACCAGATCCTCGGTTCGCTGATGAAGGTCTACGCCTTGTTCCATATGGACCAGCAGAGCTGGACCCGGCAGAAGACCACCCTGAGCGGCGGTGCCGCCGGGCTCGATCAGACGCTCAATCGCTGGACCTCAAAAGCCATGTTGGCATCCGCCGTATCGCTTTTTTTTGGCGCCGTCGCCCTGCTGCTGCAAGCCACTCAATCTTAAATCGCGAGGCGAACGCCCATGAACACCCTCACCAATCTGTCCGCCAACATGGTTCACGAAGCCGTCGACGAGCGCCAGCACGTGCGCACCAAGCTACCCGCCAAGGTCACCCTGAGCGGCGGCATCGCACCCGTCGAATGCCAGATAGACAACATCTCCCTCGGCGGCGCCGGCCTGCACTGCGAGCAAGCGCTCAAGCCCGGCAGCCTGCTGTTCGCCTCGATCCATCTGCGCATGAACGCCATCGCGCTGAACATCGACGCCAAGGTCAAAGTGGTGTCCCAGCAAGAGGGGTTGCTGGGCATCGAGTTCATCGAGCTGGACGAGCAAAAGCGCGACATTCTGCGCTATATCATCAGCGCCTATATGGCCGGGGAAATCGCCGACATCAATGGCCTGCTGCATGTCCTGCAGCGGGAAAACTACATCAAGCAACGCAAGCAGAAAGTGGGGAGCCCGCGCGGCGGCTGGGAACGCTTGCGCGCCGGCCTCGGCAGCCTGCTGTTCCTCTGCGCCGGCATGTGCCTGGCCGGCCTGTTGTTCTACAAACTGTATTTGCTGTTCTTCCATGTGGCGGCGACTCAGGCGCTGGTCAGCAGCAACGCGTACGTGGTCAGCATGCCGGAGAACGGCTACGTCAAAATGCTGGTCGAGCCCAACCAGCGGGTGCCCGCGGGCCAACCGATCGCCAGCGTATCGACGCAACTGGCCACCAGCATCAACACCCCGGCGGACCTCGAAGCCCTGGTCCGCCTCGCGCCGGCCGATAGCCAGGCGCTGCTCGGCCGCTCGCTGATCGAAACGGTGATCGCCAGCCCGTGCGACTGCGAAGTGTATTTCCCCGGCAAACGCCGGGACGGCTACGCCTACAAATTCGACGAACTGGCGCACCTGCTGCCGGTCGACGAAGAGTTGTTCGTCAAAGCCAGCTTCCCCTTCGAGCGGCTCAAGGATGTCAGCCGCGTTTCCTCGGTCGAGCTCAGCCTGTTCGGCAGCGACTCGACCATCGGCGGCACCGTGGTCGACTCGGCGCTCGACACCCTCAACCAGGCCCTGGAGCTGACCATCCGGCCCAACCAGCCGTTGCCCCGCGAGACCTACCGCAAACCGCTGGCGGTGGACGTTTACCTCGGCCTGCCGTTCGCCACGGCGCGCCTCGGCAATCTGTAGGAGCGCGCCATGCAACAGCTGAAGCCGCTCCTCCCGCGGCTCTGCGCGGGCGCCCTGGCAGCGCTGCTGACGGCGGCCACTGCGCAAGCCGAGAGCCTCGCGCAGATCCGTTATCGGCTCCACCAGGACCCGCACGCCGTGGTCGAACCGCAGTTGCGCGCCCTCGCCGAACGCGGCGAGCGCGGTGCGCAGCTGCTGCTCGCCAACCATCTGTCCGGCTCCGCCGATACGCAGCGCGTGCAGGAAGCCATCGCGTTGTACCAGGGCGTTTTCGATCAGGGCCGGGGCGAGCTCGGCGCGCTGAGCAGCCTCGCGGCGTTGGTCGATGGCAATATCCATTACCGCGCGCGCTACCGGGCGTTTTTCCAGGACGCGGTACAGCGCTACCCGCAGCAGCGCGATCTCACCAGCTTGTCGACCACCCTGGAAGTGTTCCTGGTTTACCCCGAGGATTTCCTGGCCGAGCGCGTCGAAACCCTGATCGCGCTGTACCGGCGCGCCTGTGTCGAGGATTGCCGCGACCTCACCTACCTCGGCGCACTGGCCGAGCGACAAGGCCAGCAGGCTAAGGCGGAGCGCTATTACCGCCGCGCCGTGCTGGTCGATGCGCGCGCCGTGGAACGCTATTACCGGGTTCTCGGCGAACACCAGGACGAGCTGTTCCCGGTATTCGCCATGAGCCTGCGCGAGCGTATGGGCGAACTGCCGCTGCCGGTGGTGCAGAGCATCGGCAGCCTGCTCAGCGGCATCGCCGGCGAGGAGGACAACAACGATGTCCTGACCTGGCTGAACTATGCCAGCGAACGCGGCTCGGTGGCCGCGATGCAATCCAAAGCCAGCTACATGATGTCCCTGGCCGAGCAGTATCAACCGGCCGAGGTGTTCGCCCTGATCGACCGCATCGAGGCGCTGCAATCGCAGCAGGGTCGAGCTCTGCGGGCCTCGGCCTACCTGGTGCGCAATTGGCCGACCCTGGATCCGTTCAAGGCCCATGAACTGATCCTCGGCCTGCTCGCCGAGGGCTACCAGAACGCTTACCTCAACCTCGGCGAACTGCACAGCATGGGCGGCCTCGACGAAGTCGATCAACGTCAGGCGATCGAGGCCTACCGGCAGCTCACCGAGAAAGGCTTCGCCTCGGCCTTTTACCGCATCGCCACCCTCTATGCCCATGGCAAGGGCATCTGCAACGACAAAGCCAAGGCGTATGCCTACGCGCGCATCGCCGTGGACTACGGCGAGCTGGGCGCGCGCAAGTTTCTCAGCGAGCTGGAAAACGAAATCAGCCCCGAAGAGCTGGCCAACGCCGAGCACGCCCGTGAAGACATTTTGAAAACTGTGAAAATCTAGCGATGGGGACGATCCATATGCCAAGCAACCGTATGCCAAGCAACACGAGCAGGGGAACGGCACGCTACCTGGGCCTGGCCCTGGTGATGGGCGGTGCACTGGCCCAGGCGCAGGAGGCCGAGGAGCCAATGCCGAGCGATGCGGATAACGGCGCCCCAGCCGTGGCGCAAAGCGTAGCGGCGGACACCCTGGAGATCCACCATAAATTCAGCGTGCAAGGCGGTTACGGACCAAAGGGTTCGACCCTCGGGCAGGACTACGAGCCCTTTTATGGGGTGCGCTACGAACCTTCGCTGTCATGGTTCAGTCCGCAAGCCGAATGGCCGGTCTGGCAAGGCTTTGCCCGCGCCTGGCTGAACTACAGCTCGAGCCAGGCCAGCACCCCGTTCCAGGAGCAGAACCAATCCCGCGAGCTGCCCGATGTCGAACACGCCAACGCCGAATTGCGCGAGTTCTACCTCAAGCGCAACCTGCTCGGCGGCGACCCGCGCTTTTCCCTGAGCCTCGGCCGGCAGCGTTACGCCGACTATTACGGCATCTGGTGGGACGACAGCCTGGAGTCCGTCCGCTTCAACTACCTCGACGACTTCGCCAGCGGCTTCGTCGCCCTCGGCCAGCGCTTCCAGAACTACAACACCGATGCCAACAGCCTCGAGGACGACAGGCGCTCGATTGCCTACGGCCTGGGTGAATACAGCTGGCGCTGGCACCCGCAACACTGGGCCGGGATGCGTCTGCTGCTGGAATACGACCACTCCGGCGCCGATGTGGAAGACCCGCGCGACTTCAAGGGCGGGCGCGCCGGCTTGTTCGCTTATGGCGACGCGCTGCGTTGGGGCGTGATCAGCGATTACCGGATGGAGCTGGTGGCCCTCGAAGGGCGTGTCGAAACCATCGACAGCGCCACCGTCGAAGAGCGCCGCGACAGCAGCGGCTGGGCGTTCGTCGGCGATATCGGCAAGCGCTTCGACGACTGGCCCTGGCAACCGCGCTTCGCCCTGCGCGGCGGTATCACCGATAAACCGAGCAACGCGTTCGACGGCTTCGGCTTCAACGACCTGCAGTCCGACCGGGTCAGCGGTCGGGAGACTTACTCCAGCGGCCTGCTCGGTTCATTCATCGGCATCAACCTGCGCAACCTGGCGTTCTACGGCCTCGCCGTGGAGACCCGACCGCTGCCCAGGCATTACTTCGACATACGCGTTTCCGACCTGTATTTGCGCGATGGCGAAGGCGAACTGCCGCTGCGGGTCTCGCCCGAACTGCTCGCCACCCCCGGCGCCATCACCGGCGACGAGGCGCTCGGCCAGGTGTTGGACCTCAACTACTACTGGGAAATGTTCCCCACCGCGCTGGCGGGCCGGCAACTCAGCTTCGACCTGCTGCTCAGCGGCGGCTACTTCATGGCCGGCGATGCGATCCGCGGCCTGGACGACGACTATCAACTCTCCTTCGGCGCAGTAGTGCGCTATTAACGGACCAGGGAAAAAGGTGCGGCCATGATCTTCACATCGAACGTTTTCTTATTTCTCTTCCTGCCGCTGTTCCTGCTGATTTATTACCTGGTCAAGGACTCCTGGCGCTCCCATGTGATCGTGCTCGGCAGCTATGCGTTCTATGCCTGGTGGCGCCCGGACTTCCTGTTGTTGTTCATCGGCATTTCCTACTGGAATTACTGGTTCGGTATCCGTATCAAAGCCCGCTTGGATAACGACGATAAACGCGGCGCCATGCGCCTGCTGACGTTCGGCGTGATCGGCGACCTGGCCACCCTCGGCTATTTCAAATACGCCAACTTCGGAGTCGACGTAATCGCCAGCGCTCTGGCGCCCCTGGGCATCAACACCTTCACCCTGGAGCACATCATTCTGCCGCTGGGCATCTCCTTCTATGTGTTCCAAGCGATCAGCTACATCGTCGACATCTACCGCAAGCAGGCCGAGCCGACCCGGCGCTTCGTCGACTTCGCCGCCTATATCGCCCTGTTCCCGCAGCTGATCGCCGGGCCGATCCTGCGCTACAGCCTGGTCGACAAGCAGTTGCGCCAACGCAGCCACTCGCTGGAGCTGTTCTCCCTCGGCGCCTGCCGCTTCATGCTCGGCTTTATCAAGAAGGTGCTGATCGCCGACTCCCTGGCGCCGATGAGCACGCTGTTGATGGGCGAGGCGCAACCGGAAATGGTCAGCGCCTGGTTCGGCGTATTCATCTCCCTGGTGCAGCTGTATTTCGACTTTTCCGGTTACAGCGACATGGCCATCGGCCTGGGCATGATGATGGGCTTCCGCTTTCCGGAGAACTTCAACCAGCCGTTCCTCTGCCAGAGCCTCACCGAATTCTGGCGCCGCTGGCACCTGACCCTGGCCGACTTCCTGCGCGATTACATCTATACCCCGATCGTGCGCAGCCGCAAGGTCGGCGCCAACACCGCGCTGTTCCTGACCATGCTGCTGTCCGGCTTCTGGCATGGGGCGAGTTTCGCCTTCATCTTCTTCGGCCTGTATTTCGCGGTGTTCATGGTGCTCGAACGCAAGCTGGGGCTGACCACCAAGATCACCGATCCCTAC
Source organism: uncultured Pseudomonas sp. (assembly GCF_946886105.1). The sequence goes on along the minus strand of NZ_CAMPHV010000046.1, from coordinate 15,225 downwards.
AACTTCTGGCGCAATATCCTCGCGGTGACCGGCGTGGTCTGCTGCATGCCGCTGTTCGTCACCGGCGACCTGAGCCATGCGCTGCGCATCTACGCCGGAATGTTCGGGATGAACGGCCTCGGCTCGCTGGACATCTACTTCCTCGGTACCTCCAGCCTCACCGTGTCCTTCACCCTGGTCGCCGTGGCCTGGCTGGTGATCGCCGGCACCATCAACCGGCGCTACTACGCCGGGCAAAAGGCCGGCTACCTGATGCAGAACGTCAGCGGCTTCAGCGCCTTGCTGTTGTGGGCAGGCTTCGCGCTGTCGCTGACGCGCCTGGCCGCCAATTCCTTCTCGCCTTTCCTTTATTTCCAGTTCTGAGGAGGTCGCCATGTTTCCTGTAATGAGTTCCGCCAGCCGCATCAACGGCATCCTGTTCTTGCTCATGCTGGCCGCCATGCTGGTCTATTCGGTGCCCAAGGTGGCGGGCTTCGTCCGTACCCAGGAGCAGGCGCTGACGTTGTTTCTCGATGGCGAGCTGATCCGCAAGTTCGAGAAAACCTACGACCGCGAATTCCCGCTACGCGCTATCTCGGTGGAGGGCTGGGCCAACCTGCAGTACCTGCTGTTCAAGGAAGGCGCCAGCGGTGTGGTGCTGGGCAAGGACGGCTGGCTGTTCACCAACGAAGAATACAAAGTGCCGAGCGCCTACGAGGAGGTTCTTGCTGAACACCTCGCGCGGATCAGCGAGGTCGGCGAACGGCTGCGCGAACACGACAAACGTCTGATCGTGCTACCAGTGCCGATGAAGGTCGACATCTATGCCGACCGGGCATTGGTTGAACTGGACCCGCGCACGCCGGCCTTGTATGGGGAGTTCGTCAACTACCTGCGTCAACGCCATATCGAGGTGACGCCGGTGCGCCAGAGCTTCCTGCGCGGCAAGCAACAGCAACCGCTGTTCCTGCGCACCGACACCCACTGGACGCCCCAGGGCGCCAGCCTCGCCGCCAAGGAGTTCGCCCGCCTGCATCCGGAACTGATGGGGCAGATTCGCTATCGCTCGCGCCTGGTGGCGGAAAAGACCATCGACGGCGACCTGCTCGGTTTCGTGCGCTTCAGCGAATGGCTGAACCCGCAGCTGTTCGCCGGCGATGCCATTCCGCTCTACGAAACCATCAACGCCGAACAGCGGATCGACGCCGACCAGCTGTTCGGCGACAGCCCGCAGTCGATCATGCTGGTCGGCTCCAGCTACACCAAGATCGAGGACTGGAACTTCCCCGGCTTCCTCAAGGAGTCGTTGCAGAACGACATGCTGACCACCGCCACCGAAGCGCTCGGCCCCTTCCACGCGATGGATCAATTCCTCGCCGGCGAACACCTCGACAACCGCAACATCAAGACGGTGATCTGGGAATTTCCGGTGCGCACCCTGCTCACCCGCCAGGCCAGCGAGCAAAGCACGCAAGCCCTCAACCAGCTGTTCTGAGCCACAGATTCAGCAATCCTCAGGAGAACGTCATGAACACCCTTTTACATCGCTGCCTCGTTTCCTTGCTGTTACTCGCGCCACTGGCCGGCCAGGCCCAGGAAAGCAGCGCCGGCCTCTACGGTCCGGTCGCCCCCGCCGACTCCGCCTATGTGCGGGTGCTCAACCTCAGCGATGCGCCGGCCGAGGTGGTGCTCAGCAGCAAAAACAAAAGCCAGAAGGTCAATGCCGGCCAACTCGGCGCCTACCTGTTCACCCCGCCGGGCACCCGCACCATCAAGGTCAACCAGACCACTCAGGACATCGACCTGCAGGCCAAGTCGGCCTACACCCTGGTGTACGACGGCAGCGGCCTGGCGAGCATCGTCGACCCCTACTCCAGCGACCCGAAAAAGGCCCTGGTGGCGTTCTACAACCTGACCGACCAACCCCTGGCGCTGAAGACCCGGGACGGCAAGCACGCCATCGTCGACAGCATCGACAAGAATCAAAGCGGCGTGCGCCCGGTGAACGAGGTGAAGATCGGCTTCGCCGCGTTCAACGGCGAGCAGAGCGTGGCCACATTCGACGAAACGCTGCTGAAAAAGGGCCGCTCCTATAGCTACCTGGTCGTGCCCCAAGGCGGCAGCGTCCGGGCGATCAGCCAGGCCAACAGCCTGGACACCCTCGAATAGTCATGCCGCGACGAGGCGCTCGCCCGATGAAAAAAGCCTGGCTGTACGCTGTCGTCATCGCACTCCTGGCGCTGGCCCAATCGGCCAGCGCCGAGGAGGCGGTCTGCGATCTCGAGTGCCTGCTCTGCCCCGGTCTGTCCGACCCGAAAAATTATGCCGAAGGGGTGATGAAGTCCCTCGACTCCCTGGCCCCCGGCAAAGATAAATGGCTGTTCCGCTCGGCGGTGGATCTGGCCAACGATTTCGGCATGCCGCCGGCCATGCGGCCGGAATTCGCACGCCTGATGGCCTCCTTCGCGGCGAAGAACATCCAGGTGGCGATCGCCGTACAGCCGACCCGTGGCCTGATGCACCGTGACAAGATCCGCCCGGATCACGCCCACGGTTTCGACTACGCCGTGGCGCGGCACAACCTCGCCGCTTACATCGAGCAATTGCGCCAGGGCGGCGCCCTGGTGCCGGACATCATGCCGCTGGTGGAAAACCCGCCGCGGGAGGAGTACTTCTTCCGCCGCGACCATCACTGGACCCCGGCAGGCGCCAGGGCCACCGCGCGCATCGTCGCCGACGCCATCCTCAGCCATCCGGTGCACGCACAATTGAGCACGAAACGCTTCCGCACCGAAGCTGGGGTGATCATCCCCAAGGACGGCACCATGAATCGCGGGCTCAAGCGCATCTGCGGCAACAACTACGGTTTCCAGTACGTACGCGGGCTACGCACCATCCCCGAGGAGGCCGATGCCAGCGCGCTGTTCGACGAAGCGGCGGCCGAAGTGGTGCTGGTCGGCACCAGCAACTCCGCCAGCCGCGACGACGAAGCGAAAAACTACAACTTCGAGGGTTTCCTCAAGGAATACCTCAGCGTCGACATCCTCAACTACGCCCTGCCCGGCGCCGATCAGGACGGCTCGCTGATCCAATACCTGCACTCCAGCGATTACGACCCCAAAGCGCCGCCCAAGCTGATCGTCTGGGAGCTGCCCGCCAACTTCAGCCTGGAAGCCCCATTGACCTACCGCCAGTTGATCCCCGCGATCAACGGCGGCTGCGCCCACTCGCCAGAGGTGCTCGCCAGCGCCAGCCGGGATTTGCCCGAACTGAAGACCGCGCAGCGGATCGAACTGTTGAGCAATACCGGGCGCCAGCGCCAAGACCTGCAAGACCTTAACCGCGCCTTTCTCGAGATCAAAATCTCCGACAGCAAGGTCAAGGACTTCTACATCATCACCTACTACGACAATGGCAGCCGCGACAAAGTCTGGTATCGCCGCGAAGGCGTGGTCGATGGCGGCCTCTATTACCTGGAACTCAGCCAGGCCCCGGAACACCGCGGCGCCAACCTGATGTCGGTGTTCATGGAGCCGGTCAAAGCCCTGGAAACGCCAACCACCGTGGAGGTGCAACTGTGTCGATGAGACGCCTGTGCGCCCTGCTGATCAGCGCTTGCCTGGGCCTGACCAGTATGCCGGGACAGGCGGCGCTGCGTTCGATCTGGCAACCCAGCGGGCCGCCGCCCGTGTCGCTCGACTACCACGAACTGACTTGCCGCAAAGAGGTGCCGCCGCCCTATACCGGGCCCTTGCAGATCGCCAGCAAGTACGACCAGAGCGACGCCAGTAAAACCACCTTGAGCAAAAAACGCCCCTCGGCGGCTTCGCAACTCGCCTACCGCAGCGCCGGCGAATACACCAAAAGTCTGGTCCGCTTCGCCGACTACTACCTGCGCGCGGAAACCCCCGGGCATGCGGCCATGGCCCTGGCCTGCATCGACCAATGGCTGCAGGCATGGGCCGAAGCCGGCGCGCTGACCAGCCGCGACGCCAGTAAAACCGGGATCGCCGTACGCAAATGGAGCCTGGCGGCGATCTCTTCGGTAATCCTCAAGACCCAGGCGCTCAGCCATGGTCAACTGCGCCTGAGCGACGCACAGCGCAACTGGCTGAAGCAACTGGCCGAACTGGTGATAGACGATTACGCGCCGCGTCTGGCACCCGACTTCCGCTACTTCAATAACCACGACTACTGGGCCGCTTGGGCCCTGGCCTCGACCGGCATCGTCCTCGACCAACCGCGCTACCTGGATATCGGCGAACGCATCATGCGCCGCGCCCTGCAACAGATCACCACCAGCGCCAACGGCCGTTATGCCTACCTGCCCAACGAGCTGGCGCGCGGCAAGCTGGCGGCGAACTACACCCATTACGCCCTGGTGCCGCTGGTGCTGCTGGCCGAAGCCTTGCGCCAGAATGGCGACCGTCTGAGCGACGACGACGAGCGCCGCCTCGACCTGTTGGCCAATTTCGCCGCGCAGCTGGTGCTGGCGCCGCAGCGCCTGCCGGAGCTGGACGGGAAAAAACAGGAACAGGTGGACCCGTACAAAATGGCCTGGCTGATCCCCTTTCTCAACCACGCGCCCAAACACGAACTGGCTAACCGTCTGTATCGAACCGAAGCGGACGCGGTCGACGGTTACAGCCAGATCGGCGGCCGCATCGCCCCGCTTTATCCAACCCTCGAAGCCCTTAAAAGGTGAAGCCCATGGCCGCCAACCCGGCGCCGGCGATGCCGCTGCGCTGCCCGCTCAAAACCTCTCGTGGCCTCATGCGTCGGCTATTGCTCGCCACCCTCGCCTGCATATCTTTGTCCGTCGGCTTCGCCGAGGCGGACCAGGCGATCAGTCGCCTGCCCGGCGCCGAGCAGCAGGTCGCGTTGGAGCGTCTGCTGGCCGCGCTGCCGAAGGGCCCGACGGCCGAGCAACTGAGCGGCCAATTGCCAAGCGCGCGGGCCAGGGTCTCGAAGCGCACGATGTTTTCCTCCCAGGCCGGCAGTTGGCCGTTCGAACCGTTCGTGCACAACGGCCTGTTCCGGGTGATCGCCGGCTACCAGGCCTCGCACCCGCAGGCCCTGCAAATCGGCGGCGGGCAAATCGACCTGGCGCAGCTGCACCGCGCCGTGGGCGACCCCGAAATCCTGCGGCCGCACAAGGACGGCTACCTGCTCAGCTACCCGCTGCTGATTGCCGCCGACGCCGCGCTGCTGGTGGAAAACACCACGCTGTACCTGAACGCCAACAGCGGCAGCGCGCTGATCAACCAGGGCCAACTGGTGCTGCGCCACGCCATGGTGCAAGGCTGGAGCGGCACGCAGACGGACGAGATAGCGGCAGAACTTACGCCGCGGGGTTTCCGCCCGTTTATCGTGTCCTGGGCCGGGAGCTTCACCCTGGTCGACAACTCGACCTTGTCGCGGCTCGGCTACAACGCTTACCTGGCCCGCGGTCTCGGTGTCGCCCGGAGCGCGGCACAAGGCGCGCGCACCCCGGCGGCCCGGCTGTGGGTTCGCGACAGCCTGTTCGACGAACTCTCCACCGCGGTGGATGCCAGCGACGCGCTGCTGCGGGTCGACAACAGCCGCTTCGAACGTTTGCAGCAATACGCCCTGGATATCGCCGACAGCCAATTGCGGCTGCAGGGCAATCGCATCGACCAGGTGCGCAACAACAGCGGCATGCGCATCCGCGGCCGCAGTTCGGGGCGTATCGAAGACAATGTGATCAGCGCCACCGGCAAAGCCGGTATCGAAGTGCTGGAACAACGCGGCGATCTGCTGCTGGCCGGCAATCTGCTCGGCACCTCGGCCGGCAACGCGATCCAACTGCGCGAGAGCGGCGCCGAAGGCAGCCTGTTGCTGCTGCGCAATCACATTCTCAACAGTGGCTACAGCGGCATCGACGCCTTCAACGTGAAACGCGCCCATGTCGCGGACAACCGCATCGGCGGCACCCCCGAATACGCCATCAGCTTCCGCCACCCAGCGGCCGGCGGCGAGCGCCTGGTACTGACCGGCAACGACCTGGGGCACACCGGCAAGGCGCTGATCCGCGTCGAAGGCCAGGACAGCCTGATCCTCGGCGACAACCACTTCCGCCTGATGCCACCGCACCAGAAAATCCTCGCCGGCGATTTGTTGCCGCTGCAAAGCCAACTGCTCGACGCCCTGCGGCAACAAGGATGCTTTATCCAGGTGCGCCCTCAGCTGAGCAACAAGAACCCGCCAGCGGACTCGCAAGTGGTGCCCAGCGGAATGGCCAGCGGCTGCGCCGATAAGAGCTGATCGGTGCGGCTGTTCCAGGCCTAGAAACTACAAGCGCCAGCGCAAGCTGGCGGAGAACCCGTTGCCTTCGCTGCCGGAGCCGGTCATGCCCTTGTAGCGGATATCCAGGCCCAGGCCGGGGGCGATCGCGTAATCGGCGTGCACATCCAGCAACAGGCTGTTTCTCGGTAACTCGGTGCCCTGCACTTCGAACGGCTCCCCCTGGTCCAGGCGCAGCTCCATTTCCGGGCGCAGATCGCCTTGCAACTGGCGCATGGCCAAGGCGCCCTTGAGAACCAACTCGCGTTCTAGCAACTTGAACTTCTGCTGGCCACGCAGGCCCAGGGTAGAGCTGAGCAATTGGCTGGCCTGGCTGGCCGCGGTCAATGCCGCGCTGCCACCGCGCTCGCGGAAGTCCTCGCTGCGCTGGTCGATGCTTACCAAACGGGCGAAGGGTTCGAGGTAAGCCTGCTGGTCGTCACCCATACGGTAGGACAATTCGCTGAAGCCCTGGGCGATGCCGACCGCGTAATCGCTGACCAGACGCTGCGCGCCATCGACCAGTTGCAGGTTGCGCCTACTGTCCAGTTGGTGCTCGCTGTAGGTCGCGCCGAGTGAAAACTTCAGTTTTCCGCCCGGCAGCGGCATCTGGTTGCCGGCATAGACCGAGGAGCGATAGCTAGCGGTATCGGCGCGGGCGCTACGCGAACTCACCCCCAGTTGCTGCGGACCATAACCAAAGGCCGCGCCCAGGCGCCAATTCCCGAATATCGGCCAGTCGCCACCGAACAGCAGGCCTTCATGATCGAGGATGACTTCGCCAGCATTACCGTCGTCAGCGCTTTTCTGCCGCCCGCCCTGCAGCTGCACCCAGAACGGTAACGCCCGTTCTGGCGCGTCGAGGTTGCGACTCAGATTATCCAGCGGCATCCAGGGCATATTCAGATCGTCCAGCAACAGCGCCGAGGCGAAGCTGGGATGGGCGTCGCCAGACAGCCTCGAATAGGCATCGGGCACCGCGGCGCTGTCCAGGTTGATCAGGGTGCGCAGCACTTCGTTGCTCGCCGGTAGGTTTCGCGCGCCAGTGGCGAAGGCACGCTGGTTGTGGGTGATAGCCAGGCTTTCGAAACTGATGTCGTTGCGCAGCAGGGTCAGGAACACCTCGTTACTGCTGTAGGTCAGGCTCGGGTCGAGAAACGCCAGGTTGCTGGTCACCGCATCGAACTGTCCGAGCAGCGGGCTGCCGCTCTGCAAAATGCTATACACAGTGCCCAGGGCGTATGCGCCAGGCCCGGCCAGCACCTGAACGGTACCGGCCAGGCCGGCCTGACCGCTGACCACCAGCAGATCGGTGTTACCGGCCGGATCGACCTCCACCTGATAAATGGAGGCACTGTCGAAACTCAGGTCGCCATTGATAAACAACGTGCCGATGGAATTGCCGGGCGCCAGGGTGCCGCCCGCATCCACTTGCGTAGCACCGACGCTGCCGTCACCGCCTAAAATGGCGCCGCTGCCGACCGTCACCGCGGAAAGCAGCGAACCATTGACCAACAGGCTTCCGCCGTCCACCTGGGTTGCGCCGGTATAGCTGCTGTTGCCGCTCAAGGTCAGGGTGCCCACGCCCAGTTTGGTCAAACCGCCGCTGCCGCCGATACTGCCGGCATAGCTGCTGTTGCCGGTCTGGTTCACCGTCAGGTGAGCGCTGCCCAATGCCAACGCGCCGCCGCTGCCGGCCAGGGAGCTCATGCTCAGGTCGAAATCATTTAGATCCAGGGTGCCGCCGTTGATGGTATAGGCGCTGTTGCCGACCAGACCGCCGGCCACGCCCTGACGCAGGGTGCCGGCTTGTAGCAGCGTGCCGCCGCTGTAGCCGTTGATCGCATTGAGCAGCAATAAACCATTCCCGGTTTTGCTCAGGGCGCCGCTGCCGCTCAGCGCCGTGGCCAGGGTCACGTCGTTGCCATTGGTATCGAAGACGCCGCCAGCGCCTCCCAGCGGGGTAAGCCGGTCGGAGATATCGGTCGTGGTGCCCGTTGCCCATTGCAGGCCGCCACCATCGAGGGTGATGCTGCCATCACCAAAACTGGCCGCGCTATTGAAGTTGATCAGCCCGCCTTCGATGATGATCGCCGCATTGAAGATGTCGCTGCTGTCGCCACTCAGGGTCAGGATGCCGGTGCCAACTTTGGTCAGGCCGGCACCCGTGCCATCGCTGAACTGTCCGGACATTTCGGTGGAAAGATTGTTGGAGCCGACGCTCAGCAACACCGAGCCCAGAAAGAAGTTGCCGCTACCCTCGACGGAGCCCACCGATAGACGGTTATCGCCATTCGGCCCGGTGCTGCCGGAGAAATCCACAAAGCCACTGTCGTTGGCGATCAGGCGGGCATTGCCTGCGGTGCTGTTACCGTTGAACTCGGTGCTGCCGCCATCCTCGGTGAAGATGGTGGCGTCGCTCGCGCTGCTGCTGCCATGAAATTCGGTGCTGCCATCCAACTCATTGGTCAGGGTGGCGCTACCTGCGCTGCTCTGATCGTAAAACTCGGTGGTGGCATCGTCGATGTTGACGATGGTGGCATTCGCCGCCGTACTCTGATCGTTAAAGATCACGGTGCCGGTGTCGTTATCAACCGTTGCGGTGCCAGCGTCGCTCTGGTCATTGAAGGTGAGGGTGTCATTTTCGTTGTCGATAGTCGCATTGCCCGCCGACTCCGAATTATTGAAGTCCAGCGCCTGGCTGCTGGCAGTTAGCAAAGCCATGCAAAGCCCTGCGAAAAATCCCGCCCAGCGCCGCCCACCAACATGGCAACCATTCATCTCGCGCACCTCAGCGTTATGACGCACCGATGCCGGTTATCCGGAACCGTGCCGCCCGCCTGAGCCAACGCCAGCTCCGGTAACTTGCGCGGTCGCAACCGCCGGCACGCCCCATCCAGCTCGCTCAGCGCCCGGAAAGACAACACCCGGGTTGACTGAAGCCTAGCCCGTGGTTGGCAAGATGCCACTGCGCTTCGATGGACAAGGCTTAGCCGGCCCAGAGCGCTCGTTCAGGACTGTCCAACTACAAAAAAGCCCCCGCCGGCCTGCGCCGACGGGGGCTTTTCAATCACCAGGCTTGAGGATCAGGCCTTGGCTTTCTTCGCGGCACGGGTGCGCTCGCCTTCGTCGAGGATCTTCTTACGCAGACGGATCGACTTCGGCGTCACTTCGCACAGCTCGTCGTCCTGGATGAACTCGAGAGCCTGTTCCAGGGTGAAACGTACCGGCGGCACCAGGGCGATGGTTTCGTCCTTGCCGGAAGCACGCATGTTGTCGAGCTTCTTGCCCTTGGTGGGGTTAACGCCCAGGTCGTTGTCGCGGCTGTTCAGACCGACGATCTGACCGTTGTAGATCTCCTGGCCGTGCTCGACGAACAGCTTGCCGCGCGCCTGCAGGGTTTCCAGCGAGTAGGTCAGCGCCTTGCCGGTCTCGACCGAGACCAGTACGCCGTTCTGACGACCGGACATGTGGCCGGACTTCATGGTGTCGTAACGATCGAAGATCGAGGTCAGGATGCCCGCACCGTTGGTCAGGGTCAGGAACTGGTTACGGAAACCGATCAGACCACGGGCCGGGATGTTGTATTCCAGGCGTACACGGCCCTTGCCATCCGGCGACATGTTGGTCAGGTCGCCCTTACGCAGACCCATTTCTTCCATGACCTTGCCCTGGGATTCTTCAGGGATGTCGATGGTGACGTTCTCGTAGGGTTCCTGCTTGACGCCGTCGACTTCGCGGATGATCACTTCCGGACGGCCGACGCCCATTTCGAAGCCTTCGCGACGCATGGTTTCGATCAGTACCGAGAGGTGCAGTTCGCCACGGCCGGAGACCTTGAACTTGTCGGCGCTGTCGCCTTCTTCCACGCGCAGGGCCACGTTGTACAGCAGCTCCTTGTCCAGACGCTCCTTGATGTTGCGGCTGGTGACGAACTTGCCTTCCTTACCGCAGAACGGCGAGTCGTTGACCTGGAAGGTCATGGAAACGGTCGGCTCGTCGACGGTCAGCGGCTTCATCGCCTCGACGTTGTTGATATCACACAGGGTGTCGGAGATGAACAGCTCGTCCATGCCGCTGATGCAGACGATGTCGCCGGCTGCCGCTTCTTCCACATCGACGCGGTGCAGACCGTGGTGGCCCATCAGCTTGAGGATACGGCCGTTGCGGCGCTTGCCTTCGGTATCGATGGCGACCACCGGGGTGTTCGGCTTGACGCGGCCGCGGGCGATACGGCCCACGCCGATAACGCCGAGGAAGCTGTTGTAGTCCAGGGCGGAAATCTGCATCTGGAACGGACCGTCGCGGTCGACCGACGGCGCCGGCACGTTGTCGACGATGGACTGGTACAGCGGGGTCATGTCTTCGGCCATGTCGCTGTGGTCGAGACCGGCGATGCCGTTCAGGGCCGAGGCGTAGACGACTTTGAAGTCCAGCTGTTCTTCGGTGGCGCCGAGGTTGTCGAACAGGTCGAAGATCTGATCCAGAACCCAGTCCGGACGCGCGCCCGGACGGTCGACCTTGTTGATCACCACGATCGGACGCAGGCCGGCTTCGAAGGCCTTCTTGGTCACGAAGCGGGTTTGCGGCATCGGGCCGTCCTGGGCGTCGACCAGCAGCAGTACCGAGTCGACCATCGACATCACGCGCTCCACTTCGCCGCCGAAGTCGGCGTGGCCGGGGGTGTCGACGATGTTGATGTGGTAGCCGTTCCAGTTGATTGCGGTGTTCTTCGCCAGAATGGTGATGCCGCGCTCTTTTTCCTGGTCGTTGCTGTCCATCACGCGCTCGTCGTTGAGCTCGTTGCGCTCGAGGGTGCCGGACTGGCGCAGGAGTTTGTCTACCAGGGTGGTCTTACCGTGGTCGACGTGGGCGATGATGGCGATGTTGCGTAGATTTTCGATCACTTGTGTATCTCGATCAGAGGATTCGGTGTGCCGCTAAGTCTAGGCGGCGAGTATTAACTAAATGCGAATTCGGCCAGGCGGTGTAAAGGCATGGCGGCAGCGTCAAACTGCCTGATGGTCGGGAGGGCGATGGCGGATGCTCCCGCCATTCAACCCGGGCGTCTTATGCCGGACGATAAACGCGCACATTGGCATGCCCCTCGTTGAGCAAATGGTGGGCATGCAAACGACTCATAACGCCTTTATCGCAATACAGCAGGTATTGCCGATTGGCATCCAACTCTTTGAAACGGCTGTTCAAGGCGTAGAACGGCAGCGTCTGCACTTCGATGCCGGGCAGCTGCAAGGGCTGCTCTTCGGCGTTATCGGGGTGGCGGATGTCGATCACCACATGGCCGGCCAGGGCTTCGCCGACTTCTTCGACCTTGAGGTCCTTGCCCAGCTCGTCGATCACCTTGTCGATCGGCAGCAGCGTCGCGCGCTCGATCGCGCGTTCGAGGATCGCCATATCGAACTGCGCTTCCTCGTAGGCGATGCGCTCGGGCTTGGCCTTGGTCGTCGGGTTGACCGAAATCACCCCGCAATATTCCGGCATGTGCTTGGCGAACTCGGCGGTGCCGATGGCCGTTGCGGTGTCGATGATGTCCTGCTTGTGGCTGGCGATCAGCGGGCGCAGCACCAGCATGTCGGTGGCCGCATCGATCACCGAAAGGTTCGGCAGGGTCTGACTGGAGACCTGGGAAATCGCCTCGCCGGTGACCAACGCATGGATCTGCAGACGCTCGGCCATGCGCGTCGAGGCGCGCAGCATCATGCGCTTGAGAATCACGCCCATCTGGCTGTTGTCGACCTTGCCGAGAATCTCGCCGAGCACTTCCTCGAAGGGCACGCTGATAAACAGCACACGCTGGGAACTGCCGAATTTCTGCCACAGGTAGTGGGCGACTTCCATCACCCCCAACTCGTGGGCGCGGCCGCCGAGGTTGAAGAAGCAGAAATGGGTGATCAGCCCGCGGCGCATCATTTGATAAGCGGCGACCGTGGAATCGAAACCACCGGACATCAGCACCAGGGTCTGCTCCAGCGAACCCAGCGGATAACCGCCCAGGCCCTGGTGCTGGTTATGGATGACGAACAGGCGCTGGTCGCGGATCTCCATGCGCACTTCCACTTCTGGGTGCTTCAGGTCGATGCCGGCGGCGCCGCACTGCTGGCGCAGCTGGCTACCGACATAACGCTCGATATCCATGGAGCTGAAGCTGTGCTTGCCGGCGCGCTTGCAGCGCACGGCGAAGATCTTGCCCGGCAGTTGTGCGGCGAAATGCTGTTTGCACTTTTCCAGCACGTCATCGAAATCGCCGAGGGGATATTCGTCGACCTGGAGGAAATGGGTGATGCCCGGCAGGCAGGCGAGTCGCTCGATCATCGCCTGGAGGATCTTCTCGTCGTCGATACGGGTTTCGACTTCCAGGTTGTCCCACACGCCGCTGACTTGCAGCTGCGGATCGAGCTCACGCAAAACCGACCGAATATTCTTCGCCAGCTGCCGGATAAAGTGCTTACGCACCGGCCGGCTCTTGATGGTGATTTCCGGGAAGACTTTAACGATCAGTTTCATGAAAACAGGGTGCGCCATGCCGGCCAAAAAAACAGGGGCGCGGATTATAGCGGAAATTGCTCAAGCTTTGACCAAAAATACTCTCATTGACCCGGCGCGCACTACAAAGGTGCGCAATACAATTAACAAGCACCAACATGGTGCAAATATTTATTAGCCATGACCGGTGAGCCCCCGCCACGCCTGAGTTTCAGGCACTTTGCCCATTCCGGGGCACTGGCATGCAATTTGCTCTCTTGTGAGGCAGGTTGCCCTGGTGGACTATGCCGCCGGGCTGCACCGCATTATTGAGGGCTCACCATTCGAGCCCCATCCACCTGGAGGACAGCATGTCGAAGTCGATTCAATTGATCAAAGAACACGACGTGAAGTGGGTTGACCTGCGCTTCACTGACACCAAGGGCAAACAGCATCACGTGACCATGCCGGCGCGCGACGCCCTGGACGACGAATTCTTCGAACACGGCAAAATGTTCGATGGCTCCTCCATCCATGGCTGGAAAGGTATCGAAGCTTCCGACATGATCCTGATGCCGGTCGACGACACCGCCGTTCTGGACCCGTTCACCGAAGAGCCGACCCTGATCCTGACCTGCGACATCGTCGAGCCGAGCACCATGCAAGGCTACGATCGCGACCCGCGTTCGATCGCCAAGCGCGCCGAAGAATTCCTCAAGAGCACCGGCATCGGCGACACCGTATTCGTCGGCCCGGAGCCTGAGTTCTTCATCTTCGACGAAGTGAAGTTCAAGTCCGACATCTCCGGCTCGATGTTCAAGATCTACTCCGAGCAGGGTTCCTGGAACACCGATGGCGACATCGAAGGCGGCAACAAGGGCCACCGCCCGGCCGTCAAAGGCGGTTACTTCCCGGTTCCGCCGTGCGACCACGACCACGAAATCCGTACCGCCATGTGTAACGCCATGGAAGAAATGGGTCTGGTCATCGAAGTTCACCACCACGAAGTGGCGACTGCCGGCCAGAACGAAATCGGTGTGAAGTTCAACACCCTGGTAGCCAAGGCTGACGAAGTTCAGACCCTGAAGTACTGCGTGCACAACGTCGCCGACGCCTACGGCAAAACCGCGACCTTCATGCCGAAGCCGCTGTACGGCGACAACGGTTCGGGCATGCACGTGCACATGTCGATCAGCAAAGACGGCAAGAACACCTTCGCTGGCGAAGGCTATGCCGGCCTGTCCGATACCGCCCTGTACTTCATCGGCGGCATCATCAAGCACGGTAAAGCACTGAACGGCTTCACCAACCCGTCGACCAACTCCTACAAGCGTCTGGTCCCGGGCTTCGAAGCCCCGGTAATGCTGGCCTACTCGGCTCGCAACCGTTCCGCCTCGATCCGCATCCCGTACGTCTCCAGCCCGAAAGCCCGCCGCATCGAAGCGCGCTTCCCGGACCCGGCAGCCAACCCGTACCTGGCTTTCGCCGCACTGCTGATGGCCGGTATCGACGGTATCCAGAACAAGATCCACCCTGGCGATGCGGCCGACAAGAACCTGTACGATCTGCCGCCGGAAGAAGGCAAGCTGATCCCGCAGGTTTGCGGCAGCCTGAAAGAAGCCCTGGAAGAGCTGGACAAGGGCCGCGCGTTCCTGACCAAGGGCGGCGTGTTCTCCGACGACTTCATCGACGCTTACCTCGAGCTGAAGAGCGAAGAAGAAATCAAGGTCCGCACCTTCGTACACCCGCTGGAATACGACCTGTACTACAGCGTCTAAGCCGGTACGCAAAACAAGAGGCCACCTTCGGGTGGCCTTTTTTATCGGCGAAGACAAAGCTACGGGCAATTGCCGCGCGGGTTTGGTGCGCCAATCCACGCGCCAGCATCGACGCCCTTGCCAGAGCGGCCCACCGGTGCAAGTCTTAGCAGACTCTATCCGGGAGATTGGCCATGCGCCTGATACTCACCTGCCTACTACTGAGCCTGACGCTACCGGCGGCGGCGCAGATTTACAAATACACCGACGCCAACGGCAACACGGTATTCACCAATCAGCCGCCCGAAGGGGTCGAAACGCAAAATATCGAGCTGCCGCCGACCAATACGGTCGAGATGCAGGTGCCCGCCGCCGCTCCCAAGGATGCCCCCAAAGCACCCGACGCGGGCCCGGCCTATAAAGTGCTGCAGTTGACCGATATCCCCACCGACGAAGCCCTGCGCTCGAACAACGGCACCTTCAGCGTCGGCGTGCTGATCGAACCGCGCCTGGCCGCCGGCCATCGCCTGCGCCTGTTGCTCGATGGCCAACCCCATGGCCAGCCGAGCAACGTACCGCGCCTGCAATTGACCGAAGTCGCCCGCGGCGAACACAGCCTGGCGGTCGAGGTGCTGAGCGGCGACACGGCGATTCAGCAAAGCGATACCGTGACCTTCACCGTACAACGGGTAAACACCAGCAG
>NZ_CAMPHV010000045.1 GCF_946886105.1 uncultured Pseudomonas sp. | reverse complement strand
ATCCCTGGCCCATCGGGGCTCTCGCGACATCCATGTCGCTCAACCCCTTACGCGGTGATTCCACTCGGCCTCCTGAAGGGGATTTGGGCGTCGTCTGTGCGATCGCAGCTTAAGAGCAAAAGCAAAAGCAAAAACAGACACCACCGACCTCGATTTTGTGGAAATCTTGCAAGCTCGCGGCCCGGCCCCGTCAGGAGGCCGAGTGGAGGTGTTGCGCAGGGGGACGCGCCGCATGGATGCGGCAAGAGGCTTATAGGGCCAGGGATGGCCCTTGTAAGCCGGCCCCCGGAGTAACACCGGAACGAGGGAAGTTTCGCGCAGCGAAACCCGTATGCCGGGTGCCCTTCTTTGGCACACCTTTCTTGGGCAAGCAAGAAAGGTGTGGCGCCCGTGAGGGGCGCAACCTAAGCGTTCAGCACACGCGTTAATGGGCCATGCCAAGCTATCGGCCGTTACACACACACAAACTTGCCAGTCCAGTGTTAATCGGCACTTTCCCGGCATTCTGCGAAGAACCGTTTTTTATTGGTCAATTCAGGGTCTTAGCGCGAGCGTGCATGCCGGTAACCCTTCCAGTAACGCGCTGCACTCTTGTGGGGTGTGCGGGAACGTTTAGGGTGCATTTTGTTGGGTAGGTCGGCCGCTTGTCGTTTTTGGTTTTCCTGAAAGGCCCGTGGTTAAAGGCTTTCAGATAGGTGGCGCAATAATTGCTGGTGTAATTGGTTAATTCTTCTCTCTTGGTCTGCATTTTTCGCGGGCCCTGTCAAGCTGCGCGCGCCCGTCTTTCTGGCCTTCTGTAATTACTTGTCGCATTGAAGAAATATCGACTTTCGAGCTGTCGCTAGAATGCCGACACCCAGCCGAAGCCGCTTGCCGCCTGCATGTCATGCAGCAAAGACGGCGACTCTTTCTACACTGCATAAATGGCTGGATAGACATTCACCGGGTTCTTGCAGCCGGCTGCCATTCCCTTTCGTAGGAGTCACAAGATGAAGAAGATCGCACTTCTGGGCGCATTGGCGCTGTCCATGCTGTCGCCGTTGGTCGTGGCCGAAGAAACCAAGCCGCTGCGCATCGGTATCGAGGCCGCTTACCCACCGTTCGCTTTCAAAACCCCTGAAGGCAATATCAGCGGTTTCGACTACGACATCGGCATCGCGCTCTGTGAAGAGATGAAGGTCGAGTGTCAGTGGATCGAGCAGGAATTCGACGGCCTGATCCCGGCCCTGAAAGTACGCAAGTTCGACGCCGTACTGTCCTCCATGAGCATTACCGAAGATCGCCTGAAATCGGTCGACTTCACTAAAAAGTACTACCACACCCCTGGCAAGCTGGCGATGAAGGTCGGCAGCGTGATCAACGATCCGCTGGTCGACCTCAAGGGCAAGAAGCTCGGCGTGCAGCGCTCGTCGATCTACGACCGTCATGCCAGCGACGAGTTCGAACCGGCCGGCGTCGAAGTGGTGCGTTACAGCTCGCAGAACGAAGCCTTCCTGGATCTGGCCTCCGGCCGTCTGGACGCCACCCTGGCCGACGTCGTGAACATCGACGAAGGCTTCCTCAAGACCGACGCCGGTAAAGGCTTCGCCCTGGTAGGCCCGGACTTCACCAACGAGAAGTACTACGGCCATGGCGCCGGTATCGCGGTGCGCAAGGGCGACAAGGAACTGGCCGACAAGATCAACAATGCGATCGACGCGATCCGCGCCAACGGCAAGTACCAGGAACTGCAGGACAAGTATTTCGACTTCAACGTTTACGGCGAGTAAGCGTACGGCGATTTATCGCTTTCACCGAGAGTGGCGCAGGCGCTTGGCTTCGGCCCGCGAGAATGGAAACGACCTGTGCCACTTTTTCGTTGTACTTCCCGGCGCCCGCTGGCGCCCGTATGAGGTAACTAGGGCATGTTGAACGGCTACGGCTCGACCATTCTCGAAGGTGCCTGGCTTACCCTGATTCTGGCGTTGACCTCGATGGCGGTGGCGATTTTCCTGGGCCTCCTGGGCGCGGCATTTCGCTTGTCACCGATCAAATGGCTGGCGATTCTGGGGGAGACCTACGCCACCGTCATTCGCGGTATTCCCGATCTGGTACTGATCCTGCTGATCTTCTACGGCGGCCAGGATCTGGTTAACCGCGTGGCTCCGCTGCTCGGTTACAACGAATATATCGACATCAATCCGTTCGTCGCCGGTGTCTTCACCATGGGTTTCATCTTCGGCGCTTATCTGTCGGAAACCTTTCGCGGCGCCTTTATGGCGATCCCCAAGGGGCAGAGCGAGGCCGGCGCGGCCTATGGCATGAGCGGGATCAAGGTGTTCTTCCGCATTCTGGTGCCGCAGATGATCCGCTTCGCGATTCCCGGTTTCACCAACAACTGGTTGGTGTTGACCAAGGCCACGGCGCTGATCTCGGTGGTGGGCCTGCAGGACATGATGTTCAAGGCGAAAAACGCCGCCGATGCGACCCGCGAACCCTTCACCTTCTATCTCGCGGTCGCCGCGCTCTACCTGGTGTTGACCAGTGTGTCGCTGCTGGCTTTGCGTTATCTGGACAAGCGCTACTCGGTCGGCACCAAAGCCGCCGATCTGTGAGGAGCACGCACGCATGATCTTCGACTACAACATGATTTGGGAAAACCTGCCGCTGTACTTCGGCGGCGTATTGGTCACCCTGAAGATTCTTCTGCTGGCCTTGGCGTTCGGCCTGGCCCTGGCGATTCCGCTGGGCTTGATGCGGGTCTCGAAATCGCCGCTGGTGAACTTCCCGGCCTGGCTCTACACCTATGTGATCCGCGGTACACCGATGCTGGTGCAGCTGTTTCTGATCTACTACGGTCTGGCCCAGTTCGAGGCGGTGCGCGAGAGCTTCATGTGGCCCTATCTGTCGAGCGCGACCTTTTGTGCGGTGCTCGCATTCGCCATCAACACCAGTGCCTACAGTGCGGAAATCCTCGCCGGCAGTTTGAAGTCCACGCCCCATGGCGAGATCGAAGCGGCCAAGGCCATGGGCATGTCGCGCTTCAAGCTGTACCGCCGCATCCTGCTGCCGTCGGCGTTGCGCCGGGCGCTGCCGCAGTACAGCAACGAAGTGATCATGATGTTGCACACCACCAGCCTGGCGTCGATCGTTACCCTGATTGACATCACCGGTGCGGCGCGCACGGTCAGTTCGCGGTTCTACATGCCGTTCGAAGCCTTTATCACCGCCGGGGCGTTCTACCTGGTGCTGACCTTTATCCTGGTGCGCCTGTTCAAGCTGGCCGAGCGCCGTTGGCTGGCCTATCTGGCGCCACGCAAGGCCTGAGGACATCGGCATGCAGCGAATCGATCACCCATTACCCTGGAACACCCCGGGCACCAGGCGACAGCTGAGCGTATTCCGCTTCGGCAGCGGCCCGTGCAAAGCCTATATCCAGGCCTCGATGCACGCTGACGAACTGCCCGGCATGCGCGTGGCGGTGGAACTCAAACGACGTCTGCGCGAGTTGGAAGAGCAGGGCCGTTTGACCGGGGTGATCGAACTGGTGCCGGTGGCCAATCCGATCGGTTTGGGGCAACTGGTGCAAGGTTGCCACCAGGGGCGTTTCGAGGTCGGCAGCGGCAAGAACTTCAACCGCGGCTTCTTCGATCTGGCCGAAGCCATCGCGCCGGCCCTGGAAGGGCGCCTGGGCAAGGACGGCCCGAGCAATGTGCGCGCGATCCGCACGGCCATGCTGCATGCTTTGGAAGCGCAGCCCGCGCCGACCTCCGAGCTGCAAGGTTTGCAGCGCCTGTTGCTGAAGCACGCCTACGACGCCGACGTGGTGCTCGACCTGCATTGCGACTTCGAGGCGGCCGTGCACCTCTACGGGATTCCCCAGCAATGGCCGCAACTGAGCGGCCTGGCCGCGCGCCTGGGCGCCGCCACCGTGTTGTTGGCCGAGGAATCCGGCGGTTCGTCGTTCGACGAAGCCTGCTCCTCGCCCTGGTTGCGGCTGGCCCGGCGCTTCCCGGACGCGACCATCGACGCGGTCTGCCTGGCCACCACGGTGGAGTTGGGCGGCATGGACAACACCGCACCGGCCAAGGCCCAGGCCTATGCCGAGGCGATTCTGGCCTATCTCGCCGAGCAAGGTCTGATCGCCGGCGACTGGCCGGCCGCGCCGCAAGAGTGTTGCGAGGGCGTGCCTTTCGCCGGCACCGAATTGTTGTACGCGCCGCACAGCGGAGTGGTGAGCTATTTGCAACCGGTCGGCGCCTGGGTGGAAGCCGGCACGCCGATATTCGAAGTACAGGACCCGCTGGACGACCGCCACAGTGTGGTCCACGCCGGCACCGCAGGCGTGCTGTTTGCCATCGAACGCATGCGTTTCGCACTGCCTGATCGTTGGTTGGCCAAAGTGGCCGGCCGCACCCCTATTCGCCAGGGTCGCTTGTTGAGCGACTGATTCAAGAGAGTGGAAACCATGTACAAACTCGAAGTTCAGGACTTGCACAAGCGTTATGGCAGCCACGAAGTGCTCAAGGGCGTGTCCCTTGCGGCCAAGGCCGGCGATGTGACCAGCATCATCGGCTCCAGCGGCTCGGGCAAGAGTACCTTTCTGCGTTGCATCAACCTGCTGGAGCAGCCGCACGCCGGCAAGATCCTGCTCAACGGCGAAGAACTCAAGCTGGTGCCGAACAAGGACGGCGCGCTCAAGGCCGCCGACGCCAAGCAGCTGCAGCGCATGCGCTCGCGCCTGGCAATGGTGTTCCAGCACTTCAATCTGTGGTCGCACATGAGCGCCCTGGAAAACATCATGGAAGCGCCGGTGCATGTGCTCGGCATGGACAAACAGGAAGCCCGGGACAAAGCCGAGCACTACCTGAACAAGGTCGGCGTCGCGCACCGCAAGGACGCCTATCCGGCGCACATGTCCGGTGGCGAGCAGCAGCGCGTGGCGATCGCCCGCGCCCTGGCCATGGAACCGGAAGTGATGCTGTTCGACGAGCCGACCTCGGCGCTCGACCCGGAGCTGGTCGGCGAGGTGCTCAAGGTCATGCAGGACCTGGCCCAGGAAGGCCGCACCATGGTCGTGGTGACCCACGAAATGGGCTTCGCCCGCGAAGTCTCCAACCAGTTGGTGTTCCTCCACAAAGGCGTGGTGGAAGAGCGCGGCGACCCCCGTGAAGTTTTGGTCAATCCGCAATCCGAGCGGCTGCAGCAATTCCTTTCCGGTAGCCTTAAATAAGCGCCCCCATTACGCCAACAGAGCCTAAACTCACCGCCATGAATGCCCATCGAATCGGCTTCCTGCTTTGGCCCAACACCAAGCCCCTGACCTTGGCGTTGGCGGAGGAAGCCTTGCTCGTCGCCCAGCGTATCCACCCCGAAGTGGTCTACGAGCTGTCGTTTCTCCAGGCCGAAGCGCCGGGCGAGGGCGCCTGGCGTCTGCCGGGCGAGTCCTGGGTGGGCAAGCTCGAAGGCTGCCAGAAGCTGTTTCTGATCGCCGACGAACCGCCCGCGGCCATGCCGGCGGCGCTCTCCGGTGCGCTCAAGCAACTGGTGCGCAGTGGCTGCGCGATAGGTGCGGTGTCCGCCGGCGTGTATCCGTTGGCGCAACTCGGCTTACTCGACGGCTACCGCGCCTCGGTGCACTGGCGCTGGCAGGACGACTTCAGCGAGCGCTTCCCCAAGGTCATCGCCACCAGCCATCTGTTCGACTGGGACCGCGACCGTATGAGCGCGTGCGGCGGCATGGCGGTGATGGACCTGTTTCTGGCGCTGTTGTCCCGCGATCACGGCGCCGAATTGGCCGGCGCGGTGTCGGAAGAATTGGTGGTGGAACGTATTCGCGAAGGCGGCGAACGCCAGCGCATTCCGTTGCAGAACCGTTTGGGCTCCAGCCATCCGAAACTGACCCAGGCGGTATTGCTGATGGAGGCGAATATCGAGGAGCCGCTGACCACCGACGAAATCGCCCGCCACGTATGCGTATCGCGCCGGCAGTTGGAGCGCATCTTCAAGCAATACCTCAACCGTGTGCCCAGCCAGTACTACCTGGAACTGCGGCTGAACAAGGCGCGCCAACTATTGATGCAAACCAGCAAGTCGATCATCCAGATCGGCCTGTCCTGCGGCTTCTCTTCGGGCCCGCACTTTTCCAGCGCCTACCGCAACTTCTTCGGCGCCACACCGCGCGAAGACCGTAACCAAAGGCGCAGCAACAGTCCCTTCGAACTCACCTCGGCCACGGCAGAACGCGACTGAGTGGCCCGGCGTTAGTGCAAACCTATGAGTCGATCTGCATTTCCAGAGCTATGCTTGGGTCATCAGGCGAAAACTGACTCGGGAAACGCACAGGTGTCGGCTATAACTCTTTCGCGCGTCTTGCTCGTCATGGTCCTGGGGTTGGCCGCTGTCTCGGTGCGCGCCGACCCGGTCGTCGCCATCGACAACGCCAATCCCCCGTTCATGTACCAGGAGGCCGGCCAAGCCAAAGGTCTCTATCCGCTGCTGTTACAGGCGGTTTTCCAGCGGGCGGGAGTACCCGTGGAACTCCGGGCGATGCCATGGAAGCGCGCCTTGAGGATGGGCGAGAACGGCAGGCTGGGGATCGGCGGCATCTATAAAACCGCGGCGCGCCTGGAAGTCTTCGATTATTCCCAGCCGCTCTTCGAAGAGAAGCTGCTGATCTACGTGCGCAAGGGCGCGGCGATCAAGTTCGAGCAGATCGGCGACCTGTACGACAAGCGTGTTGGGGTGATTCGCGGCTGGAGCTATACCGACGCGTTCGACGAAGCGCTCAAGAGCGGCCGTATTCTGGCGAGCCAAAGCAGTTCGGACGAAGCGAATTTCCGCATGCTCGCTTCCGGCAGGCTGGATGCGGTCATCGCCATCGAGCTAGCCGGGCAACGCCTGATTCAGCAGTTGCAACTGGGCAATGTGCAGGCGCTCGAACCGCCCCTGAGCATCAACCCGACTTACCTGGTGTTCGGCAAAAAAGCCCAGCAGCAAGCGCTGTTGCAACGCTTCGATCAGAGCCTGCTGGAAATGCGCGCAGATGGCTCGTTCGATAAGTTGGTGCAGCAGGTTGTTGGTAGTGAATAGCCCACGACTCTAGTCGGAACATGGGCCGTGTAGGAGCCAGCTTGCTGGCGATGCTTTGATATACAAAGATCGCCAGCAAGCTGGCTCCTACACTGTCTTATCGTTATCCGGCACGAACGGCCGAGTCGTGCGCCGCCAGCTACGGCCCAACCAGCGCCAGGCGATCCAGCCGGCGCCGGCGAGATAGACCAGGCCGCCCGGCACCCACATCAGCAGGCCGGCCAGTTGCTGGTCGGCGATATCCCGATCCTCTCCGTAAAACGAGCTACTGCCGAAGGTCAGCAGGGCGCCGAGCAGGCCGGTGTGCATCAGCGTCAGCAGCAATGCCATCAGCGCTTGCGGCACCTGTTGCGGTGGTGCGCGCAGGCAGGCCCACCAGAACAGCCAGGCGCTGAACAGAAAACTCGCGTGTTCGAGCATGTGCCACCAGAGGTTTTCCAGGGCCAGGAGATACAGGGCGGGCGTGTGCCAGATCCAGATCAGCGCGCCGTGCAGCAGCGCCAGTGGCACGGGGTAACGCCCGATCCGCAGTAGGCCGCGCCATAGCGGTTGCAACCGCGGTCCGCAGACCGCCCGCCATTGCGGCAAGGGCCTGGCCAGGGCCCAAAGCGGGGCGATCGCCAGGATGAACAGCATGTGCTGGAACATATGCCAGCTGGCGCTGGTTTCGGCCCACGCGTCCAGGGGGCCGAATACCGCCAACACGGCGATCGCCATGGCCAGGTGCAGCCACAGCGCTTCGCGGCCATGGGCGCGCACCCGGCGCGCGCCGAGCCCGTAGAGCAACCAGGCGGCGCTGAGCAGCAGGGCACTGATGATCAGCGGTAAGCGTTCGCCGAGATGGCTGTCCAGCAGGCCATGGGCGGCTGCCGGATGGGCCATCAGCAGCAAAGCGATGCCGGCGATTACAGGCATGGCGGCAGCCTCAGTATCGGCAGCGCAATAAACAGTGTGGCCAGCGCGGCGACTGCATGGGTGCTGGCGGCGAGTCGAGCGACGAAGCATTCGCGCGGCTGTCGATGCATACGCAGGCCGGCGCGCCAGGACCACCTCGCCAAGGCGCCGAGCAGGATCAAGGTGGCGACGGCGCTAAGCCCGAGCAGTGCATTCAACCAGTTCCAGGGGCCCTGTTGCGGCGTTGGCGGCGCGACCGCGCAGGCCACGGACAAGCCGCCGTAGATCGCGACGAACCACAGGCTCCAGATCAGCAAGCCGAGGACGATATGCAGCGGGTGGTAGGGCGAGCGCAAGCCGTTCATCCGCCGACTCCCCAGGTCGGCGGGAACAGCACCAGAACGCAATAGCTGCTCCAGAGCACGCCGAGGTTGTAATACCAGAGTTGGCCGACCACCAGGGGTTCGTACGGGGCGTGGGCGCCGACATAACCGCAGCGCACACGTAAGGCTTGCAAGACACTGAGAATGCTCGCCAGGGCGCAGTGCAGCAGGTTGTAGACCAGCAGGACGACGATCACCGCATCGTGGGCGGTGGCGCGGGGTGCCAGGTCGCTGGCGAGCAGGGTCCATAGCAACAGGCCGGATTGCGCCAGGCCGCTGCCGGCGATCAGCGCCAGATGAACGAATAAACCGCGCTCGTTGCCCCGGCGTAAGCGCTTGCCGGTGCGCGCTTGCAAGGCGCAGATAAAGCTCAGCAGCAGGGCGCTGGCGAGCAGCAAGCGATGATCGAACAGCGCTTGCTGCGGCACTTGCCAGTTCGGCGCCACCGTCCACAGGTAGAACCAGCCGAACAGCAGCGCCAAATAGAGCGCGCCGTCGGCCAGCAGGGTCACACCCATGCCCCAGAGTCCGGGGCCGTCGCAGGTGCGCGAGTGCAGCGGTGGCTCGCCGGGTTGGGTGCGGGCATCGGGCGCCGCCAGCGGATGGCTGCCGTTTTCCCAGCTCCAGCGCAGCAGGCTCAGCAGGGCGGCGACGCAAGCAGCCGCCGCCAGCCAATACAGCTTGAGCAGCAGGGCGATGCACAGCGCGGCGAGAAACCCCGCGGCGATCAGCGGCCACCAGCTGTTGCCGGGCAAATGGATGATCTCGCGCACCTTGCCGCTCAGCGGATCGCTGCCCCAGGTTTCGCGCCGGCCGTGATCGATCACGGTGAGCGCGTGTTCACCGCGGGCGATGCTGTACGGCAGGTCGGGGTCGTCCCACAGCGGGTGGCGGCTGCGCACGTCCGGCAGGCTGACGAAGTTGTAGGCATTGGGCGGCAGGCAGGTCGCCCATTCCAGGGTGTCGGCGTGCCACGGGTTGACCTTCGCCGGCAGGCCGAAACGGAAATGCAGAAGGATATCCAGAAGGATGGTGGCGATGCCGATGGCCATGATGAAGCTGCCCACCGAGGCGATCAGGTTCGGCAGATCCCAGCCCAGCCCCGTCGGGTAGCTGTAGATCCTGCGCGGCATGCCCATCAGGCCGGTCCAGTGCATGATCAGAAACGTCAGGTTGAAGCCGATAAATACCAGCCAGAAGCCCCAGCGGCCCAGGCGCACCGAGGGCATGCGCCCGGAAAAGTGCGGCAGCCAGTAGTAGATGCCGGCCATCATCGGGAAGAACACGCCGCCGACCAACACGTAGTGCATATGGGCGACCACGAAATGGGTGTCGTGCACCTGCCAATCGAAAGGCACCAGGGCCAACATCACCCCGGTCAGGCCGCCGCAGACGAACACGATGAGAAAGCCCACCAGCCACAGCATCGGCAGGTGATACACCGGCTTGCCCAGCCACAGGGTCGCCAGCCAGGCGAAGATCTGCACCCCGGTGGGGATCGCCACCAGCATGCTCGCCGCCGAGAAAAACGCCTGGGCCAATTGTGGAATGCCCACGGTGAACATGTGGTGCACCCATAGGCCGAAGCTGATGAAACCGGTGGTCAGCACCGCCAGCACCACCCAGCGGTAGCCCACCAGCGGCCGTTGGGCGAAGACCGGCAACAGCGTCGAGACGATGCCCGCGGCGGGCAGGAACAGGATGTACACCTCCGGGTGGCCGAACAGCCAGAACAGGTGCTGCCAAAGCAGCGGATCGCCGCCCCGGGTCACGTCGAAGAACGGCATGCCGACGGCGCGCTCCAGTTCCAGGAGGATGCTGCCGAGAATCAACGGCGGGAAACCGACCACGATCATCATCGCCATCGCCAGGATGTACCAGGCGTAGATCGGCATCTGGTGCAGCGCCATGCCCCGGGTGCGCGAGCACAGGATCGACACCACCAGCTCGATGCCGGCCCCGACCGCCGAGATTTCCACGAAGGTGATGCCCAGCAGCCAGAAGTCCGAGTTCGGCCCGGGCGTATGGGCGGCGCTGGACAACGGCGTGTACATGAACCAGCCAGCCTTGGGCGCGAGGTCGAGCAACAGGCTGGACGCCAGAATCAGGCCGCCGAACAGGTAGCAGTAGTAACCCAGGGCCGACAGCCTGGGGAACACCAGATCCCGCGCGCCTATCATCTTCGGGATCAGGTAGACCGCCATACCCTCCATCATCGGCACGGCGAACAGGAACATCATCACCGTGCCGTGCATGGTGAACACCTGGTTGTAGACATCCGCCGGCATAAAGGCGTGATCCGGCAAGGCGAGCTGGGTGCGGATCAGCATCGCCAGCAGCCCGCCGAGCAGAAAGAACGCCGCGCCGGTGTACATGAAACGCAGGCCGATGGTGGTGTGGTTGACGATGGTCAGCGCGCGCCAGCCGCGCGGGTTGCCCCAGACCGCGTTGAACTGATCGTGCAATTGATCCGGATCGGTGGCCGGCGTGTTCTTCCGCTGGCTCATGGGGTGAGGCCCTCGAGCCAAGTGGCGATGCGTTGCAGCTGCCCGGGGTCGATATCGTCATGCAGCGGCATGCCGTTGCCCGGCTTCAGCCTTTGATGTTCGTGCAGCCAGATGAGAATGGCGCCCGGCTCGTTGCGCAGCACGCCGCCTAGGGTGGGGCGCGAGCCGAGGTCGGAGAGGTCCGGCGCGCGTTGGCCATCGCTGACCCCGGCGACGCGATGGCAGCGACCGCAGCGCGCGGCGAAGGTCTCGCCCGCTGCGCCCGACAGCGCCTCGATGCGCTGCGTCCGGCGGGCCGCCAGCCAGGCGGCGAAGTCCGCGTCTGTATGCGCCTGCACGTGCAGCACCATATGGCTGTGCTGGCTGCCGCAGAACTCCGAGCACTGGCCGCGGAACCCCCCGGGCTGGTCGGCCAGCAGGCGGATACGGTTGAGGTGACCGGGGATCATGTCGATCTTGCCGCCCAGGCGCGGCACCCAGAACGAGTGGATCACATCGGCGCTGGTGACCTGGATATCCACCGGGCGCGCGGCGGGAATATGCAGCTGATTGGCGGTGACCACGCCGCTGTCCGGGTAGCGCACCTCCCACCACCATTGATGGCCGACGATCTCGATGCGCAGCGGCTGTTCGCCGCTCAACGGCAGCGGCAGCATGCGCGAGGCGATGGGTGTGCCGAACACCAGCAATAGCGCGATGCTCGCCGTCGGCAGGATAATCCCGCCGCCGACGATCCAGCGTCGGTGGATGCGTTTGGCCTGCTGTGGGTCGAGATCGCGCGGTTGGCGGCGCATCGCATAGATCCATAAGGCGCTCACCGCCAGCAGCACCAGGCTGGCGAACGCGCACATCGCCCACCACAGCAGCGCCACCTCGCGGGCCATCGGCCCGGCCGGATCGAGCGCCGATTGCGGCCCGCTGCAGGCCGCCAGCAATGGAACTGTCAGCAGCAGAAAGGTCAACTGAATAGGTGCGCCGTATTTCGCGCACTGCCGACCGAGGAGGCCCATATGGTCGACCGCTACGAATCCATTATCAGCCGCGCCGCCATTGCCGGGCACCCGCTGCACCCGATGATGATCCACTTCCCGGTGGCGGCGCTGCTCGGCCTGGTGGCCAGCGATCTGGCGTTCTTGTGGAGCGGCGATCCGTTCTGGTCGCGGGCCAGTTTGTGGTTGGCCGGCGTCGGTTCCTTGGGCGGTTGGCTGGCGAGCCTGGCCGGCTTGATCGACTTGCTGATCGTCGAGCGCATCCGCCTGAAAATCACCGCCTGGTGTCACGCAATCATCGCGGTGATGATGCTCTCGCTGGCGACCCTCAACTGGACCCTGCGTTACCAGGGGCTGGAGCAGCACATGCAGCTCTGGTGCCTGTACCTCTCGCTGTTGACCGCCGGGCTGATCGCGCTGGCCGCCTACCTCGGCGGACGTTTGGTCTACGAGCAGGCGGTTGGCGTGGAGGTGGAACTCTGAGCCCATCGCTTCCGGTCTCGCGGCCGCCGGTGTGGCGTCGGTATTGGGACGATGGATAGGCATGGGCCGTGTCGAGTCCTTATTCAGAGTGCAGGGTTCAAAGCGCAGGTTTGGCCAGTACCAACCACAGGGCGGCGGCGATCAGCGCGGTGATCAGCACGCCGATTGCCAGGCATTCGCGGCCGATGGCGCGTTCCGGCGAGCGCTCGATGCGCAGCACCAATACGCCACAAAGCGCATGGCACAGCACCATGCCGGCCACCGCGGAGAGTTTGAGAATCAGCCAGGGGGCGAACACCCCGTCGCGCACGAACAGCACGGTGCCCGAGCCGATCGCCAGCAGCGCCGCAGGGGTGGCGACCAGGGTGAAGACCATGCGCGTCAGGTGCGCATGGTCGCGGTAGAACAACGCATCGTTGCTCCGGGTACCCGCGGCGATCAGCGCCGGCAAATAGAGCAAGGCGCCGCACCAACAGATCAAGGCGACGAAGTGAAATAGCTTGAGTAGCGGCATGCCTGCTCCCGTTGCCAGCCGCGGTATGCGTACCTATTAGGTCTGGGTTGTGCCCTTGTTTTCTTGTGACTCCCAAATCGCCGCTGGGGTTCGACCACCTTTTTGCTGGCATTGGGGTAAGCGAGTGCGTTGCGTAAGGAGGGCGGCGAATGGAGCCCGGATGCAATCCGGGAGCGGTATTAACAGGCCGTTGAAAAACGTAGGCGAGGCAGGCAAGACAAGGCAAAAACAGGCGAGGAAGCGGAGTTTACGTGCTGTAAATGAGCATTCCGAGCCTGTT
The DNA here is from genome assembly GCF_946886105.1 of uncultured Pseudomonas sp. The sequence continues at coordinate 32,756 of NZ_CAMPHV010000045.1, read as the reverse complement.
TTTAACGCAGTGTTGCCAACGCAGGTAGTTTTTCAACGGCCTGTTAGCCGTTAGATCTTCCCCGGATATCATCCGGGCTACAAATCAGCCACCGGGGCGGGCCGGGATTCTAGCGCCCCGGCATGCTAGCAGGAGCTGATATCAGGAAGCGCCGCCGTCGGGCTCCTGCGCCCGATGGGGGAACAGCGCATGGCCGCAGCGATTGCAGTAGGCCGCGGCGTTATCGTGCTCGGCCTTTGCGCAGTTCGGGCAAGGGTGTTCCATGTGATGGCCGTCGTTGCGCATCGCGTTGGCCAGTTCGGCGGTGAAGATGCCAGTGGGCACGGCGATGATCGAATAGCCGGTGATCATCACCAGCGTCGCCAGGGCCTGGCCCAGCGCGGTGTTCGGGACTATATCGCCGAAGCCCACGGTGGTCAGGGTGACCACGGCCCAGTAGATGCTTTTGGGGATGCTGGTAAAGCCGTTCTGCGGCCCTTCGATCACGTACATCAGGGTGCCGTAGACGATCACCAGGGTGCTGACGCTGAGCAGGAACACCACGATCTTCTGTTTGCTGCCGCGCAACGCCACCAGCAGGAAGTTGGCCTGGCTCAGGTAGGGCGTGAGCTTGAGCACGCGGAAAATCCGCAGCATGCGGATCACCCGGATGATCAACAGATACTGCGCATCGGCGAACAGCAGCGCGAGAAACGCCGGTAGCACGGCGAGCAGATCGATCAGGCCGTAGAAGCTGAAAATGTACTCGCGCGGCTTGGGGCTGATGTAGATGCGCAGGGCGTACTCGATCGCGAATACGCTGGTGAAACCCCATTCCAGCGCCATGAACAGGTCGCCGTAGTCCTGATGCGCGGTGTCGACGCTGTCGAGCATGACCACCACCAGGCTGGCCAGAATGGTCAGTAGCAAGTAGCGGTCGAAACGCTGCCCGGCCGGGGTGTTGGTGAAGAAGATGATGATGTACAGGCGCTGGCGCCAATCCTGCAACTTATCCATGACGAACCCTGATAACTCCATGGTTGACGCTGAGCCGAAGGCTCGGATCAGCGGGTGGTGTGCGTCAGCCTAGGGAGTTTTACTTGGGCGCTGCAAGCTTTTGCCTCGTTGTATCGCTGGCGCGCAGTCCGCGGCGGCGCGGAGCAACAGGCGTTGGCTGGCGCCGATCAACCAGCAGGCGAGGATAAAGGGCAGGGTCAGGGCCGGCAGCCCCAAGGCGGCGAAGCCCGGTTGCAGCAGCGTCGCCAGGGCCATACCCAGCAGCGGCAACCAAGGTCCGCGCTGCACCTGACTCACGGCCACTGCCGCCAGTGCCGCGTTATAGCCATGCAGCCCGGCCAGGGCGCCGTGCTGCGGCCAGCCCAGGTGCAGCGCCAGGCCCAGGCCGCAGGCCGAACCGAGCAGCGCCCAGCAGGCGGCTCGTTTGTCGGCGAGCAGCAGGCCAAGCAGCAGACAAAGCCCAGCTAATGGCTGGTCGAGAAAAACCACCTGGCCCAGACCGCAGGCGACAGCGATCAAAGCGCTTAGCCTGTCGAGCGGCGGGGTTTCGATTACGGCGCCGCCTTGCAACTGCAACGGTAGGGCCAGCAGCGTCCAGCTCAGAACGACAAAGGGCAGGGTAAAAGCGGGCAACCACTGGCGCTCGCGCATGCGCTGCATCCAGGGCGCCAGTAGCAGGCTGGAGAGCGCGGCGCTGACGATAATCAGCAAGGGCGCCAGGATCGGCTGCGCGAACTTCAGGCTGATCAGCAGGCCCAGCAGAATGCCGTTATAGCCATACAGGCCGGTCTCGATATCGTCCTGGGCATAACCGCGGCGCTGAGCTGTGAATTGGCTGCTCAAACCACCGAGCAAGGCCCCGCCGAGCAATTCGGGCGCGCCCAAGGCTATGGACAAAAGCACCAGCGCGCCGCAGCCACGATGACTCATCAGAAAGATCTGGCTAAAGCCGTTAAGCAGCGCGCGCAGATGGGTTAGAGCGCAGCAAATCAGTGGCGACATGCCGACGAACCTGAATAAAAAACAGGCACCTACCACGGGCACGGTGGGTGCCTGGAAACTGGCAAAGCCAGGATGGGACTGACGGTAGAACCTGATTTATCCCCAAAACGTAGCCCGGATGAAATCCGGGAAGCGCTATTGGCCGTACAACCGCTCCCCGGATTGCATCCGGGCTACAACATCACGTGTCTTCTTGGTCGGGATCGTCACCCGCTCTCAACGCAGCGTTTCGATCCGCAAGCTATTGGTGCTGCCCGGCTGGCCGAAGGGTTCGCCGGCGGTGATCACCAGGGTGTCGCCGCGTTGGGCCATGCCGCGGGCCTGGGCGATTTCCAGGGCGGTGCCGGTGACTTCCTCGACCTTGCCCAGGCGCTCGTTGACCACCGAGTACACGCCCCAGGCCACGCTCAGGCGTCGCGCGGTATTCAGGCTCGGGGTCAGGCTGAGGATCGGCGCCTTCGGCCGTTCGCGCGAGGCGCGCAGGCTGCTGGCGCCGGACTCGGTGTAATTGACCAGTGCCGCCACCGGCAGGATCGAGCTGATCCGGCGAATCGCGCAGCTGATCGCGTCCGATGCCGTGGCTTCGGCCTGGGGCCGACCGACATCGAGCTGAACCTGGAAGTCCGGGCCGTTCTCCACCTGGCGGATGATCTTGCTCATCATCTGCACTGCTTCCAGCGGGTAGTCGCCGGAGGCGGTTTCCGCCGAGAGCATCACCGCATCGGCACCTTCGGCCACGGCATTGGCCACGTCGGTGACCTCGGCGCGGGTCGGCGCCGGGGAGAAGCGCATGGATTCGAGCATCTGCGTCGCTACCACCACCGGCCGGCCGAGCTGGCGGCAGACGCGGATGATGTCCTTCTGAATGCGCGGCACGTTTTCCGCCGGCACTTCAACGCCCAGATCGCCGCGGGCGACCATGATCGCGTCGCACAGCTCGGCGATCTCCTTGAGGTGGGTAACCGCCGAGGGCTTCTCGATCTTGGCCATCAGCAGCGCCTTGTCGCCGATCAGCTCGCGCGCCTCGACGATATCCTCGGGGCGCTGGACGAACGACAGCGCTACCCAGTCGACGCCCAGTTGCAGGCCGAAGGCCAGGTCGCGGCGATCCTTCTCGGTCAGCGGCGACAGTTGCAGCACGGCTTCCGGTACGTTGACGCCCTTGCGGTCGGACAGCTCGCCGCCGGCGATCACTTCGGTGATCACCGCAGTGGGTTCCTTGGCCGTGACGCGCAGGCGCAAACGACCATCGTCGAGCAGCAGGCTCATGCCCGGAAGCAGCGCGGAGATGATTTCCGGATGGGGCAGGTTGACCCGCTGAGCATCGCCGGGGGTGCTGTCCAGGTCCAGACGCAGGGTCTGGCCGCGCACCAGCTCGACCTTGCCCTCGGCAAAACGCCCGACCCGCAGCTTCGGCCCTTGCAGGTCCATGAGGATGCCGATCGGGGTGTTCAGGCGCTGCTCCACTTCGCGCACCCAGCCATAGCGCTGGGCATGGTCGGCGTGTTCGCCATGGCTGAAATTGAGGCGGAACAGATTGACCCCGGCTTCCACCAGTTGGCGGATGTCGTCGATGGTCTTGATCGCCGGGCCGAGGGTGGCGAGGATTTTTACTTTCTTGTTGGGAGTCATTTTGCGGGAGCCTCAAGAATCAGAATGGCGCGGAAATCGTTGACGTTGGTACGGGTCGGCCCGGTGACGATCAGCGCATCCAGGGCGGCGAAGTAGCCATAGCCGTTGTTGTTATCCAGCTCGTCGTTGCTGCTTAGCCCCAGCGCGGCGGCGCGGGCGTAGCTGTCGGGGGTCATCAGGGCGCCGGCGTTGTCTTCCGAGCCGTCGATGCCGTCGGTGTCGCCGGCCAGCGCGTAAACCCCTGGCAGGCCTTTGAGGCTGTCGGTCAGGCTGAGCAGGAACTCGGCATTGCGTCCGCCACGGCCGTTGCCGCGCACGGTCACCGTGGTTTCGCCGCCGGAGAGAATCACGCAGGGCGGCTTGAGCGGCTGGCCATGCAGCACTATCTGCCGGGCGATACCGGCGTGGACCTTGGCCACATCGCGGGACTCGCCTTCCAGATCGCCGAGAATCAACGCCTGCAGGCCGGCTTCGCGCACCTTCTCGGCAGCGGCGTCGAGGGACTGCTGCGGGCGGGCGATCAGCTGGAAGTGGCTGCGGCTCAGGTACGGATCGCCGGGTTTGAGGGTTTCCGAAGCCGGGTTCTGCAACCAGGCGCGCACATTGGCCGGCGTGTCGATCTGATAGCGGGCGAGGATCGCCAGGGCTTCAGCCGAGGTGGTGGGGTCGGCGACGGTCGGGCCGGAGGCGATCACCGTGGCCTCGTCGCCGGGCACATCGGAAATCGCATAGGTGTAGACGCTGGCCGGCCAGCAGGCCTTGGCCAGACGGCCGCCCTTGATCGCCGAGAGGTGCTTGCGCACGCAGTTCATCTCGTCGATCGCCGCGCCGGATTTGAGCAGGGCCTTGTTGATCGCCTGTTTGTCGGCCAGCGAGATGCCCGCGGCGGGCAGGGCGAGCAGGGAAGAGCCGCCGCCGGAGAGCAGGAAGATTACCCGGTCGCTTTCTGTCAGGTTGCTGACCAGCTCCAGCACCCGCCGCGCGACCCGCTCGCCGGCATCGTCCGGGACCGGGTGGGCGGCTTCCACCACTTCGATCTTGCTGCAATGGGCGCCGTGTTCGTAACGGGTCACCACCAGGCCGCTGACCTCGCCTTGCCAGTGCTGCTCGATCACCTCGGCCATGGCTGCGGCGGCCTTGCCGGCGCCGATGACGATGACCCGGCCGCTGCGATCCGCCGGCAGATAGTCGGCCAACACCTGGCGCGGGTGCGCGGCGTCGATGGCGCTGGCGAACAACTCGCGCAGCAGAGACGTGGGATGGAAAGACGGATCGATAGGCATGGCGATCTCTCTGGTTATGACTGACTTCGATTCTAGTGCGCAGCGCCCGCATTGCAGGCGCTGCGCACTAGAATCGATCCACCCGGCCGGCAGGCCGTGACACCGCCTGCCGGGCAGATCGAAAGGGTTCAGGCGCAGCCCGTAGCCCGTAGGTTGGCGTTGAGCGAAGCGATACCCAACATGGAGCGCTCAGCGCTCCCGACAACGGGAGGCGTTGGCCGGCTCTTCGAGCCGGTTGTTGGGTATCGCAGGCTCAACCCAACCTACGGGCGGTTGGCCTGAGTTGTCGGTTACTCCTCGCGGATGGAGAAGTTGGCCATATGCTCCAGGCCCTTGATCAACGCCGAGTGGTCCCAGTTGCTGCCGCCGATGGCCGCGCAGGTGCTGAACACTTGCTGGGCGTTTGCAGTGTTGGGCAGGTTGAGGCCCAGCTCGCGAGCGCCGGCCAGGGCCAGGTTGAGGTCCTTCTGGTGCAGGCTGATGCGGAAGCCCGGATCGAAAGTGCCCTTGATCATGCGCTCGCCGTGCACTTCGAGGATCTTCGAACCGGCGAAACCGCCCATCAGCGCTTCGCGCACCTTGGCCGGATCGGCGCCGTTCTTGGCGGCGAACAGCAGCGCCTCGGCCACCGCCTGGATGTTCAGCGCAACGATGATTTGGTTGGCCACCTTGGCAGTTTGACCGTCGCCATTACCGCCGACGCGGGTGATGTTCTTGCCCATGGCCTGGAACAGCGGCAGGGCGCGTTCGAAGGCATTCGGGCAGCCACCGACCATGATCGACAGGGTGGCCGCCTTGGCACCGACTTCACCGCCAGATACCGGTGCGTCGAGGTAGGCAGCGCCGGTGGCCTTGATCTTCTCGGCGAAGACCTTGGTGGCGGTAGGGGAGATCGAACTCATGTCGATCACCACCTTGCCAGCGCCCACGCCTGCGGCAACGCCGTCGGCGCGGAACAGCACGTCTTCGACCTGCGGGGTGTCCGGCACCATGATGATGATGAATTCGGCTTCCTGCGCCACTTCGCGCGGGTTGGCCAGGCCGATGCCGTTGTCGCCCAGCAGGTCGGCCGGAGCCTTGTCGAAGTGCTCGGAGAAGAACAGGCTGTGCCCGGCTTTTTGCAGGTTCTGCGCCATGGGTTTGCCCATGATGCCGGTGCCGATAAATCCGATTTTTGCCATGAGAATATGCCTCTGCTTCAGATCGCGTTATGGGTCTTCAACCAGCCAAGGCCGGCTGCGGTGGTGGTGGCGGGCTTGTATTCGCAGCCGATCCAGCCCTGGTAGCCGATGCGATCCAGGTGCTCGAAGAGGAAGCGGTAGTTGATCTCGCCGCTGCCCGGCTCGTGGCGGCCCGGGTTGTCGGCGAGCTGAACGTGGTTGATCACTGCCAGGTTGCTTTCCACGGTACGGGCCAGGTCGCCTTCCATGATTTGCATGTGATAGATGTCGTATTGCAGGTACAGATTGGCGCTGCCGACCTTGTCGCGGATGTCCAAGGCCTGCTTGGTGGTGCACAGGTAGAAGCCGGGAATGTCGCGGGTGTTGATCATTTCCATGACCAGCTTGATCCCAGCTGTTTCCAGCTTGTCCGCGGCGTAGCGCAGATTGTCGACCAGGGTTTTTTCGACGTTTGCGCAGCTGAGGCCTTGCGGGCGGATACCGACCAGGCAATTGACCTGACTATTGCCGAGCACCTGGGCGTAGGCGATGGCCTGATCCACGCCGGCGCGGAACTCCTCGACGCGGTCAGGGTGGCAGGCGATACCGCGTTCGCCCTTAGCCCAATCGCCGGCGGGCAGGTTGAACAGCACTTGTTCGAGCTTGTTGGTGTCCAGGCGGGCTTTGATTTCTTCCGCGCTGAAATCATAGGGGAACAGGTATTCGACACCGCTGAAGCCGGCTTCGGCGGCGGCGGCGAAACGGTCCATAAAGTCCACTTCTGTGAATAGCATCGACAGGTTGGCGGCAAAACGGGGCATGGGGTGCTCCTTGTTTTCGTAGCCCGGATGCAATCCGGGGGCTGAAAATTTCCCCGGATTGCATCCGGGCTACGAGGTTGGTCTTAGGTCGTAGGGTGCGCCGTGCGCACCAGGGATGCGCGTTGGGCGTTGCGGTGCGCGCGGCGCTCCCTACTGATCAATCCAGCAGGGAGATGGCAGTCGGTGCATCGGCACCGCGGGCGGCCAGCTCTTCGAACTCATTGATCGCGTTGATCTCGGTGCCCATGGAGATATTGGTGACGCGCTCCAGGATGACCTCGACCACCACCGGCACGCGGTGCTCGTCCATCAACTGCTGGGCCTTGGCGAAGGCCGCCGGCAGGTCGTTGGCATCGAGCACGCGGATGGCCTTACAACCCAGGCCTTCGACCACGGCGATATGGTCGACGCCATAGCCGTTGAGCTCCGGCGCGTTGATGTTTTCGAAGGCCAGCTGCACGCAGTAGTCCATCTCGAAGCCGCGCTGCGCCTGACGGATCAGGCCCAGGTAGGAGTTGTTCACCAGCACGTGGATGTAGGGCAGGTTGAACTGCGCACCCACAGCCAGCTCTTCGATCATGAACTGGAAGTCGTAGTCGCCGGACAGCGCCACCACCTTGCGGGTCGGGTCGGCCTTGACCACGCCGAGGGCCGCCGGAATGGTCCAGCCGAGCGGGCCGGCCTGGCCGCAGTTGATCCAGTGGCGCGGCTTGTAGACGTGCAGGAACTGCGCGCCGGCGATCTGCGACAGACCGATGGTGCTGACGTAGCAGGTGTCCTTGCCGAAGAACTCGTTCATTTCCTCGTACACGCGCTGCGGCTTGACCGGCACCTCGTCGAAGTGGGTCTTGCGCTGCAGGGTGCGCTTGCGCTCGCGGCAGGCATCCACCCAGGCGCTACGGTCTTTCAGCTTACCGGCGGCTTTCCACTCGCGGGCCACGCAGAGGAAGGCATCCAGTGCGGCGCCGGCGTCGGAGACGATGCCCAGATCCGGGTTGAACACGCGGCCGATTTGCGTCGGTTCAATGTCGACGTGGATGAATTTGCGCCCTTCGGTGTACACATCGACGCTGCCGGTGTGGCGGTTGGCCCAGCGGTTGCCGATGCCGAATACCAGATCGGATTCGAGCAGGGTGGCGTTACCGTAACGGTGCGAGGTCTGCAGGCCGACCATGCCGACCATCAGCGGGTGGTCGTCGGGGATCGCGCCCCAGCCCATCAGGGTTGGGATCACTGGCACGCCGGTCAGCTCGGCGAATTCCACCAGCTTGTCCGCCGCATCGGCGTTGAAGATACCGCCACCGGCTACCAGCAAGGGGCGCTCGGCGTCGTTGAGCATGGCCAGGGCTTTTTCCGCCTGCACGCGGTTGGCGGCGGGCTTGGCCAATGGCAGGGGTTCGTAGGCGTCGATATCGAATTCGATTTCGGCCATCTGCACGTCGAACGGCAGGTCGATCAGTACCGGACCTGGACGACCGCTGCGCATTTCATAGAAGGCCTTCTGGAACGCGCGCGGCACCTGGCCGGGCTCCATCACGGTGGTCGCCCACTTGGTCACCGGCTCGACGATGCTGGTGATGTCGACCGCCTGGAAGTCTTCCTTGTGCATACGCGCCCGCGGCGCTTGCCCGGTGATGCAGAGAATCGGGATGGAGTCGGCGGAAGCCGAGTACAGGCCGGTGACCATGTCGGTGCCGGCCGGGCCGGAGGTGCCGATGCACACGCCGATGTTGCCGGCGTTGGTGCGGGTGTAGCCCTCGGCCATGTGCGAAGCGCCTTCGACGTGGCGGGCCAGGACGTGGTCGATGCCGCCGACTTTCTTCAATGCAGCGTACAGCGGGTTGATGGCGGCGCCGGGGATACCGAACGCAGTGTCAACGCCTTCGCGGCGCATCACCAGTACGGCGGCCTCGATTGCTCTCATTCTGGCCATGATTGTGTGCCTCTTCTTGTGGAATTGTATACAAATTGCCTGCGATGGATTCTATTCAGCTCTTGACTTAATGGTCAACAATTTTTGCGGCGATCCTGGTGCTCGGCGTAATTTCTTTTAAAACGCCTGTTTAAGCGGGTTGCCTCGGGCTGAAAGGCTAGCGGCAATTATTTATGTATACAAATAGATATTTGATTGTATCCATCTATTGATTTTTTTGTTTCTGGTGGGATAGTTGCTGCGAGCTTTGAATCGCCTGGGCTGTTGCGGGCTGCCTTAAGCGGCACGTCCGGGCGCGTCTTTCGACTTTTCAGTTATCAGGAGTCTCGCCATGAACGTTTTGAATCTGCAGACCGCTACCGCCATCAGCACCCGGGCCCTGGCCGTGGGCCGGGAAATCAGCGCCGCGCCGCTCACCGTCGCGGTGCTCGATGCCGGCGGTCACTTGATCAGCCTGCAACGCGAAGATGGCGCCAGCCTGTTGCGCCCGCAGATCGCCATCGGCAAAGCCTGGGGCGCCATGGCGCTGGGCAAGGACTCACGCCTGATCGCCGCCGATGCGCAGCAGCGCCCGGCGTTTATCGGCGCGGTGAACAACCTGGCCGATGGCAAATTGGTGCCGGCGCCGGGTGGCGTATTGATCCGCAACGAGCAGGGCGAGGTGATAGGCGCGGTCGGCATTACCGGCGACACCTCGGATATCGACGAGCAATGCGCGCTCAGCGCACTGGAGTCGTTGGGGCTGAAGGCCGATGCGGGGAGTACGGTCTGACGCTTTGTGCCTGGTCAGCGATGCTGCCGGGCTATGGGAGGGGCTTTCGGCTCTGGCATCCTGCTTCGCCCTACCTCCTGCATCCATGCAGTCGTAGCCGCGATAGGCACCGCTGAAGCTCGCCGCTAAAGCGCCTTTCACGGGTTCGGCTGGTAGTGCCGCCATGGCGCTTCGAGCATTGATCGCGGTTTTGCGGGTTACGCGGCGCTTCGAATGCGTACGCGGTTGTTGGCGATTCGCTCCGCGCCGCTAACCCGCCCTACGGGGCTGTAGGCCGATGCGGGTGTGGTGTTGGACGGGTTAAGCATGCATGTAGGAGCCAGCTTGCTGGCGATCCTTCAGGGTAAACGCATCGCCAGCAAGCTGGCTCCTACGGGTTGGCTTTGAGTCGCTGGTTCAGGCGCGAGTCACCTGCTCTGAGGCGGCCGGCTGGTTTTCGTCGACTTCGCAGCCCTTGATCACTAAGCGAATGATGGTTTGCGCGGCGGCTTCGTAGTCCTCTTCGCTGAGGCTGGCTTTGCCGGTGACGGTGGAGATCTGCCAATCGAAATCGGCGTAGGTCTGGGTCGCGGCCCAGATGCTGAACAGCAGATGGTGCGGGTCGACCTTGGCCATCGAGCCCTGGTCGATCCAGCGCTGGATGCAGGAAATATTGTGTTTGGCCTGGGCGTTCAGTTGCTCGGCTTGCTCGCTGGAAAGATGGGGTGCGCCGTGCATGATTTCGCTGGCGAATACCTTGGAAGCGAACGGCAGGTCGCGGGAGATGCGGATTTTCGAGCGGATATAGGCTTTCAATACCTCGGCCGGTTTACCGGGTTGGTTGAACGGCGCGGACGCCTCCAGCAGCGGCTCGATGATGCTTTCCAGCACCTCGCGGTAGAGGTTCTCTTTGGACTTGAAGTAGTAGTAGACGTTGGGCTTGGGCACGCCCGCCTTGGCGGCGATGTCGCTGGTTTTACTGGCGGCGAAACCCTTGTCGGCGAACTCTTCGCTGGCTGCGCGCAAGATCAGCTCTTTGTTGCGTTCGCGGATACTGGTCATAAGCCTCTGTGCTTTTCTAAGTCGCCCGGCGCTGGGCGCGGTGGGGCATGGTAGCACCGGCCTCGCGCGGCGCTCAAGCCGTTGGCCTGGGGCTTGGGCGTCTTATCTGACCTTTCGGTCAAGTAGTTGTATACAAGATTTTGTTTTTCTGTTTCTATCTTGCGCAGGGTTTGTTTAGGTTCCGCAGTGCGCGCCGACAGGCCGTGCTCTCATAACAAAAAGTCTCGGCTCTCAAGGCCCAGGAGACATGCCGTGCACCACAGCCAGTTGGTCGACCCCTTCGGTCGGCGCATCACCTACCTGCGACTCTCGGTCACCGACCGCTGCGATTTTCGCTGCACCTACTGCATGGGCGAGGACATGCAGTTCGCCCCCCGCGAACAGATCCTCAGCCTGGAAGAGCTCTACGCCGTGGCCGACGCCTTTATCGGCTTGGGCGTCAAGCGCATCCGTATCACCGGCGGCGAGCCACTGGTGCGTAAGAATCTGCTCAGCCTGCTGGCTCGTTTGGGCGCCCGCGACGAGCTCGAGGACCTGGCCATCACCAGCAACGGCTCGCAGTTGGCCGAACTGGCGCCGCAGCTGCATGCCGCCGGGGTCAAGCGCCTGAATATCAGCCTGGATTCGTTGCAGCGCGAGCGCTTCGCCGCCTTTACCCGGCGCGACAAGCTCGAGCAGGTGCTCGCCGGTATCGAGGCCGCGCGTGCCGCAGGTTTTGCCAAGATCAAGCTCAATAGCGTGGTGCAGAAGGGCCGTAACGACGACGAGGTGCTCGACCTGGTCGAGTTCGCCGTGGCCCGTGGCCTGGATATCAGCTTTATCGAAGAAATGCCCCTGGGCGCTATCTCCAGCCATCAGCGCGAGCAGACGTACTGCTCCAGCGACGAAGTGCGCCAGCGCATCGAGCAACGCTACGCCCTGGTGCGCAGCAGCAAGCGCACCGGCGGACCGTCGCGCTATTGGCAGGTGGCCGGCAGCGATACCCAGGTCGGTTTCATCTCGCCGCACAGCCACAACTTCTGCGGCGACTGCAATCGCGTGCGGGTCACCGCCGAAGGCAAGTTGGTGCTCTGCCTGGGGCATGACAATGCCCTCGACCTGAAGAGCCTGATGCGCACCCACCCCGGCGATAGCCAACGCTTGCGCGATGCCCTGCTCGACGCTTTGCAACTCAAGCCCGAACGCCATCGTTTCGACACCGACGAGCAGGTGCAGGTGGTGAGGTTTATGAGCATGACCGGCGGCTAGCAGGCGCTGGTGTCGCGATAGCTCTCGCGCCTTTTTCATTCCGTTCCCCCCGCCCACAACTCACCCCGGAGGTTTGCTGTGAAGTACTCACACGCATGCAGTTTCTTCGTTTTTGTCTGTTCCGTCGGTGCCAGCGCCAGTGCCTGTGCCGAAAGCTACGTGATAGGCGTGGAGGATTCGGCGTTCGCCCCGCATTACAGCGTCGACAAGCAGGGCCGGTATCAAGGCTTCGCGCGCGAGTTATTCGATCTGTTCGCGGCCAAGAGCGGCGTGCAATTGAGTTTCAAGGCCTTGCCGGTGGCGCAACTGTTGCCGGCATTGTTGGCCGGTGAGGTGGATCTTAAATACCCGGACAGCGCCAATTGGGCCCAGGGGCAGAAAGCCGGCAAGGCGCTGAGCTACAGCCAGGGCGTGGTCGATTACGTCGACGGTGTATTGGTCGCGCCGCAGCGTCAGGGCCAGCCGATCGATCGGCTCCAGCGTTTGGCGATAGTCGATGGCTGGACACCCTGGGGTTATCAGGAGCGTATCGATGCGCAGCAGATCGAGCTGACCTACAGCGACGACCTGCGGCAGATGATCCGCCAGGCGCTGAAGAAGGACGCCGACGGCGCCTACTTCAATGTGGTAGTGGCCACCCACTACCTCGACAATATCCGTGCTCGTCCGGGTGCGTTGGTGTTCGACGCCAAGCTGCCGCACAGCCGCGGCAGCTTTCATCTTTCCACCTTGAAGCATCCGCAGTTGCTGCAACGTTTCGACCATTTTATGGCCGAGCACCAGGCCGAAGTGGAGGCGTTGAAGGTGCGCCATGGGGTCGAAGCCAATCTGGATTCGGAATACATGGGGCTGGAGCAGTGGAAGGTGGATTTCCTCAAGCGCCAGCAGAGCAAGGGCGCGAGCGGCAGCTAGATCCATTGGTCGTGGGCGTGAGCGGCGGCAGTTGCCGCCGGGCACTTTCCTTGAACCTTCGCAGACGCGGATCAGTCCACTTTTCGGGTGGCCGGGCTTAATGCTCGGCCGAATTGAGAAGGATTGAGACGAGGGGAACGAAATGGACAATAAAGAGGTAATTTCAGTACTCAACGATCTGATTGAAACCAGCAAGGACGGCGAGAAAGGGTTTCAAGAATGTGCCGAAAACATCCAAAGCATCCAGCTTAAAAGCCTGTTCAACCAGCGGGCGCAGGAGTGCGCGGCGGCCGCCGCCGATTTGCAGCAACTGGTCCGCGGCCTGGGTGGCGATCCGGAAGACAAATCCAGTATCGCCGGGGCCTTGCACCGCCGCTGGGTCGACCTGAAAGGCATGATCACCGGCAAGGACGACGAAGCCATTCTCAACGAGTGCGAGCGTGGTGAGGATGTCGCCTTGAAAAGCTACAAGGAAGCCTTGCAAAAGGACTTGCCGGAGTCGATTCGCATGGTCGTCGAGAAGCAATATCAGGGCGTGCAGCGCAACCACGATCAGATCAAGTCCTTGCGCAATCTAGCCCGCGCCAGCTGATAACCGCGCGTAGCGTCGCCGTTATCGCCTGTGCAGGTTTCATGGATGGGGAGGGGGGCGATTGCGCTTCTCTCGCCCATGCTCCTTGCTCCCGGATGGACCTCGGCCGTACGCGGCCTGAGAGCTGCCAGCCCAGTGCTGTCGGGCGCTACGTCCCCGCCCGTAAAGGACTGGCACTGCTACCAATGCCAGTCCGACCTCCTCCCAAAGTACCATTCTGTCGAGCGCGTTCGCGGTGCATAACTAGCACTACCGGAATTCGCCGGCTGATAAGAAGAGGACCGCGCCATGTGGACTAAACCCGCCTTCACCGATCTGCGCATTGGTTTCGAAGTCACGATGTACTTCGCCAATCGTTGATTCGCCTTGCCCCGACTCCCCGTCGGGGCAACCTCACTGAGAATCCAGCATGCATATCCATATTCTCGGCTCCGCCGCCGGCGGCGGCTTCCCGCAATGGAACTGCAACTGCCGCAACTGCCGCGGCATGCGCGACGGCAGCGTACGTGCGCAGCCGCGCACGCAGTCCTCGATTGCCCTGAGCGATAACGGCAAGGACTGGATACTGTGCAATGCATCGCCGGATATCCGCGCGCAGATAGAGTCGTTCCCGGCCCTGCAGCCGGCGCGTAAAACGCGCGATACGGCGATTGGCGCGATCGTGCTGATGGACAGCCAGATCGACCACACCACCGGCCTGCTGACCCTGCGCGAAGGTTGCCCGCACCAGGTGTGGTGCACCGAGATGGTCCACCAGGACCTGACCAGCGGCTTCCCGTTGTTCAACATGCTCGAACATTGGAACGGTGGCCTGCGACATAACCTGATCGCGCTGGATGGCGCGCCTTTCAGCATCCCCGCCTGCCCGGATCTGCAGATTACCGCGGTGGCCTTGCGCAGCAGTGCGCCACCGTATTCGCCGCATCGCGGCAACCCGCACCCTGGCGACAACATCGGTCTGTTCGTCGAAGACCGGCGCACCGGCGGCAAGCTGTTCTACGCCCCCGGCCTGGGGCAGGTGGACGAGCCGTTGCTGACCTGGATGCGCCGCGCCGATTGCCTGCTTGTCGACGGCACCCTGTGGCGCGACGACGAGATGCGCCTGTGCGAGGTCGGCGACAAGCTCGGCAGCGAGATGGGCCACCTGCCGCAAAGCGGCCCCGGCGGCATGATCGAGCTGCTCGACGCGATGCCGGCGCAGCGCAAGATTCTGATTCATATCAACAACACCAACCCGATCCTCGATATCGATTCGCCGGAGCGCGCGGAACTCAGCGCCCATGGCATCGATGTCGCCTGGGACGGCATGAATATCAATTTGTAGGGTGCGCGGGGCCGCCTAGGCCGTACGCACTGGAGAGCTTCGATGAGCCAATCCGCCATGAGCCCTGCCGAGTTCGAGCAGGCGCTGCGCGCCAAGGGCGCCTACTACCACACCCATCACCCGTTTCATCAGGCGATGTACGCCGGCCGGGCGACCCGCGAGCAGATCCAGGGCTGGGTCGCCAACCGCTTCTACTATCAGGTGTGCATCCCGCTCAAGGATGCGGCGATCATGGCCAACTGTCCCGATCGTGACACCCGCCGCGAGTGGATCCAGCGCATTCTCGATCATGACGGCGGCTTCGGCGAAGAGGGCGGCATCGAAGCCTGGCTGCGCCTGGCCGAGGCGGTGGGGCTGAAGCGCGAGCAGGTGCTGTCCCAGGAACTGGTGCTGCCGGGCGTGCGCTTCGCCGTCGATGCCTACGTCAACTTCGCCCGCCGCGCCAACTGGCAGGAGGCGGCCAGCAGTTCGCTGACCGAGCTGTTCGCCCCGCAGATTCACCAGTCGCGCCTGGACGCCTGGCCGCAGCATTACCCCTGGATCGACGCCGGCGGTTACGACTACTTCCGCAAGCGTCTGAAGGAAGCGCGCCGCGATGTCGAGCATGGGCTGCGCATCACCTTGGCGCACTACACCACCTTCGCCGCCCAGCAGCGCATGTTGGACATCCTGCAATTCAAACTGGATGTGCTCTGGAGCATGCTCGATGCGATGAGCATGGCCTATGAGCTGGAACGCCCGCCTTATCACACGGTGACCCGCGAAGCGGTATGGCATCGGGGTATCGCGTTATGAGCCATAGTCAATCGGTGCGCATGGCGCACCCTACGGCCGGCGCATCCCATGTCGGGTGCGCTGCGCGCACCACCACGGAGTCGATCGCATGAGCCAGTCCCTCGCCAGTACGATCCCCAAGTTGCGTCGCGGCTTTCGGCTGCAATGGGAGCCGGCGCAGAGCTGCCATGTGCTGCTGTATCCGGAAGGCATGATCAAACTCAACGACAGCGCCGGGGAAATTCTCAAGCAGGTCGACGGCGAGCACAGCGTGGCGCAGATCATCGCGGCGTTGCGCGGACGCTTTCCGGACGTGCCGGGGTTGGATGAAGATATCCTGGCCTTTTTGGAGGTAGCCAATGCCCAGTTCTGGATCGAGCTGCACTGACCGTGAGGTGCCCAAGGCCGGCCCGCCCCTGTGGCTGCTGGCCGAGTTGACCTATCGCTGCCCGTTGCAGTGTCCGTATTGCTCCAACCCGCTGGATTTCAGCCAGCAGGGCCAGGAGCTGACGACCGCCGAATGGATCGAGGTGTTTCGCCAGGCCCGCGAGCTGGGCGCGGCGCAATTGGGATTTTCCGGCGGCGAGCCGCTGGTGCGTCAGGACCTGGCGGAGCTGATCAAGGCCGCCCGCGACCTCGGCTACTACACCAACCTGATCACCTCCGGCATCGGCCTGAGCGAGGCGCGCATCGCCAGCTTCAGCGAGGCTGGGCTGGACCATATCCAGATCAGCTTCCAGGCCGCCGACGAGGAGGTCAACAACCTGCTCGCCGGCTCGAAAAAAGCCTTCGCGCAGAAGCTGGCCATGGCCCGCGCGGTCAAGGCCCACGGCTACCCGATGGTGCTGAACTTCGTCACCCACCGGCACAACATCGACAACATCGAGCGGATCATCGAGCTGTGCCTGGAGCTGGAGGCGGACTTCGTCGAGTTGGCCACCTGTCAGTTCTACGGCTGGGCCGAACTCAACCGCGCCGGCCTGTTGCCGACCCGCGCCCAGCTCGAGCGCGCCGAACGCATCACCAACGAGTGGCGGGCCAAGCTGGCCGCGCAGAACCATCCGTGCAAGCTGATCTTCGTCACCCCGGACTATTACGAGGAGCGCCCCAAGGCCTGCATGAACGGCTGGGGCAATCTGTTCCTCGACATCACCCCGGACGGCACCGCACTGCCGTGCCACAGTGCGCGGCAGTTGCCGGTGCAGTTCCCCAATGTTCGCGAGCACAGCATCGAGCACATCTGGCACCACTCTTTCGGTTTCAACCGCTTCCGCGGCGACGACTGGATGCCCGAGCCATGCCGTTCGTGCGACGACAAGGCCAAGGATTTCGGCGGCTGCCGCTGCCAGGCGTTCATGCTCACCGGCGATGCCACTAACGCCGACCCGGTGTGCAGCAAGTCGGCGCACCACGACATCATCCTCGCCGCGCGCGAACAGGCCGAGCAGGCGCCGGGCGCATTGGACAGCCTGGTTATGCGCAACGAGAAGGCGTCCCAGCTAATCTGCAAGGCATGAAGAGAAAAGTCGTGGCGCCGTTCGGTTTCTGGGATAGCCGCTGGTCGAGCGAGCAGGCGGCCGCGGCCAGTCGCGACTTCGCCGAGCTGCGTGCCGGTTTGGGCGGGCTGGTATGGCTGGCGTTCGACCCTGCGGATGGCCGTTCGACGCTTTGGCACTGGACAACCGAGCAGCTGCGCTGCCTGACGCCGCCGGGAATCTCGGTGCGCAGCCGGGTCTACGAATATGGCGGCGGCGCCTTTTGCTTGGGCCGCGATGGCCAGGCATACGTCGACGAAGCCGACCAGCAACTTTACTGGCAACCGCTCGGCGGGGCGCCGCGGGCGTTGACCCAAGGGACGGCCTGTCGCTATGGCGACCTGCAATTCGATGCCTGGGCCGACGCCATAGTGGCAATCGAGGAAAGCCACGCCGGGACGCAGGTCGCGCATCGCTTGGTGAGCATCGCCCTGGCCGATGGCGCCCGCGAGGTACTGGCCGAAGGCAGTGACTTCTATGCCGCGCCTAGCCTCAGTGGGGATGGCCGGCGGCTGGTCTGGATCGAATGGGATCGGCCCCAGCAACCCTGGCTGGCGACCCGGTTGTGCGGCCGGGAGCGTACGGATACCGGCGCATGGCAGGCGCCGCGGGTGCTTGAGGGGCGGGGCGGCGAGGCATCCTTGCAGCAGCCGCGGTTCGATGCGCAGGGGCGCTTGCTGGTACTCAGCGACCGCGCCGGCTATTGGCAGCCGTGGCGCGAAACGGCCGAGGGGCCGCTGGCGCTTCTGCCTTGCGCCGCCGACCATGCCGGCGCGCCCTGGCAACTGGGTGCGTGCAATTACCTGGCGCTGGCTGACGAGGCCTTGTTGCTGAGCTGGTTCGACAACGGTTTCGCCGTGCTGGCCGAGCGCGACGGCAACGACGAGCGACGTCTGGCCGGGGGCTATAGCCGCTTTCGTCAACTGGCCGCGGATGGGCATTTCTATTACGCAATCGCCGCCGCGCCCGAGCACGGCAGCGTGGTGTTGGCGATCGACCGCGATAGCCATGAGTGCCGGGTATTGGCCGGCGCCGCGGCTGTGCTGCCGGCGGCCGAGGTATCGCGTCCGCAGGTGTTGCGTTTTGCCAGCGGCGGTGAGGATTGCCATGGGTTTTTCTATCCGCCGCACAACGCTGGCTATCGTGGTCCGCCTGGCGAGAGACCGCCGCTGTTGGTGTTTCTGCATGGCGGGCCGACCTCGGCCTGTTACCCGGTATTCGACTCGCGCATCCAGTTCTGGACCCAGCGCGGCTTTTCCGTCGCCGATCTCAATTACCGCGGCAGCAGCGG
Source organism: uncultured Pseudomonas sp. (assembly GCF_946886105.1). Next base: position 14,440 of record NZ_CAMPHV010000045.1, on the reverse strand, counting down.
CTACGGGCGGGCCTACCGCCTGCGCCTGCAAGGCGAGTGGGGCGCGATCGACGTCGAGGACGCCTGCGCGCTGGTCGCTCATCTGGCCGCGCGCGAGCTGATCGATCCGTCCCGCGCCTTTATCCGCGGCGCCAGTGCCGGCGGTTATACCGCGCTCTGCGCCTTGGCCTTCAGCCATGTTTTTCGCGGCGGCGCCAGTCTCTACGGGGTCAGCGATCCCCTGGCGCTGCGCCAGGTGACGCACAAGTTCGAGGCCGACTACCTCGACTGGCTGATCGGCGACCCGGTGCGTGACGCCGAGCGCTATGCGGCGCGCACACCGCTGCTGCATGCGGACAAAATCGAGACGCCGGTGATCTTCTTCCAGGGCGGCCGGGATGCGGTGGTGCTGCCGGCACAGACCGAGTCCATGGTCGCCGCCCTTGGTGCACGCGGCCTGGCGGTGGACTATCACCTCTACCCCGAGGAGCGCCACGGCTTTCGCCAGGCCGGCAATCAGGCCCATGCGCTGGAGTGCGAATGGCGTTTCTACCAGCGCCTGCTGGTCGAAACGGAGCGGCCGTCATAGAGGCGCGCTACCGACTCTGGTTGCATTGCATTGGCAGGCGAATGCAGTAGGCTGAGAACCGTCGAGAACAACAATAGGCCGAGGCATGAACGCCGATATCAGCTTGCACCGTAAATTCGTTTCGCCGGAAATCGTCTTCGGCGCCGGCTGCCGGCACAGCGTCGGCAATTACGCCAGTAACTACGGCGCACGTAAGGTGTTGCTGGTGTCGGACCCCGGCGTGCTGGCCGCCGGTTGGGTCGCCGATGTCCAGGCCAGCTTGCAGGGGCAGGGGATCGAGCACTGCCTGTATACCCAGGTCTCGCCCAATCCGCGTTCCGAGGAGGTGATGAGCGGCGCCGAGCTGTACCGCAGTCAGGGCTGCAACGCGATAGTCGCGGTCGGCGGCGGCAGCCCGATGGACTGCGCCAAGGGCATCGGCATCGCCGTGGCCCATGGTCGCAACATCATCGAATTCGAGGGCGTCGATACCCTGCGTGTGCCGAGCCCGCCGCTGATTCTGATCCCGACCACGGCCGGTACCTCGGCCGATGTCTCGCAGTTCGTGATCATTTCCAACCAGGACGAGCGGATGAAGTTCTCCATCGTCAGCAAGGGCGCGGTGCCCGATGTGTCGCTGATCGATCCGGAAACCACCCTGAGCATGGACCCGTTCCTCTCCGCCTGTACCGGCATCGATGCCCTGGTGCACGCCATCGAAGCCTTCGTGTCGACCGGCGCCGGCGCCTTGACCGATTCCCATGCGCTGGAAGCGATGCGTCTGATCAACGGCAACCTGGTGACGATGATCGCCAACCCGAACGATATCGCCCTGCGCGAGAAAATCATGCTCGGCAGCATGCAGGCCGGCCTGGCGTTCTCCAATGCGATCCTCGGTGCGGTGCATGCGATGTCCCATAGCCTCGGCGGCTTTCTCGACCTGCCCCATGGGCTGTGCAACGCGGTGCTGGTCGAGCATGTGGTGGCATTCAATTACAACGCCTCGCCGGAGCGCTTCAGGATGGTCGCCGAAACCCTCGGTATCGACTGTCGCGGGCTCAGCCATGCGCAGATCCGCCCACGCCTGATCGAGCACCTGATCCGCTTCAAGCAGGCGGTGGGCTTCCACGAAACTCTCGGCCTGCATGGCGTCGGCACCAGCGACATTCCGTTCCTTTCGCGCAATGCCATGCAGGACCCGTGCATCCTCACCAATCCGCGGGATTCGACCCAGCGCGATGTCGAGGTCGTGTATGCAGAAGCCCTCTGACGACCAGCGTCAGGCGCTCAATGCGCTGCTCGGGTTGGGCGGCCACTCGGTACGCAAGAGTCACTACCCCGAGCTGTTGGCGCGTTTGGAGGAGCTGGAGGCCGAGCGCAATCGCTATAAATGGCTGTTCGAGCATGCGGTGCATGGCATCTTTCAGGCCAGCCTGCAGGACGGTATGCGCGCCGCCAATCCGGCGTTGGCGCGCATGCTCGGCTACGACGACCCGCAACAGGTGCTCTGGACGATGAGCGACCTGCAGCATTTGTTCGTCGGGGGCGTGGAGGAGTTACAGCGGATTCGCCAGGTGTTGACCACCGAACCGGGGTTGTTCTGGTATGAAACCCAGTTGCGGCGACAGGATGGCAGCGTTATCGATGTATTGATGAACCTGCTGCTCAAGCCGGACGCGCAGGGCTTGTTCGAGGGCTTCGTCGCCGATATCACCGAACGCAAGCAGGCGCAGCAGCGCTTGCAGCAGCTCAACGACGAGCTCGAACAGCGGGTGGGGGCACGCACCGCCGAGTTGCAGGAGGTCAATCGGCATTTGCTGGAGCAGATCGTCGAGCGCAAACGCATCGAACGGGCTCTGCGTGAGGCACGCGACGCCGCCGAAGCCGCCAACCTCAGCAAGGACAAATACCTGGCGACCGCCAGCCACGACCTGCTGCAGCCGCTGAATGCCGCGCGGCTGTTGATCTCCACCCTGCGCGAGCGCAGTTTGCCGGCGGCCGAGCACAACCTGGTCGAGCGCAGCCATCAGGCCCTCGAAGGCGCCGAGGATCTGCTCACCGACTTGTTGGATATTTCCAAGCTCGATCAGGCGGCGATCAAACCCGATATCGATGTGTACCGTCTGGAGGAGTTGCTCGCGCCCCTGGCCTCGGAATTCCAGCCGGTGGCCGCTGCCGAAGGGCTGAGCCTCAAGGTGCGCATCGCTTCCTATACGATCAGCACGGACTTCCGCTTACTCACGCGGATCCTGCGCAACTTCCTCAGCAATGCCTGCCGCTATACCGAGCAGGGCGGCATTCTGCTCGGCGCCCGCAAGCGTGGCGACTTTCTCGAGATCCAGGTGTGGGACAGCGGGCGCGGCATTCCCGAGGATCAGCTGGAGCGGGTGTTCCTCGAGTTCAACCAACTGGATACCGGCCGCGCCGCGGAACGCCGCGGGGTTGGGCTCGGTCTGGCGATAGTCGACCGCATCGCACGCATGCTCGGCTATCCGGTCAAGGTCCGTTCGCAACCGGGGCGCGGCTCGGTGTTCAGCATCCGGGTGCCGCTGGCGGAGCAGCCGGCGATATCGCCAGTCGCGCCGCTGCCACGCGCGTCCGTGGGCGACCCATTGCCGGGGCGGCGCTTGCTGGTGTTGGACAATGAGCTGAGCATTCTCCACAGCATGGCCGCTTTGCTCGGGCAATGGGGTTGCGAAGTGGTCACGGCGGTCGATCAGCAGGCCGCTCTGGAGGTATTGGGCACTCAGGCGCCGGACTTGATCCTGGCGGATTTTCATCTCGATCACGGGATGACCGGCAACCGGGTGGTGCAGGCATTGAGGGAACACTATGTCTGCGAAATTCCTGCGGTGATCATTACCGCCGATCGCAGCGATCAATGCCGCCGCGAGTTGCAGCAGATGGGCGTGCCCTTGCTCAATAAGCCGGTGAAACCCGCCAAGCTGCGGGCGGTGCTGAGTCAGATGTTGTGCGGGCCGGATTCCTGAGGCAGAAAGGGGGAACGCTTGAGTGTTTGCCTGGTCGAATTGAAAGTCGATAAGGAGAAATTACCATGCTCAAGCCATCGTTATTCCGTCGTTTGGCCGCTTTTTTGGCGATTTTCCACTTGCTGCTGGTTGTCCAGATACCCATGGCCAACGCAGCGATGATCGGCACCCCCGAGGTGCTGAGCGAGCAGCGACAATCGGTCGATCGCCAGCAGTTGCTTGGCATGCTCGATGACCAGGGTGTGCAGGAAAAGTTGCTCGCCATGGGTGTCGACCGTGCGCAAGTCGAGGAACGGATCAACAGCCTGACCAACGCCGAGTTGGCGCAATTCAATCAACAACTGGCCGAAGCGCCCGCCGGTGCCGGCGCGGGTGTTTTAGGGGTGATCGTATTGTTCTTGGTGATCTTCATCGTCACGGATATGCTCTGCGCAACCAATATCTTCAGTTTCGTAAAATGCATAAACCGCTGAGTGTCAGTCGCCTTCTTCCGTTCGCGTTAATTCTTTTGCTTGCAGCCTGTGCGAGGTCTCCGGTGCTACCACCGGAGGCCTCGCGTCTGCCTGAGCGGGTCGAATTGAGCGATGTCCCGTTTTTCCCTCAAAGTGCCTATCAGTGCGGGCCGGCGGCGCTTGCCACCATGCTCAACCAGCGTGGGGTGACGACCAGTCCCGGTTTGCTCAAAGATCAGGTATTTATCCCGGATCGCGAGGGCAGTTTGCAGATCGAAATGGTCGCCGCAGCGCGCACTCACGACATGCTGGTCTATCCGTTGCAGCCGCGTCTCGAGGCTGTGCTGGCCGAGGTGGCGGCGGGCAATCCGGTGTTGGTGCTACAGAACCTGGCGCTCGACTGGTACCCCATGTGGCATTTCGCGGTGGTCGTCGGCTATGACCGGCGGGAGCGGACCCTGATCCTGCGCTCCGGCACGACGCGACGTTGGCAGACCAGTTTCAACAGTTTCGACAAGACCTGGGCGCGCGGCGGACGCTGGGCCGTACTGACATTGCCCGCCGATACGCCCCCCGCGCAGGCCGAGGTGCGCACCTGGCTCAAGGCCGCTAGCGATCTTGAGGAGACCGGGCGCATAGATGCCGCGCAGCGCGCTTACCGCACTGCGGTACGGCAGTGGCCCGACGAGTCAATCGCCTGGTTTGCCTTGGCCAACAGCCGTTACGCCAGTGGCGATATATCGGGGGCCGAAAGCGCGTTGCGCGAGAGTCTGGCGCATCAACCCGATTTCGCTGCCGGCTGGTTCAACCTGTCGCAGGTATTGAACGAACGCGGTTGCCCGGCTGGCGGGGAGCAAGCCCGGGTCTGCGCGCAGCGGCTGGCACCCGAGGATAAGCGCTTCGCCGCAAGTTCGAGTGAAACGCTAAAGGCAACTGGTCAGTGTGCGGTACTGCCGTTGTGTCCTGTGGTTGATTGATTCGCGCGCATGAACGAAAACGGCGCCTCGATGGAGGCGCCGTTTTCATTTCGAGCGGGGAATCAGAAACCCAGTTTGTCGCGCAAGCTGTAGTACCAGGCGCCCATGGCGGTGAAGGGGACGCGCAACAGCTGGCCGCCCGGGAACGGGTAATGCGGCAGCTCGGCGAAGGCGTCGAAACGCTCGGCCTGACCACGCAGCGCTTCGGCCACTATCTTGCCCGCCAGGTGGGTGTAGGTCACGCCATGGCCGCTGCAGCCTTGCGAGTAGTAGATGTTGTCGCCGAGACGGCCGACCTGCGGCAGGCGCGAAAGGGTCAGGAGGAAGTTGCCGGTCCAGGCGTAGTCGATTTTCACGTCTCTCAACTGGGGGAAGGCTTTGAGCATCTTCGGCCGGATGATCGCCTCGATGTTCGCCGGGTCGCGGGCGCCATAGACCACGCCGCCGCCGAAGATCAGGCGCTTATCGCCGCTGAGACGGTAGTAGTCGAGCAGGTAGTTGCAGTCTTCGATGCAGTAATCCTGCGGCAACAGGCTTTTCGCCAGCTCCTCGGACAACGGCTCGGTCGTGATCACTTGAGTGCCGCAGGGCATCGATTTGGCCGATAGCTCGGGAATCAGATTACCCAGGTATGCGTTACCGGCAATCACTACGAACTTCGCCTTGATCCGCCCGTTCGGCGTATGCACTGCCGGGTTGGCCCCGCGCTCGATGCGCACGGCCGGCGACTGCTCGTAAATCACCCCGCCGAGGGATTCGACCGCGGCGGCTTCCCCCAAGGCCAAGTTGAGGGGATGGATATGGCCGCCGCTCATATCGAGCATGCCGCCTTTATAGATATCGGTCCCCACCACTTCGCGAATGCGCTTGGCATCCATCAGCTCGAGTTGGGTATGACCGTAGCGCTCCCATAGTTTTTTCTGCGACTCGAGGTGCTTCATATGCTTGGCGGTATTGGCGGCAAATACGCCGCCGTCTTTCAAGTCGCACTGGATGTCGTATTTGGCGATGCGTTCGCGAATGATCCGGCCGCCTTCGAACGCCATCTTGCCCAGCAGCTGCGCCTGCTTCGGGCCGACGCTGCGCTCGATCACGTCGATGTCGCGGCTGTAGCTGTTGACGATCTGCCCACCGTTGCGGCCGGAGGCGCCGAAACCGACTTTGGCGGCTTCGACGATGCTGACCTTGAAGCCGTTCTCCAGCAGGGCGATCGCAGTCGACAGGCCGGTATAGCCGGCGCCGACGATACACACATCGGTTTCTACTTCGCCGTTCAGCTCTGGCCGAGCCGGCGCCGCGTTGGCGGAGGCGGCGTAATAGGATTGGGGGTAGGCTGTGTGCGTCATTTTGCAACCTCTGTTCTTTATTTTTTACGAATGCGCCGATGCTACCCGAGATAAAAATCGCCGGCTAGTGCCTGTCCAAAATATTAAACGCCCTGGAGAACAGTAAAAAATTCGCTTATTCAGTCAGTTAGCGAAAAAACTGTTGACTCTTATGCGCGCCTCCGTAGAATGCGCACCCATCGAAGGCACATAGCTCAGTTGGTTAGAGCACCACCTTGACATGGTGGGGGTCGTTGGTTCGAGTCCAATTGTGCCTACCAAATTCGATAAAAAGGGTCGCCCAGGCGACCCTTTTTTATTGGGCGGCTTGCCAGGGGCGGGGCTTTCTGGAAGCATCCCAGCGCTTATTCGTTGTAGAAAACCTCCAGTGAACCCGGTTCGGTTTTGGTTGGCTTAACAGGCTCCTGCCACCGTATGGCAGGCATACCACTGAATCGCTTACTGGCTCATCCCAACCCATGTGGCCTTTGGTAGAGGTCACCACTAGGAGAGGAGGCGCCATGCCCATCATCACTCTTCCCGACGGCAGTCAGCGTTCGTTCGATCACCCGGTATCCGTACTCGAGGTGGCGCAATCCATCGGTGCTGGCCTGGCCAAGGCGACAGTCGCCGGCAAGGTCAACGGCAAGCTGGTCGATGCCTGCGATCTGATCGACAGCGATGCGACCCTGCAAATCATCACGCCCAAAGATCAGGAAGGCCTGGAAATCATCCGCCATTCCTGTGCTCACTTGATCGGTCATGCGGTCAAGCAGCTGTTCCCTACGGCGAAAATGGTGATCGGCCCGGTCATTGAAGAAGGTTTTTACTACGACATCGCCTCCGAGCGTCCTTTCACCATGGAAGACGTCGCGGCGATCGAGCAGCGCATGCAGCAGCTGATCGAGAAGGACTACGACGTGATCAAAAAGATCACGCCGCGTGCCGAAGTGATCGATGTCTTTGCCTCGCGCGGCGAAGACTACAAGCTGCGTCTGGTCGAAGACATGCCCGACGAGCAGGCCATGGGGCTTTATTACCATGAAGAATACGTGGATATGTGCCGTGGCCCGCACGTGCCGAACACGCGCTTCCTCAAGGCGTTCAAGCTGACCAAGCTGTCCGGCGCCTACTGGCGCGGCGATGCCAAGAACGAGCAGTTGCAGCGCGTTTATGGCACGGCCTGGGCCGACAAGAAGCAGTTGGCGGCCTATATCCAGCGCATCGAGGAGGCCGAGAAGCGCGATCACCGCAAGATCGGCAAGCGTCTGAATCTATTCCATACCCAGGAAGAAGCGCCGGGTATGGTGTTCTGGCACCCGAACGGCTGGACTCTGTACCAAGTGCTCGAGCAGTACATGCGTGGCGTGCAGCGTGAACACGGCTATCTGGAGATCAAAACGCCGCAGGTGGTCGATCGCTCCCTGTGGGAGAAGTCCGGACATTGGGCCAACTACGCCGAGAACATGTTCACCACCGAGTCGGAAAGTCGCGACTATGCGATCAAACCGATGAACTGCCCTTGCCATGTGCAGGTGTTCAACCAGGGTTTGAAAAGCTACCGCGAGCTGCCGATGCGCTTGGCGGAGTTCGGTGCTTGTCACCGTAACGAACCGTCCGGTGCGTTGCACGGGATCATGCGGGTGCGCGGTTTTACCCAGGACGATGCGCACATCTTCTGCACCGAAGAGCAGATGCAGAGCGAGTCGGCCGACTTCATCAAGCTGACCCTGGCGGTTTACGCCGATTTCGGTTTTACCGATATCCAGCTCAAGCTCTCGACGCGGCCGGAAAAGCGGGTCGGCTCCGATGAATTGTGGGATCGTGCCGAGGCGGCATTGGCCTCTGCGCTCGACAGCGCCGGTCTGCCTTACGATCTGCAGCCGGGCGAGGGTGCGTTCTATGGGCCCAAGATCGAGTTCTCCTTGAAGGACTGTCTGGGTCGTGTCTGGCAATGCGGGACTTTACAGCTCGACTTCAACCTGCCGGTGCGCTTGGGCGCCGAGTTCGTCAGCGAAGACAATAGCCGCAAGCATCCGGTGATGTTGCACCGGGCGATTCTCGGTTCGTTCGAGCGTTTCATCGGGATTCTGATCGAACATTACGAAGGCGCATTCCCGGCTTGGCTCGCGCCGACTCAGGCGGTGGTGATGAATATCACCGACAAGCAGGCCGAATTTGCCTTGGAAGTGGAAAAAACCCTCAACCAAAGCGGTTTTCGTGCCAAGTCCGACTTGAGAAACGAAAAAATTGGCTTTAAAATCCGCGAGCATACTTTGCTCAAGGTTCCTTATCTCTTGGTTATCGGAGATCGGGAAGTTGAGACGCAAACTGTCGCCGTGCGTACCCGTGAAGGTGCCGATCTGGGCTCGATGCCCATCGCTCAATTCGCTGAATTCCTCGCGCAGGCGGTTTCCCGGCGTGGTCGCCAAGATTTGGAGTAATCATTATTAAGCGTGAAATGAGACAAGATAAACGAGCTACACCGAAGGCCCCGATCAACGAGAATATCTCGGCACGCGAGGTTCGGTTAATTGGCGCTGACGGCGAGCAAATTGGCATCGTCTCGATTGATGAAGCGCTTAGAATCGCTGAAGAGTCCAAGTTGGATCTGGTGGAAATCTCCGCCGATGCGGTTCCACCGGTTTGTCGGGTAATGGACTACGGCAAGTCGATCTTCGAAAAGAAGAAGCAAATTGCTGCTGCGAAGAAAAACCAGAAGCAAGTGCAGGTTAAAGAAATCAAGTTTCGTCCAGGGACGGAGGAAGGGGATTACCAGGTAAAACTGCGCAACCTGGTACGTTTCCTGAGTGATGGGGACAGGGCCAAGGTGTCATTACGATTCCGCGGCCGTGAGATGGCGCATCAGGAGCTGGGCATGGAGCTGTTGAAGCGGGTCGAAGCTGACCTTGCGGAATACGGCACCGTTGAACAGCATCCAAAGATGGAAGGACGCCAGCTGATCATGGTCATCGCCCCCAAAAAGAAGAAGTAACCACCAGGGCACGGCAGGCCTTGCGGTTATGTTTATCAACTGAATGCGGAGTATCCGAACATGCCAAAGATGAAAACCAAGAGTGGTGCAGCCAAGCGTTTTCTTAAAACCGCTAACGGCTTCAAGCACAAGCACGCTTTCAAGAGCCACATCCTGACCAAGATGTCCACTAAGCGTAAGCGTCAACTGCGCGGAAGCACCATGGTGCATCCGTCCGACGTAGCAAAAGTGGCGCGCATGCTGCGCGTTCGTTAATCGGTCAAGATAGAGGAAATTACTCATGGCTCGTGTTAAGCGCGGCGTAATCGCTCGCAAGCGTCACAAAAAAATTCTGAAACTCGCTAAAGGCTACTACGGTGCGCGTTCGCGCGTATTCCGCGTTGCCAAGCAGGCAGTGATCAAGGCAGGCCAATACGCCTACCGCGACCGCCGTCAGCGGAAGCGTCAGTTCCGTGCCCTGTGGATCGCTCGTATCAATGCTGGTGCGCGTGTTAACGGTCTGTCCTACAGCCGTTTCATCGCCGGCCTGAAAAAAGCGTCCATCGAGATCGACCGTAAGGTATTGGCTGATCTGGCAGTGAACGAAAAAGCGGCGTTTGCTGCGATTGTCGAGAAAGCGAAAGCCGTACTGGCTTAAGTCCCCGACAATCACCGGGTTCGCCCGGTGTTGAACGTCACCAGTAGGGGAAGAGCCTTCAAGCTCTTCCCCTATTTCGTATCTGGAGTCTGTAAATGGAAAATCTGGATGTGCTGGTCTCGCAAGCGCTTGAGGCCGTTAGCCACACCGACGATGTGAATGCCCTGGAGCAACTTCGGGTTCATTATCTGGGTAAGAAAGGCGAATTGACTCAGGTGATGAAGACCTTGGGCAATCTGTCGGCGGAAGAACGCCCCCAGGCTGGCGCCTTGATCAATGCCGCCAAGGATCAGGTTCAGGAAGCACTGAACAGCCGCAAGGCGACCCTTGAGCAAGCTGCGCTGAGTGCCAAGTTGGCAGCCGAGCGTATCGATGTGACCTTGCCCGGCCGCGGCCAGACCTCGGGCGGTCTGCATCCGGTAACGCGGACTCTGGAACGGGTCGAGCAGTTTTTCACGCGGATTGGCTACGGCATCGCCGAAGGCCCCGAGGTGGAAAACGACTACCACAACTTCGAAGCGCTCAACATCCCTGGCCATCATCCGGCGCGGGCGATGCATGACACCTTCTATTTCAATGCGAACATGTTGCTGCGCACACACACCTCGCCGGTACAGGTGCGCACCATGGAGTCCCAGCAGCCGCCGATCCGTATCGTTTGTCCTGGCCGTGTCTACCGTTGCGACTCCGATATCACCCACTCGCCGATGTTCCACCAGGTCGAAGGCCTGCTGGTCGACGAGAACGTGAGCTTTGCCGACCTCAAGGGCACCATCGAAGAGTTTCTGCGGGTGTTCTTCGAGAAACCCCTGGGCGTGCGCTTTCGTCCGTCCTTCTTCCCGTTCACCGAGCCCTCGGCTGAAGTCGACATGCAGTGCGTGATGTGCAGCGGCAAAGGTTGCCGCGTATGCAAGCAGACCGGCTGGCTGGAAGTGATGGGCTGCGGCATGGTGCACCCGAACGTATTGCGCATGTCCGGCATCGACCCCGAAAAGTACCAGGGCTTTGCCTTTGGTATGGGCGTCGAGCGTCTGGCCATGCTGCGTTATGGCGTCAACGATCTACGTCTGTTCTTCGATAACGACCTGCGGTTTCTGGCGCAATTTCGCTAGAGCCGCACGACCGTAACCGAATTGTTTAGGAGAGCAGGATGAAATTCAGTGAAAAGTGGCTGCGTAGCTGGGTCAACCCCCAGGTATCCCGCGACGAATTGGTGGCACGCCTGTCCATGGCGGGCCTCGAAGTCGATAGCGTTACCCCGGCCGCCGGTATATTCAGTGGCGTAGTGGTGGGCGAGGTGCTGAGCACCGAGCAGCATCCCGATGCCGACAAGTTGCGCGTGTGCCAGGTCAGCAATGGTACGGAATCCTTTCAGGTGGTTTGCGGGGCGCCAAATGTTCGCCCGGGCCTGAAGATTCCCTTCGCCATGATTGGCGCCGAGTTGCCGGGCGATTTCAAGATCAAGAAAGCCAAGCTGCGTGGTGTCGAGTCCAACGGCATGCTGTGCTCGGCTTCAGAGCTGCAGATCAGCGAAGAAAACGACGGCCTGATGGAACTGCCCGGCGATGCACCGGTGGGGCAGGATATCCGTGCGTATCTGGATCTGGACGATGCCAGTATCGAAGTCGATCTGACACCCAACCGCGGTGACTGCCTATCCCTGGCTGGTCTGGCCCGTGAAGTTGGTGCCCTGTACGATGCCCCGGTCAGTCGTCCTGAGGTCGCTGCCGTAGCGGCGAGCCACGACGAAGTGCGCCCGGTAGAAGTCATCGCCACCCAGGCGTGCCCGCGTTACCTCGGGCGCGTAGTGCGCAACGTCGACCTGTCCCGGCCCACACCGCTGTGGATGGTCGAGCGCCTGCGCCGCGCCGATGTGCGTAGCATTGATGCTGCCGTCGACATCACCAACTACGTGATGCTCGAACTGGGCCAGCCGATGCATGCCTTCGACCTCGCCGAAATCAACGGCGGCATTCGCGTACGTATGGCCGAAGAGGGCGAGAAGCTCGTTCTGCTCGACGGTCAGGAAGTCAGCTTGCGTGCTGACACCCTGGTGATCGCCGACCACCAGCGCGCCCTGGCCATTGCCGGCGTCATGGGTGGCGAGCACAGTGGCGTCAATGACAAAACCCGCGATCTGTTCCTTGAGAGCGCTTTCTTCGACACCATCGCTATCGCCGGTAAGGCCCGTTCCTATGGCCTGCACACCGACGCCTCGCACCGCTTCGAGCGCGGCGTGGATTGGCAGCTGGCCCGGGAAGCAATGGAGCGGGCAACCGCATTGCTGCTCGACATTGTCGGTGGCGAGGCTGGGCCGATCATCGAAGCGCTCGATCAGGAACACCTGCCTCAGGTTGCGCCAATCACTTTGCGCGCTGAACGTATCGAGCAAATGCTCGGCCTGAAAATGGATGAGGCGGAAATTGTCCGTTTACTCGCTGCTCTGGGCTTGGATGTTCGCGCTATAGAAGCAGGGCAATGGCAGGTTGAAGTACCGAGTCATCGCTTCGATATCAGTCTTGAAGTCGATCTGATCGAAGAGCTGGCGCGTTTGTACGGGTACAACCGTTTGCCGGTTCGCTACCCGCAGGCGCGCCTTGCGCCGCAGGCCAAAGCCGAAGCCGCTATCGAGTTGCCGGCGTTGCGCCGTTTGCTGGTTGCGCGTGGCTATCAGGAAGCGATCACCTACAGCTTCATCGATCCGAAACTGTTCGAGCTGTTCAATCCAGGTGTCGAGCCTTTGCTGCTGGCTAATCCTATTTCCGCAGATATGGCGGCCATGCGCTCGTCGTTGTGGTCGGGGTTGGTCAAGGCGCTGGAGCATAACCTCAATCGTCAGCAGTCGCGCGTTCGATTGTTCGAAAGCGGCTTGCGCTTCGTCGGGCAATTGGAAGGCTTGAAGCAGGAGCCGATGCTTGCTGGGGTTATCAGTGGCAGTCGCCTGCCGGAAAGCTGGGTTCATGGCCGCGATGGCGTTGATTTCTATGATGTCAAAGCCGACGTCGAGGCGTTGCTTGCCAGTGCCGGTGCGGCGAACAACTTTAGCTTCGTGCCGGGCGAGCATGCGGCGCTGCATCCGGGTCAAACCGCGCGCATCGAGCGTGAGGGGCGTCTGGTCGGCTTCGTCGGCGCCATTCACCCTGAGCTGGCCAAGGCATTGGGCTTGGATCAGCCGGTATTTCTGTTCGAATTGCTGTTGAGCGAGATCACTCAGGGGCGCATGCCGAGCTTCCGCGAATTGTCACGTTTCCCCGAAGTGCGGCGTGATTTGGCCTTGCTGGTAGACCGAGAAGTGGAGGCCGAGGCGCTGCTCGCGAACATCCGCGATACCGCCGGCGAGTGGCTCACCGACCTCAAGCTATTTGATGTGTATCACGGTAAAGGTATTGATCCTCATAGAAAAAGCCTTGCCGTCGGCTTGACCTGGCAGCATCCATCACGCACTCTTAATGACGACGAGGTGAGTACCACAACGCAAAATATTCTCACCTCCCTGGAACAAAGGTTCAACGCCACGTTAAGGAAGTAGCGTATGGGGGCTCTGACGAAAGCTGAGATGGCGGAACGTCTGTATGAAGAGCTGGGCCTGAATAAACGGGAAGCCAAGGAGTTGGTGGAGCTGTTCTTCGAAGAGATCCGCCAAGCGCTGGAACTCAACGAACAGGTCAAGCTCTCGGGGTTCGGCAATTTTGATCTGCGCGACAAGCGTCAGCGCCCCGGTCGTAATCCAAAAACGGGAGAGGAAATTCCAATCACGGCGCGCCGTGTAGTGACTTTCCGTCCAGGGCAGAAACTTAAAGCCAGGGTTGAGGCATATGCTGGAACCAAGTCATAACGACGAACTGCCCGCGATACCTGGCAAACGCTACTTCACCATCGGTGAGGTCAGCGAACTCTGCGCGGTCAAGCCGCACGTATTGCGTTACTGGGAGCAGGAGTTTCCTCAGCTCAACCCGGTAAAGCGCCGTGGCAATAGACGTTATTACCAGCGCCAGGATGTGCTGATGATTCGTCAGATTCGTGCGTTGTTGTACGACCAGGGCTTCACCATCGGCGGCGCAAGGCAGCGCCTGTCCGGCGACGAGGCTCGGGACGACACCACTCAATACAAGCAGCTCATCAGGCAGATGATTGCCGAGTTGGAAGATGTGCTGCTGGTATTGCGTAAATAGTCGGGGTCTAATCAAAAAGTTTCCATATTTCAGAAGCTTAATGTATAGTTCGCGGCGTTTCAGGATGCACGGAAACAGAGGTAACGCCTAGTCGGGGCGTAGCGCAGTCCGGTAGCGCACTAGCATGGGGTGCTAGGGGTCGAGTGTTCGAATCACTCCGTCCCGACCATTATTGAATGACAAAGCCTGGCTCAGTAATGAGCCGGGCTTTGTCGTTTTTGGGTTCGATGGTTTTTGTGGGGTGGTCCGCTGGTTCCGCTTTTGTGTATGGATGGCGAGATGGTCGATCACACCTTTATATGCAAGCTGGGCGCGACCCATGTTTGCCAGGCCGGCAAGAAGGCT
>NZ_CAMPHV010000044.1 GCF_946886105.1 uncultured Pseudomonas sp. | reverse complement strand
GCACCCATAACCAGCTTCAGCGCCGCTAACCCACCCTACAAAAGCAGCCTGCAACAGAGTCTTGGGACATCGCCGATAAAAAAGGCGTCCGCTACGCGCCGATCCATCCACAGCTCTTGTAGCCCGAATAAGCCTTGGCGCAATCCGGGATTACGCCACCCGGATTGCGCTGCGCTTATCCAGGCTACCGAGTTTGTGCTGGCCCCGGATGCCTCGCGGTGAGATCGCGCTTTGCCGCGCAATACCTGAAAGTGTGACGGACCTTCGCTTTTATCACCCGTCTGGGTGATGGAGGCGAATAGGGCCGTCCCTAGACTTTGCCGACCCCCACACAACAACAAAACTGGGTCGACAACATGCGCAAACTGTTTTTGCTCTTCCTCTTGGCGGTCGGCAGCGTTGCCGAGGCCACCACGGGCGTATTTCCGGACAGCACCTTCAATAACCTCGATTACGGCCTCTATTGGTTCGGCTACGGCGACAGCTGGCAGAAGGCGCAGCCGGGTTATAGCAATGCCTACTACAACGCCAGCAAGCCGACGGTGATCTATGTTCACGGCTGGAAGAACGGCTCGACGGTGAAAAAGGATCGCGAAACCTTCAATCACAAGGACTCAGGCGGCCCCGACCTGGATGTGGCCCACGCCTGGCTGGCGGCGGGTTACAACGTCGGCATCCTATACTGGAACCAGTTCGCCGACGAAGGTGAGGTCAAGGACGCCGAGGCGAAGATCTGGACCGCCAGCGGCCCGCGCGGCATGCGCTGGCGCAACGCCAGCGGCAGCTACAGCAACGGGCCGGGGCAGTCGGCCGGCGAGCTGTTGTTCCAGAGCTACAAAGCCAACCTGGCCGGTTATAGCGGCAACAACATCCGCTTGCTCGGCCACTCGCTGGGCAACCAGATGGCTATCGTCCTGACCAAGAAGATCAGCGATGCGGTCAGCGCGGGTACCATCAGCAGCAAGCTGTTACCGAAGCGGGTCGCGCTGCTCGATGCCTTCTACTCCAACTATCCGAAGAGCTATCTGGGCAACCGCTGGGTCGGCGAGGTATGCCGCAGCTACGTCAACGAACTCAAGGGCAAAGGGGTGATCTTCGAGGCCTACCGTTCCTCGGCCACCGGCAGCAACGGCCTGATCGGCGACGTCAACACCGGCTTGATGAAAATGACCGCCTTCACAGAACTCAAGCCCTGGTACTTCCAGGCCTGGCAATTGCCCGAAAAGCACAAGGCGGCCGTCTGGCATTACCTGTGGTCGTTCAGCTCCAACCCGCCGGCGATCAGAGGCAGCAGCGCACAGGGCGCTTCGGCGAGCACCTCCGATAGCCGTATCCGGGACTTGATGAATGGCAGCCAGAGGCTGGAGCACTACAGCGGCGTTTGGTCCAAGGAGCCATCGGACGATAGCTTCGAGCTGAAAGCCCGCTGATACCCGCCGAGCGATTCGCGAGCCGCCCCATATTCGGGGCGGCTTTGTCGCTACCTGCTGCGTCGACGCGCCTCCAGCCGCGATCCGCACACACTCCCTTCGATCTGCCAACTGGCGACCGCCCAGGTCGCCCCGCTGGCGCGCTATCACGCCCGCATCCGATTCCGTCCATGCGACGCATTTTTTCTTAACCAATCGATCAGCCAACTGGTCAATCCTGTACCACACTCAATGGGCTTTTCGCCGGGGTGTGCCAATGGGTCGGTTGGTGTCGCCGAGTGCATCGAGGGGTTGTCCGCCCTGTGCTCGTCACCCTGGGGTGCCGCTCAATAACAACAAAGACGGGGGTGTCTTATGCTCAATCCGCGTGACGTGAAAACCGTCGAGGATGCCAAGCGCATCATCGAGGAGCGTGGCCTCAGCCACGTCAAGGTCGGGGTGTTCGATAACGATGGGGTGATGCGCGGCAAGTACCTGAGCCGCAGCAAGTTCTTTTCCGCCCTGGACAGCGGTTTCGCCTTTTGCGATGTGGTGCTCGGCTGGGACGTCAAGGACCAGCTCTACGACAACGCCCAGTACACCGGCTGGCACACCGGCTACCCGGACGCGCCTGTACGCGTGTTGCCGCATACCTGCCGCGATATTCCGTTCGAGAGCGGCATGCTGCTGTTTATCTGCGAGTTCGCCGAAGCGGCGGAGAAGGTCTGCCCGCGCGGCACGCTGCGTCGGGTGATTCAGCGCTGCGAGGCGATGGGTTTCGATGCCTTTGCGGCCCTGGAATACGAGTTTTTCATGTTCGAGGAGACGCCCGAATCGGCGCGCGAGAAGGGCTTTCGCAATCTCAAGCCATTCACCCCGGACTGGTTCGGCTACTCGATGATCCGCAACTCGGTGCACGCCGAGCTGTACCACGAGATTCTGGAAATGGCCGAGCAAATGGATTTCCCCATCGAGGGCCTGCACACCGAAACCGGCCCCGGCGTACTGGAAGCGGCGATCGCCTACGACCGCGCCGAAGCGGCGGCGGACAAAGGCGCGCTGTTCAAGACCTTTATGAAGGTGCTGGCCCAGCGCAACGGTTTGATGGCCACCTTTATGGCCAAGTGGTCGGGCAAGTATCCGGGGCAGAGCGGGCATATCCACGTCTCGCTGCGCGACAAGGCCAGCGGCAAGTCGGCGTTCCACGACCCCAGCCAGGCGCACAACATGAGCAAGATCCAGCGGCATTTCCTCGCCGGCCAGCAGCGCCTGATGCCGGAATTCCTGTGCATGGTGGCGCCGACGCTGAACAGCTATCGGCGGTTGATTCCCGGTTTCTGGGCACCGACCGACGCGACCTGGGGCGTGGAAAACCGCACCGCCGCGCTGCGGGTGATTCCCGGCACGGACAAATCCCAGCGCCAGGAATATCGCCTCGGCGCGGCGGACGGCAACCCGTTTCTGGCGCTGTCGGTGGCCATCGGCTCCGGCCTGTACGGGGTGATGCAACAGTGGGAGCCGAGCGACCCGGTGAGCGGCAACGCCTATGCGCAGAAGCACCCCGAGCAACTGGCCCTGCCGCGCACGCTATGGGACGCGGCGCAGCGCCTGAAGGGCTCGACGGCGGCGCGCGAGTTGTTCGGCGACGAGTTCGTCGAGCACTTCGCCGCCAGCCGCGAATGGGAGGAACGCGAGTACCGCCGGCATGTCAGCGATTGGGAGTTGGATCGCTATTTCGAAATTATTTGAGTGCGCTATGGGCTGGGTAGGGTGGATGACGCTTTTTTCATCCACCATCGTTTTGGTGGATGGGTGAAGCGTCATCCACCCTACGAGATCCAGGCCCATGGATATTCAACTTGTGGGGTGGACATGGCGAAGCCTTGTCCACCGTGGTCTACCTCAATGGCGGACAAGCCTGCGGCATGTCCGCCCTATGGGAAGCAAAGCTTGCGGTTGTAGCCCGGATGCAATCCGGGGGTGGTTTCAAACCGGACCCGAAGTCCCTGGATTGCATCTGGGCCACGAAGGGATCGCGACAGAATTCTACGGAGTGAGCAATGAGCAAATTGCACTGCATTTCACCCATCGACGGTTCGCTGTACGTCGAGCGCGAGTTGGCCGGCGCCGAGCAGATCGCCGCCGCCCTGGCCAAGGCCGAGCGCGCGCAGCAGGCCTGGAAACGCACGCCGCTGAGCGAGCGCGTGGCCATCGGCCGCAAGGCCATCGCCGCCTTCGTCGCCAAGGAAGACCAGCTGGCCGAAGAGCTGTGCTGGATGATGGGCCGGCCGATCCGCTATGCCGCGGGCGAAATCCGCGGCTTCGCTGAGCGTGCCGGCTATATGGCGGATATCGCCGAGAGCGCCCTGGCCGATATCCAGCTGCCGGACAAACCCGGTTTCACCCGCTTTATCCGCCGCGAACCGCTCGGCGTGGCGCTGGTGATCGCGCCCTGGAACTATCCCTACCTGACCGCGGTGAACGCGGTGATGCCGGCGCTGCTGGCCGGCAATGCGGTGCTGCTCAAGCACTCGGCGCAAACCCCGTTGTGCGCCGAGCGGATGGTCGAGGCGTTCGTCGAGGCCGGCTTGCCGGACGGGGTGTTCCAGTACCTGCACCTGAGCCATGCGGAAACCGAGCGGCTGATCCAGGCGCCGGCGGTGCGCCATGTCGCCTTTACCGGCTCGGTGCCGGGCGGGGCAATGGTCGAGCGGGCGGCGGCGGGGCGCTTTATCGGCGTGGGGCTGGAGTTGGGCGGCAAGGACCCGGCCTACGTGCGCGCCGACGCCGACCTCGCTCATGCGGTGGAAACCGCGATCGACGGCGCCTTTTTCAATTCCGGGCAGTCGTGCTGCGGCATCGAGCGCATCTATGTGCACGAATCGCTGTACGACGCCTTCGTCGAGCGTGCGGTGGCGTTGGTCAAGCAATACCAGCTGGGCCGCTCCGACGACCCGCAAACCACCCTCGGCCCGCTGGTAAAGGCCGAGGCGGCGGATTTCGTCCGCGATCAGATCGCCGAAGCGTTGGCTCAGGGTGCCACCGCGCATATCGACCCGGCCGATTTTCCCCTGGACCGGCGCGGCACGCCGTACCTGGCGCCGCAACTGCTGACCGGCGTGCACCACGGCATGCGGGTGATGACCGAGGAATCCTTCGGCCCGGTGGTCGGCATCCAGAAAGTGCGCGACGACGAGGAAGCCCTGGCGCTGATGAACGACAGCGAGTTCGGCCTGACCGCGGCGATTTTCAGCGCCGATGTCGACAGCGCCCTGGCCCTGGCCGACCGGGTCGAGGCGGGCACGGTGTTCCTCAACCGCTGCGACTACCTCGACCCGGCGCTGGCCTGGACCGGGGTGAAGAATTCCGGGCGCGGTTGCACCCTGTCGAGCGTCGGTTACGAGTCCCTGACTCGGCCGAAGTCCTTTCATTTCAAGACCCAACTGTGAGGCGCGCCATGGACCTGAATCGCTACCGGATGAACTGGAATTACCCGACCGCAGTGCGCGTCGGCGTCGGCCGTATCCGCGAACTGCCCGAAGCCTGCCGGCAGTTGGGCATGAGCGCGCCGCTGCTGGTCACCGACCCCGGCCTGGCGGCGTTGCCGTTGATCGACCGGGCCTTGCTGCAGTGCCGTGACGATGGCCTGAAGGCCGGGCTGTTCCATGGGATCAAGGGCAACCCGACCGGAACCAACGTGATGGACGGGGTGGCGGCGTACAAGGCCGGTAAGCATGACGGGGTGATCGCCTTCGGCGGCGGCTCGGCGCTGGATGCCGGCAAGGCCATCGCCCTAATGGTCGGCCAGGATCGGCCGCTGTGGGATTTCGAGGACATCGGCGACAACTGCAACCGCGTCAACGTTGCCGGCATGGCCCCGGTGGTGGCGGTGCCGACCACCGCCGGCACTGGCTCGGAAGTCGGCCGCGCTTCGGTGATCACCGACGATGAGGCGCATATCAAACGCATCATCTTCCACGCCAGGATGCTCCCGGTGCTGGTGATCCTCGACCCGGAGCTGACGCTCGGGCTGCCGCCGAAAATCACCGCCGCGACCGGTATGGATGCGCTGTCGCACAACCTCGAAGCCTATTGCTCGCCGCTGTTCCACCCGATGGCTGAGGGCATCGCTCTGGAGGGCATGCGCCTGGTGCAGCAGTACCTGCCGCGGGCGGTAAGCCATGGTGAGGATGTCGAGGCGCGCCTGCAGATGCTGGTGGCGTCGAGCATGGGCGCCACCGCGTTTCAGCGTGGCCTGGGCGCGATGCATGCGCTGGCGCACCCGCTCGGCGCGCTCTACGACGCGCACCATGGTTTGCTCAACGCGGTGCTGATGCCGTTCGTGCTGGCGGCCAACCGCGCCAGCATCGAGCCGCAGATGGAGAAATTGGCGCGTTACCTGAACCTGGCCAAACCCGGTTTTGTCGGCGTGCTCGACTGGGTGCTGCACCTGCGCAACGAGGTCGGCATCCCCCACAGCCTCAGCGAGATCGGCATCGACGACAAACGCATCGAGCAGGTCGGGCAAATGGCTGAAGTCGACCCCTCCGCCGGCACCAACCCGATCGCCTTCAGCGCGGCGCAGTACAGCCGCCTGTTCGAGAAGGCGTTGCATGGGGAGTTGTAGCCCGGATGCAATCCGGGAAGCGATGCTGGCTGCATAACCTGCCCCGGATTGCATCCGGGCTACGGAACTGCGAGGCGGCGCGTCGCCAACTGCGTTCCCACGTGGGCGGTTCGACGCCTCGACGTGGGAACGATAGGCGCTCTAGCTGGCGGACTTTCGCCACGATTGTACGGCGATCACCGCCAGGGTCACGGCGGTCAACGGCAGGACGTAGCCGAGCATGGCGTGGGCGAACTGATCGGCCAACGGCCGGCCGGACGCGCTGAGCACCAGGTACAGGGTGTAGGCCGTGTAGTAGCCCAGAAACAACAACCCCTCCCAGCGGTTGATGCGATAGCCGGAGAAGAAGATCGGCAGGCAGACGATGGCCACCCCGATCATTACCGGAAAGTCGAAGGCTAGAGCGTTGGCCGCCACGGCGATGGGCTGGGGCGCTACCAGCGAGGCCAGGCCGAGCACGCAGAGCAGGTTGAAGATATTGCTGCCGACGATGTTGCCCACCGCGATATCGCGCTCGCCGCGAATGGCCGCCAGCAACGAGGTGGCCAGCTCCGGCAGGGAAGTGCCGACCGCGACCACGGTCAGGCCGATTACCAGCTCCGACAAGCCCAGGGCGCGGGCCAGGCTTACCGCTCCCTCCACCAGGAAGTTCGAACCGCTGATCAGCAGCACCAGGCCGATCACTATCAGTACTGCGTTGAGCAGCCAGGCATAGGGCTTGGCCGGCTCGTCCAGGGCGAATTCCTTGGTGAATTCATCGTCCGCGTTCGCGCTTTTATCGCGGCGGGCGCTGACGATCAGAAAGGCGGTGTAGACCAGGATGCCGCCGAACAGCAGCAGGCCATCGAGCTTGCCCAGGCTGCCATCCCAGGCCAGGGCGAAGGTCAGCAGGCTGGCGCCGATCATGATCGGCACGTCCAGGCGGATCAGTTGGCGCGATACCACCAGGGGCGCGATCAGAGCGGTAAGCCCGAGGATGAACAGCACGTTGGCGATATTGCTGCCCACCACATTGCCGATTGCCAGGTCGCCCTTGCCATCCAGCGCGGCTTGTACGCTGACCGCGGTTTCCGGCGCGCTGGTGCCGAACGCCACCACCGTGAGGCCGATGATCAACGGCGGTATGCCGAACTGAGCCGCCAACTTGGCGGCGCCGCGCACCAATACTTCAGCGCCGGCTACCAGCAGGATCAAACCGGCGATCAGGTAGCCCCATATCATCAAGCTCATTGCGCAAACTCCAGGAAAGGTGCGTCAGTTTAGGTGAGCGATGAGAGCGCCGGCAGAGGAGGCCCAGGCCAATGTATTGCCATTGTTGTCGGCTTATTGCGCCGGGTTCGACAGCCGTTTCGCTGCTTCACACGTCGGAGCGGGGGAGCGACCAATGGCGATCGGTTGTAGCCCGGATGAAATCCGGGAAAGTTTTTAACCTCGGAAACCGGCCCCGGATTGCATCCGGGCTACGAAAGCGCGCTGTGGGAGGCGCTTCAGCGTCAAGTTTCCAGTGGCGGCTGTCGCGGCTAAAGCCCCTCCCACAGTTGATCGTGCGTAGCCCGAATAAGCCTTGGCGCAATCCGGGGAAGTCGAGTATCTGGAAGATTTCCCCGGATTGCATCCGGGCTACGGGGCTGCGATTTATTCCGCGGCCTGGGCGGCTTTGAGGCTTTCGTACGCCGGTGCGGCGTAGATGCCGACTTCCACGGCCAGTTCCATCACCCGCGCCAAATCGCTGGTGTAAACCAATACCGCTTGCAGTTCGTCGTCCAGCGGTTCGCTGAAGTCCAGCAGCACATAGCCTTTGGTTTCCGGTGACAGGCTGCTGAGCTGCACCTGAATGCGGTTCAGCGCTTTCAGCGCTTCGGTTTTCGCCAATTGCTTGGGCTTGAGCACGAAGCTCACCTGCGGGCCGAAGGAGTCGACGACCTGCTGGAACAGCTGCTCGTAGTCGTCGGCCTGGAACAGCACGGTGTCCGGCAGGCTGCCGACCACCACCCATTCGCCGAGCGGAATCGGGAAGCTGTCGTCGTAGTTGATATCCGGGTTGGCGGCGAGAAAGGCCTGCGGGTCGGCGTAGGCCTGGGCGGCTTCGTCGGCGATGTGCGCGACTTCTTCGGGGGTCATGCAGCCCGAGCTTATTTTGCTGATCAGTTCTTCGAGCTGAGCCTTCATCGAGGTGTTCCATGGGTGGAAAAACAGGCCGGCAAGGATAGCCTGAAATCCCTCGCTCGGGCGCGCGGCCGTGTACCGACTCCTGTGCAGCGCTGCGTCCTGCTAGCAGGCCGTTGAAAAACTA
Source organism: uncultured Pseudomonas sp. (assembly GCF_946886105.1). Next base: position 39,608 of record NZ_CAMPHV010000044.1, on the reverse strand, counting down.
CCTACGTTGCCGATACGGCGTTAAAAACAGGCTCGGAATGCTCATTTACAACCCGTAAACTCCGCTTCCTCGCCTGTTTTTGCCTTGTCTCGGCTGCCTCGCCTACGTTTTTCAACGGTCTGCTAACCCGCGCAGCGGCTGATACCGTTGCGCAGGAGGCTGGTGAAGTCCTGCGCATTGACCGCCTGACTGAACAGAAAGCCCTGACCTTCGTCGCACTGCCGCGCCTGGAGGAAGTCGAGTTGCGCCTGTTCCTCGATGCCTTCGGCGACGATCCGCCGTTTGAGGCTGTTGCCCATGGCGATCACCGCGCTGACGACTATGCCGTTGGTGGCACGGATGTCGCTGACGAACGAACGGTCGATTTTCAGCACGTCTATGGGTAGCCGATTGAGCTCGCTGAGGCTCGAGTAACCGGTGCCGAAGTCGTCCACCGCCAGTTGCACGCCCATGTCCTTGAGCTGCCTGAGGATCTCGGCGCTGGTATGGGGCGCGCGCATCAATACGCTTTCGGCGATTTCCAACTGCAGGCACTTGGCTTGCAGGCCGCTCGTGGCCAGGGCATCGCGCACGCTGGCGACGAAGCCCTGGCGACGGAATTCCGTGGTGGAGATGTTCACGGCCACCGAGGCCAGGGCGTAGCCGCTGTTCTGCCAGCGTTTGGCCTGGAGGCAGGCTTGCCGCAGCACCCAGCCGCCGATCGGCGGCAATAGGCCGCACGCTTCCGCGACCGGCACGAAGCGCGCCGGTGGCAGCAGCCCCCAGGTGGGGTGCAGCCAACGGATCAGCGCTTCGGCGCTGCTGATCAGGCCGGTACTGAGGTCGACCTTGGGTTGGTAGAACAACACCAGTTCGTTGCGCGACAGGGCGATACGCAGATGGGCTTCTATGAGGCGGCGCTCGATCGCGCGCAGCTCCAGCTCGCGTTTGAGGAAGTGATAGGGGTCGCGGCTTTGCTCCTTGCTCTGGAACATCGCCACGCTGGCGCTCTGGATCAGGCCCTCGGCATCTTCGGCGTCGCTCGGGTAGGTACTGATGCCGATACTGGCGCGCAGCGGCAGGCGATAACCTTGGTGCAGGGCGGCCAGGGCCGCGAGTATCTTTACCGCGGCACGCGCGGCATCCTCCGGCGGGTCGCTGGTATCGAGCAGCGCGACGAATTCGGTGTCGCCCAGGCGCATGACGGTGTCCGAGCTGCGCACGCAATCGCTCAGGCAGTGGGTTACCGCGTGCAGCATCGGTTCGCCAAGGCGCTGCGGGTCGAGCTCGATATACAGCAGTGCCAGTTGCGCGCTGCGGTATTTGGCCACGGCGATGCGGTCGTCGAGCAGGGCGCGGTTGGGCCATTCGGTGAGCATCTCGTACTGCGCCATCCGGGCGGTTTTTCGCGGCAGCTGGTGCGCGCTGTGTGTGCCGTGGAACACCAGCACCGCGCCCTTGATCCGGCCCATGGAGTCATGGAAGGGCGCGGCCGAGTCCTCGATGGCCACTTCGCTGCCGTTGCGCCTGATCAGGTTGATGCCGCTGGTCAGGCGTTGGCAAAGGTCCTTGCGCAGCACCTGCACCACGGGGTTGGCGGTGGGTTCGCGGGTATCGCCGTTGACCAGGCGCATGACGTTCTCGATAGGTTGCCCGCGCGCCTCGGCGTCGAGCCAACCGGTCAGTTCTTGCGCAGCGCTGTTGAGGTAGTCGACCTTGCCGCACATGTCGGTGCCGATGACCGCATCGCTGAGCAACTCGAGGGTTATGTTGGCCCGCGCCTTTTCGATGATCAGCGCTTCCTCGACGGCCCGGCGCTGAATGATGGCGTGCAGCGATTGCGGCACCAGGTAGCTATCGAAATGATCCGGGCTGAAGCTGCCTTGGGCGCCGAGCTGAATGGCTTCCCAGGTTTGTCGCTCGTCCTCGGGCTCGCTGAGGACTATCAGCGGAATCCACGGCACCAGAGCGAAGAGTTGGTCGAAGGTGTCGAGGCCTTTGCTGTCGGCCAGGTCCAGCTCGACCAGAATCGCATCCACGGCCTCCTTGGCGGCAGCATTCAGACGCACCAGGGCATCGTGCAGGTTGGTCGACCACTCGCTGACAAAGCTGCCGTCCTGGGCTCTGGCGAGAATGCTTTGCAAGGCGTCCGCGTGGCTGGTGTTGCCGGTAACGATCAGAACTCGGTGGGGCATGTTGCAACACTCCCTTGAGCAACGTTCAGGGCAAAACACGTCCGGGCCTGTTGCGGGCAGGCACGAAAGGCGGGGCGGCGAGCGTAACGGCTTGATGGCGGGCGACACGTCCCAGGCGCTGCAGGCTGACGGGTTCCTGTGGCGGCAAAGCGACGGGCTGGCGCCCGGATGCTGTGCTGAGCTATATCGACAGGGCTCTGCGACGGGGGTTCCACGCTTCGTAGGGCGCCGATCAACGGCATCGCCGCCGGTGCTTTTGGCTCTTGCGCGAACGCGAATCGGTGTTATTTGCCCCCATAGGCGGAGTGTTTTGCCGCGGCAGGCGTGCCGCACCTTCGCCCCTGCAATAAATACTCGTCGCTGGCGCCTGCGCTTGGGGTAAATCCACCGGCATAGGCGTTAAACTATGGCGCCTTTTTTATCGCCAGCCATTTTCATCCGTCCGCCGTTGTGCGGCGTTCAGGTTAAGCAGGAGCTATTTTGAGTTCGCGCATTCATCCCTTGGCCGGTCAACCGGCCCCCGTTTCGTTATTGACCGATATCGGCCAACTGCTGGCGGCCTATTACGATTTGCGCCCGGACCCCGGCGTGGCCGCGCAGCGCGTGGCGTTCGGCACTTCCGGGCACCGCGGCAGCTCGCTGCAATACAGCTTCAACGAATGGCACGTGCTGGCCATCACCCAGGCGATTTGCGACTACCGCAGCAGCCAGGGCATCGACGGCCCGCTGTTTATCGGCGCCGACACCCACGCGCTGTCGCGACCGGCGCTGGAAACCGCGCTGCAAGTGTTGGTCGCCAACGGCGTGCAGACGCTGCTGTCGCAAGACGACGAGTTCACCCCGACGCCGGCGATTTCCCACGCCATTCTGGTGCACAACAAGGGCCGCAGCCGTGGCCTGGCGGATGGCATCGTGATCACCCCGTCGCACAATCCGCCGGACAGCGGCGGCTTCAAGTACAACGCCAGCAACGGCGGCCCGGCCGATACCGATATCACCGGCTGGGTGCAGAACCGCGCCAACAGCCTGCTCGAAGGCGGGCTGCGCGAGGTCAAGCGCCTGTCCCTGGCCGAGGCGCTGCAAGCGCCCTGCACCCACCGGCACGATTACCTCGCAGCCTATGTGGCGGACCTCGACAGCGTCATCGACTTCGCGCCGATCCGCGCGGCCGGCCTGCGTCTGGGCGTCGACCCGCTGGGCGGCGCGGGCGTGCGTTACTGGTCGCGCATCGCCGAGCGTTACGCCATCAATCTGGATGTGGTCAGCGAAACCGTCGACCCGCAGTTCGCTTTCATGAGCCTGGATTGGGACGGCAAGATCCGCATGGACCCGTCCTCGCGCGATGCCATGCAGCGCCTGATCGGCCTCAAGGACGGTTACGACATCGCCTTCGCCTGCGACACCGACTACGACCGCCATGGCGTGGTGGCGCCGAGCGTCGGCCTGCTGCCGGCCAACCACTTTCTCAGCGTCGCCGCCGATTACCTGTTCCAGCAGCGCCCGCAGTGGAGCGCGCGCACCGCGCTGGGCAAAACCCTGGTCAGCAGCGCGATGATCGACCGGGTCGCCGCGCGCCTCGGGCGCAAGCTGGTCGAGGTGCCGGTGGGCTTCAAATGGTTCGTCGACGGTCTGGTCGACGGCTCCCTGGGTTTCGTCGGCGAGGAGAGCGCTGGCGCCACCTGCCTGCGCCGCGACGGCAGCGTCTGGACCACCGACAAGGACGGCATGGTGCTGGCTCTGCTGGCTGCAGAAATGACCGCCAGCCGCGGGCGCGATCCGGGCGAGTTGTATCGCGGGCTGGTCGATGAGTTCGGCGCGATCTACGCCGATCGCGTCGACGCGCCGGCCAATGCCGCGCAGAAAAAAGCCCTGGGCAAGCTGTCGCCGGAGCAACTGCACAGCGATCGGCTGGCCGGCGATGCCATCGTCCAGGTGCTCGACAAGGCGCCGGGTAACGGCGCGTCCATCGGCGGCATCAAGGTGGTCAGCGAGGGTGGCTGGTTCGCCGCGCGGCCATCGGGCACCGAGGACATCTACAAGATCTACGCCGAAAGCTACCGCGACGAGGCGCACCTGCAACGCATCCTCGGCGAGGCGCAGCAGATCGTCGACGCGGCATTGGCGCCTTAAACTCATAAACGTAGGGAGTCCAACCCCATTGCGCCATGCGCACCGAGAACCGGTGCCGGCGCGCACTGGGTACATAGCCATTAAAAAGCCTGCACTTTCTCTTTCCTCGGGCAGTCACAACTACGTCGACACCCGTCATTCGCGCGTTTCAGCGCGTCATCGGGGATTGGCTGCCGTTCAACCCGCACGTCCAGGCCATCAGCGCGCTATCGGGCCGGTGGGTCGTTCGCGACCGCTGCGGATGCATGAAGCTACTCATCGAGGAGAAAAACATGACCGTGGGAACCATACTGTTGATCATCCTGATCCTGCTGCTTATCGGTGCCATCCCCACATGGCCGTATAGCCGGGGATGGGGTTACGGGCCTTCCGGTGGTTTGGGTGCGGTGCTGGTGATCGTGCTCGTCCTGCTGTTGTTGGGCGTGCTATAGCCCGGCAAAAATGCCCTGTGCGCGTACTGTGCTGCGTGCCGGGGCATAGGCGAGGCCGGCGTTTGCCGGCTTCGCCCTATATGCGCGATGGCGTTCCTGTGGCACCTGCGCTTTTATCGCGCGCTACCAGGGTTTAGTCTGCGCGGCGAACCCTTGCGCAGCGGCCGCCATGTACCGTCTCGATTTGAAAATTCGCCTGCATAACGGCGCCGATATCGCCATCGGCCCCGGTAAGGCCGACCTGCTCGACGCCATCGCCCGCGAGGGCTCGATCAGCGCCGCCGCGCGCAGCCTGGGCATGTCCTACAGGCGCGCCTGGCTACTGGTCGAGACCATGAACCGCAACTTCAAGGAGCCCCTGGTCACCACCCTGGCCGGCGGCAAGCACGGCGGCGGCACGCAGCTGACCGCCATGGGCGAGCAGGTGTTGCAGCGTTACCGGCAACTCTGCGCGCAGGCGCTGGCCGCGGTGCAGGACGGCTTCGACGACCTCGGCGATCTGCTAGCGCCCCCTGTTTCGCCGACTCCTTAAGCCCACCCCTTAAGCCGCCTGACGCATAGCCAGGTTCTGCTGGACGGCGTTTCGCTATATATGGAAGGATATAGCGCTTGCCGAGGAGTCCGCCCGATGAAGTTCGCTCTACCTAAACCGCTGCGCGCGTTGCTGCTGATCTGCAGCTTGCTTCCCGCTCTGGCCATGGCCGAGACGGCGAACGTCGCCGCGGCCTCGAATATGCAATTCGCCCTCGAGGAAATCGCCGCGCGCTTCCAGAAGGACACCGGCCATACGCCGCGGCTGGTGTTCGGTTCGAGCGGCAATCTCTATCGGCAGATCAGCCAGGGCGCGCCTTTCCAGTTATTCCTCAGCGCCGATGAGGCGTACGTGGAGCAACTGGCCACCGCGGGTAAAACCCTCGACGAGGGCGTGCTCTACGGCCTCGGCCGGATCGCCTTGATGGCGCCCAAAGGCTCGACATTGACCGCCGCCGGTGAACTCGAAGGCTTGCAGGCCGCGTTGGCGGCAGGGCGGATCGAGAAGTTCGCCATCGCCAACCCCGAGCATGCACCCTACGGCCGCGCGGCCGAACAAGCCCTGCGCCACGCCGGTTTGTGGGATGCGCTGCAGGGCAAGCTGGTGCTCGGCGAGAACATCGCCCAGGCGGCGCAGTTCGCCACCTCGGGCAATGCCCAGGGCGGCATCGTCGCCTACTCCCTGGCGCTGGCGCCGGGTGTGGCCGAGCGCGGCGATTTCGTGCTGATTCCTTCCGCTTGGCATCAGCCGCTGCGTCAGCGCATGGTTCTGCTCAAGGGCGCCAACGTCAGCGCTCAGGCGTTTTATCAGTACCTGCAACAGCCGGCCGCACGGGCAATCATGAGCAAATACGGCTTCGATATGCCTGAGCAAAAGTAAGGGAGAACGCTGTGGATTGGCCCGCGCTGCTGCTGTCCCTGGAGTTGGCCCTGTGCACCATGCTGATTCTGCTGCCCGTCGGCATCTGGGTCGGGCGCAAACTGGCCTGGAGCCGTTTTCCCGGCAAGAGCGCGGTCGAGGCGCTGCTGGCCCTGCCGCTGGTGCTGCCGCCGACCGTGCTGGGCTTCTATCTGCTGGTGGCGATGGGCGCCGACTCGCCGATCGGTCAGGCTTACCAGGCGCTGTTCGGCAGCCAATTGACCTTCTCGTTTACCGGCCTGCTGGTCGCCTCGGTGCTGTTCAATCTGCCGTTTGCCATCCAGCCGATGCAGCGCGCCTTCGAGGCGATTCCGCGGGATGTGCGCGAGGCCGCGCGCTGCTGCGGCATGTCGCCGTGGCGGGTGTTGCGGCGGATCGAGTTGCCGCTGGCCTGGCCGGGGATCATCTCGGCCCTGGTGCTGACGTTCGCCCATACCCTCGGCGAGTTCGGCGTGGTGTTGATGGTCGGCGGCAGCATTCCCGGGGAAACCCGCACCATCGCCATCGCCATCTACGACCGGGTGCAGGCGTTCGACGATCACGCCGCCGGGGTGATGTCGGCGGTGTTGCTGTTGATTTCGCTATGCGCCATCGGCCTGTCGTATTTCGCCACCGCGCGCCTGGGACGGAGCTATCGGCATGACTGAGGGCTTGCAACTCGATTTGCGGCAGAGCAGCCCGATCCCGCTGAATGCGCAGATCAGCTGCGCGCCGGGCGAGGTGTTGGCGTTGGTCGGGCCATCCGGCAGCGGCAAGTCGACCCTGCTGCGCAGCATCGCCGGCTTGTACCGGCCGCATGCCGGCAGTATCCGCTGCGGCGGCGAGACCTGGTTCGACAGTGCGCGCGGTATCGACAAACCGACCATGCATCGGCGCATCGGCATGGTGTTCCAGCATTTCGCCCTGTTCCCCCACCTCAGCGCCCTGCACAACGTCGCCGAGGCACTGCGCGATTACCCCGAGGCCGAGCGCCTGGAGCGGGCGCAGGCCTGGCTGGAGCGGGTGCACCTGCACGGCCTGGGCGAACGCTTGCCGCATCGTTTGTCCGGCGGCCAGCAGCAGCGCGTCGCCGTGGCCCGCGCCCTGGCCCGCGAACCCAAGGTGTTGCTACTCGACGAGCCGTTCTCCGCGGTCGACCGCGGCACCCGCGAGGCGCTCTACGGTGAGTTGACGGAGTTGCGCGAAGAGCTGCGCATGCCGGTGCTGCTGGTGACCCACGACCTGGACGAAGCGACGTTGTTGGCCGACCGCATGTGCATTCTTTCTGCCGGCACAACCTTGCAAGCCGATACCACCGATCGCCTGTTGCAGGCCCCGGCCAGCGCTGAAGTCGCGCGTCTGCTGGGCATGCGCAACCTGTTCGCCGGGCGCCTCGTCGGGCACGCCGCCGATCACAGCCTGTTGGCCTGGGGCGGGCAGATGCTGAAAGTCCGCGCCCAGCCGCAGTTGGCCGTGGGGCAGGCGGTCGATTGGGCCATGCCGACCTCGGGGGTGCTGCTGATGCCGCTTAACGAACGGCCGGGCACCGCACTGGATAACCGCGTCGCGGTGCGTATCGAGCGCCTGTTGCCGCTCGGCGAGCAGTTCCGCGTGAGCTTATCGGCCGGCGCGGACCGCCTGTACATGAACGTGCCGCGCCATGTGGCGCAGCGCTATGGCTTGGCGGTGGGGCAGGCGATCGACGTGCGCCTGCGCGGCGAGACCATTCATGTGATGGCGGCCACGGCGCCTACTTGACGCGCTCCGCGCCACTCAGCAAACCCTGGCGGCGCAAGCGGGTCGCGATCTCGATGAAAGCCTGGGTGGCGGGCGACGCCTGTCGCTGATTGTGTACGGCGAGGCCGATGTGGCGCGGCACCGGCGGGTCGAGCGGGCGCGTCACATACGCGGCCGGCCGAGCGCTATCGATTGCGGGCAGCGCCAGCTCGGCGAGAATCGTCACGCCAGCGCCGCTTTCGACCATCCCCAGGGTGCTGAGCAATTGCGCACTGCGGTAGCGGATTTTCGGCACCAGCTTGGCCGCCGCGAAAATCCGCTCGACCAGCGCCGCCGAGCCCGCCTGGGTCAGGATGAACGGCGCATCGCACAAGGCCTCGAGCCGGACGTTCGGCTGCCCGGCGAGCGGGTGGCTGGAGGGCAGTAGCGCGACCAGTTGATCCTCGGCGATGGGGAAGGTATCGAAGCGCTCCTCGGGCAGTACGACAAAGCCGATATCCACGCGCCGATCCTGAACCCACTGGATCACTTCCAGGTCGGCGCCTTCATCGATGCGAATTTCGATATCGGGATATGCCTTGCGGTACTCGTCGAGAATCTTCGGCAGCAGCCGCAGCGAAGAGCTGGGGCCAAAAGAACCTATGCGCAATGTGCCCCGCTTCATGCCCCGCGCATCGGCGGCTTCCTGGCGCATGGTTTCGCCCAGGCCGAGGATTTCCCGCGCGCGCAGCAGCAATCGGGCGCCGATATCGGTCAGTTCGATGGCCGCTTGGTGCCGCTGAATCAGTTCGACGCCCATTTCCTGTTCGAGGGCTTTGATCGCGTGGGATACCGCTGATTGACTGATGGACAGGCGCATGGCTGCCGAGGTGAAGCCGCGCAGCTCGGCCACCAGGACGAAGATTTCCAGCTGGGTGAAGGTCATGGATGCTCGCTCATAGCTGATCTGTCATGAGTAATCGCTAATTTTTCAATGAGTAAGCATGAGCATTAACGTATGGGCAAGGTGTTCGGCTCATAAACGGATGGATAAACATGCACAACACAGCGGTTATAGCGCCCAGTGTCACGGGGTATTCCGTGTACGCGAAGTTGGTGATGGTCTCGTGCATCTGGGGCGGCACCTTCGTCGCCGGCAGATACATAGCGGCCGATATCGCCCCGCTGTTGTCCGCCTGCCTGCGTTTCGTATTGGCGAGTGCCACGCTGATGGCGGTGTTGGCGATGCGCAGGCAGCTGGTTATCGGCTTGACCGCTCGGCAGCTATTCACGGTCGTCGCATTGGGCTTCTTCGGCATTTTCGCCTACAACATTTTCTTCTTTTACGGCCTGCAGCATATAAACGCCTCCCGTGCCTCCTTGATCGTTGCGCTCAACCCGGCACTGATCGCCCTGGCGGCTTTCACCATCGGCAAGGAGAAGCCCGGCGCCGGCAAGGTCGTGGGCATAGCCGCTTGCGTCGCCGGCGCCGCGACTGTGATCGTCAGTAAGGATGCCGCGGCCCTGCAACCCGTGGCCCGGGCGTGGATCGGCGATGCGCTGATCCTCGGCTGCGTGCTGAGCTGGGTGCTCTACAGCGTCTGCTCGAAGCGGCTCGTGAGGGAAATCGGCGCGCTGCACACCGTCGCTTATTCGGTTATCGCCGGCACCCTGATGCTGTGCTGCGCCGCACTGCTGCATGGCGATATCAGCCGGGCGGCGATCGGCGATATCCGGCAGGACCAGCTGTTGAGCCTGCTGTACCTCGGGGTGATCGGCTCGGCCTTGGCATACATCTGGTATTACGACGGCATCCAGAAAATCGGTGCGACCCGCGCCGGCGTATTTATCGCGCTCAACCCGCTGTCGGCGGTCGTGCTCGGCTTGTTGCTGCTGGGCGAGCGCTTGAGCCCGCCGATGCTGCTGGGCGGCCTATTGGTGATCGGCGGTATCTACTTCTGCAATAAACCTGTGCAATAAGCCCGCCCGGCGCAGCCAAGGCTGAGGCGCGGCCATGTCTGAGAGGGGCATGCCTGAGCCGCTTATGCGCCCGTCGCCGCTTGGGCGCACTGCTCGGCTTCCGCCAGCAACCAGGCGCGGAACACCGCTACCCGCGGCTTGCTCGCCGCTGCTTTGGGGTAAACCAGCCAGTAGCTGAAGTCGTTGGCCAACTGCTGCGCGAAGGGTTTGACCAAGCGGCCGGCGGCGAGGTCGTCGGCGGCCAGGAACAGACGGCCCATGGCCACGCCGCGGCCATCGATCGCCGCTTGCAAGACCAGAGCGGAATCGCTGAAGCCCGGCCCCGACCGGGCGTCTATGCCGACCGCGCCGACCGAGTCCAGCCAGCGCTGCCATTGTTCGCCCGGGCGATCATGTAGCAGGGTGTGTTGGTGGAGATCGGCGATAGCCTTCAAGGGGGCGGCGCTCGACAGCAACGCCGGGCTGCACAGCGGCGCCAGTCGTTCATGGGCGATCAGCTCCGCCTGCAAGCCGGGCCAGCGGCCCAGGCCGGAGCGGATGCCGAGGTCGTAGTCGCTGCGCGGCAGGTCGCAGAGATCCACGCTGGTGGACATCTGCACCTCGATTTCCGGGTGCGCTGCATGGAAACGGCCCAGGCGCGGTAACAACCATTTACTGGCGAACGACGGCAGCACCGTGATGCGCAGCGGGCCGGCCGTTGCGTTATCGCCGAGCCGCGCGGTGGCGGCGGCGAGCGCGTCGAACAGTTCCGACAGGTCACGCAGATAGGCTTTGCCGTGAACGCTCAGCGTCAGCGTGCGGCCTTTGCGCTCGAACAATTGCAACGCCAGCCATTGCTCCAGATGCTTGACCTGATGGCTGATCGCCGCCTGGGTCACATGGAGTTCTTGCGCGGCATGGGTGAAGTTCAAATGCCGGGCGGCGGCCTCGAAGGCTTTCAGGGCGTTGAGCGGCGGTAGACGACGGGGCATGGTGCGACCTTGGATTAGTTTTTCTTATCTGCTGGCCGAGAATACGTCGTTTTGCCGGGCCTTTGAAGTCGGCTGTAATCGGCGCTCATCCCGCGCAGGAGAGGCAAAAGCGCTTCGTCGCGCGGGCATTACAAGGCCGAAGAAGGAAGGCGCACATGATCGCATGGGACGTATGGGTTTTGCTGTTGGGGTATTCGGTACCGATGATCGCCAGCCCGGGGCCGGGCAATACGATTCTGGCGGCATCCGGCGGCCGCTTCGGGGTCAAGAGTTCGGTGCCGTTCTGGATGGGCTTCGAGGCCGGTAACCTGCTCTGGTGTCTGATTTATGGATTCAGCCTGACCCAGGTTTTCCAACATTACCCCGTCGCTTATGAAGTGCTGAAGTGGGGCGGTACCCTGTATCTGCTGTATCTGGCGCTGTGCTTCTTCCGTGCGTCGATGTTGGCCGATCAGCAGGACCTGCGTCCGCTGAGCTTTGTCGACGGTTTCGTCGCGCTGTCGCTGAACGTCAAAGTGCATTCGATGATTCTGGTGATGTTCTCGCAGTTCCTCAGCCCGTCGCTGCCCTTGTCCAGCCAGGTATGGCAGATGACGGCGGTGTTCCTGGTGGTCGGCCTGACCTGCCATTTTTTCTGGATTTATGGTGGGCAGTTGCTGTTCAGCCGCCTGAAAACGCCGCGGGCAATGCGCATACAAGGCTACGTGTTCGGCCTGTGCATGCTCGTCGTCGCGGCTTCCATGGTGCTGTGATGGCCTGTCAGTTGCGCGCATGACTCATCTGGAATTTCGCCACGCCTTCCAGGCCCATCAATTCGTCGGCCATGACGTTGATCTTGGCGCTTTTCTGGCCGTCCACCGCGACGGCGACGAAGCGCCATTCCAGTTGGCCTTGTTCGTAGGTCACCGAGAAGGTGCCGCTGGCGATCACATAGCCGCGCTCGCGGGCGATCTGCCGTAACACATCTTCGCGCGGTCGGGTGAAGCCGGGGGCGAAGCGCAGAACGATGGCGATGGCCGGGCGTGCCGGCAGCCGGGCCTCCAGCTTGGCGCCCCACATCATCAGGGCGGCGGAGATCAGGCTGAGCAGGATAGCCGCGCCATAGAAGCCGACGCCGACCAGCACGCCGATGGCCGATGAGGCCCAGATCGACGCCGCGGTGGTCAGGCCGCTGATGCTCATGCCGTCCTTCATGATCAACCCGGCGCCGAGGAAGCCGATGCCGGTGACGATGCCCTGAATCACCCGGGTCGGGTCGACCGCCCCGGCGAAATGCCCGCCGTACCAATGTTCGGGGTAGATGCACAGCACCGTCAGCGCGGCCGAGGCCATGCACACCATGCCGTAGGTGCGCATGCCGGCGGCGCGGCCGTGGTAGGAGCGTTCGTAGCCGACCAGCAGGCCGAGCAGCAGGGCGCCGAGCATATTGAAAAACAGGGTGAGGTTGACCGCGACTCCGGGCAAGGCCCAGAAGTCGCTGAGGGGCGAGAATGCATCCACGGTGGACCTCGCGAACGGGTGTGCGCGGCAGATAGAGGCGCTGTGCTATCAGTTTAGTTGTCGCGCGGCTTCTTGCCCGATTCACGGGCATCGCGGGTCAATCGCTGGTCGAGGCTATGACCAAACGATCGCGGCCTTCCTGCTTGGCCCGGTAGAGCGCCTTGTCGACCCGTTTGAAAAAGGCGTCGGCGTCGGCATCCACGCCAAGCATGAAGCAGCCGACGCCGAGGCTGGCGGTCAAAGGCAGGCGTTGGCCCTGGATTTCCAGGCCATGCTCGGCCAGCGCCTGGCGAAAATCCTCGGCCAGTTGCCGGGCCTGCTCCTCGCTGGTGCCCGGCATCAGCACGCCAAACTCCTCGCCCCCGAGGCGTAACAGGGAATCGCTGTCGCGGCGAAAGACTTGGCGCATGCGCTCGGCGAAAGCGAACAGGCAGGTATCGCCCATGCCATGGCCGTGCTGGTCGTTGACCTGCTTGAAGAAGTCGATATCCAGCAACACCAGCGCCAGCGGGCTGCCTTGGCGCTTGCAACTGGCGACCATGCTCGGGAACAGGTTGTTGAACAGGTAGCGGTTACCCAGCTGGGTCAGGCTGTCCGTGCGGCTGAGCCGTTCCAGGTTGGCGCGTTGCAGCACCAGCTCGTGCTCCATGACCAGGTTGGCGCGGTATTCACGGTGGCCGCGGCCCAAGGCCAACAGCAGGTGGCTGAGGTAGATGAGTATGGCGAGCAGAAGTGCGCGGTGTTCCTGCCAATCCAGCGCCAACACCAGCAGCCCGGGCAGATGCACCAGCGCGATGGCCAGGTGCACGGGGGCTTTGCGCATCGGAAAGTTGAACACGATGGCGGTGCTGAAGGCGACGGTGCCGAATATCGCGATCAAGCGCGCGTCCTGAAGGTCCGGACGCAGCAGCACCCAGGCTTGCAGCAGCCCCCAGACGCATACCGTCAGATGGAGCAACAGCCAATGCCGATCGAGCCAGTGCTGCAGGGCGGGCAGGCTGTCCGCGCTAGGCAGTCGATGGGTCAGGCGCAGGGCGAACAGCAGGCCAAAGAGGATGCTGAGCGACAGCCCCAAAGCCATTTGCTCACTGGGCGCGTCGCTGAACAGCCAGATCAGCAGCCAGGCCAGCAGATAGTAAATGCCGCCCAGCCGGGTGCGATTACGGCAATCTCGAGCTTCGCGCCAGAGCGCGAACAGCTCCGGCTGCTGGGGTGGCTGGTTGGGTTGCATGGCTGAACTCCGCGCGCCCGGAGTTCAGGATATGCATTTTCCGCCAACAATATCAATGTGCCATTAGAGATAGCTTGATTTTGCCCGGAGGCTTCAGCGCAGCTGCGCCTCGGCGAGGGTGCGAGTGCGTGGGATAAGGTCGGCATTCCAGTGCCGGCTGGCCCACAGAAGCAACTCGTCGGGTTGGCCATACGCCGCATCCTCGGGCAACGGCTGACCGAGGGCGCGCAGGGCACGAATCAGCAAGGGCGTGGCCTGGTCGGCCGGCAAGGGCGGCGAGCGGTAGGATTTGCCGAGCTTGTGGCCATCGGGCTGGATGATCAGCGGCACATGCAGGTAGCGCGGTTGCGCCACGCCGAGCAGCTCTTGCAGGTACAGCTGGCGCGGCGTGGAGTCGAGCAGGTCGGCACCGCGCACCACGTCGGTCACGCCTTGCCAGGCATCGTCGATCACTACTGCGAGCTGATAGGCATAGAGGCCATCGCGGCGTTGCACCACGAAGTCGCCGACTTCGCGGCCCAAATCCTGGTCGTAGTGGCCTTGCACCCGGTCGTCGAAGCCATAACGCCGCTCGGGTACGCGCAGGCGGATAGCCGCGTTCTCGCGGGCCTGCCCGGCCTCGCGGCAGAAACCCGGATAAATGCCCTGGTAGCCTTCCAGGCGTTTGCGCGAGCAGGTGCAGGCGTAGGCCATACCGCTGGCCAGCAACCCATCGAGCACCGCGGCGTATTGGTCGTGGCGCTCGCTTTGCCGTACCAGTTCACCGTCCCAATGCAGGCCGTAGTTTTCCAGGGTGGCGAGGATCGCCTGCTGCGCGCCGGCCACTTCCCGCGGTGGGTCGAGGTCTTCCATGCGCAGCAGCCAGCGGCCGCCCACCGCGCGGGCGTCGAGGTAGGAGGCGAGCGCTGCGACCAGCGAACCGAAATGCAGATAACCGCTAGGGGTAGGAGCGAAGCGACCGATATAGGCGGGCGTGTTCATGCGGGCGAGCGAGACCGGAAGGCGGAAACAACAAGGGGTGCCGAAGCACCCCTTGGGTCAGATCAGGAACCGATCTGCTTTTCCTTGATTTCCGCCAGGGTTTTGCAATCGATGCAAAGGGTGGCGGTGGGGCGGGCTTCGAGCCGGCGGATGCCGATTTCGACGCCGCAGGAGTCGCACCAACCGTAATCGTTGTCTTCGATCAACTGCAGGGTTTCGTCGATCTTCTTGATTAGCTTGCGCTCGCGGTCGCGGGCACGCAGTTCCAGGCTGAATTCTTCTTCCTGGCTGGCGCGGTCCGCCGGATCGGGGAAGTTCGCCGCTTCGTCCTGCATGTGGTGCACGGTGCGATCGACTTCCTGCATCAATTCCAGCTTCCACTTGTTGAGGATGCCGGTGAAGTGGGCGCGCATCTGCTCGCTCATGTACTCTTCGCCCTTCGTTTCCGGATAGGGTTCGAAGCCACGAGTCAGCTGGCTGCTTTTAGCTGTTGCTTTTGCTTTGGTGGGCATGGATGACCGCCTCTCACTCTCACTAATCCATTGCGCAGGACGGTGTCCCTTGCCGATTTTATTCGGCCCTGCGGCTGCAAGCGGGCGAACTTACCAGAACAACTCAAACCGCGCCACTCCCGGCTGTCGTGGTGGCTGCCGTTTCGCATGACGGTTGGTTAGAATCCGCCCTCTATTTCTTTCAAGGCAGGTCCATGGCCCAGTCCTACAGTGCTCGCAGCCGCGCCATCGAACCCTTTCACGTGATGGCCTTGCTGGCTCGCGCCAATCAGTTGCAGGCCGCTGGCCACGATGTGATCCACCTGGAAATCGGCGAGCCGGATTTCACCACCGCCGCGCCCATTGTGGCCGCCGGCCAGGCGGCGCTCGCCAATGGCCATACCCGTTACACCGCGGCCCGCGGTTTGCCAGCTCTGCGCGAAGCGATTGCCGGCTTCTACGCGCAACGTTATCGATTGAGCATAGACCCTGAACGGATTTTGATAACCCCGGGCGGTTCCGGCGCGCTGCTATTGGCCGCCAGTTTGCTGGTCGACCCTGGCAAACACTGGTTGCTGGCCGATCCGGGTTATCCGTGCAACCGGCATTTTCTGCGCCTGGTCGAAGGCGCGGCGCAGCTCGTACCCGTCGGGCCGGAGGTGCGTTATCAACTGACGCCCGAACTCGTCGCACGGCATTGGGATCAGGACAGCGTCGGTGCGCTGGTCGCGTCGCCGGCCAACCCGACCGGCACTTTGCTCACGCGTGAAGAACTGGCTGGGCTGTCCCTGGGCTTGAAAGAGCGTGGCGGACATCTTGTGGTCGATGAGATCTACCACGGCCTGACTTATGGCGTGGACGCCGCCAGCGTGCTGGAAGTCGACGACGAGGCCTTCGTGCTTAACAGCTTCTCCAAGTATTTCGGCATGACCGGTTGGCGCCTGGGCTGGCTGGTGGCGCCGCCGGCGGCGGTGCCGGAGCTGGAGAAGCTGGCGCAGAACCTCTATATCAGCGCGCCGAGCATGGCCCAGCATGCCGCGCTGGCCTGTTTCGAGCCGCAGACTCTGGCGATTCTCGAACAGCGCCGCCATGAATTCGCCCGGCGTCGCGATTTCCTGTTGCCGGCGTTGCGCGAGCTGGGCTTCAAGATCGCCGTGGAGCCGGAAGGCGCCTTTTATCTGTATGCCGATATCAGCGCCTTCGGCGGCGATGCCTTCGCCTTCTGCCAGCATTTTCTGGAAACCGAGCACGTGGCCTTTACCCCCGGCCTGGATTTCGGGCGCAACCTGGCCGCCCAGCATGTGCGCTTCGCCTACACCCAGGACTTGCCGCGCCTGCAGCAGGCGGTCGAGCGTATCGCCCGCGGCCTGAAAAGCTGGCGCGCCGATGCGCTTTGAACCGCTGCTCGAACAGGCCACCCTGCTGCGCCGCTACAAGCGCTTTCTCGCCGATATCGAGACCGCCAGCGGCGAGCTGTTGACCATTCACTGCCCCAACACCGGCTCCATGCTCAACTGCATGGGCGAGGGCGCGCAGGTCTGGTTCAGCCGCTCCAACGACCCCAAGCGCAAGCTGCCGGGCACCTGGGAAATCGGCGAAACGCCCCATGGCCGTCTGGCGGTGATCAACACCGCGCGGGCCAACGGCCTGGTCGAGGAAGCCCTGCGTGCCGGGCTGATCGCCGAGTTGGCCGGTTTCACCGCGCTGAAGCGCGAAGTGCCCTACGGCCAGGAGCGCAGCCGGGTGGATTTCTGCCTGGAGTACCCGAGCGGTACGGCCTTCGTAGAGGTGAAAAGCGTGACCCTGGGCTTTGCCGATACCCGCGTCGCGGCCTTTCCCGATGCCCGCACCGAACGCGGCGCCAAGCACCTGCGCGAGCTCGCCGCCCTGGCCCGCGCCGGTATCCGTGCGGTGCAGCTGTATTGCGTCAACCTCAGCGAGATCGACGCGGTGCGCCCGGCCGAGGAAATCGACCCGGTCTATGCCGCGGCCCTACGCGATGCGGTCGAGGCCGGTGTCGAGGTGTTGGCCTACGGCGCCGAGATCAACCCGCAGGGAGTTCAGCTGGTGCGTCGCCTCGAGGTGCAGTTGTAGCCCGGATGCAATCCGGGATCGGTATTGGGCGCGAGATATTCCCCGGATTTCATCCGGGCTACGAAGCTCCCTACGAGGCCATCGCTGGTAGGTTGGGCTGAGCTCCGCGAAGCCCAACAGGGCATGCAGCTAAACCTCTGAAATTCGAAACGCCGCATTGGGTTTTCCCCGGATTTCATCCGGGCTACGAAATCAGCCAAATCCCTTCGCTGTTTTCCATGCAGGCCAGCGCTTCGAGGGATTGCCCGGCACAAGGGCCGGCGACGCATTCGCCGCTGTCGATCAGGAACAGTGCGCCGTGGGTGGCGCATTGGATCAGGCTGGCGCTGGCGTCGAGAAACTGGTCCGGCAGCCATTCCAGGGAGATGCCCTTGTGCGGGCAGCGGTTGCGATAGACGTGGACCTGGCCGTCCTTGCGCACGGCGAACAGCTTCTCGCCCTCGATTTCGAAACCACGGCTCTGGCCTTCCGCCAGGTATTCCGTTGGGCATAACAGCAACATAGGTACCTCCACGACAGGCGCGCATTATGCCGGGCTGCCGCGGAAGTGGAAGAGCTTGGGGCGTCCGTGCGCCAAGCAGGACCCGGACGAGCCCAGACGCCACTCAAGTTTGCCGGCGTAGCGCCCGCCGCGGCGTCCGGTCGACCGACAGGCGCGTGGTTTCGGCCCGCGCATGGCGGATGGGCTGGCGGTGCTGTCCGCAGCCTTTTATCCTGCCAGCCAACCCCTGATCGCCGAAGCCAAGCCCACGCCATGAATCCAGTCATTCAGCCGCGCTCATTGTTTATCGCACTGGGCCTTTTGCTCGCGCTCGCGCTCTGGTTGTCCCTGGCGCTCGGCCCGGTCAGCCTGCCCCTGGCCGATACCCTGAGCGCCGCGCTGCGGTTGTTCGGTGTGCCGGTGGGCGGCGAGCAACTGCAACAGGCCGAGCTGATCCTGGGGCAGATCCGCCTGCCGCGTACCCTGCTCGGGCTGACGGTGGGCGCGGTGCTGGCGCTGTGCGGGGTGGCGATGCAGGGCTTGTTCCGCAACCCGTTGGCCGACCCCGGCCTGGTCGGGGTGTCCAGCGGCGCGGCCTTGGGTGCGGCCATCGCAATAGTCGGCGGTGCGGCGCTCGGTGGCTTGCCCGAGGCGTTCGCGCCCTATCTATTGTCGTTCAGCGCCTTTCTCGGCGGCCTCGGCGTTACCGCGTTGGTCTATCGCCTGGGCCGCCGTAACGGCGAAACCAGCGTGGCGACCATGCTTCTGGCCGGTATCGCGCTGACTGCCCTGGCCGGCGCGGCTATCGGTTTGTTCACCTACCTGGCCGACGACTCCACCCTGCGCACCCTGACGTTCTGGAACCTCGGCAGCCTTAACGGCGCCAGCTATGCGAGGCTGTGGCCGTTATTGCTGGTGACCGCTGCCGTGGCGCTGTGGTTGCCGCGGCGGGCCAAGGCGTTGAACGCCTTGCTGCTCGGCGAGTCGGAGGCGCGCCATCTCGGTTTCGCCGTCGAACGGATCAAGCGCGAGCTGGTGTTTTGCACCGCCCTGGGCGTCGGCGCGGCGGTGGCGGCGGCGGGGATGATCGGTTTCGTCGGCCTGGTGGTGCCGCATTTGATGCGCCTGCTGGTCGGCCCGGACCACCGCGTGCTGTTGCCGGCCTCGGCCCTGGCCGGCGCCAGCCTATTGTTGCTCGCCGACTTGGCCGCGCGCCTGCTGCTGGCTCCGGCCGAATTGCCGATCGGCATCGTCACTGCGTTGATCGGTGCGCCGTTCTTTCTTTATCTATTGGTCAGGGAGCGCAACTGATGCTGAGTGCGGACGATCTGACGGTCGAGCGCGGCGGCGCCACGGTATTGGCGGGCGTCGAGCTGGCATTGCAGCCCGGCGAAGTGCTCGGCGTGCTCGGCCCGAACGGCGCCGGCAAGAGCACCTTGCTCGGCGCTCTCAGCGGCGAGTTGGCGCCGGCGCGTGGCGAGGTCTGGCTGGATCGGCGGCGTTTGAGCGATTGGCCCGGCGGCGAACGGGCACAGCGTCTGGCTGTGCTGCCACAGAGTTCGACGCTGAACTTCGCCTTCCGTGTCGACCAAGTCGTGGCCATGGGCCGTTTGCCCCACGCCAGCGGGCGCCTGTGCGACGAGCAGATCGTCCGCGCGGCGCTGCTGGCTGCCGACGCCTTGCACCTGGCCGAACGCAGCTACCTGGCACTGTCCGGCGGCGAACGCCAGCGCGTGCATCTGGCCCGGGTGTTGGCGCAGCTGTGGCCGGGCGGGGCGGGGCAAGTGCTGTTGCTCGACGAGCCGACGTCGATGCTCGACCCCTTGCATCAGCACACCACCTTGCAAGCGGTGCGTACGTTCGCCGAGCAGGGCGCGGCGGTGCTGGTGATCCTGCATGACCTGAATCTGGCGGCGCGCTATTGCGACCGCCTGTTGCTGCTCGAACGCGGCCGTCCCTATGCTCTGGGCAGCCCGGAGCAGGTGCTGCGGGCCGAGCCCCTGCAGGCGGTGTTCGGCCTGGAGGTGCTGGTGCAGCGCCACCCGGAACGCGGCCACCCGCTAATCGTGGCGCGCTGATTTCCAGCGACTGCTGAAACTTAAAGGAACTCTGTTATGCGCATGCTTGTGCTGTTCGCCGTAATCCTGCTGACAGGTTGTCAGGCTGCCTTGCCGCCATTGCCCGCCTGGCAGAGCCCGCAAGGGCGCGAACATGTCGAACTGGGGCGGATCGTCGATCTGCGCAGCGGTGAGACGCTCAGCCCTCAGCAACTGGTGGAGCGTCTGGCCGAGGCGCCACGGCTGCTGGTCGGCGAGCAGCACGACAATCCCGACCACCATGCCCTGCAACTCTGGCTATTGCAGGCATTGGCGGCGCAGCGGGCGCAGGGCAGCCTGCTGCTGGAAATGCTCGCCCCGGCCCAGCAAGGCAGTGTCGACGCCGTGCGCGCTCAGCTGGCGGTTGGTGAGCCTATCGACGACCTGCCGGCTGCGCTGAATTGGCAGAAGGGCTGGGACTGGACGCTCTACGGGCCGCTGCTGCGTCATGCGCTGGCGCATCCCTATCCACTGTCGGCGGCCAATCTGGATCGCGCGGAAATACTCGCCATCTATCGCCAGCGCCCAGGTTTGACCGGCGCCGCCTCGAGTGCCGAAGCGGTACGCGAAGCGCTGCTGGCGCAAATCCGCGACTCGCATTGCGGCAAGCTGCCGGAAAGCCAGCTGCCGGCGATGCTTGCCGTGCAACAGCAGCGCGACCGGCGCATGGCCGAAGCACTGCTCGCCGCCGCCGAGCCCAGCATGTTGCTGGCCGGCGCCTACCACGTGCGTCGCGACCTCGGCGTGCCCCTGCACCTGCGCGACCTGGGCGCATCGGCGGGCGGCCTGGTGCTGATGCTCGCTGAAGTGGGCGCCTCGGTCGAGGCGAACGCGGCGGATTTCGTCTGGTACACCGCGGCGGTGCCGGAGCAGGATCACTGCGCCAACTTCGGCGGTTGAGCCGCTAGGCGGGCTCAGCCCCGTCCCTGTCCCCGGATTGCGCTGCGCTTATCCAGGCTACGGGGTTGCGCTCTTCGTAGCCCGGATGCAATCCGGGGGCTTTTTGCGGCGAAGATCGTTCCCCGGATTTCATCCGGGCTACGCAAAGCAGCCGCCCCCGCGTTATGGCTGCGACCATGGTCGTGCGGCGCGCGGCCAATAATCGACCACACTTAGTCTTAATCTCACAGCCGCGGCGCGGCAGGGAGGTAAGGGCTATGGTCCATCGCACACTCTGGGCGCAACGACTGGTGGCGTTGTTCCTGCTCGGCTGTCTGCTGTTCAGCTACCCGCTGTTGGCGTTGTTCGATGGCGGCGGCGAGGTGTTCGGCATCCCGCGGCTGTTCGCCTATCTGTTCGGCGCCTGGGCGCTGCTGATCGTCTCGATGATCCTGGTCATCGAGCGTTCGAAGCGTTGAGGCGCCGTCATGCCGCTCGGTGGCCTGATCCTGCTGACGTCCTGCGTCTACCTGGGCGCCCTGTTCGCCATCGCTTATTGGGGCGACAAGCGCGCCGACGCCGGCCGCTCGATCATCGCCAACCCCTATATCTATGCACTGTCGCTGGCGGTCTACGCCACCTCCTGGACCTTCTACGGCAGCGTCGGCCGGGCGGCGGTCAGCGGTGTCGGCTTCCTGCCGATCTACCTCGGGCCGACGTTGATGGCGGCGCTGTTCTGGTTGGTGCTGCGCAAGATGATCCGCATCAGCAAGGCCAATCGCATTACCTCGATCGCCGACTTTATCGCCGCGCGCTATGGCAAGAGCGCGTTGCTCGGCGGGCTGGTGACGTTGATCGCGGTGATCGGGGTGATTCCCTATATCGCCCTGCAACTCAAGGCGGTGTCCAGCAGCTTCCTGATCCTCTGGCAGTACCCGGCGATCCGCATGCCAAACCAGGATCAGGCGCTCGGCCCGTTGCAGGACACCGCGCTCTACGTGGCGCTGCTGCTGGCGCTGTTCACCATCGTCTTCGGCACCCGCCATCTGGACGCCACCGAGCGGCATGAGGGCATGGTCGCGGCCATCGCCCTGGAGTCGCTGGTCAAGCTGCTGGCGTTTGTCGCGGTGGGGGTGTTCGTTACCTTCGGTCTCTACCACGGCTTCGCCGACCTGTTCGCGCATGCCGCCGAGCTGCCCGATATCGACCGTCTGCTGAGCCTCGGCGGCGCGTCCGGTAGCTATGGTTCCTGGGGTGCGCTGATTTTTCTGTCGATGCTGTCGCTGCTGTTTCTGCCCCGGCAGTTCCAGATCAGCGTGGTGGAGAACGTCAACGAAAACCACCTGGTCAAGGCCATCTGGCTGTTCCCGCTATACCTGCTGGCGATCAATATTTTCGTTTTGCCGATCACCTTTGCCGGGCTCATGCATTTCCCCGCCGGCACGGTGGACGCCGATACCTTCGTGCTGACCCTGCCCATGGCACATAAGCAGGAGGCCCTGGCATTGCTGGTGTTTATCGGTGGTCTGTCGGCCGCCACCGGCATGGTGATAGTGGAGACCATCGCGCTCTCGACGATGATCTGCAACGACCTGGCGATGCCCTTGCTGCTGCGCTGGAAGGCCCTGGGCCTGGCGCAACACCGCGACCTGTCGGGGCTGCTGTTGGGCATCCGCCGCGGCGCCATCCTGCTGCTGATGCTGCTCGGCTATGTGTATTACCGGGCGGCCGGCGAGGCCTATGCGCTGGTGTCGATCGGCCTGGTGTCGTTCGCCGCGGTGGCGCAATTCGCCCCGGCGATGCTCGGCGGCATGTATTGGAAGCAGGGCACCCGTAGCGGCGCCCTGAGCGGCTTGTGCCTGGGCTTTGTGCTCTGGCTGTACACGCTGTTGCTGCCGGCGTTCGCCAAGTCCGGCTGGCTGCCCTTGAGTTTTATCGAGCAGGGGCCGCTGGCAATCGCCTGGCTCAAGCCGCTGGCGCTGTTCGGCCTGGAGGGGTTGGACGAGATCGGCCACTCGCTGTTCTGGAGCCTGCTGGGCAATCTCGGCGCCTATATCGGGGTGTCGCTGTTCAGCCGCCAGAGCAGTCGCGAGCAGGCCCAGGCGCTGCTGTTCGTCGATGCCTTCAAGGTCGCCGGGCGCGGTTCCAGCCCGTGGCGCGGCAATGCCTCGGTGAGCGAGGTGATCGCCCTGGTCGGCCGCTTTCTCGGCCCGGCGCGCGCCGCCGAGGCTTTTACCGGCTACGCCGCGCAGCGCGGCGTGCCGTCCAGCGCCGAACTGTTGCCGGACGCCGGCCTGGTGCAGTTCGCCGAGCAGCAATTGGCCGGTGCCATCGGCACGGCCTCGGCGCGGGTGATGCTGGCCTCGGTGGTGCAGGAAGAGCCACTGGGCATGGACGAAGTGCTCGGCATTCTCGACGAGGCTTCCCAGGTGCTGGCCTACAGCCGTCGCCTGGAGCAGCAGTCGCGCGAGCTGGAAGCCGCCACCGGCGAGCTGCGCGCGGCCAATGCGCGTTTGCAGGAACTCGATCGGCTGAAGGACGACTTCATTTCCACCGTGACCCACGAGCTGCGCACGCCGCTGACTTCGATCCGCGCCTTCTCGGAAATCCTCAACGACAATCCCGAGCTGGACCCTGCGCAGCGCGCGCGCTTTATCGCGATCATCGTCAAGGAGAGCGAGCGCCTGACGCGGATGATCAATCAGGTGTTGGATCTGGCCAAGCTGGAGTCGGGCCGCGCCGAATGGCACGCCAGTGCGCTCGATCTGAAGGAGGTGATCGAGGATGCCGTGGCCACCACCAGCCAGTTGTTGCGCGAGCAGGGCGTGACGCTCGACCTCGAATTGCCGCCGCGGGTGCCGGCGGTCTTGGCCGACCGCGACCGGCTGTTGCAGGTGTTGCTCAATCTGATCGGCAATGCGGTCAAATTCTGCGACCGCGAGGCGGGACGGATCGCCATCGCCGTGCAGCTGCTGCCGCGGGCATTGCAGGTGGAGGTGCGCGATAACGGCTGCGGCATCGCCGCGGAGGATCACCAGACGATCTTCGAGAAATTTCGCCAGACCGGTGACAACCTCACGGAAAAACCCCAGGGCACGGGACTGGGATTGCCGATCAGCCGGCAGATCATCGAGCATTTCGGCGGCCGTCTGTGGCTGCGCAGCGCACCGGGCGAGGGCGCGAGCTTTTTCTTCACCTTGCCGTTAACGGGCCCTGAGACGGAGGACGGAGCATGAGCAAGAGCGTACTGATCGTCGACGACGAGCCGAACATCGTGGTTTCCCTGGAGTTTTTGCTCGAACAGGCCGGCTACCAGGTGCGCATCGCCCACGATGGCCAAGAGGCGTGGGAGGCGATCGAGCGGCAACCGCCCGACCTGGTGCTGCTCGATGTGATGCTGCCGCGTTTGAGCGGCTTCGATGTGTGCCAGAAAATCCGCGAACACCCGGATCTACAGCGGGTGCGGGTGGTCATGCTGACGGCCAAGGGCCGCGAGGTGGAGGTGAGCAAGGGCTTGGCTCTCGGCGCCGATGCCTATATCAGCAAGCCGTTTTCGACCCAGGATTTGTTGGCGCAGGTCCGCACGCTGTTGGCGGATGCCTAGGCAATGCGTACCGGGTTGGCTTTCGCCCTGCGGCTCGCGGCGCTTTACGGCCTGTTCGGCTGCGTGTTCGGCCTGATCGGGTTGCCGTTCTGGCTCGATCTGAACGAGGCGCAACGCGAGTTGTTATTGGCCCTGTTGGATGGCCGCGGCGCCTTGCTGGCGCTGCTCGGCCTGCTGCCGTTGGTACTGCTCGGCATGCTGTTGCGCTTATGGCAGAGCGCTTATCCGGCAGTCGCCAAGCGCCTGGAAGAGCAGGTCGGGATCATCCACCGGGTCAATCCGCAGCACCGCGTGGCCATCGGCGGCGCCAAAGCCATGCGCCGTCTGGGCCATGCGCTGAACGACTTCGCCGCGGCCTACGACGCGCAGCGCCAGGATATCGAGGGGCGCATCGCGCACGCCAATGCGCGCCTGGAACAGGAAAAAAACCACCTCGCGGCGCTGATGTCCGAGTTCGCCCAAAGTGTGCTGGTGTGCAATCTCGAGGGCCGCATCCTGCTCTATAACCCCCAGGCCAGCCAACTGTTCGAGGGGCGCGAGAGCGGCGCGGTGGGGCTGGGCCGTTCGCTGTTCGCCGTCCTCGACCAGCGCTTGATCGTCCACGGCCTGGACAAGCTGCGCCAAGGCTTGGAGCAGGAAGGTCGCAGCACCGCGGCGCACTTCGTCACCCGCTGCGCCGGGCAACTGCTGCGTGGGCGCATCGCCCCGGTGCTGGGGCGGCCGGGCGAGATGCTCGGGTTCGTGCTGATTCTCGAGGACGTCACGCAAAGCATCGAGTCGGCCAGCCGCCGCGAGCACCTGTTGCGCGAGCTGACCGAAGGCAGCCGGGCGGCCCTGGCGAATATCCGCGCGGCCGCGGAAACCCTGGAGCGCTATCCGGCCATGGATGCGGCGCATCGCCAGCGCTTCGGCGAGGTCATCCGCGACGAGGCCGAGCGTCTGTCGGTGAACCTGGAACAGGGCCTGGCGCGGCATGGGGAATTGCCGGGCAATCAATGGTCGCTGGAGGAAATGTCGGCCAGCGACCTGGTTTGCGCCCTGCAACATAATTTCAGCGCGACCCTGGGGCTGCGTGTGCGCTGCCAGGACAGCGACGAGCCGCTGTGGCTGAGCCTGGACAGCTACGCCCTGGTGCAGGCGCTGACCCAGGTGATGGACGCGCTGGTGGTTGCCTGTGGGGTGAGCGAGGTCGCCCTGGAGCTCTCCTCCGTAGGGCGGTTCGCCCGTCTGGCGCTGTGTTGGGGCGGGCAGTCGCTCGATCCGGGGCTTTTGCACCGCTGGGAAGATCAACCGTTGGACCCCGGCGGTGCCCAGTTGGCCAGCGGCACGCTCAAGGAGTTGCTCGAACGTCACGGTGGCGAGCTGTGGTCGCAGGCCGAGCGGGGCAGCGGGCGCAACCGCCTTTGCCTGCTGCTGCCGACCACTGCGCCGCATTCGCCGGCACCGGTGACGCTGCCGGGGCGGCCGGTGTATTACGATTTCGACCTGTTCGGCCGGCCGGGGCAGAGCTCCGCATTCGACGAGCGACCGCTGAGCGAGTTGACGTACACGGTGTTCGATACCGAGACCACCGGTCTGGCGCCGTCCGCAGGCGACGAAATCATCTCCATCGGAGCGGCGCGCATCGTCAACGGCCGGTTGCTGGCCCACGAGTGCTTCGAGCAATTGATCGACCCGCACCGGCCGATCCCGCGCGAGTCGCAGGCGATCCACGGCCTGACGCCGCAGAAACTCGCCGGACAGCCGAATATCGCCCAGGTCTTGCCGTTGTTTCAGAGCTTCGCCGCGGACACCGTGCTGGTGGCCCACAACGCGGCCTTCGATATGCGCTTTCTGCAACTCAAGGAGCAACAGACCAGCGTTCGCTTCACCCAGCCGGTGCTCGATACCCTGTTGTTGTCGGCGCTGGTGCACCCGGGGCACGGCGCCGACGAACATCGCCTGGAGCGGATCGCCGAGCGTCTCGGCGTGCAGGTGGTGGGGCGGCATACCGCGTTGGGCGATGCCCTGGTCACCGGTGAGGTGTTTCTCAAGCTGATTCCGCTGCTCGCCGAGCGCGGTATCCATACGCTCGAACAGGCGCGCGAGGCCTCGCGCAAGACGCGCTATGCCAAGCTCGAGTACTGAACGAGGGTTGGTTGAGCGGGGCGCTGCGTTGTCACTTTCTTGCGGGCAAAAAAAAGACCCGGCAAAAGCCGGGTCAATAACCGTGATTAGCCTGATGAGGAGATAACCAGAAGAACCCGCCTGAAGGGTTCTTGAGCTTATCGACCGATCTCGCGACCAGCTGTTGCTAATAATAGCGATTATCATTTGCAAGTCAACGGTCCCGATCAAAGTATTTTTCGTTGCATTCGAAAAGCTCCCTCCGAAAACGCAGAACCCGGCTTGTGGCCGGGTTCGAGGGTGCACCGTTTAGGCTCTATTCCGCAGTCGCGGGCATGCGCAACTGGGTGACTTCCTTATTCAGCAGGTCGATCCGCCGCGCCATGCTTTCGATCAGGCTATGGGCGATACGCGGGTTGCTCTGCATCAGGCTGAGGAATTGCTCCTTGGGAATCACCATCACCGTACAGGGCTCGCTGGCCAGCACGGTGGCGCTGCGTCTCTCCCGGGTGAACACGGCCATGGCGCCGAAGATCTCGTCCTTTTGCACGTCGCCGACCTTATGCCCGTCGACATAGGCCTCGGCATGCCCCTCGATGATGATGAACACGTGTTCGGCGGCGTCGCCTTGGTGGATCAGTTCTTCGCCGGCGGCAAAGTGCTGGAAGCCGGTCGACGGACGGATTTCCGGTTGTTTGAGGCGTGCCAGCGCGTCGGAGAGCAGGGCGGTGTGGCCGATCAGGTACTGGATGAACAGTTCCTGGCGCTGTTCGCTGGCATAGATGTGCTTGAACACGTCGCTGCGCGAGTAAGGCACCAGGCTGATAAGTTCTTCGCTGCTGAGGCGGCAGCTGGGCATGTCGATGCCTTGGCGCAGGCCGACCAGATCGCCTTCTTGCAGATAAAACAGCGGGCGCTCATCGACCACCGCATGCAGCAAGCCGTTGGCGATGATGAACAGTTGATTGCCGGGCAACACCTTGGCCAGATCGTCGATATTTTCCAACTCCAGCGGGTCGCCGCAGGGGGCCAGGCCGTCGAGTAGTTGAGCGGGGATGTTCTGCAATCGATTGATCAGTTGGTCGGCGTAAGCCGGTTGCTCCCCGAGTAAATACATGAGCGTAATTCCTTGAACTGGCTTGGCTGACGAAGGCGCCGTCCCTTAGACAATAAAGGGCACCAGGCCTTTGGTAAATCATTCTATCCGGAGGTTGTGAGCTAGCTCTTGTTGCGCGTCGAACAGGCCTCGAGTTGTTCATTCAATTGCGCTTTGTGCGCAGGCGTCAAATCGTTCCAGTGCACATCGAGCAACGCGCCTTCGATGGCGTAGAGCAATACCTTCGAGGCCCTGAAGCCGCGTGCCCGTACCGCGCTGTAAGCACCTACGGCGCCTAGTCGGCGCAAATCGTTGACGCTGTGAATGCCGACGGCGTGGAGCCATTGGGCCGAAGTTTTGCCCAAATTCTTCAAATGTTGCAGTTCGTCGTTCATCAAGCCTCCCAACGTGGCCGATGGGGCGGGTAACGCCATTGCAAAACGCCTGTACGAGGCGCCACGTGCTGCAACGCAACACGGCAGATAAGTCCGCTGAGGGCGCCGTATCCCGGTTGGGGCGGCGCTTGCCGGATCTTCTAATGGCCCGTTTACAACTTATTTTTGTTTGCCTGCCAAGAAGTGTAGCGGCCAACGGATAAAACGTGGCGTATTGATATTTCCCCAGGCGCTGCGCAATTCGGGCGTAAGGTCTGCAACCGGGTCGCGGCCGTGCTGTCGCTCCCAGCCTTGCACGGCCGACCAGGTGCGCAGATAGCCGAGCAGGTGGTCGAAACTCCAGGTCGCTTCGAGTGCCAGCGACGGCGCTTCGAGCGGCGCGAGGGGTGACTGGATATCTCGATAACCGGCGTCCACGCTTTGGCGCCCGGCAGGCCAATAGCCGTTGAGGGTGCCTGAGTAAAACTCATCGATGAGCGCATCCAGATCGCTATCGATACGCATCAGGCTGTAGCACCAGGCGCAGAACAGCCCCTGGGGTTTGAGCAGGCGCGCGACTTCGTCGAAGAACGCGGGGGTGGCGAGCCAG
Organism: uncultured Pseudomonas sp.; assembly: GCF_946886105.1. The sequence goes on along the minus strand of NZ_CAMPHV010000044.1, from coordinate 11,234 downwards.
TGCAAGGCTTGGGCGACCACGATCAGATCGAGGCTGGCGTCGCCGAGCGGTTGCGCCTCGGCGCGCGCCGCAAACAGCTCGACTCCGTTCGGTTCGGCGGCGCGCAATTGCTCGACACTGCTGTCGCTGCCCAGTACCTGAGCGAAGTGCCGACGCAGCGGGACGCTGGCCTGGCCGTTGCCGCAGGCGATATCCAGCGCGCGCTGTCGCGTCGGGCTGTGTTGCGCCAGCCAGGTGAATAGCGCCTCTGGGTATTGCGGGCGAAAGCTCGCATAACTGTCGGCGCGGCTACCGAACAACCGGGTGACGTCGTTCATAGCCTGGTGTTGTAGCGCAGGCGCGTGCCGAAGTTGACCGACATGAGGATTTCGTCGGCGCTCAGCTCGACCGGGAAGTAGCTGCCGGATATCTGTGCATGGGCCAAACTGGCGCCTTCCAGCTTGGCGCTGCGCAAGTCGAGACCGCGCAGGTCGGCGCCACGAAAGTACGCATTGGTGAAATCGATATGCTCGGCATCGAGCGCGCGCAGGTCGATACCGCGGAAGTCGCCGCCACGCAGATCGACTTCGCCTTCCTTGGGTTTCTGTGCATTGAAGCCCTTCACGTCGTCGCTACGGAGCAAGCGGTAAAGGGCTGTGTCGAGCTGGCGCGGCTGGCTCATGGACAGGGTTCCTGTTAGGGGTTCCCTGCCAGTATAGAAGCCCCGGCAGGCTCTGCCCGCCGAGGCCGGAGGTGGCGGACCCTTTACAGACCCGGCAGGCGTTGGCGTATGCGCGCGACCAGACTGTCCAGGCTATCGCTCTCGTGGGTGTTGACGCGCTTGGTGTGGGTCAACTCCTCGTCGCTCAGGGCTTCGCGGCTCGTGTGCTGTGCTTGGATCACGTCCATGGTCGCATCGGAGGGATCGAGCCCGGCGGCTTTACGTTGTTCCAACCAACTGGCGATCACTTCATCCGGGGCGCAGCAATCGAGCACCAGGAAGGGCGCGCCGCTGGCTTCGGCGACTTGGGCGGCGGCCTGGCGTTGACTCCGCTTGAGGTAGGTGGCGTCGATCACTACCGGATAGCCGGCATGCAGCGCGAGATCCGCGAGTTGATGCAGGCGTTGATAGGTCGCCACGCTGGCCTCATGGCTGTAGATGCCGGTGCTGAGTTGGCGTTGTGCGTCGACGCTTTGCTCGCCGAACAGGCGCTTGCGCTCGACGTCCGAACGCAAACGAATGGCCCCGAGGGCCTCGACCAGGCGCATGGCCACGTGGCTTTTACCTACCGCCGAAACCCCGTGGGTGATCGCCAGTAAGGGCGAAGGAATGGCACTGTAGCTCTCCGCCAGGGCGGCGTAGCGACGGTACTGGCGCAAAATGACCGCGCGCTGCACGGCGTCCTGCTCCTGGGCGAAGCGGAACAGACTGACCTTGCCGCGGACCATCGCGCGGTAGGCTTTATAGAAGCTCAGCAGCTCCAGGGCGGCATAGTCGCCGGTATGTTCCAGCCAGCTGTTGATAAAGCGTCGGGCCAAGGGTTTGAGGCCGCGGTCTTCCAGGTCCATGGCGAGGAAGGCCGCGTCCGAGGCGATGTCGATCAGGCGGAACGGCTCGTTGAATTCGATGCAGTCGAACAGCACCACTTCGCCGTTCAGCAGCGTGGCGTTGCCCAGGTGTATATCGCCATGGCATTCGCGGATAAAACCATCCGCCTTGCGTTGGGCCAGCAAGGGCTGCAGGCGTTCGAAGCTGCTTTCGGCCCAGGCTTGCAGGGCGTCGAGCTGCAGGAGGTCGGCTTGGTCCTTGAGCATCGGCCGGATCTGCTCGAAGTTTTGCGTCACCGGCGCCATGATCGCTTCCGGCGTGCCGAGCGGGTGATCCTGGGCCACCTGCGGCGCGCCGAGGTGGAATTCGGCGATTTGCTTGGCCAGCGCGTCGACATGGCCTTCGTTCAATTCGCTGCGTTCTTGCAGTTCGCCGAGCAGCTGGCCCGCGGGGAATTGGCGCATTTTCAGGGCGTATTCAATGACCGGTCCGTCGCCAGCCAGTTGCGGAGCCTCGACGCTACCGTTGATCGGCAAAACCTCGAGATACAGGTCGGGAGCCAGGCGCTGGTTGAGGCGCAGCTCTTCCTGGCAGAAGTGCTCGCGAGCGCTCAGTTCGGTGAAATCGAGAAAGCCGAAATTGACCGGCTTCTTAATCTTGTAAGCGTAGGGACCGGTCAGTACTACCCAGGAAATATGCGTCTCGATAACCTGGAAACCCTCAACCGGGTGAGGGTAAAGGGCCGGGTTTTGCAGGGCGGCGATCAGGGCTTGGCTCACGGGCGATCCTTGGCTTTCAGTCGAATTCGAAGGCGGGCATTATGGCCGCTCTAGAGCGCTGTGCAAACCGCCGGGCTGTGTCTGCTTGTGGCGGGCAAAATGCGTATAATGCCGCGCCATGACTCGTTCCCGATCCTCTCGTCCCCGTTCCAAGCCGCGCTCGCGCGGTATGCGTCCCTGGCTCAGCTGGGCTATCAAGCTCGGCCTGGTCGGTTTGGTGGTGCTCGCCGTGTTTGCGGTGTACCTCGATGCCGTAGTGCAGGAGAAGTTTTCCGGTAAGCGCTGGACAGTGCCCGCCAAGGTCTATGCCAGGCCTTTGGAGCTGTTCGTCGGGCAAAAGCTGAGTAAAGCCGACTTTCTCCAGGAGTTGGACGCGCTCGGCTATCGCCGCGAAACCTCGGTCAATGGCCCTGGCGCGGTGTCGGTTGCCGGCAATAACCTCGAATTGCATACCCGTGGCTTTCAGTTCTATGAAAGCAGCGAACCTGCCCAGCGCATACGCGTGCGCTTCTCCGGCGACTACGTAGCCGGCCTTAATCAAGCCAATGGCGGCAATCTGGCTGTCGCGCGCCTGGAGCCGATGCTGATTGGCGGCTTGTATCCGGCGCATCAGGAAGACCGCCTGCTGATCAAGCTGGAACAGCTGCCGCCCTATTTGGCGGAAACCTTGGTGGCGATCGAGGACCGTGAGTTTTTCAATCACTTCGGTGTCTCGCCGAAGGGGATCGCGCGTGCGGTGTGGATCAACGCCACCGCGGGGCAGTTGCGGCAGGGTGGCAGTACCCTGACCCAGCAGTTGGTGAAGAACTTCTACCTGACCAACGAGCGCACTCTGGCCCGTAAAGCGACCGAAGCCATGATGGCGGTGCTGTTGGAGTTGCATTACGACAAGAAGGAGATCCTCGAGGCCTACCTCAACGAGGTGTTCCTGGGGCAAGACGGCCAGCGTGCGGTGCATGGCTTCGGTCTGGCCAGTCAGTATTTCTTCAGCCAACCGCTATCCGAGCTGAAACTCGATCAGGTGGCGTTGCTGGTGGGCATGGTCAAGGGGCCGACCTACTACAATCCGCGGCGCCAACCGGAGCGAGCGTTGCAGCGGCGCAATCTGGTGCTCGATGTATTGGTCGAGCAGGGCGTGGTCACCCAGGAGCAGGCGGCTGCGGCGAAGCAGAAACCTTTGGGTGTGACGCAGCGTGGCAGCATGGCCGACAGCTCGTTTCCGGCGTTTCTCGACCTGGTCAAGCGCCAGTTGCGTGAGGACTACCGCGAGCAGGACCTGACCGAGGAAGGGTTGCGGATCTTCACCAGCTTCGACCCGATCCTGCAGCTCAAGGCCGAGACTGCCTTGCTCGATTCGCTGACGCGCATGTCCGGGCGCAAAGGTGCCGACGAAGTCGAGGCCGGTATGGTCGTCACCAACCCGGAAACCGGCGAGGTCCAGGTGCTGATCGGTAGCCGTCAACCGCGTTTTGCCGGTTTTAACCGAGCGTTGGACGCCGTCCGGCCGATTGGTTCTTTGATCAAACCGGCGATCTACCTGGCGGCGTTGGAGCGCCCCAGTCAGTACACGTTGACCAGTTGGCTGGAGGATCAACCCTTCTCCATCAAAGGCCAGGACGGTCAGGTTTGGACGCCGCAAAACTACGATCGCAAGGCCCATGGCAGCGTTTATCTGTATCAAAGCCTGGCCAATTCCTACAACCTGTCGAGCGTCAAACTGGGCATGGAACTGGGCGTGCCGACCGTGCTCAAAACCCTTGATCGTCTGGGCGTCGAGCAGAAATGGCCGGCTTATCCGTCGATGTTGCTCGGGGCGGGGGCTTTAAGTCCGCTGGAAGTCGCGGATATGTATCAAACCATCGCCAACGGCGGTTTCAACACCCCGTTGCGCGCTATTCGCAGCGTCCTGACCGCGGAAGGCGAGCCGCTCAAGCGTTATCCATTCCAAATCCAGCAGCGTTTCGATGCGGGCGCGATTTACCTGTTGCAGAGCGCCATGCAGCGCACCCTGCGCGAGGGTACTGGACGCTCGGTGTATAACCGTCTGCCCGGTTCGCTGACATTGGCCGGTAAAACCGGTACCAGCAACGATTCGCGCGACAGTTGGTTCGCCGGTTTCAGTCAGGATCTGTTAGCGGTGGTCTGGATGGGCCGGGACGATAACGGGCCGACCCCCTTTACCGGGGCCAGCGGTGCGCTGCAAGTCTGGACCGATTTCATGTATCGGGCCGACCCGCTGCCATTGGATATGCCGCAGCCCGACAACATCGTGCAGGCCTGGATGGATCCGCGCAGCGGTTTGGGCTCCGACCCGAGCTGCCCGGGTGCCGTGCAGATGCCGTATATTCGTGGCAGCGAGCCGGCTCCGGGCTCGGCTTGCGGTCTGCAAGCGCCGGTGGATTCGGTGATGGATTGGGTACGCGGCTGGCTGGACTAATTGAAGAGGGTATGACGTGACTAAGTGGTTTGTTCCAGTTTTAGCAGCTTCGGCGGTGCTCAGTGGCTGTACCTCGGTGCCGCGAGGCTCGATCCCGGTGGTCGACTCCAGTTCGTCGGTCTATGAACAGCAAGAAGGTGCGGGTGGTTATGGCGCCCCTTCGGCACAGCCGCAAAGCGTCCCCGAAGACGCCGGCGTGGTGGTCATGGTGCCTCAGGGTGGCGGCAGTTCAGCGCCGATTCAGACTTTCCCCGCGCCAACCGGCCCATCGGGCGGCGCTGTCGGCAGCGAGCCGCTCGATATCGGCGGCTACAGCGCTCCCGCACCGAGTGCCCCGAGTGGTATTCCCAGCGGCGGCGGCTTGGCGGCCGACGAGCAATTGGACGGCCCGGTTCTGGCGTTGCTGAGCACCGCGCAGCAGCAACAGGGCGCTGGCGATCTGAACGGCGCGGCATCCAGCTTGGAGCGCGCCCAGCGCATCGCGCCACGTGAGCCGCAAGTGCTCTATCGTTTGGCGCAAGTGCGTCTGGCGCAAGGCGATGCGGCCCAGGCCGAGCAATTCGCTCGGCGTGGCCTGAGCTATGCCAATGGCCGCCCGGCGCTGCAGGCCAGTCTGTGGGAGCTGATCGCCCAGGCGCGTGAGCGGCAAGGCGACGCGGCCGGCGCGGCCCAGGCCCGTGAGCAGGCGCGGGTCAGCCTTTGATGGATGCGCGGATACCGGTGCTGGCTCAGCAGTTGTTGCTGATCGAGCGCGAACTGCGGGTACAGGGCTGGTGGCAAATCGAACCGCCAAGCGAGCAAGCATTGGCCAGTCAGGAGCCTTTCTGCGTCGACAGCATGGCGTTCGATCAGTGGCTACAGTGGATATTTTTGCCGCGCATGAAGCACATGCTGGAAAACGGCGCGGTATTGCCGAGCGTTTCCGGGATTCAGCCCATGGCAGAGCAAGTGTATGGCTCGCGTAACGAGCAGGCCGAAGTACTTATGCGTTTGTTGGGTGAGTTCGATCGATTGATCGGCGGTGTGCGCTAGCGAAATATGGTGCTGTTAGCGCGTTGGGTGCTGCAGGACGCATTCACTGCGGAAACGTATTGACCGGCGGCGGCGAGGGTTATCGCCGCATGCGCCGGCCGTCAGTGCAATGCAGCACTGTCACACCATTTGGATTATTTGCAGTTTTCCGCAATCGCGGCTTTGGCATCGGCGATGCGCTGCTGGCGCTCTTCTTCGCTTAAACGACGTACTTCGCCTTTCTCTTCCACGCGAATTCGCGGGTTGTTTTCCAGCTGCGCCAGATTGGTCCGGACGTCTTCGCAGTATTTCTTGCGTTCAGCTTCCTTAGCCGCGACCTCTTCCTTCGCCTTCTTATCGAAAGCGGCTTGTTCGGGATCGGCAATGCTTTCGAACGTCGGGACGGGCTCTGCTTCCTGCTCCGCTGCTTTGGGCGGTGCGGCAGAGGTATTGATGCTGGTCGCTTCCTGGCCTTGTGGCGGTTGCGAACCGAAATGCGTGACGCCTTGAGCATCGACCCATTTGTATACCTGGCTGGCCATGGCGGTTGCGCTCAGGGCTAGTAGCAAGCTGCTAGTGAGGATAATACGGCGCATGCTGTTTCCTTTTTGTAGGCTGCCAAATTATGAGCTGCAAAACCTGCTAGTTACTATAACCAAAACAGCAGAATCGTCATCCCGCACGCAGTTAGCGCAGAAGATTGCAGAATCCATCACGGATTACTTGACTTGCCCCCGGCGAATCCGAACAATTCCACGTTCGCTGTAGTGGAGTCCGCCGCAAGCAGGCTTTAGCTCAGCAGACATGAGGCGCACACCCGCGCCGACCTGTTACACCCGCAACGCGTTACCTCGCGCTGGGTGGGAAAGCCCCGCAACACTTTGGGGTGTTCCCAATACTTGCTCAGTAGTAGCTGACGTAGTCGGCGACCACCGTCGCTCATGCTCTGCTTGGCAGTAAACCTATCTTAGGCCGTCCCGCTGTGGGCGGTTTTCTGGCGTTTTAGAGGTGAACAACGTGGAGCTTTTATCCGGCGCTGAAATGGTCGTCCGCTTCCTGCGTGACGAAGGCGTTAAAAATATATACGGGTACCCGGGCGGTGCTCTGCTGCATATCTACGATGCCCTGTTCAAGGAACCGGAAGTCAATCACATCCTGGTTCGTCACGAGCAAGCGGCTACCCATATGGCCGACGGCTATGCCCGCGCTACCGGTAAAGCCGGCGTGGTGCTGGTGACCTCCGGTCCCGGGGCGACCAATGCCATCACCGGTATTGCGACTGCCTATATGGACTCGATCCCGATGGTCGTGCTCTCCGGCCAAGTGCCGAGCAACATGGTCGGTACCGATGCCTTCCAGGAAACCGACATGATCGGTATCTCCAGGCCTATCGTGAAGCATAGCTTCATGATCAAACATGCCTCGGAAATCCCTGAAGTCTTGAAGAAAGCGTTCTATCTGGCGCAGTCCGGCCGTCCGGGCCCGGTGGTCGTGGATATTCCCAAGGACATGACCAATCCGGCCGAGAAGTTCGAGTACGTCTATCCGAAGAAGGTCAAGCTGCGCTCCTATAGCCCGGCGCTGCGCGGTCACTCCGGGCAAATCCGCAAAGCGGCCGAGCTGCTGCTGAGCGCCAAGCGTCCGATCGTTTACTCCGGCGGTGGCGTCATCATGGGCGGTGCTGCGGCGCCGCTGACCGAGCTGGCGCAAATGCTCAATCTGCCGGTGACCAACACCTTGATGGGCTTGGGCGGTTACCCGGGCACCGATCGCCAATTCCTCGGCATGCTCGGTATGCACGGCAGCTACACCGCCAACCTAGCGATGCACCACGCCGATGTGATTCTCGCGGTTGGGGCACGTTTCGACGACCGCGTGATCAACGGCGCGAGCAAGTTCTGTCCGAACGCCAAGATCATCCATGTCGATATCGACCCGGCTTCCATCTCCAAGACCATCAAGGCGGATATCCCGATCGTCGGCCCGGTCGATAGCGTGATGACCGAAATGGTCGCGATCCTCAAGGAGATTGGCGAGCACCTCAATAAAGAGGCGCTGTCGAGCTGGTGGAAGCAGATCGAAGAATGGCGCGGTAGCCGCGGTATGTTCCCTTACGAGAAAGGCGACGGCACCATCATCAAACCGCAAACGGTGATCGAGACCCTGTCCGAAGTCACTCGGGGCGATGCGTTCGTCACCTCCGACGTGGGCCAGCACCAGATGTTCGCGGCTCAGTACTATCGTTTCAACAAGCCCAACCGTTGGATCAACTCTGGTGGCCTCGGCACCATGGGCTTCGGTTTCCCTGCGGCCATGGGCGTCAAGCTGAGTTTCCCCGATCAGGATGTCGCTTGCGTGACCGGCGAAGGCAGTATCCAGATGAATATCCAAGAATTGTCGACCTGCCTGCAGTACGACCTGCCGGTGAAGATCGTCAACCTGAACAACGGCGCGTTGGGTATGGTGCGTCAGTGGCAGGACATGAACTACGGCAGCCGTCACTCGCACTCGTATATGGAGTCCCTGCCGGACTTCGTCAAACTGGCCGAGGCCTACGGTCATGTCGGTATGCGCATCACCGATCTGAAGGATCTCAAGCCGAAGATGGAAGAGGCATTCGCCCTGAAAGACCGTCTGGTATTCCTCGATATTCAGGTTGATACCAGTGAGCACGTTTATCCGATGCAGATCAAAGACGGTGCGATGCGCGATATGTGGCTGAGCAAGACGGAGCGTACCTAATCATGCGACACATTATTTCCCTGCTGCTGGAAAACGAGCCCGGCGCATTGTCCCGCGTGGTCGGTCTGTTTTCGCAACGCAACTACAACATCGAAAGCCTGACCGTGGCACCGACCGAAGATCCGACTCTGTCGCGTCTGACGTTGACCACCGTGGGTCATGACGAAGTCATCGAGCAGATCACCAAAAACCTCAACAAGCTGGTTGAGGTGGTCAAGCTGGTCGACCTATCGGAAAGCGCTCACGTCGAGCGCGAGCTGATGTTGGTCAAGGTCAAGGCCACCGGCGCTCAGCGCGCCGAGGTCAAGCGCACCACCGACATCTTCCGTGGGCAGATCGTCGATGTGAACACCAGCGTCTACACCATTCAGTTGGCCGGCACGAGCGACAAGCTGGACAGCTTTATTCAGGCGATAGGCACGGCCTCGATCCTGGAAACCGTACGCAGCGGCGTCACCGGCATTGCCCGTGGCGACAAAGTACTCAGCATCTAACTTTAGCGAACGGCCTTGTGGGGCCAGTAAATAGGGGATTCTCCATGAAAGTGTATTACGACAAAGACTGTGACCTGTCGATCATCCAGGGCAAGAAAGTCGCCATCATCGGCTACGGTTCCCAAGGCCACGCTCAGGCGTGCAACCTGAAAGATTCCGGCGTTGACGTGACCGTCGGCCTGCGTCTAGGTTCGGCCACCCGTGCAAAGGCTGAGGCTCACGGTCTGAAAGTGGCTGACGTGCCTGCTGCCGTTGCTGCCGCCGACCTGGTCATGATCCTGACTCCGGATGAATTCCAGTCGCAGCTGTACAAGAACGAGATCGAGCCGAACATCAAGAAAGGCGCCACCTTGGCCTTCTCTCATGGCTTCGCCATCCACTACAACCAGGTAGTCCCGCGCGCCGACCTCGACGTGATCATGATCGCGCCTAAGGCACCGGGCCACACCGTGCGTTCCGAGTTCGTCAAAGGCGGCGGCATCCCTGACCTGATCGCGGTCTATCAGGACGCGTCCGGCAATGCCAAGAACGTTGCCCTGTCCTACGCTTCGGGCGTTGGCGGCGGTCGCACCGGTATCATCGAAACCACCTTCAAAGACGAAACCGAAACCGACCTGTTCGGCGAGCAGGCCGTTCTCTGTGGCGGTTGCGTCGAGCTGGTCAAAGCCGGTTTCGAAACTCTGGTCGACGCCGGCTACGCGCCGGAAATGGCCTACTTCGAGTGCCTGCACGAGTTGAAGCTGATCGTCGACCTCATGTACGAAGGCGGTATCGCCAACATGAACTACTCGATCTCCAACAACGCCGAGTACGGCGAGTACGTGACCGGCCCAGAAGTGATCAACGCCGAATCCCGTGCAGCCATGCGTAACGCCCTGAAGCGCATTCAGGACGGCGAATACGCCAAGATGTTCATTCAGGAAGGCGCCACCAACTACGCCTCCATGACCGCTTACCGCCGCAACAATGCCGCACACGGTATTGAAGTGGTCGGCGAGAAGCTGCGTTCCATGATGCCGTGGATCTCGGCTAACAAAATCGTCGACAAAGCCAAGAACTAAGGCTTTTTCGGTATGAAAAAACGCGGCTAAGGCCGCGTTTTTTCATGGTGTCGCAAGGCTTCTGGTATAAAGCCAGGGTATTGACCGGGTCGAATGTCGAACGTGTATCGGCTGAGCCTGTCGAAATTTTCAAATCCGTTGCAAGGTGTTGTTCATGAACGAGCGTCCAGATGAGCCCCAGTCTCCCGCCGATGCAGAGAGCTTGCTGCCTATTGATGAACATATAGAGGAAGGGCATGACGCCGAGGGGCGCAAGGTGCGTCATCGCGGTATTTACCTGCTGCCGAACCTGTTCACCACGGCTAATTTATTCGCCGGCTTCTACGCCATCATCAATGCCATGAACGGTAATTTCTATGTGGCGGCTGCCGCGGTGTTCGTCGCCATGGTGCTCGATGGTCTGGATGGGCGTGTTGCACGTCTGACCAATACCCAGAGTGCGTTTGGTGCGGAATACGACTCGCTGTCCGATATGGTTGCGTTCGGCGTGGCGCCGGCATTGCTGGCTTTCGAGTGGGCATTGGGGAGCATGGGAAAGGTCGGCTGGATGGTCGCCTTTATCTATGTGGCTGGCGCGGCATTGCGCTTGGCACGGTTCAATACGCAGATCGGCAGTGCCGATAAGCGCTATTTCATCGGTCTCGCCAGCCCGGCAGCAGCGGGGGTGGTCGCGGGGACCGTGTGGGCCTTCAGTGACTTCGGTATCAAGGGCTCGAACATGGCCTTTGCCGTTGCAATCCTTGTGGCCGCCGCTGGCGTACTGATGGTCAGCAATATCAAGTACCACAGCTTCAAGGATCTTGATCTGAAGGGGAGGGTGCCGTTCGTGGCGATCCTCGTGGTGGTGCTGGTTTTCGCCGTGGTGTTCAGCGATCCGCCACGTGTGTTGCTGATCATCTTCCTGGCGTATGCCGCTTCGGGACCTATCCAGTACCTGCTGCAGCTGCGTCGCCGTAAAAGCGTCGAGTAATACTGTTGTTATTCGCAAAGCCGTTGATGCCTGCATCAGCGGCTTTGTCGTTTCTGGATTGTCCGTTCGGTAACTTGCTTCTCTCTGGTGCGGCTAACAATACGCCTGTCTTGGATGGGTGCTAGCCGCGGATGTGAATTGATTTTCAGATAATGCCAAATAAGCGTTGACGAGAATTTCTGTGTGCCTATAATGCGCACCTCTTCCGGCGC
>NZ_CAMPHV010000043.1 GCF_946886105.1 uncultured Pseudomonas sp. | reverse complement strand
GCGCGCTGGATCGAATGCGGCGACAAGAAAAAACTCGAGGAATTCAGCAACAAGGCAGTGGAAAACCTCGCGCTCGACGGCGGCGGCCACCTGACCTACCTGGCGCCTACGCGGGTCAATCTGGCACTGATGGAAGAGCGTTGGCCGGATGTGAAGTTCAGGGCGACGCGCGAGCACCATTGATCGCGAGTAAAAACCAACCCTCACCCCAGCCCTCTCCCTAAAAGGGAGAGGGGGCCGTTCGGCGGTGACGGCAAGATCACGGCTGGCAGGCACACACCGGTCGGCCCCCTCTACCCTCCGGGGAGAGGGCTGGGGTGAGGGGCAGCCATCTCAGCCTGATGTAAAATTTCCGCCAATACCTCCGCCATCTGCGCCAACACCTCCCGGTTGCTAAACCGGAGTACATGAATTCCATATTTCCCCAGATAACGACTGCGCTCAGCATCCCGATGCAAAGCCTCATCGCTAAAATGCTGCCCACCGTCCAATTCGACCGCCAAATACAGCTCCGCACAGTAGAAATCCAGCACATACGGCGGCAACGGATATTGGCGGCGGAACTTGAAACCGCCGAGTTGGCGATTTCTCAGACGCTGCCAGAGCAACCGTTCGCAGTCGGTCTGGTCACGTCGTAACTGCTTGGCAAACTTACGCTGCTCGGTCGTGGGGCGTTGAGGGCCATCGGGCATGCTTCACCTCCGTGTGAAATTCCCCCTCACCCTAGCCCTCTCCCCAGGGGAGAGGGAACTAATTTGTGCGCGCCCAGAAAATCGTAGCCAGTTGCACACACTCAAAAAACAACGATTCCAGCGCCCCGCTACGCCTTCGCTCCCACCGCCAGCACCTCCATCGCCTCCCCCCGCTTAATCACCGCATACACCACCCCAGTCAGCAAACTCCCCGCCGCTATCGCCAGCAGATAAAGCACCGCCTGGTTGATCGCATTGGGAATCAGAAGCACGAACAGCCCACCGTGCGGCGCCATCAGTTTGCAGCCGAAATACATCGACAGTGCGCCGGTCAGGGCGCCGCCGGCGATGCTTGCCGGGATCACCCGCAGCGGGTCCTTGGCGGCGAAGGGGATCGCTCCTTCGGAGATAAAGCACAGCCCCAGCACCCCGGCGGCCTTGCCGGCTTCGCGTTCGCTCTGGGCGAATTTATGTCGGGCCAGCAGGGTGGCGATGGCCATGCCGATCGGCGGCACCATGCCGGCGGCCATCACCGCGGCCATGGGCGCGTAGCTTTGCGAGGCGAGCAGGCCGACCGAGAAGGCGTAGGCGGCCTTGTTGATCGGCCCGCCGAGGTCGACGCACATCATCGCGCCGAGCAGCAGGCCGAGCATGATCGCGTTGGTGCTGCCCATGCCGTCGAGAAACGCGGTCAGCCCGCCGAGCAACTCGGCCACCGGTTTGCCGACCACGTAGATCATGGTCAGGCCGGTAAACAGGCTGGCCAGCAGAGGGATGATCAGGATCGGCTTCAGCGCCTCGACACTGACCGGCAGTTGCAGCCAGCGATTCAGCCCGCGCGCGGCATAGCCGGCGAGAAAACCTGCGATGATGCCGCCGATAAAGCCCGCCCCCAGGCTGCCGGCGAGCAGGCCGCCGATCATTCCCGGTGCGAGGCCAGGGCGGTCGGCGATGGAATAGGCGATATAACCGGCCAGCACCGGCACCATCAGTTTGAACGCCGCTTCGCCGCCGATCTGCATCAGCGCAGCGGCGAGGCTGCCCTCCTCCTTGAACGCCTCGATGCCGAAGACGAACGACAAAGCGATCAGCAGCCCGCCGGCCACCACCATCGGCAGCATAAAGGACACGCCGGTGAGCAGGTGTTTATAGGGCCCGCTCTTCGTCGTTGACTGGCTTGCCGCCGCACCGTCGGCCTGCACCGTTTCGGCCATAGGCGCGCCTTCGCGCAGCGCCCGTTCGAGGGTTTGCTGGGGCTGCTTGAGGGCCACACCGGTGCCGCAACGGAACAGCTTCTTGCCGGCGAAGCGGGCGCTGTCCACCTCGATATCGGCGGCCAACAGCACCACATCGGCGGCGGCGATGGCGGCGTCATCCAGCAGGTTGCGCGCACCGACCGAGCCGCGGGTTTCCACCTGCAATTCGATGCCCATCTGCTCGGCGGCGCGTTGCAGCGCCTCGGCGGCCATAAAGGTGTGCGCCACGCCGGTCGGGCAGGCGGTAACGGCGACTATTCGCGGGCGCTGAGCGGCATTGCCCGACGCGGCCTCTTGCAGCACTTCGGCATGCTCGGCGGCATCGCGCAGAAACTGTTGCGGATCGACCAGTGCCTCGGCCGGGGTCGACCGCACCAGACGCTTGCCGGCGAAACGTCGTAACGACAGCTCGCCGCTCGCGACCACGACCACCAGATCGGCGGCGTCGATCTGCGCCGCGCTCGGCGTCGCCGCATCCTGCGCCGCGGCGAGGGACGGCAGCACCTCGACATGGGTGGACCAACCCAGACGTTGGGCGGCGGCATCCAACAGGCGCGCACTGAGCACGCTGGTAACCCTGCCATTGGGGCAGGCGGTAACGATCAGCAGATTCATGCTAATGACCTCATTATTGTTTTAATCCAGAGGCGCGATGCGCACGCCCGCTTCCAGGCGCGCGAGCTGCTCGCGGTCATGCAGGCCGAAACCCACCTGGGTCACCGCCTGGGCGGCAATCGCCGTTGCCAGTCGCAGCGTGCGCTCGGCCGGCCAACCGCTGAGCAGACCGTGCAGGGTCGCGGCCAATAGCGAATCACCGGCACCTACGGTGCTGACCACCTCGACCGTCGGCGGCACCGCCTGCAAGGCGATATCCGGGCCATACCAACTGACGCCCGCGGCGCCGCGCGACAGCAGCACATGTGCGACACCCTGCTCGCGCACGCCACTGACTGCTGCGGTAAGCTCGGTGGCGGACGGCTCGGACAACTCGCAGGCCTGCGCCAGCTCCTCCTCATTGGGTTTGATCAACCAGGGCTTGGCGGCCAAACCGGCGCGCAGCGCGGCGCCGCTGCTGTCCAGCACCAACGGCAGGCCTAGGGCGGCGAGCCGGCGCAGCAGCATCGTGAACCATTGCGGGCTGATCCCTTGCGGCAGGCTGCCGGCGACCACCACGGCGGCGTGGCCGGCGACGATCCGCTCGAGTTGCTCCAACAACTGCGCTTGATGTTCGGCGCCGACCACTGGGCCGGGCCCATTGAGGTCGGTGACCCGACCACTGCGCTCGGCCAGCTTGATATTACTGCGGGTCTCGCCGGGTACCCGGACGAAGGCATCGATCAGCCCACGACGCTGGAACAGCGCCTCGAACGGCGCCGCGTTGGCCGCGCCGAGAAAACCGCCGACAGTGACGCTGTGGCCCAGATCGGCGAGCACCTGGGCGACGTTCAGGCCCTTGCCGGCGGCATCGCGGCGCGTTCCCAGGGTGCGGTTGACCGCGCCCGGTTGCAGCATGTCGAGGCTCACGGTCAGGTCCAGCGCCGGGTTCAGGGTCAACGTCAGGATCCTCGCCATCAGCAGGTCTCCTCGATCAGCCCACGCACCGCCGCCGCGCTCTCCAGGGTCAGCGCCCGTTGCGCCAGGGCCTGACTGTGGCGCCAATCCAGCTCGCGCACCCGCGCCTTGACCACGGCGATGGAGCGCGCCGACACGCTCAGTTCATCCACCCCCAGGCCCACCAGCAGCGGCACGGCCAACGGATCGCCGGCCAGTTCGCCGCACACGCCGACCCACTTGCCATGGGCGTGGGCGGCCTCGACGGTCATGCCGATCAGGCGCAACACCGCCGGGTGCAGGCCGTCGGCCTGGGCCGAGAGGGTCGGATGACCGCGGTCGATGGCCAGGGTGTACTGGGTCAGGTCGTTGGTGCCGATGCTGAAAAAATCCACCTCGCGGGCCAGCACCGGCGCCAGCAGCGCCGCCGACGGCACCTCGACCATGATCCCCAGCTGCAGATCCGCCACGGGGATTTCTTCGCGCAAGCGCAGGGCCATATCCCGCGCCGCGCGCCACTCCTCGATGTTGCCGACCATCGGGAACATGACCCGCAGCGGTCTGCCCTCCGCGGCTGCCAACAGTGCGCGCAACTGGGTTTCCAGCAGTTGCGGGTGTTGCAGGGTCAGGCGGATGCCGCGCACACCGAGAAACGGGTTGTCCTCGGCCGGCATCGGCCAATAGGGCAGCGGTTTGTCGCCGCCGACATCCAGGGTGCGCACCACCAGCGGCCGCCCTTGCAAGGCGTCGAACACCTTGCGGTACTCGGCTTCCTGGGTGGCCTGATCCGGCGCCTGCGGGTGGCCCATGAACACCAGCTCGGTGCGCAGCAGGCCAACGCCCTCGGCGCCAAGGTCGACCGCCGCCGCGGCGTCGCCGCTGGCACCGATATTCGCCGCCACTTCCAGCGCATGACCATCAAGGGTGATCGCGGATTGCATGCGTTCGGCATGGGCGCGCTCGCGGCGCAGCTGATTGGTCCGCTGCTCGCGCTGCGCCTGCTGCAGGGTCTGGGCATCGGGCGCCACGCGCAGCAGGCCGCGCTCGCCATCGAGCAGCAACAGGGTGCCCTGTTCCAGCGCCAGTACCGTTTCACCGGCACCGACCACCGCCGGAATGCCCAGCGCGCGGGCGATGATCGCGCTGTGCGCGGTGGCGCCGCCGCGGGCACTGAGGATCCCCGCCACGCGCCGACGATCGAGGCGGGCGACATCCGAAGGCGCGGCTTCTTCGAGCACCAAAATGTAGGGCTCGTCCGGCTCGGGCGGCGTTGTCACGCCGCAAAGCGCAGCCAGCACGCGGCGGCCGATATCGCGCAAATCCGCGGCGCGCTCGGCCAGCAAGGCGTCGTGCAGGGCCTCCTGCTGCGCCGCCGCGGCATCGACTTCGCCGATCCAGGCGGCTTCCGCGCTCGCCCCCTGGGCGAGGCGCGAGTCGACATCCTCGCGCAATGCAGGGTCGCGCAACATGGCCCGATGGGTGATGAAAATCTCGCGCACGGAGGCGTCCGCGGTCGCCTCGACCAGGCGCTGGATATCCGCGTCGACGCTCGCCAGAGCGGCTTCCAGGCGCTCGCGTTCGAGCGCCAGGTCCTGCCCGGTTTGGCTGTAGGTCAGCGTGGGAAGACGCCGCACCAGAGCCGGCCCACTGGCGATACCGGGCGCGGCGGACACCGCCTGAATCCGCGTGCCGGCAGCCGGGGCTTGCGGCGGTGCGACGGCAACCACGGCAGGCGCCACCGCACTCGCGACGGGCAAGGGTTCGACCGTTTCACCGAGGCCGGCGCGCACCGCCGCCTCGATGGCAGCCAGCGCCTCGTCGGCAATTTCCGGCTCCGCGCTGAACGTCAGCAACTGTCCGCGACGCGCGCCCAGGGCCAGCAATTTGCTCAGGCTTTTGGCCGAGACGCCCTGCCCGGGCGCTTCGCTCAAACGTACACGCACCTCACCGGCGAAGCCTTGGGCCAGCTCGCTGAGGATTTTCGCCGGGCGCGCATGCAGGCCATGGGCATTGGCCAAGGTGACCTGCACTGTCGGCCAGTCCGCCGGCACCTCGCCGCCGAGGGCCTCGAGCACGCCACGCGGTGAGCTCGCCCGACTGAAGGTCTCGCCACGCCCGTCGATCAGCAGGTCGCACAGGCGTTCGAGCAGTTGCCGGTGGGCCTCGCCCAAGCTGGCCAGGCAAAACAGCCCGGTCAGCGGCTGCCCTTGATGGTGCAGCGGCTGCGCCGGGGCGACGAACGCCAGCCCCGGACGCAACACCGCCAGCTCGCTGCTGAGCCACCAAAGACCGTTGCCCAACGGCAAGGGCGCGCTCTGCGCCAGGCCGTTAGCGAAGCCGGCGTCGGCGCAGCCAGCCTTTTTCAGCAGGCGCGCCCCTTGCCAGAGCAGCTCGTCGAAGTCTTCCGCGGCGCTATTCAGCCCGATCAGTTGCTCGTCCAGCAGCAGAGCCTGAGGTGCGCCTTGCAACAGCGCCAGAATCGCCTCGGCATCCCGCGCCTCGCGTAGCGCCTGGCTGAGATCGCCTTCGCCGAGGGCGCGGGTCAGCAGTTGCAGCAGACGCAGGTGCTCGTCGGATTTGGCAGCGATGCCGATGGCCAGGTAGACCCGCTGCCCCTCGCCCCACTCCACGCCGTCGGGAAACTGCAGCAGGCACACCCCGGTGCTGAGCACCTGATCGCGGGTTTGCGGCGTGCCATGGGGAATCGCGATGCCCTGGCCGAGGTAGGTCGAACCCTGGGCTTCGCGCGCCTGCAAGCCGGCGTGGTATCCGCCGCCGACCCGACCGTCCTGCTCCAGGGCCGCGGCGACCAATTGCAGCGCGGCGTCCTTATCCAGCGCCTGCTGATTCATGCGGATCTGCGCCACTGTCAATTCGAGCATGCTTCCTCCTGCGATCCCGGCTCGGAGCCGAATATTGTTGTTGACGGCTTTCGCCCTCAGCCGTTGCCAGGGAACGGAGATCGGCTCTCCGCTATGAATCTAACTCTAGATAGACACACTCTAGCTGAATCGTTTCACCTAACAAGATTGGCACGTTACGCCATAATGCGTGATCCTTAAAGCCCAACCGTCGGCCAACCCATACCCGAGCAGGAATAACGCCGTGAAACTCAGCGACATCGCCCGCCTGGCTGGCGTTTCCGTTACCACCGCCAGCTACGTGATCAACGGCAAAGCCGCGCAACGGCGGATCAGCGACGCCACGGTGGCGCGGGTGCGCGCGGTGGTCGAGCAACACGACTTCCAGCCCGACCCCCAGGCCGCTGGCTTGCGCAGCGGTCAGACGCGCACCCTGGGCTTTATCCTCCCGGACCTGGAAAACCCCAGTTATGCGCGCCTGGCCAAACGCCTGGAGCAGAGCGCCCGCGCCCGTGGCTATCAGTTGCTGATCGCCAGCTCCGACGACCAGCCGGACACCGAGCGCCAGCTGCTGCAACTGTTCCGCGCCCGTCGTTGCGACGCGCTGATCGTCGCCAGTTGCCTGCCGGATGGCGACGACAGCTACCAGCGTCTGCTCGCCGCTGGTTTGCCGGTGGTGGGCGTCGACCGGGCGTTGGACCCGCAGCGCTTCTGCTCGGTGGTCAGCGACGACCTACAAGCCAGCCGGCAACTCACCGCCAGCCTGTTGCACCCGGCCCCACGGCAGATCGCCCTGCTCGGCGCGCGCCCGGAATTGAATATCAGCCAGGCGCGCAACGCCGGCTTTCGCCAGGCCCTGGCCGGCAGCGCCAGCGAACCGCTACTGGAACAGGGGCAAAGCTTTAGCCGCGACTGTGGTCGCCAAATGATGGAGGCGTTGCTGGAGCGCCTGGGCCAGCCGCCGGATGCGCTGCTGACCACCGCCTACGTCCTGCTGGAAGGCGTGTTCGACGCGCTCAAGGCACGCGATCTGCTGCATGGCCCCCAGCCCATGGCGCTGGGCACCTTCGGCGACAACCTGCTGCTGGACTTTCTGCCTCTGCCGGTCAACAGCATGGTCCAACAACATGAAGCGATCGCCGAACAGGTGCTGCAACTGGCACTCGGCGCGGTGGAAAACGACGATTACCAGCCCGGCGTCCAGGCCGTGCCGCGCAGATTCAGACAGCGGCGCACGGAGTGAGCATGGAGCTGATCGACACCCATACCCATCTGGACTTTCCCGAGTTCGACGCCGACCGCGCCGCGGTGCTGGTCAACTGTCGCACGCGGGGCGTGCAGCGCCTGGTGGTGCTCGGGGTGGAACGCGGCAATTGGCAACGGCTGTGGGAACTGGTGCAAAGCGACAGTCGCCTGTATGCAGCCCTGGGACTGCACCCGGTATTTCTCGACCGCCATCGGCCGCAACACCTCGCCGAGCTGCGCGACTGGTTGACGCGCCTTGGCGGCCAGCCGCAGCTCTGCGCCGTCGGCGAGATCGGCCTCGATTACTTCCTCGAAGACCTCGACCGCGAGCACCAGCAGCAGCTGTTCGAGGCCCAGCTCAAGCTGGCCGTGGAATTCGAGCTGCCGGCCCTGATCCATGTGCGCCGCGCCCATGCCGCGACCATCGCCACCTTGAAGCGCATTACGCCGAAACGCGGCGGCATCATCCACGCCTTCGCCGGCAGCTACGAAGAGGCGCGCGAATACCTCAAGCTCGGCTTCAAACTGGGTCTCGGCGGCGCCCCGACCTGGCCGCAAGCCACGCGCCTGCGCCAGGTGATCGCGCGTCTGCCGCTGGAGGCGCTGGTGCTGGAAACCGACGCCCCGGACATGGCACCGTCAATGCACGCCAACCAACGCAACAGCCCGGAATACCTGCCGGATATCTGCGCCAATCTGGCCGAGCTACTGAATATCGCTCCGCAGCAACTGGCCAGCGCCAGCAGCCGCAACGCCGTCGAGCTGTTTGGCTGGGACGTCGAGATAGCACCTGCAACCTTGTAGATCCTATAAGGTTGCAGGCTCGTGGACATGCCGAAGGCTTGTCCACCATCCGCATGCCAGCGGCGGACAAGACTGCGCCACGTCCGCCTTACCAACGCGCACCTCGTAGCCCGGATGCAATCCGGGGGGAGGTCTAACGGCCGACACCGCTCCTCGGATTGCATCCGGGCTACAAGGCTAAAACGACAAGGCCCGCCAAATGGCGGGCCTTGTCGGTGACATAGCGGCGGTCAGACGCGGAATGCGCCGATCAGCTGCTTCAAACGGGCAACCAGGCCCGAGAGCTCGCGGCTGGCCTGTTCGGTATGGCTGGCGCCCTCGGCGGTGCGCTCGCCGGCCTGGCTGATTTCCACGATGTTCTGATCGATATCGTGGGCTACTGCGGTCTGCTCCTCGGCGGCGGTGGCGATCTGCTGGTTCTGATCGACGATCATGCCGACCGCGGCCAGAATATTTTCCAGCGCCACCTGCACCTTGCCCGACTCGCTGACCGTGGTGTCGGCCATTTGATGGCTGGTACTCATCGCCTTGACCGCGGCGCCAACGCCGCCCTGCAACTTGGCGATCATCGACTCGATTTCTTCGGTGGATTGCTGGGTACGCTTGGCCAGGTTGCGCACTTCATCGGCCACCACAGCAAACCCGCGGCCCTGCTCGCCCGCACGCGCTGCTTCGATGGCCGCGTTGAGCGCCAAGAGGTTGGTCTGCTCGGCGATGCCTTTGATCACGTCCAACACCTGGCTGATCGAGGCACTGTCGCTGGCCAGCTTATTGATCACCTCGACCGACTGATCGATCTCGCTGGCCAGGCGCTGGATGCTACCGACCTGCGACTCGACCAGCGCGCGACCGCTGACGGTCTCCTGATTGACGCTCTGCGCGCTGTCGACCGCCACGGCCGCGCTGCGGGCGACTTCCTGGGCGGTCGCGGACATCTCGTTCATCGCCGTAGCGACCTGCTCGATCTGGCTACGTTGCCCCGCCACCGCCTGGTTGCTTTCGCCGGATATCTGCTCGACCCGATTGGCCTGGTGCTCGACCTCGACCACGGTCTGACCGACGCGCTCGATCAACTGATGGATCTTCTGCACGGTTTCATTGAACACCAGGCCCAACTCGCCCAGTTCGTCCTTGCTGTGCACCTTGCACTCGACGGTCATATCGCCTGCCGCGACCTGGTTCATCACTCGCCCCAGACTGCTCAGGGTCGAACGGATCGACACATAGAAGCCGCCGTAGAGGTAGACGATCAGCAGAAACACCACCAGCAACGCCACTACCAGCAACCCGACCTGGGCGCGGTTATCCTGCAGGCGCTCGCGCAACTGCTGCTCCAGCAACACCAGCACCGCATCGTTGAACTGATAGGTCTTGTCCATGGCCGCGCCGACTTCGTCGTAGAACTGCTGCCAGGGCGTATCCAGACTATCGGCGATCACCACCTTGTCTTCGAACAGCCGGCCGCTTTCCTTCAGCGATTCCTGGCTGGCGGTGGCCAGACGCTCCAAGGCCTGACGGGCCTCAGGGCTGCCTCTCAAAACCTCTTGAACATTCAGGCCGTACTCCGCGTGACGTTTTTCCAGCTCCAGCAGCAAATCATCGAATTTGGTGCTGGCCGCCGAATTGAGAAAGCCCTGAGCCAAAGAATAGGAACCCAGCGCCCGCCCCTCGCTCAAAGGCGCAGTGACGGCGGGGGTGACGTTGGTGATCAATTCGATTAGTTGGCGCACCGCTGCTTGGCGGTCCTGGCTGAGACCTGCCTGGCCGGCGACCAGTTTGATAAAGACTTGCGAACTGCCCAGCAGCTTGTCCGCCAGGATGATTTTGCCTTGCAGCAGGCTTTCGTTCTTCACCGCCTGTAACTCGGCGATTAGCTCATCGCGCTTCTGGTTGAATTCGGCGATCTCTTCGCTGCCCCGCACCACAGGAGCGAGGCTCTGCAGATCTTCGGCGATAGAGCTTTGCAGTTTCAGCAGCCTCGCTTCCAGATCGCCCGCCTCGCCGGACTGGCCGATCACCGAGTGGATTTCCACCAGATCGGCGAAATTTTCCAGATTGCGCCGCAACACCAGGGTTTCGCCGAGCAGATCGATACTGTCGAGGGCCGCCTGGGTCGCGACATACTGGCGGTAGGAATCGCGCACCAGATAAAAATTGGTGACGAGCATGGGCAGGAAGAACAGCACGCTAATCAGGCTGAATTTCATGCCGAAGCTGAGGCGATTCATCAGCGCGATGGCCGGATACAACACGGTCTTCACAGGACGTCTCCAATTTTAATTATTGTGGTGTACGCCACAGGCTCGACGAGTGCAGCCAAAGGAAAGCAACTGGCAACCGTCGCTTCGCTCATAGACCTGTGGTCGCTGGAGTCAGCGTGGCGAATACACGTCCATGGGTATGGCCTATTGCCTGAAACCAGTCGTTGCACCCCTATATACCGGTTATCGACGCACATCTCTGTAACTTAAGGTTAAGCATGCATTCACCACTTCGTCTCGGCATTGATCTGGGTGGCACTAAGATCGAAATAATCGGCCTGAAAGGCGGCCGCCAGTGCCTGCGGCGGCGAGTGCCCACACCGCAAGGCAACTACCCGGAAACCCTAGCAGCGATTGCCGAACTAATCGAAGCCGCCGAGCGCGAGCTGAATGAAACCGGCAGCGTGGGCATTGGCATTCCCGGTAACCGCTCGCCGGATCACGGCCTGATCAAGAACGCCAACTCCACCTGCCTGATCGGCAAGGATTTTCAGGGCGACCTGCAACGCTTGCTGCAGCGCCCAGTGCGCCTGGCGAACGATGCCGACTGCCTGGCCTGGTCGGAAGCCACCGATGGCGCGGGCGCCGGAGCGGCGAGCGTGTTCGCGGTGATTCTCGGCACCGGCGTCGGCGGCGGGCTGGTGATTCATGGCCGCCTGCTCGGCGGCCCCAACGCCATTGCCGGCGAGTGGGGGCATAATTCGCTGCCCTGGCGGCGCGCCGAAGACGGTCCCGTGCGGCGCTGCTATTGCGGCCAGGACGACTGCATCGAAACCTTCCTGTCCGGCCCGGGCTGGGCCGCACGCAGTGGACTGAGTCTGGAGGCCCAGGCATTGGTAGAGGCGGCCAATGCCAACGATCGCGCCGCGCAACAAGCGCTGGCGGTTTACTGCGATCAACTGGCCCGCGGCCTGGCCTCGGTTATCAACCTGATCGACCCGGAGGTGATAGTGCTCGGTGGCGGCCTGTCGAATATCCCGCTGCTCTATACCCGGGTTCCGCAGTTGCTAACGCGCTATGTGTTTTCCGACCGGGTCAACACCCGCCTACTGCCGGCGCAGCACGGCGACTCCAGCGGCGTGCGCGGGGCCGCCTGGTTATGGAACGACTAGGAGGAGGCGAACGCGATGGGCCGCAGCCCATCGCCGGCCATCAGATAAACAACGTCCAGAACGCAAACACCGCGTACCAAAGCACCGCCGCACGCACCAGCAACTGCCATAGGCTATCCAGACTGCTCACCCCATCTTCACCAATCACCGGCGCGGGGATTTCGCTTGCCGCGCGCGCCACGTTGATCACCAACTGTGCGGCAGCGATATCCCAACTCAGCAACTCGTGCAGCAACGCCCGACTGACCCCGACGAAATTACCGACCAGCGCGAAACTGGCCGCCAGCGCCCGTACCGGCAACCAATCGAGCGCATGCCGCCATTGCACGGCCTGCTCACGCAACGCCGCCTGCTGGGTATGCTCGGTCAGCAGCGCCAACAGTCGATAGGCCAGCGCGGCCAAAGGCCCGAGCAGGGCATACCAGAAAATCACCGCGAAGAAACTTTGATAAGCCTGCCAGACCAGATGGCCCTGCACGCTTTGCAGCAACGCCCCTTCTTCCGCCGCCTCCACCGCCAGATCGCGACGGGCCACCAGGTAGGCCGCCTCGGCATCACCGCGCCGCCAACTGTCGCGAAACGGCCCGAGCGCGGCGAGCAGGTCGCCGCGCCCCAAACTGTAAATCACCACCAACAGGTGAACCGGCAATGCCAACCAGCCATAGGCCAGCGGCTCGAGCAGGATCAGAATCAGCGCCAACACCAACAACGGCGCGAGCACCAGCACCGCCATCGCCAACCAAGGGCGCGCCTGGCAATCCGGGTGGTTTTCAACCCTGGCCAACAGCCGCAGCCAAGGGCCATCGAGTTGAATCTTGCTGCGCCAGGCCGAGAACTTCTCCACCCACAAGACCAGCAATAACACCAAGAAACTCATACGCCCTCCTCTTTCGTATTATTCGTCAGCGCGGCGTGCAAGCGTACCCAGTCGAACGCCGGACCGGGGTCGGTCTTGCGTGTCGGCGCAATGTCGCTGTGCCCACATATGCGCTCTGCGGTAATCGCCGGATAGGCCCGCCGCAAGCTGCCCACCAGCCCGATCAACGCAGCATATTGCGTATCGGTGAACGGCAGTTCGTCGGTGCCTTCCAATTCGATACCCACGGAAAAATCGTTGCAGTTCTCCCGGCCGGCAAAAATCGACTGCCCGGCATGCCAGGCACGTTCGCGGCAAGAGACGAACTGGGTCACGCCGCCATCGCGCTCGATGAGAAAATGCGCCGATACCCGCAGCATGGCGATTTCAGCGAAATAGGGATGTTCGTCGACGGCTAAACGATTCTGGAAAAACTCTTGCACCTTGCCGGTACCGAACTGACCCGGCGGCAAGCTGATGTTGTGGATGACCAACAAAGATATCTCGCCCTGCGGGCGAGCATTGAAGTTGGCAGAGGGACAGTGGCGAATGCCTTCGCACCAACCACTGGAGGGATCCAACCGCATAAAGGCTCCTTGAATGAGCCCCTACTTTAGCAGCCCGGCGGGCTTAACGCTGTGACGAGAACAAAGCCGCCAGCGCGTTCAGCGACCAAAGAGGGTGCGGAGCATGTAGAGCACCTGCACCGCTGATCGTCAGCCGTTCTTGAGCCTGCGCAGATTGCCGATCACCGACTCCAGTGCGCGGTCGAACAGCAAGGCATCGTCGAGCAGGCGAACCGCGCCGCGACGAAATTCCACAGCGAGCCCCATACGGGTTTTCTCCAGGACTTTCATCCCGGTACGGTTAACGAAGATGTACTTGCCGGTCGGCTTGATAAGTGCAGCCAACTTGCAACGCAGCTTGTGCTCCTCGTCCTCCTGAAACTCCACCCAACTGCCGACGCGTAGATTATCGACCTGCACCAAGGCCTCGTCGTCGTCCGGCAATACCACTTCGGTATCG
This sequence comes from uncultured Pseudomonas sp., assembly GCF_946886105.1. The sequence continues at coordinate 34,383 of NZ_CAMPHV010000043.1, read as the reverse complement.
AGGTTACGGCTTTCGCCGGGTGCCACCAGGACTATTTCTTCGACCACCTCGACCATGGCCGGCTCGGCTTCCGCTTCGATCGGCGGCAGTTCGAGCAGCGGTAATACGCCATCGGCGCCAGATGCGTCCTCGCCACCGTCGAGCAGCGCGACCGCTTCGGGTTCTGGCTCCGGCTCGGCGGTGACCCGCTTGAAGCGCTGAAAGGCCTGCACATGCAGGGCTTCCAACTGGCTGAAAAACTCACCGGTGGAAAAGGGATCGAAAGCCGCACTGGCCATGCCTTCACGCAACGCCTTGAGTAAACCGGGCACCAACTCCAGCAAGCGCATCCGCGCTTCCGGGTCGTCGTGGGGTTCGACACTCCAGATCAGGTCGTCCATGGTGGCGATCGCCGCCTGCCACTCTGGCGATTCGGCCCCGTGCTTGAGGCAGCTGAGCATCAGCACCTTGCTCCAGGCTTCCTGCAGCAATCGCACCACCACCTCGGGCAGCGTTTTGCCCAACAGGCGCTCGTTCAGTGCCTGCTCGACTTGGCGCCGTGCCAATTCGGCTTTGGCGCTGCCCTCTTCGGCATCGCGGGTGCGCTGTTCGAGCAACTCGCTGCGACGCCGCTCGTCGCCGGTAAAGGCCATGAAATCGGCCAACAATTCGGAAAAAATCACCGGATCGTCGACAAAGTCGTTGAGCAGCCGCTGTACCACCTGCTCGATTTGCTGGAACAGGTTATCGCGCTGAACATCGTCCTGATCGCCCCAGCCGAGCGCGGCAGTGGCGATCTCATTGAGCAGACGGCGCGCGGGATGACTACCGCGACTGAAAAAGGTCTTATCCAGCACCGCCACTTTCAGCATGGGGATCTGCATACGCCCGATCAGCGCTTTCAGCGAATCGGGCAAAGTGCGGTCGTCGAGAATGAACTCGAACAACATCGACACCAGATTGATCACATCCTCGTCGACTTCACCGACCACCCGCGCTTTGCCGCTCTTCGCGCTGGCACGTCCGAGCAAATGCTCGAGCTGTTCGCGCAAGTCGAAATCGGCACCTGGCTGAGCCGGTGCACGTTGCTGCATATGCGATAGCAAGCGCATCAGGTCGTTGCTGGAAATCGGCATCGCCCCGACGGGCTGCTCTCTGCGTGGCAACGCATTGCCGCGCACTTGCGACAGCAGCTCCTGCAACGCCCCGAAGACCTCCTGCACGTCATCGTCGGCGTACTCGCCACTGCTCATGCCCGGCGCGGAGGACGCCTCACGCGAATCATGGGTCGACGCACGCGCGCCCGGCCGGTTGGGGTTGCGCCTTGCCGGCGTCGATTTCAGCTCGGGCAATACCCCTGCGGCGACCAGCCCTTGGTTGGCGTTGGCATAGAGCTGGTCTAGATCGCTCAGCACATACTTTTCGAACAGCTTGAGGATGATCAGCTTGACCTTGATCTCCACACCCAAGCTACTACAGGCATCCATAAAAAATTCGCAGAGAGGAACCGGCCCCAGCGGATTGCTCCTGTCGTCGAGCTTCTTGGTGATCATGGCATTGAGGCGCAGGGTCAAATGGCTGAGCGCCATGCTGTCGCGGCTCATCACCTTGGCGACCATGGCGTCCACCGCCACCGACTCTTCCAGGGCATCGTCCTGAACCAGCGACAAGCTCTCGAACGACACCGCATCCAAGGGCGGCGGCTTACCGATTTCGTATTGATTGAGCGCGCCGAAGGATTCGAAAATCTTTTGCAGAAAAACCCGCTCGATATTTTTGCGCTTCAAGCGCAAGTCGCGCATGGTTTCGAAAAAGGCGTTCTGCTCGGAGTTGCTGGTCGACCGATCCGCCATCTCGAACAGCGTATCGTCGGCGTTGTCAAACAGCGCCTGCAGCGACTGTTTGAGTTGTTGCGCAGCTTTATCACGCACTTGAATGAGCGCCACAGGCAACCTTCCTACCGACGAAGTGGGCGATTGTTCAGGCCCCGCTTTGAGCAGCGGCACCACATTCGCATCGTTCTTCATTACGAGTCTCCTGCAAGACTAGCCCTCTTGGGCGACTTCACCTGCATTGGTCAACCGGGCACCATTCACAACGCCAAAGGCTTGGCGTCAATGTCTGCACTAATGCAAAACCATTATAGGGACGCCTATATGGACACCAAGCCGGCATTTTACCCAGACATGAAGCACGTCACAGATACGGCGAACAAGCTTCCCAACGGCTAGTCAGTGACCGCCAAGCCCATAAAAAATTCCCAAAATAGTGGCACGCGGCTGCCTTGTCTGCCTCGCTTAGCGTTCTAACGACCTGTTAATAGCCTCGCTCGAATGAGCGATGTGCAATCTCGCTGCATCGACCGCCCACTCCCCCTATAATCCGCGCAACCAGATGAGCGGAGCCCGTTATGCCGAACCTCACCCTCGCCGATCTCACCACCGAAATCGAAGCCAACGCGCGTCGCGCTCTGGCCGAGGACATTGGCAGCGGCGACATCACCGCGCAGTTGATTCCTGCCGAACGCATGGCTCACGCCACGGTAATCACCCGCGAGTCGGCGGTTATCTGCGGCACCGCCTGGGTCGATGCGGTATTCCGTCAGCTCGACCCACGCGTTGCCGTGCACTGGCAAGTACGCGACGGCGAACGGGCAAGCCCCAACCAGGCCTTATTTCACCTCGAAGGCCCGGCACGCGCACTGCTAAGCGGCGAGCGCAGCGCCCTGAACTTCCTCCAGACCCTGTCGGCCGTCGCCACTCGCTGCCAGCACTACGCCGACCTGGTGCAAGGCACCGCGGTCAAATTGCTCGACACCCGCAAAACCCTGCCCGGCCTGCGCCTTGCGCAGAAATACGCCGTCACCCAAGGCAGCTGCCACAACCACCGCATCGGCCTGTACGACGCCTTCCTGATCAAGGAAAACCACATCGCCGCCTGCGGCGGCATCGCCGAAGCCGTGCAAGCCGCCCACCGCATCGCCCCCGGCAAGCCGGTGGAAGTCGAAGTGGAAAGTCTGGAAGAACTACGACAAGCCCTGGAGGCCGGCGCCGATATCGTCATGCTCGACGAGTTAACCCAGGACGAAATGCGCCAAGCCGTCGCCATCACCCAAGGCCGCGCCAAACTCGAAGCTTCGGGCGGGATCAACGACAGCACCTTGCGCGCTATTGCCGAGACGGGAGTGGATTATATTTCGATTGGGACGCTGACCAAGGATGTGAAGGCGGTGGATTTGTCGATGAGGTTGAGCCTGTAAGACTTCTCAATCCCGCAGGAAACAGCTTGGAGCCCCCAACAGAAAACCGGGCAATCAGGCCGATTTCTGGAGGGCAGTTGCCTGATCGAGGATATTAAAGAACACAGTTTCCAACGATACCGCCGGCTTCACCGTCAATAAATGCCCACCAACCGCATTAAGTTGAGCAATAAACGTCGGCAGCGCCTGCTGACTGACCTCACACTCGAACTCGCCTTCACGCAACTGCCGCGCATCGGCAGCGATGGCATTCGGGGCATTGAAACGCACCAACATCTGATCGACCCGCTCTGCCGCCAACTCGCGGGGCGAACGCACGGTCAGCAGCTCCCCCTTGTTGATAAAGCCAAAGCGGTCAGCGATGCGCTCGACGTCGTGCAGCACGTGGGAGGTGAAGAAGATCGCCCCGCCCTGCTGCTTAAACTCGGTCAGGATATCCACCACATCCTTGCGGCCGACCGGGTCGAGGCCGGACAGCGGCTCGTCCAATACCAGTAGTTTGGGTTGCACGACCATGGCGTGGGCCAGAGCTACGCGCTGCACGTTACCTTTGGACAATTCACGAATCCGCCGCGTGGCATTCTGCGCCACGGAAAATCGTTCCAGCCACTGCATGCACCAGGCATCAGCATCGCTACGCTTGATGCCGTACATGGACAGGCCCATACGCAGAATTTCCAGGGGAGTAAATTGCTCATAAAGCGCTGGTGACTCAGGCAAGTAGGCTACGCCCTGGCGAGCCTTGGCCTCACGGGCATTGACACCGTGAATATGAACCTCACCCTCATACTCCCGAATAATATCCAACATCACCTTGATGAGCGTGGATTTACCCGCACCATTCGGGCCAACAAAGCCAAAAACCTCACCTTCGTTGACATCAAATGATACCCCACTCAAAGCCTGTATAGCCCTGCCCTTTTTGTTAAAGGTTTTTTTGACTTTTTCAAAAGTAAGAATTGGCGTCATCGTTCTAACTACTGAATATCTAGTTGATGCAAGTGAAAGGTCTGCCCATCAAAGTTGTAACCGATACCAAGCGGATCGCCAGGGAATGCCTCAATAATTTCAGAAGAAATTAAATCAGCCGGAGCTGCAAGAGCGCGCTGAAATTTTCTTTCATACTGAGCCTGTGCATCGCGCAGAAGCAACAAACCTTGCAGACGTATTACTCGCTTACTCAACATTCCTCTGAGTTTTGGGTCACTTGCTTGAGCGTGCTCTTGCTCAATCATCTCCAATGCCACACGGGCATCGTCAATATCGCCTGCTGCAAGCATGATCGAAAAGTTGCGGAACGCTGCAGCGTTTTCTTTGGAGCGCTGTGCCGCCAAATCAATCGCCCAACGCGCTTTATTTGTATTTTTACGGAAAAAATGCTGATTAAAACCATAAAAAAATGCTGGCCATTCATCCCAATAGCGGCAATGGATCGCATTCTTTAACAACTGAAAGCCTTGCTCTTCCGCCCCCCCCCAACTGAGCGCTGCATTCCCAACCCAGTAGTTATCTTCATGGCAAGGATTCAAGCGTGAAACCTCTAGGTGCGCCCGCAAACGAAAGCCATGCGCATCCTCTGCAATACTGGAGGCTGCGGCACGAATCGCCTCTATATTGGCCGCAAAGAACCGATCGCCACCAAATATAATGGTTTGGACAGGGGCCGATATTGCAATGGCGGCAGATTTTTCTTGGTAGCTTCCCACTTGCTTGTCTTGCAGCCAAGTAGCCATCCAGAAGATCACGAGAGCCATCGCCGTAAGCACAGGAAAAAGCCATGGGGCCGGCTGCGCCTTAGCTAAATTCACGTTTATTCAAAACCCAAACTGACAAACTAAGCAAAAACACAATATATGCAGAAATCGCAACAACCAAAAGCGGCCAGTCGGCTGGAAGAAATGCCATATCGTTATATAAGGCAATCATCCGCACATCCAAACGACCAAGGTCTGGCAGAACAAATGCCAGCAACCCCATAGATTCCTTATAAATTCGAGGATCAGCAAAGCCCTCCACAACGTAAGGGTTTGCACTAAGCAGTTCAATTAAAGGTGTGTAACTACGAGCAACAAGCACAAAACCCAACACGCCCAGCAACACAAAGCTGGGTGTACGCGCACTAACGGCAAGCAAAATAGCCACAGCCGCAACAACTGCGAGGTCAAGCGCCAACATTCCAACAGTAATCAAATATGGCGTACCAAGAGAAATAACAGTCGACTGGTGATACAGACTCATCGCATATGCAGAAAGCATGGCAAGCACAGTAACAAGACAAATCAGCGCAGAAAAAACTATACACAATATTGCTAACAACCTAGACAACAGCCATACCGTCCGGCCACGCGGGCAAGCGAATGAGCTAAGGTGCAGCTTCCTTTCAAATTCGCGACCGAACAACTCCTGCACAAAAAGCACAATCAAAACCGGCATTACGAAACGAATAATCGAAAGCCCAACATCCATTGAGACCGTCGCCATCTGCCTTGCGCTGAATTGCACAGCGAGATAAAAACCGACTAAAAGCAACAGAAAAATCCAGAAGACCACCCCTAGCAACCTAGAATGGTAGATAAGACGAAGCCCCAGCAAAAAGTCAGCTTTAAAATGCCCCATACACCACATCAACGACAAATACAAAATAAAAACGAGCCACGCAACGGCATGGCTCGCTCACGTAAAAGTAAAGCAAAAGAGAAGTACTTTTAGCTGCCTGTCGTCAGAGCTTCTGCAGTGGCGCCATCGCAGACATTACCACGCAAGTTAACTGCACCCACAGTACCGCCACCCGAAGCCCCGCGGAATGCGACACGACCAACAAATGTTGCCGTAGTCGCCTGGCCACTACCATCTGCAGCAGAGTCAGGGCACTGATCATCCGACTTAGAAAAGCCAGTAGAGACGCCTTGATCATCGAATGTCTCGGTATACGTACAAGCAATTGTCTGCGACTTGTTAGTCCCGGATCCGTGGCATGTCGCAGCCGTAAAGGCTGTAGTGCTGCAGGTATAGCCAGCAAAGACATTGTTAGAAAGCTGCACCGAAACGTCGTTAGCCAATGCCGCACAAGGCTGAGCCGCACCCGATGCCGGACTCACAGTAGTAGCACCTGGACCAGAAAAATTCCCAGCAAAAGCCTGAGATCCAGCAGCCAGCGCAACTACCGCGAAGGCACAAGGAATAATTTTTTTAAACATGGTATTTCCCCTTATGATCGATTACTGAATATTAGCGCTGCATGGACCCAAACAGAGTCACCATGTTTTTAGCATCCGAGTTAGCCGTACCATCATTGGCCTTCGAGCGATATTCATTGAAAGAAGGGATGGCGATGGCAGCCAGAATACCGATAATCGCAATTACGATCATAAGCTCGATCAGGGTAAAACCTTTTTGCTTCTTGAGAGACTTCATGGGCAAGCTCCTATTTGTGGTTAAGGTCAGCGACCTGCACGTAACAAAGCATTTGCCATGCCAACACGCCAAGCCCCCTCAAGAACCAGCACAATCCAACAACCCACCGCTACACAATACAACGCGACATGGCAGCATCTGCCGTTTTTTGTCACCCACTTGACGAAGCTTGGGCTGCCTGCGGTTTTACGCTATAAGATTAGGACTCTCATCCCGCGATAAGCCTCCCTATATATGAGCGACGCACCTAATTTATCCGGTCTTGCTCGGCAACTGGTTAACGCCGAGCTGCTTAGCGATACCGCCGCTGCCCAGGCCCATGCCCAGGCGCTGCGCAATAAAATTCCGCTGGTTTCCTATCTGGTACAAAACAAGCTGGCCAGCAGCCGCGCCATTGCGGAGATTGCGGCCGAGCAGTTCGGCCTACCCTTCTGCGACCTCAGCGTAATCGAAAAAGAAACCCAGCCGCGCGACGTAATTAGCGAAAAGCTGATTCGCCAGCACCGTGTTATTCCGCTTTACCGCAGAGGCAACAAGCTGTTTGTCGGGATATCGGACCCCACCAATCACCAGGCGGTGACCGATATCCAGTTTTCCACCGGCCTAACCACCGAACCCTTGCTGGTCGAGGACGATAAGCTGAGCGATGCCATCGAGAAATTCTTCGACACCGGCACCAGCGGCATGGAGGAGCTCGGCGATGTCGACCTTGACGGGGTCGACATCCAGGCGGTCGATGATGACAGCCAGGACAATGCCGAAGCCAACTCGGCGGACGATGCCCCGGTCGTACGCTTCGTCAATAAGATGCTGTTGGATGCGATCAAATCCGGTTCGTCCGACCTGCATTTCGAGCCATACGAAAAAACCTACCGGGTGCGCTTTCGTACCGATGGCATCCTGCGTGAGATCGCCCGGCCGCCGATCCAGCTGGCGCCGCGTATTTCCGCGCGCCTCAAGGTTATGGCCAGCCTGGATATTTCCGAACGGCGCAAGCCCCAGGACGGGCGGATCAAGATGCGCATCTCGAAAAGCAAGTCCATTGATTTTCGCGTTAGCAGTTGCCCGACCTTATGGGGCGAAAAAATCGTAATGCGAATTCTCGACCCATCGAGTGCACAGATGGGTATCGATGCCCTGGGCTATGAAGAATCGCAAAAAGACCTGTATATGAACGCCCTGAAGCAGCCTCAGGGCATGATTCTGGTGACGGGCCCTACCGGTTCCGGCAAGACCGTATCGCTATATACGGGCCTGAATATCCTCAATACCGTCGATGTGAATATCTCGACCGCCGAAGACCCGGTGGAGATCAACCTGGAGGGCATCAATCAGGTCAACGTCAACCCCAAACAGGGCATGGATTTTACCGCAGCGTTGAAGTCGTTCTTGCGCCAGGACCCGGACATCATCATGGTCGGTGAGATCCGCGACCTGGATACCGCCTCCATCGCGATCAAGGCCGCACAAACCGGGCATATGGTGATGTCGACGCTGCACACCAATAGCGCCGCGGAAACCCTTACCCGCCTGCGCAATATGGGGGTGCCTTCATTCAATATCGCCACCTCAGTCAACTTGATCATCGCTCAACGTCTGGCGCGCAAGCTGTGCAGCACCTGCAAGAAGGAAGTGCAGATCCCGCGCGAGGCGCTTTTGGAGGAAGGTTTCCCGGAAAACAAGATTGGCAGCTTCAAGATTTACGGCCCGGTTGGCTGCGAAAATTGCAACGGCGGCTACAAGGGCCGTGTCGGGATTTATGAAGTGGTTAAAAACACGCCCGCCCTGCAACGGATTATCATGGAAGAAGGCAATTCCATTGATATTTCAATGCAAATGCGTAAAGACGGCTTTAATGACCTACGTACCTCCGCATTGCTCAAGGCCATGCAAGGCATTACCAGCCTCGAAGAAGTCAACCGTGTGACCAAGGATTAACCCATGGCGGCCAAAGCTATAAAAACCAGCGTTTTCGTCTGGGAAGGCACCGATAAAAAAGGCGGCAAGATCAAGGGCGAGCTGACAGGGCAAAATCCGGCTCTGATCAAGGCCCAACTACGAAAGCAGGGCATCAACCCGCTCAAGGTTCGTAAAAAACCTGCCTCGCTGTTTAGTGCCGGCAAAAAGATCAAACCGCTGGATATCGCGCTGTTCACTCGGCAGATGGCGACAATGATGAAGGCCGGGGTGCCGCTGCTGCAATCCTTCGATATTATCGGCGAAGGGTTCGAGAACCCCAATATGCGCAAGCTGATCGACGAGGTGAAACAGGAGGTGGCAGCGGGTAATAGCTTCGCTGCTTCGCTGCGTAAAAAACCCCAGTATTTTGATGACCTATACTGCAACCTGGTGGACTCCGGTGAACAGTCCGGCGCCCTGGAAACGTTGCTCGATCGTATCGCGACTTATAAAGAAAAAACCGAAGCCCTTAAGGCAAAAATCAAGAAGGCCATGACCTACCCCATCTCGGTGATAGTGGTAGCCGTGATCGTTACCGCCATTCTGCTGATTAAGGTGGTACCGCAGTTCGAAAGTGTTTTTGCGGGCTTTGGTGCTGAACTACCGGCGTTTACCCAGATGGTAGTCAGGATGTCACGCAGCCTTCAGGAGTGGTGGTTTGTATTTATCGGCGCATTTTTTGCGATCGCCATTACCTTCAAAGAAGCGCATAAACGCTCCGAGAAATTTCGCGACTTTTTAGACCGGTCCCTGCTTAAGGCCCCCATTGTCGGAGACATTCTCTACAAAGCTGTAGTGGCACGCTATGCGCGCACCTTGGCCACTACTTTCGCGGCGGGCGTACCATTGGTCGAAGCGCTGGACTCTGTTTCCGGGGCCACCGGTAACGTGGTGTTCAGAAATGCAGTACAAAAAATCCGCACCGACGTGTCTTCCGGCACCCAGCTGAATTTTTCGATGCGTACTACCGGCATCTTTCCCAGCATGGCGATCCAAATGACCGCTATCGGTGAAGAGTCTGGCTCACTCGATGAAATGCTAGATAAGGTTGCGGGCTACTACGAAGAAGAGGTCGATAACGCGGTTGACAATCTCACCACTTTAATGGAGCCCATGATCATGGCGGTTTTAGGGGTATTGGTCGGCGGCTTAATCATCGCGATGTACTTACCTATTTTCCAACTGGGCTCGGTGGTTGGTTAACCTATGGTTTTAGACATGCTGGCCGGCAATTTGCCGGCCTTCGTTTTTTCCTGCCTGGTATTGGGCTTGCTGATCGGCAGCTTCCTCAACGTAGTGATCTATCGCCTGCCCAAGATGATGCAACGCGATTGGCGTGAGCAGGCCCGCGAAATACTCGAACTGCCTGCGGAGCCGCGCGGGGAAGCCTTCAATCTGGTATTGCCCAATTCCAAATGCCCGCATTGCAACCATGAGATCAGGCCCTGGGAAAACATCCCGGTCATCAGCTACTTGTTCCTGCGCGGTAAATGTTCCAACTGTAAAACACCGATCAGCAAACGGTATCCCTTGGTGGAGTTGAGCTGCGGCTTGCTCTCTGCTTATGTCGCCTGGCATTTCGGTTTTGGCTGGCAGGCGGGCGGTATGCTGCTGTTGACCTGGAGTTTGCTGGCGATGAGTCTGATTGATGCCGATCATCAGCTCTTGCCCGATGTGCTGGTATTGCCGTTGCTGTGGCTCGGCCTGATCGCCAATTACTTCGGCCTGTATACCAGCCTGGAAGATGCGCTTTGGGGGGCGATTGCCGGTTATTTGAGCCTGTGGTCGGTGTACTGGCTGTTCAAGCTCGTTACCGGCAAGGAAGGCATGGGTTTCGGCGATTTCAAGCTGCTGGCCATGCTCGGCGCTTGGGGCGGCTGGCAGGTGTTGCCGCTGACCATTCTGTTGTCATCGCTGGTTGGCGCAGTGCTCGGGCTGCTTATGCTGCGCCTGCGTAACGCGGAAACCAGCACGCCGATACCGTTCGGGCCTTACCTCGCGGTGGCCGGCTGGATTGCCTTGTTGTGGGGCGATCAGATCACTGGCAGCTACTTGCAGTTTGCCGGCCTCCGGTAAGCGCACCAAGGACTGGACAGGCCATATCTCGCAGCACTGAGCACCCGGGACGTTCGCCAGCAAGCGGACGACTGCACTACAATCGCCGCTCGTTCATAGCCCAACGAGCGGCGAGCCGATGAAAAAACCCTGGATTCTTGGCCTTACCGGCGGCATTGGCAGCGGTAAAAGCGCGGTCGCGCAATGCTTTATCGAGCGCGGCGTGCACGTGGTGGATGCCGATCACGCGGCCCGCTGGGTGGTCGAACCCGGCAAACCTGCATTGGCCAAGATCACCGAGCATTTCGGCCCGGGCGTATTGCAAGCGGACGGCCAGCTGGACCGTAGCGCGCTACGTCGCCTGATTTTTGAAAATGCCGAAGAGCGCCACTGGCTTGAGTCGCTACTGCACCCGCTGATCGGCGCGGAAATCATGGCGAGCCTGGCACAGGCGCAATCGCCTTATGCCATCCTGGTTTCGCCTCTGCTGGTCGAGTCCGGCCAGTACAAATTGACCCAACGCGTGCTGGTGGTCGATGCGCCGCCCGAGCTGCAGTTACAGCGCACCACGCTGCGCGATAATAGTCCCGCCGAGCAGGTGCAGGCGATCATGCAGACCCAGGCCAGTCGTGAAGAGCGCCTGCGTCACGCCGACGATGTATTGCTCAACGACAAGGATCTAAAGCACCTGGATGCCGAAGTCGAACGACTGCACCAATTTTATCTGACGTTATGCGGAGGCCAGCCATGAGCCAACCCACCCTAGTGAAATGCCCAACCTGCAGCGCGCCCGTCGAATGGGGGCCGCAGAGCCCCAACCGACCCTTTTGCTCCGAACGTTGCAAGCTGATAGACCTGGGCGCCTGGGCGTCGGAAGAACACGCCATCCCCGGCAATGAAGTGGAAGACGAACTGTTCTCCAGCGATCTCCCGCCGCGCCAGCACTGAACACATTTTTGTAGTCCGGATAAGGCCCGGCGCAATTAGGGATCTAGCCACCTGGATTGCGCTGGCACCTATCCAGACTTCGGAATTACATTTACCTGACCAGGCAGCCATTAAGGCCGCATAAACCCATAATCGCGCTGGTCATCCAGATTTTCCGCGAGAAACTGCAACTCCGCCGCCAGATCAGCCGCATTACGCTCACGACTGCTGCGCTGCACCACCGCACTGAGCAAGGCGCGCAACCCGAGTGCCGGCTCGAAACCTTGCTCAGACGCTCGCTGCAGACTCTGCTCGACCTCATGCCGAGCCCATTCATGCACACCCATCAGCTACCCTCCGATTGATCGCCATGCGGTTTCAGCTTGCTTAGCAGATCGCATAGTCCGCTTGATCTGGATCAAGCAGAATCCCTGGATTGCGCAGCGCATGTATCTACCATCATTGCGGTTTATCGTCCCGCCAGGGCGCAGATAGATAGCGGCTGCGATTGAAGGTTTCCAACCAATCCGGGTAGAACACCACGAGCGCGGTCACCAGCATGCCGTTGACAAACGCCTCGGGGAATATCACCAACCACAGGTAGCCGACGAAATCCCCGAGCCAGGGCGGCATGGGAAAGAGCCCGCCAGCCCATAAGATTCCCAGCCCCGCAAGTACGCAAAGCAAAGCCGCCAGGGCTGCCGGAAAAAAGCCGCAGAAAAAGATATAGACGAACAGATTTCTCGGCTGCAACCGCTCCACCCGCAGCGCGCACGCCTCGGTGACCGCAACCGGGATCAACACCAGCAGCACGCCATTGACCCCGATAGCAGCCCAGTCCTGGCGACCGAGCAACACCATCCCCAGTTGTGCGACGAAGCCCGCCACCATCGCCAGCGGCCAATCCAGCAGCAGGGTCACCGCGGTCATGCCGATCAGGTGGTAAGACAGTCCAGAGGCGAAATCGCGACGCACCAACCACAGGAGAAACAGCACCACCACAGTGCCGAACAGCAGATGCTGACGGCGCAGATCGCTGAACAACTCCAGCCAGGGTGCGCGCCAGAACACCCATAGCAACAAAGGCGCATACACCAGCCAACCGGCCGCCTGACTGGCGGGCGAGAGTAATTGAGCCGCGATCATCGGTTACCCCTCTATTGAACCCCTGCCTATCCGCAAGCTTCGCCGAACGATCTCATAACCAGCGACCGTTGTAGTATCGCCAAGCGCCGCTCAACGAACGAGTAGTCGCCGCAAAAAACCTCTAGCCCGGACTTCCAGCCGCTCAAGCGCGCAGGCTAAGCTAACCTCATGGACGATTCAGACTACCTGCGTCTATTGACGCACCAGGCCGAACAGGCCAATGCGTTTCTCTCCAATGCCCGCAAGTGGGAGCGCGAGCGTTGGGTGTGTCAGCGCCTCCTGCAAGCCTTGAACGTCAGACACCACCTCGACGAGTTCGGCGCATCCGGACAGGAACCGCCGGATGTGCTGTTTCGCGAAGCCAATTTCGAGGTTTTTTTCGTGCTGGACCAGGGCCGGCGCTTGAACGATGAATGGCGCGCCGAACTGGACCGCCGCCGCAGCGCTTTTTCCCTCAGCCAATTGGTGCGCCGCGAAACCAGACCCAAGCGCATTGGCGCGGCCGAACTACAGGCCCGTCTGGCGCCGACCTTGCGCAAGAAAGCCCACAACTATCTGGAGCGCGGCCTCGATCCGGGCGAGCTGGATTTACTGGCCTTCGTCAGCTTGAAACGCGCGGTGCCGGACTTCAATAGCCACTTCCCACCGCCCACCGAGTACTTGCGCCAAGGCTGGCGTTCGCTATCGTTGGTCGGCCCCACGTTCGCCCGCGTGCTCTTCGCCCACCCGGACGCGCCGGCGTTTCTGCGCAACAATCTTGGCCGCAGCGTGCTCTTCGACATCGGCATCAGTCTATGATGATGGCGACGACGCGCAACACCTGATCGATACCCACACAAACAAACGTCCGGCCAGTAACGCGCCATTATTCGTCTGAATGACGACCTACGCGTTGAGCCCCCATCGAGCCCCCGGCTAGAATAGTCCGCATTCACGGCACAGCTGGGCGGTAGCGCCACTGAGCCGATCTAACGAGGTATGCATGTCCAGCCGCCTGAGCCCAGACGACCAAAAACGCGTCGATCAATACCTGAGTGCCCCGCAGCATCAAGTCGAGCGTCAACCCTTCAAAGTATGGCGCCTACTGCTGATCATTCTGCTTACCGTAATCGGCCTGGGCCTGCTGAGCCGTCTTCTGAGTCGTCTGGTGCTATGAGCCGCTTCGCGCTCGCCCCGACACTCGCCGCGCATTTTTCAAACCTTGCGAGAATGTCCCATGTCCCATCGAATAGTGATTGTCGGCGGCGGCGCCGGCGGCCTGGAGCTTGCTACCCGCCTGGGTAGAACCCTGGGTAAACGGCGCCAAGCGCATATCACCCTGGTCGACGCCAACCTGACGCATATCTGGAAACCGCTGCTGCACGAAGTGGCCGCCGGCTCACTCAATTCCTCGGAGGATGAGCTGAACTATGTGGCCCAGGCCAAGTGGAATCATTTCGAGTTCCAGCTCGGCTGCATGTCCGGCCTCAACCGCGCGGCGAAGCACATCGTTCTGGCGGCCACCTACGACGAGGACGGCGAGCTGCTGGTGCCGGAGCGCGAACTGGGCTACGACAGCCTGGTCATCGCCGTCGGCAGCACCACCAATGATTTCGGCACACCGGGCGCGGCCGAGCATTGCCTGTTTCTCGACACCCGCGAGCAAGCGGAGCGCTTCCATCGGCAGTTGCTCAGCCACTATTTGCGCGCCCATGCCAAGCAAACCAACAGCACCGAGCAGATCAACGTGGCGATTGTCGGCGCAGGCGCCACTGGCGTGGAGCTGGCGGCCGAACTGCACCATGCAGCCCGTGAGTTGGCCGCCTACGGCCTGGACGGTATCCGCCCGGAGAATATGCGCATCACCCTGATCGAGGCGGGGCCACGGGTACTGCCCGCCCTGCCCGAACGCATCGGCCTACCGGTACATAAAACCCTGGAAAAACTCGGGGTCAGGGTGCTGACCGGCGCGGCGGTGAGCGAGGTGACCCGCGACGCACTGCAAACCGCGCAAGGCCAGACCATTCCCGCCAGCTTGAAAGTCTGGGCCGCGGGGATCCGCGCACCGGCGTTTCTCAAGGATCTGGACGGCCTGGAAAGCAACCGCATCAATCAACTGCAGGTGCGGCCAACCCTGCAAACCACCCGCGACGACAATATCTTCGCCTTTGGCGACTGCGCCGCCTGCCCGCAGCCCGGCGAGGAAGGCCGCAATGTCCCGCCGCGCGCCCAGGCCGCGCACCAACAAGCGTCGTTGCTGGCTAAATCCCTGAAATTGCGTATCGCCGGCCAGCCGCTGCCGGAATACCGCTATCGCGATTACGGCTCGCTGATCTCGCTGTCGAGCTTTTCGGCGGTCGGCAACCTGATGGGCAACCTGACCGGCAGCGTGATGCTCGAAGGCTGGCTCGCAAGGATGTTCTACGTATCGCTTTACCGCATGCACCAGATCGCCCTGTACGGCATGGTGCGCACCCTGCTGCTGATGATCGGCGGACGCATTGGCCGTAGCACCGAACCGCGACTCAAGCTGCACTAAGCCCCTTCGCCGAGGGAGAAAGCTAAGCGGCCGGCGCGGTGCGATCCGGGGATGCGACCCCGGATCGCGCTGACGCTCATCCAGGCTCCGCACATCAAGCGGCCCCAAATCACAGGCAATAAAAAACCCGCACCAGGCGGGTTTTTATCATTCAAGCGAACTTGAAATGGTGGGTCGTGTAGGATTCGAACCTACGACCAATTGGTTAAAAGCCAACTGCTCTACCAACTGAGCTAACGACCCGAAAATGGTCGGGGTAGGGGGATTCGAACTCCCGACATCCTGCTCCCAAAGCAGGCGCGCTACCGGACTGCGCTATACCCCGATTGGAAATTGGCTCCGCGACCAGGACTCGAACCTGGGACCCAATGATTAACAGTCATTTGCTCTACCGACTGAGCTATCGCGGAACTAAGTGCTTCTAAATTCTCGTCTACTGGCGTTGGCCTAGGCCGTTTCCCGTATCTGAGGCGCGCCATTTTACGTTTCCACGACGCGCTGTCAACCCCTTAAATTGCTTTTGTGACAATGCTTTGCAGGCACATGGCTGACTGCTATACCTTGCTAACGATTACAGCCATCGCAGCCCGTCAGCATCAGGCTTTTCAGCAGGAACGTCCATGAGTACCCGGGACACCCCCAAAGATAATCTCAACCCCAATAACACCCTGGCCAGCCGCGGCATTCAACCGCGCTTCAGCGAGCTGGCGCAGAGTTGCCGCAAGCTGGGCATGAACCGTCTCGCCGAAAACCTCAACGGGGTATTCACCAAGGTCGACGACGCCCTGTTCGAGTGCGCGGAAAAAGCCGAGAACAACCGACTGCAAACGCTGTTTTTCGACAGCATGCGCGAAATACGCCGACAGCGCCCGCAGATAGAACGCAGCTACCACCAGCAGATCGCGCAGAATTTCTCCGACTTTCTCGAAGGCAACCTCAAGCCGACAGCGCCGACCGCCGAACTCGATGCCGAGCACCTGACGCTGATACAGAACGAGGAATATGAAGAAAGCCTGCAAGTCACCAATATGGTGAGTCGGGTCAAAGCCCGCTGCGCCCAGCCACTGTTCGCCCTGGAACAGCGGCTTGCGGTACTCAATAACGGGAAGAAACTCAGCGAGGATAGCAACCCGTTCGGCCCGCAGGCGATCGCCCTGGCATTCCGCTCGGCCCTCGCGCCCTGCCCCTTTGCCTTGCGGATCAAAATCATCCTCTATTCGTTGTTCGATCAGCACGTAATGCGCGATCTCGATACGTTATATGGCGCCCTGAATCAGCGCCTAATCGATGCTGGCGTGCTGCCCAACCTCAAGTACAGCCCGCGTCATGCGAGCGGCCCACCAACATCAAGCACCGCCAAACCAGCAGAACAGGCTAACCCGCCAAGCGCCTCGCACGGGCAGATCGGCGCGGCGAGCGCGGTGGATAGAACCGGGCATCATCCAGCGGGCATACCGGCGGCCAACCTCGACGGCGCCCCGCCCAGCGATCCTGGCGAGTTGCTGCTGGGGCTGACCGGCCTGCTCAGCGAACATCGGCAGCGCGACATAGACGCCCCCTTGCTCGGCGATACCCGCAGCATCGCCAGTTTTGCACCGCGCAATGCCACGCGAACCTATAGCGCCAGCGAGCTGCTGGACGCACTGAACCGCATGCAACAGCAATCGGCCAGCGACTTGAGGCAACGCCTGCATAGCCCGCAGCGGGTCGACGGCCTGAAAGCCGACTTGCAGCAACAACTGCAAGCGCATGCCCTGCACCCCGAACCGCACAAGCTGTCCGATCCGGAAGCCGATATCGTCGACCTGGTCGGCATGCTGTTCGACTTCATCCTTGACGACGAGAACCTGCCGGACAGCTGCAAAACCACGCTATCGCACCTGCATACCCCCTATTTGAAGATCGCTCTGCAAGACAAAGCCCTGTTCACCCAGCATCACCATCCGGCACGCCGCCTGCTCAACACAATGGCACAAGCCGGGGTGCTGTATGGCGACGAAGGGGATGAATGCGACCTGCTGGCGAAAATTCGCTGGGTCGTCGAACGCGTCATCCAGGACTTCAACGGCGACTTGCAGCTATTCGATAACCTGCTGGATGAATTCAACGAATTCGTCGCCACCCTCAAACATAAGGTCGAATTGCGCGAACGCCGCGCGGTGGAAGCCGCCAAAGGCCGCGACAAACTCCTGGGCGCGCGGCAGCGAGCGGTGGAGGTCATCGCCAATTGCCTTAAGCATCGCGATCCCCCGGGCATCATTCGTAATTTCCTCGAACTGACCTGGGCCGATGTTCTGGTATTCGTCGCGCTGCGCCACGGCAAGCAAGGCAGCGAGTGGCAACGCGCTTGCGAGGTCGCCGAGCAATTGGCCTGGAGCGGCACGCCGCTGGACGAGGCCGGACGCGAGCGTTTGCAGGCACTGCGCGTGGCCCTGCTGGAAGACTTGCGCCAGGGTTTGCAGTTGCTCGGCGGTTACCATGAAGACGGTATTCGCCGCCTACTGCAGGACCTGGTCGCCTGCCAACACGCAGTGCAAGGCAAGCAACCGCAACTGGCCGCTAAACTCAACCCAAGCCTGCAGCCGAGCCCGTTCGGTGCCATGCTCGGCGAGGATGCCGCCCTGGCGGCACAAGCGCCGGAGCTCTCCGTCGGCGCCGAAAAGCGGATCCAGGAGCTGGAGCAGCTCGAATTCGGCACCTGGTTCGAATTCGGTACCGGTACGCAAGCCCGCGCGGCCAAGCTGTCCTGGTTCAGCCCCACGACGCACAACTACATGTTCGTCGACAGCGGCGGCCAGCGAGTGGCTATCAAACCGATCTCCCAGCTGGCCAATGAAATGGAACAAGGCTTGGCACGGATAATTCCGGCCGAGCAGAGTACGCCGTTGATGGATCGCGCCCTCTCCACTATCTACCGCGTGCTGCAACGCCTGACCGGGCGCAGCGGCGAAACGAACTAGGAGCCAACATGGATGAACGTCGCCGCCATAACCGCCAGCACACCGAGCTGCAGCTGGAGGTCTTCGAATTGCACAGTGGTGCGCACCTGGGCCGCGTGGTGGACCTGTCCGACGATGGCTTCATGCTGTTCAGCAGCACCCCGCACCAAGCTGATACGGTTATCGAGTGTCGCCTGGTCAGCGAACAGGTGATAGAAGGCGTCAGCGAGGTCAAGCTCGGTGTCGATTGCCTGTGGAGCCGCCCGGGGGCCGACGGCCAGCATTGCTGGGCCGGCTTCCATATCATCGACCTGGCGGAAGATCAGGCCGTGGCGCTGCAGATACTGCTCGATCACCTATAAGGCAGGCTCTCGAGCCGGCACCCGCAGGACAGCAGGCACAGCGATTAAGGGAACAGCCCCGACCAGCGCGCCGTACCGGGGCGTTTTTCGTCATGACCTCAGGCGAAGACGATTTCGTCGCCTTCGACGTTGCCCGCAATGCTGCTGCCAGGGGCGAACTTGCCGGCCAGGATCAGCTGCGCCAAGGGGTTTTCGATCCAACGCTGAATTGCCCGTTTAAGCGGCCGCGCACCGTAAACCGGGTCGTAACCGACGGCAATCAGCTTATCCATGGCTTCGTCGCTCAGTTCCAGGCTCAACTCGCGCTCGCTCAAGCGCTGACGCAAACGCTGCAACTGGATCTGCGCAATGCCGGCGATCTGCTCGCGGGCTAGCGGCTCGAAGATCACTACCTCGTCGATACGATTGATGAACTCCGGGCGGAAATGGCTACCGACCGCATCCATCACCGCCGCGCGTTGCGCCTCCTGGTCGCCGACCAGCTCCTGGATCTGCACCGAACCGAGGTTGGAGGTCATCACCAGCACGGTGTTCTTGAAGTCCACCGTACGCCCGTGGCTGTCGGTCAGACGGCCGTCTTCCAGCACCTGCAACAACACGTTGAACACATCCGGGTGGGCTTTTTCCACCTCGTCCAGGAGGATCACCGAGTAGGGTTTGCGGCGCACCGCCTCGGTCAGGTAACCGCCCTCCTCATAGCCGACATAGCCCGGCGGCGCGCCGATCAGGCGAGCCACCGAATGCTTTTCCATGAACTCGGACATGTCGATGCGCACCAGCGCCTCTTCGGTATCGAAGAGGAATTCGGCCAGCGCCTTGCACAACTCGGTCTTACCGACCCCGGTAGGGCCGAGAAACAGGAACGAGCCGCTCGGCCGATTCGGGTCGGCAAGCCCGGCCCGCGAACGGCGCACGGCGTTGGCCACGGCGACCACCGCCTCGTTCTGCCCGATCACCCGCTGGTGCAGCAAATCTTCCATCTTCAATAGCTTGTCGCGCTCGCCTTCGAGCATCTTCGACACCGGGATGCCGGTCCACTTCGACACCACCTCGGCGATCTCTTCCTCGGTGACCTTGCTGCGCAGCAGTTGATTCTCGGTTTTGCCGTGCTGGTCGACCATCTGCAGGCTGCGCTCGAGGTCCGGAATGATGCCGTACTGCAGCTCGGCCATGCGGTTGAGGTCGCCTTTGCGCCGCGCCGCTTCCAGCTCCTGACGGGCCTGCTCGATTTTCTCCTGGATCTGCGCCGAGCCTTGCACCTCGGCCTTTTCCGATTTCCAGACATCCTCCAGATCGGCGTACTCGCGCTCGAGCCGGGCGATGTCCTCGTTGAGCTTGGCCAAGCGCTTGATCGCCGCCTCGTCGTCCTCTTTCTTCAGCGCCTGAGCCTCGACCTTGAGCTGGATCATGCGCCGCTCCAGGCGGTCGAGCACTTCCGGCTTGGAGTCGATTTCCATGCGGATACGGCTGGCCGCTTCATCGATCAGGTCGATGGCCTTGTCCGGCAATTGGCGGTCGGTGATATAGCGGTGGCTGAGCTTGGCCGCGGCGATGATCGCGCCGTCGGTGATCGCCACCTTGTGGTGCACTTCGTAGCGCTCCTTCAGGCCGCGCAGAATGGCGATGGTGTCCTCTTCGCTCGGCTCGTCGACCAGGACCTTCTGGAAACGCCGTTCCAGAGCCGCGTCCTTCTCAATGTATTGGCGGTATTCGTTGAGCGTGGTGGCGCCGACGCAATGCAGCTCGCCCCGCGCCAGCGACGGCTTGAGCATGTTCCCCGCATCCATGGCGCCCTCGGCCTTACCGGCCCCGACCATCGTATGAAGCTCGTCGATGAACAGGATGATCCGCCCTTCCTGCTTGGACAGCTCGTTGAGCACGGCCTTGAGGCGCTCCTCGAACTCGCCGCGGAACTTGGCGCCAGCGATCAACGCGCCCATATCCAGGGATAACAAGCGCTTTTCCTTGAGGCCATCGGGCACTTCGCCGTTGACGATGCGCTGGGCCAGGCCCTCGGCGATAGCGGTCTTGCCCACGCCGGGCTCGCCGATCAGCACCGGGTTGTTCTTGGTGCGGCGCTGCAACACCTGGATGGTGCGGCGGATTTCATCGTCGCGGCCGATCACCGGGTCGAGCTTGCCCTCCTCGGCGCGCTTGGTCAGGTCGATGGTGTATTTGTCCAGAGCCTGGCGGGCTTCCTCGACATTCGGGTCGTTCACCGCCTCGCCGCCGCGCAGGTTGCTCACGGCGTTTTCCAGGGCTTTCTTGCTCACACCCTGACCGAGGAGCAATTTGCCCAGCTTGGTGTTCTCGTCCATCGCGGCGAGCAGCACCAGTTCACTGGAAATGAACTGATCGCCCTTCTGCTGCGACAGGCGGTCGGCCTGATTGAGCAGGCGCGCGAGATCCTGGGACAGATTGACGTCACCGGTCGGACTCTGGATTTTCGCCAGGTGATCGAGTTCTTTGCTCAAGGCCTTGCGCAGGCTGTTGACGTCGAAGCCGACCTGCATCAACAGCGGCCGTATCGAACCGCCCTGCTGATCGAGTAGCGCCTGCATCAGGTGCAGCGGCTCGATGGCGGAATGATCCATGCCGACCGCCAGCGATTGGGCGTCGGACAGGGCTAATTGCAACTTGCTGGTTAAACGATCTATTCGCATTGCGTCATCCTTCCTATAGGGCAGGCCGGCACGACTAGCAAGCCGCTGAAAAACTACTGCGCTCGGCTATGCGGCGTTGAAATCAGCTTCGGAAAGTCGCTTGCGACTAACGCGCTTTAGCGCGATCCGAAGGGCGAGTGAAACGAGTAATGCTCATGTACAGCTCGTACACTCCGCTTCCTCAGCTGATTTCGCCTTGCCTAGCCATCGCTCGCTACGTTTTTCAACGGCCTGCTGGCGCGGTATGAGCACGCGCTTTGGTAAAGCGCACCAACAAAAAAGCCTGCGAGATGAAGAGTAGATGAGGTTGATTGTGCGACTTTCAAGTCGACCGGCGTTGATACAGATCATGCCGCCCGTCTATTGGCGATTTGTTAGTCCAACCAGATCAGACTGGCGAAGCGCCCGGTTCGCGCCGCACGGCGGTAGGAATAGAAACGCGGATCGCTGTAAGTGCAGAAACCGCCGCCATAGACCGCGGCGATCCCGCGCGCGGCCAGACGGATGCGCGCCAACTCGTAGATGTCCGCCATATAGCGGCCGGGGTTGAGGCTAGCGCCAAAGGCCTGCGCCGCTTGCGCATGCTGACTGACAAAGGCCTCGCGCACCTCGGCGCCGACTTCGAACGCCTGCGGGCCGATCGCCGGGCCGAGCCAAACCAAGGTGTCCTCGGGCGCCACCGCCAGAGCGTCCAGGGTCGCTTCCAGCACGCCAGCCGCCAGCCCGCGCCACCCGGCATGGGCGGCAGCCACGCGAGTGCCGTTACGGTCGCAGAACAGCGCGGGCAGACAGTCGGCGGTCATCACCGTGCAGGCGATGCCGGGCGTCGCCGTCCAGCTGGCATCGGCTTCGGCAAGCGTCTCGGGCGCCGCTTCCAGCACATCGATGTCGTGCACCTGTTGCAACCAGGCGGGCTTACAGCCGAGCTGACTGAGCAACCGCTGGCGATTTTTCTTCACTGCAACGGGATCGTCGCCGACATGGGTGCCGAGATTCAGGCTGTCGAACGGGGCGACGCTGACGCCGCCTGCGCGTGTGGTGACGCAGGCCTTGACCCGCGCAGGCGCAGGCCAATCGGGGACGATCCAGTCGTGCGCCAACCCGTTCACCCGATAAACGCTTCGCGATCCTGACGCAGCAGCGTCAACAGCCAGACGAAATCGTCCGGCAGCGGCGACTGCCACTTCATGCGCTCCCCGGTCATCGGATGATCGAGTTCGAGGAAACGCGCGTGCAGGGCCTGGCGCGGAAACTCCTTGAGGCTCTGCACCATGGTCTGACTGGCTGCGGGCGGAATACGGAAACGCCCGCTGTAGACGGGGTCGCCGACCAGCGGATAACCGATATGGCTCATGTGCACGCGGATCTGGTGGGTGCGCCCGGTTTCCAGTTTCACCCGTGCGTGGGTGTGCGAGCGGAAGCGCTCCAACACCCGGTAATGACTGACCGCCGGTTTGCCGCCATCGCTGACCGCCATGCGCTGACGCTGCGACGAACTACGGCCGATCGGCGCATTGATCTTGCCGCCCGAGGTGATGACGCCGATCACGATGCACTCGTAGATGCGGCTCACCGTGCGTTTTTGCAGCTGATCGACCAGGCGGGTTTGCGCCTCGATGGTCTTGGCCACCACCATCAGCCCGGTGGTGTCCTTGTCCAGGCGATGGACGATGCCGGCGCGCGGCACGTTGACGATGTCCGGCACGTGGTGCAGCAGCGCGTTGAGCAGCGTGCCGTCGGCGTGCCCGGCGGCCGGATGCACGACCAGTCCGGCGGGCTTGTCGATCACCAGAATCTGCTCGTCTTCGTAGACGATATTCAGGGCGATATCCTGGGCGACCCATTCGCCCTGGGCCTCCTGCTCGGCCTTCAGCGCCAGTAGCGCGCCGCCATGGACGATGTCGCGCGGACGCACCACCTCGCCGTCGACGGTCAGCAGGCCTTCCTTGATCCAGGCGGACAGACGCGAACGCGAATGCTCGGCGAACAGCTGCGCGGCGACTTGATCGAGGCGTTGACCGCCCATCTCGGACGGCACCTCGGCGTTCAGTTCAATGGTCTGGGTATTAATAGAAGGCATGCTCGGCAACGGCGGGAACTAAGGATCGGCAAGGGGCAAGGAAAGATCGACAGGCCCTACTTTTGGTTTCGGCTACGCGCTGTGGTTAAATACGGCGTCTTTGCCCCAGGGGTATTCGGGGCGCTCATCATAACAGGACGGCTTTGCTCAAGACAGCCGCCGTCACAGGGACGCAAGCCGCCATGCAAGTGAGACACCTGCTGCTGATCGCCATCCTCGCTCTTACCGCCGCCTGCTCGTCGAACGAAGTGCTCGACGAGAACCTCAGCGAAACAGAGTTGTACCAGCAGGCGCAAAGCGATCTGGATAACAGTAGCTACACCAGCGCCATTACCAAGCTGAAAGCCTTGGAATCGCGCTACCCGTTCGGCCGCTACGCCGAGCAGGCCCAGCTGGAACTGATTTTCGCCTACTACAAGAACGCCGAGCCGGAAGCTGCGCGCTCCGCGGCAGAGCGCTTCATTCGTCTGCACCCGCAGCACCCCAACGTGGATTACGCCTACTACCTGAAGGGCCTGGCCTCCTTCGACCAGGACCGCGGTCTGATCGCACGCTTCGTGCCGCTGGACATGACCAAACGCGACCCGGGCGCCGCTCGTGACTCCTACAACGAGTTCGCCCAGCTGACCAGCCGCTACCCGAACAGCCGCTACGCGCCGGACGCCAAGCAGCGCATGATTTACCTGCGCAACCTGCTGGCGGCCTATGAAATCCATGCCGGCTATTACTACCTGAGCCGCCAAGCCTATGTAGCCGCCGCCAACCGCGGTCGCTATGTGGTGGAAAACTTCCAGGAAACCCCGGCGGTCGCCGACGGCCTGGCGTTGATGACCGAAGCCTATCAGCGTCTGACCCTGGACGAACTGGCCGCCACCAGCCTGGAAACCCTGAAACTCAACTACCCGGATCATCCGACCCTGGTCGACGGCCAATTCGTCCCGCGCGAGGAAGAAGCCGACAACCGCTCCTGGCTGGCTAAAGTCACCCTCGGCCTGATCGAAACCGACACGCCTTTGCCGCCGGGTGAAACCCGCGCCAGCCAGGACGTGATCCGCCAATACGAAGAGGCCGAAGAGCAGATCCCCGACGAGCTCAAGCCGCAAGGCCAGGACGAGGCGGATGAAGCCGATGAGGCGAGCAGCGACAGCCAGGACAACGACCGCTCCTGGTTCAGCTACATGACCTTCGGCCTGTTCGACTAAGTGATTGCCGCACCAATACAGGGAGACCTCCGGGTCTCCTTTTTTATGCGCGATGACTTAGCCACACGGCATTGAACCGAGGGCCAGCCAACCCATAGGGGACACAACGCACAGCATGCGGTTTAGCCGCTGGGCTGAGCGCTATTCCTTGGATAAACTGCGCTAACCTCCGTATCCCGTATTTATCGACAAGAGAGCACTATGGGCCTGTTCCGCCTGCTGTTGTTGCTTGCCATTATCGCGGCCGCCGTCTGGCTCTGGCGCCGCATAGCCGCGCCAACCCGCCGCCGCGACGACACCAACGCAGATCCCACGCCCATGGTGCGCTGCGCGCACTGCGGGGTGCATGTACCGCGCGCACGCGCGCTCGCTCAGGGCGACAACTGGTACTGCAGCCAGGCACATCTCGAGCAAGGCACCAAAGCGCAGTGAGTAGCGAAAAGCTCGTGCTCGAAGGGACCAAAGGCCAGCGCATTCTGCGCCTCTACCACCTGTACCGGCTGATCATCGGCCTGATTCTGGTACTACTGATTTCCAGCAACCTGCACGAAGAGTTGCTGGACATGGTGCGGCCCGAGCTGTTTTACAACGGCAGTTGGCTGTACCTGATCCTCAATACCGTACTCAGCGTACTGGTACAGCGCCCGCAGCGCCTGTTCCAGGTATTCAGCCTGGCCTTGATCGATGTGGTGCTGCTGTCGGCGTTGTTCTATGCCGCCGGGGGCACACCGAGCGGCATCGGCAACCTGCTGATAGTCGCGGTGGCGATCGCCAACTTCCTCCTGCGTGGGCGTATCGGCCTGTTGATCGCCGCAGTCGCGGCCATCGGCCTGATCTACCTGACCTTCTACCTCAGCCTGGACCGACCGGCCGCGGTCGCCCAGTACGTGCAGGCCGGTGCGCTGGGCGCGTTGTGCTTCGCCGCCGCGCTGGCAGTGCAGGCGTTGACCCGGCGCCTGCAGGTCAGCGAGAGCCTGGCCGAACAGCGCGCAACCGATGTCGCCAACCTCGAAGCCTTGAACGCGGTGATTCTGCAACGCATGCGCACCGGCATTCTGGTGCTCGACGAGTCGCGGCGCGTGCTGTTGACCAACGAAAGCACCGCATACCTATTGGGACGCGACAACCTGACCGGCAAGATCCTCGATCCGCACTGCCCGGAACTGGTCAAGCGCCTGCAACAGTGGCAGCACAACCCGACCCGCCGCCCGTCGAGCTTGCAGGCCTACCCCGAAGGCCCGGTGCTGCAACCGAGCTTCATGAGCCTGCAACGCGGCGAACAGCGCCACTGCCTGGTATTCATCGACAACATCTCGCAAATCGCCCAACAGGCTCAGCAATTGAAACTCGCCTCCCTCGGGCGCCTGACGGCCGGCATCGCCCACGAGATCCGCAACCCGCTCGGGGCGATCAGCCATGCGGCGCAGCTGCTACAGGAGTCGGACGACCTCCAAGGCCCCGACCAGCGCCTGGCGCAGATCATTCAGGATCATTCGCGGCGGATGAACCTGGTGATCGAGAACGTACTGCAACTCTCGCGCAGGCGTCAGGCCGAACCGCAGCTGCTGGACCTGAAATACTGGCTGCACCGCTTCGCCAGCGAGTTCCGCGCCTCGGCGCCGGCTGAACAGATGCTGCACCTGGAAACCCGCGGCGGCACCATTCAAACGCGCATGGACCCCCACCAACTGACCCAGGTGCTGACCAACCTGGTGCAGAACGGCATGCGCTATAGCGCGCAAAAACACCAACTTGGCCAAGTATGGCTAACCTTGTTCCGAGACCCGGAAAGCGACCTGCCGGTATTGGAGGTGGAGGACAACGGCAGCGGCGTGGCGCCGGAGCAGCTGCAGCACATCTTCGAGCCGTTCTACACCACGGAAAACCAGGGTACCGGCCTGGGCCTGTATATCTCCCGCGAGCTGTGCGAGAGCAACCAGGCCCATCTCGACTATAAACCTCGCGAAGGCGGCGGCAGCTGCTTCCGTATCACCTTCGCCCACCCGCGCAAACTGAGTTGACCATGACCCGCCAGAGAGCCCTGATCGTCGACGACGAACCCGATATCCGCGAACTCCTGGAAATCACCCTGGGGCGCATGAAACTCGACACCCGCAGTGCGCGCAACGTCAAAGAAGCGCGCGAGTGGTTGGCCAAAGAGCCGTTCGACCTGTGCCTGACTGATATGCGCCTGCCCGATGGCACCGGCATGGACCTGGTGCAACACATCCTGCAGCGCCATCCACAGGTGCCGGTGGCGATGATCACCGCCTACGGCAGCCTGGACACCGCGATCAATGCGCTCAAGGCCGGAGCTTTCGACTTTCTCACCAAGCCGGTCGATCTCACCCGCCTGCGCGAGCTGGTCAATTCCGCCTTGCGCCTGCATACCGCCAGCGCCGACGACACGCCGATGGACAGCCGCCTGCTCGGCGAGTCGCCGCCGATGCGTGCGCTACGTAAACAGATTCACAAGCTCGCACGCAGCCAGGCGCCGGTGTATATCAGCGGCGAATCCGGTAGCGGCAAGGAGTTGGTGGCGCGCCTGATCCACGACCAGGGCCCGCGTAGCGAACAAATGTTCGTACCGGTCAACTGCGGCGCCATTCCCACCGAGCTGATGGAAAGCGAATTCTTCGGCCACAAGCGCGGCAGCTTCACCGGTGCCATCGAGGACAAACAGGGCCTGTTCCAGGCGGCCAATGGCGGCACCCTGTTCCTCGATGAAGTGGCCGATCTACCGCTGCCGATGCAGGTCAAACTGCTGCGGGCGATCCAGGAAAAAGCCGTACGCGCGGTCGGCGGGCAACAGGAGAACGTGGTGGATGTGCGCATTCTCTGCGCGACCCACAAAGATCTGGCCGCCGAGGTGGCTGCCGGGCGTTTCCGCCAGGACCTGTACTACCGCCTCAACGTCATCGAATTACGCGTGCCGTCCCTGCGCGAACGCCGCGAGGATATCGGCCTGCTCGCCGAAGCGATGCTCAAGCGCCTGGCCGAAGGCCCGGGCCTGATGCCGGCCAAGCTCGACCCCGACGCCCTGGAAAAGCTCAAAAGCTATCGTTTCCCCGGCAACGTGCGCGAGCTGGAGAACATGCTCGAGCGCGCCTACACGCTGTGCGAAGACGACCGCATCAATGCCAGCGACCTGCGCCTGGCCGACAGCTGCGGCCCGACGGAGAACGGCGAAGCCAATCTGGCGCAGATCGACGACCTGGAGGATTACCTGGAGAACATCGAGCGCAAGCTGATCATGCAAGCGCTCGAAGAAACCCGCTGGAACCGCACCGCGGCGGCGCAGCGTCTGGGGCTGACCTTTCGTTCGATGCGTTACCGCCTGAAGAAACTCGGTATCGACTAGGCCTATCCTGCTTTCGTAGCCCGGATGCAATCCGGGGAGCGATGTCGGCCACATAACCGCCCCCGGATTGCATCCGGGCTACAACGGCCTGCTAGCAGGCCGTTTAATGGGCGTGCTCGGCGGCCGGCGGCTCTTTTTGCACCGCCACATCCAACTCGACTACCCCGGCCTTTTCGAAGGTCAGCGTCAGCGGGAAGCGCTCCCCCGCCTTGGCCTGTTGCTTCACGTCGAACAGCATCACGTGATAGCCCATGGGCTCGAACCGGACCTCGCCGCCAGCCGGGATTTCCACGGCCGGGACCTGCTGCATCTTCATCACGCCATCGGCATGCACATGCTCATGCAGCTCGGCCTTGCCCGCCACGGGAGTGTCCAGGCTCAGCAAGCGGTCCGCCTGGTCGCCGTTGTTATGGACGACGAAGTACACCGCGGCCGTAGGCGCGACCGGCGGCATTTCGCGCGACCAGGGGTGCTCGATATGCAATTGGCCCTGGGTCTGGTCATGGGCATGGACCGGCAGGCCAGCGCCCAGTAATGCGCTCAGCAACAGAATTTTTCTCAACGACATAAGCAGATCTCCATAAGCGGATCGAGTCCGCGACAAATAACGGCTAGCAAATCACTCAACGCGGCCATCAGGCATTGCTGGCCATGCGGCGCGGCGCGACGACACGCGAAAACAGCCAATCGAGCCCCCCGATCAGCACCAGCGAGCCCCCAACCAACGGAAAGGCGATGCCCAGCAGCGCCATGACCACCACCGCGGTCTTCCAACGCGGCAAATCATGGCGCAGCGGCGGCACGCCGAAACGTCCCGGCGGACGGCGCATCCACCAGAGCACCAGGCCACTGACGGCACCGAACAGGATCATCAGACAGACCAGCAGCATCAGCAGCTGATTGGCCAAACCGAACAGCTTGCCCTCGTGCAGCATGACCCCGGTTTCCACGGTGCGCGCGACCGCGCCGTAATCCTTCCAGCGCACATCGGCGAGCACCGCGCCGCTGTATTGATCGAGGTGCAGGGTGGCATCGTTGCGTGGATCGTCGGCGAACAGGGCGATGCTGAACACCCCCTGCGCGCCCTTGGGCCAGGTAATGCTGTAGCCGGGTTGCACGCCGCGGGCGGCAGCGGTGTCGACCACCTGCTGCAAACTGATTTGCGCCGCGGGCGTCGCAGCCTCGGTCGCCCCGTGTCCGCTATGCGCGGCATGAGGGTCAGAAGCCGGTAGCGGCGTGGTTTCCACCGCCCAGGCCACCGTCTGCTGGCTGCTGTCGTTGAGGCTGCCGGCGAACTGGCCGGACTCAGGCACCTGGTCCCACATCGCCGCGGGAAAGTGGTTCCAGGCGCCGGCGAACTGCGCGCCCCAGAAGCCGGTCCAGGTCATCCCGGTCAGCAGCATGAACAACAGCAACAGCGAGCCCCAGAACCCGGTCACCGCATGCAAATCACGCCACAGCAAGCGCCCGCGCGCGCTCAGGCGCGGCCACAACACGCCGGCGCCAACGCTGCCGCGCGGCCACCAGAGGTACAAACCGGAGACCACCAGGACGATGCCCCAACCGGCCGCCAGTTCGATCAGGCGATCGCCGAGCGTGCCGACCATCAGGTCGCCGTGCAGGGTGCGGACGATGGTTTGCA
This sequence comes from uncultured Pseudomonas sp., assembly GCF_946886105.1. Next base: position 4,877 of record NZ_CAMPHV010000043.1, on the reverse strand, counting down.
GGTTGTTGTCCGCGTCCTGGCTGCCCAATAGTTCGGCCCGATAAGGATCGACGAAGACATTCAGGGTCCGCTCGCCGTCGCCGATCACGAATTGCGCGCTGTGCCCCGCGGCAACCGGCGGCAAGTACTTCTTCAGCGTGGCCTGTGGGTAGTTCTGACGTAGCGCCTGCAACTGTTGGTCGGCGCTGCTGAGCTGCGCGGCAACCGGCACCTCGAGCAGTTCGGAATACATCAGCCGATCCAGCTGCGGCTTGAACAGGTAGATAATCCCAGTCAGAGACAGCAGGATCATAAAGGGGATGACGAACAACCCGGCGTAAAAATGCCAACGCCAGGCCAGGTTATAGAACGATGGGGAGGTGGCTTTCATTGTTCGGCTCCAAGCTCAGCGATCCAGTGAGTGCGCGATGGGGATGTCATAGCCGCCACTCCAGACCGGCATACAGGCTGCGACCATCACCCGGCATAAAGAGCGCGGCATCCTGCCCCCTGGCGTTGGCCACGACACCGGTGGTGGCGATATAGGTTTTGTCGGAGAGGTTGCGACCCTCGATGAAGAAGCCCAGACCTTCGCGCGGCCGGTAACCGCCCTTGAGCCCCCAGATCGCATAGCTTTCGGCATAGAGTGACTCAGCATGATCGGCGGCATAGCGCACCGGCACCCATTCAAAGGTCGGCCCGGCGTACCAGCCATCTCGTTGCCACAGCGCTTCGCCCTTGAGGTAGTGGCTGGGCACCCCGGCGATGCGGTTATTGCCGTAGTCGGCATCGTTGTCGAAACGAAAATCGTTGAATAGGTACTGGCCGCGCAACACCAGCTCGCCCAGTTGCCAAGCCCCACCGAATTCGATCCCCTGATGCAGGGTGCGGTCGGCGTTGATGGTGAATGCCTGGGTCGGGTTGTTCGGGTTGACGTAGTTCAGCAGTTCGTCGCGAATTTCGCTGCGGTACAGCGCCAGATCCAGATCGAGGCCGCCCTGCTGGAAGCGCATACCGACCTCCAGGGTGGTGGCTTTCTGTGCATCGTTCTCGCTGACGATGGCGCCGCCGGTCAACTCGCTGAAGGTCGGCGGTTCGTAGCTCTGGCTGAGGTTGCCGAATAGCTGCACGCCCTCGGTAAGGTCATGGCGCAGGCCAATACGACCGGTGCGCGCGCTGTAGCTCTTGTTGAACGAGTTGTCCTGAAAACCGATGGGAATACCCACGAAGTTGAAGCTGCTTTTCAGCTTATCGTCGAGATCGCGCTCACTGTGCAACCAGGCCAATCCGCCGATCAGCGCCCAGTCCTCGGCCAAAGGCACTTCCAACTCGCCGAAAGCGTTCAAGCTGCGTGCGGTCTGCACTTGTCGATCGACCTGATTGCCGCGTTTGCCCTGGACGTTGACGTAGTTTGCCGCCTGGTTGCGCCCTTGCAGCGCCTCCACCCCACCGCTCCAGCGCCAGCCTTGATCGTTATGCCATTTATGGGTCAGGCGCACACCGAAGTCCTCGCTGTCCACTTCCAGCACCTGAAAGATCGGGTGCCACAGCGACTTCTCGCTGTAGAAGCTCGATAGCTCCAGGCTGTGCCGGGCATCCAACTGCAGGGTGGTGATATTGCCGATGCGGTTGAGGGTAAAGTCGCGCTTGTTATCGCCAATCACCGTGCTTGCGGCTGCCTGCTCGGGGTTACGGCGCAACTGCGCCTTGGTCAGGCTGCCAGGTATTTCCGAGTCGGTTTCCACATGGCTGAAATAGAAACGGGTCGACAGCCGCTCGTTGATCCGCCCGCCGAGATTGGCGAAGTAGCGCTGGTTCTCCTGGCGCGCGTGGTCGCGGAAACCGTCCTGTGCATAATCGGAAAAGCTCAGATAAGCGTCCCAACCGCCAAAGTCCTGCGCCACGGCGCCGAACAGGCGCTGGTAATCGAAGCTGCCGGCCTCGGCACGCACCTGGACATTCGGCGCGGTCTTGCCAGTTGGGGTGACAAAATTGATCGCGCCACCCAGGTTGGCCGCGCCATAGCGCCAAGCATTGGCGCCGCGCAGCACCTCTATATGGTCGAGGGCGATGGGCTCGATGGCCTGGAAATCACCGCTGCCATCGGCCAGGTTCAAGGGTGCACCGTCCTGCATCAGCAGGATGCCGCGTTGGTGAAAGGTGCGCTGCAAGCCCGAGCCACGAATCGACAGGCGCGACTCCTCGGCGCCGGAGCGCGATTGGATATACACCCCGGTGGCCTGACCCAGGGCATCCTGGGGCGAACTGGCGCGCCCGGTCTTGTAGGTTTCCGCATCCACCAGAGCCACACCGCCGGGAATCCGTGCGAACTCGGCGCGCTTTTCGCGGATATCGGGTGCAGTGGCATCGTGTAACTTCTGACCGACTACGGTGCTGTCTTCCAGTTCGAGGTGTTCGGCATAAGCGGAGCCGGCCAGGCAGACGCTGACGGCCAGCAGGCTGATAACGGGTAACTGACGCATGGACTTCCCCAAGTCATGGCCTTCGGCCCGGGCAGGCGCCGGAAAACGCTGGTATTTGATTGGATCTGCGACACGGCCAAGGGGCCCGACGCAGGCGACAGTCAAGCCAGCAAGGGGGAAGCGCGGGGATTGGCCGAAGGCCAGAGGTAGCGGACCGGTAGGCCGGCCCGCCAAGGTCGAGGACTGAGTCGCGGTTGACGCATCGGCAGCAGGCCGAGCAAACCGAAGAACGCCGCCAGGGCCAGGCCGACGAAGCTGGAACACAGCGAGCAGGCAAACCCGGTGGCCGGATTGGTGCCAGCTATGCCGCTATCGGCCAAATCGCCGCTCAAGGAGCCGCCCAGCACACCGCCACAATAGACGCCGTCCAGCCCGCTGAGCTGCAAACCGGCCATCTGGCCATGGCCGATGCTGCAAGCGAGCGCGCTGAACAGCACGCTGAAATACAGCATCCAGGCCAGCAATGGGCGGTTAAGGCGAGTCCGGTTCATGGCCGCGACTCTAACAGCAGCCGTAGCCGTCGCCAAGTTGGGGGACCCGCGCGAGCCCCGAATGGGTTGCCCATTCACGCCCAACGGTAAAGCCGAGCGACTGCTAGACTCTTTCACTCATGGGTGAGCGGCTGTGCGACGCGCCCTATTCAGTCGTATGCAGGCGATGCTAAGGATGCGATCCGATCTTGTATGCCCGTTACGTGTGGCCGCCATCTACGCCCTGTTCAGCAGCGCCTGGATTCTGGGCAGCGACTATTTGCTGAATGCGCTGAGCGGCGACGCCCTGCTGACCAGCCGTCTGCAAACCCTCAAAGGCCTGTTGTTCATTCTGCTCAGCAGCTTGCTGATCCTGTTTCTCAGCTACCGCGACCGCCGCGCGCAACAGCGCTTGCTCGACGAGCTGAGCCGCAATACCCGCCTGCTGCAACAAACCCAGCACACGGCAGGCCTGGGCTACTGGCAATACGACGGACGTTTGCACTGGAGCGAAGAGGCCCTGCGGCTATTGGCGCGCCCAGCGGAGGATGGGTTCAGCAGCACGGAACAGTTGCTCGCCTGGCTGCACCCGGCCGAACGCCCAGCCGTGCAGCGCGCCTTGCAAGCCTTGTTCGAAGAGCGGCAACCGCTATTGATCAGCGCCCGCCTCCACCAGCCGCAACAGCCCCATTGCAGTTGGTTGCTGCTGCGCGGAGAGGTCGATAGCAGTGGCCAGGTCCTCGGCACCGTGCAGGACATCAGCAACCAGAAGCGCGACGAAGCGGCGTTACGCGAGAGCGAACAGCGCTTCCGGCAACTCTTCGAGCGCACCCCGCGCATCGCCGTGCAAGGCTACGACCGCGAACGCCGGGTGATCTATTGGAACCAGGCGAGCACTCAGCTGTATGGCTACAGCATGCAGGAGGCCATGGGCAAACGCCTGGAAGAACTGATAGTGCCGAGCGCGGGGCGCGCCCATGTCGTGGCGGCGATCAATAGCTGGCTGCTCGGCGGTCCGGCGATCCAGGCCGCCGAGGTGCAGCTGCAACGCAAGGACGGCAAGCCGATCTGGGTGTTCTCCAGCCATTCGATGCTGCGCAATACCCACGACCAATTGGAGTTGTATTGCATCGATATCGACCTCAGCGAACAAAAGCGCATCTACCGCGAGCTGCACGCCAGCGAAGAGCGCTTCCGCGATATGGTCGAACAACTGAGCGATGTGATTTTCCTCGCCGACGCCCGAGGCCACCTGACGTTCTACAACCCGGCCTGGGAACAACTCAGCGGCTATCCCGGCGATGAATGCCTGGGCCGACCGTTAGCGCAGTTTCTCCATGCCGAAGACAGCGCCCGGCTGACCGAACAGATCGATGCCATTATCGGCGGCAAGCAAAACAGTGTGCGCGACGAGTACCGTGTCGCGACCCGCCAGGGGCAGATTCGCCGGGTCGAACTGCAACTGGCGCACAGCCGGGCCGACAACAGCCTGCGCGGCAGCCTGCGCGATATCCATGAAGGCTTTCAACAGCAAGAACTGCAAGGCGCCCGTAATGCCGTGCTCGACAAGCTGTTGGCGCGCCACCCGCTAACGCAGGTTCTCGATGACATCAGCCGGCGCCTGCAGGACCTCAACCCGCATATGCTGGTTTCGATCATGCTGTTGGACCCGCAGCGCTGCCTGCACGTGGCCAGCGCGCCCAGCCTGCCCGCCAGTTATTGCCAGGCCATCGATGGCATCCAGGCGGCGCCGGAAGTCGGTGCCTGCGGGCATGCCGCCTGCAGCGGCGAATTGACCATTACCGAAGACCTCGGCCAACACCCCTATTGGCGCGACTATCGCGAGCTGACCAAGGCGGCCGGTCTGCATGCCTGCTGGTCGCTGCCGTTCAAGGATGATCACGATCAGGTGCTCGGCACCTTCGGCATCTATTACGCCCAGCCC
>NZ_CAMPHV010000042.1 GCF_946886105.1 uncultured Pseudomonas sp. | reverse complement strand
GGTGCGCAGGCCTTGCGGATAAACCCGGGATCTACAGCCCGTAGCCTGGATAAGCACAGCGCAATCCGGGAACGGTTTCGGGTGTGATCAGCACCAGCTGACGGGCGTCTACCAGCCATCGCCCGGGGTTCGCCCGGGCACTGCTGCGAGTTGGAACATGCAAGCGCTGTTGAGCGAGATTATCGATGAAGTCCGCCCGTTGATCGGTCAGGGCAAAGTGGCCGATTACATTCCCGCGCTCGCCGATGTGCCGGCCAATCAGCTGGGTATCGCGGTCTATAGCAATAGCGGCGAGCTGTTCTGCGCCGGCGACGCCGATACGGCGTTTTCCGTGCAGAGCATTTCCAAGGTGTTCAGCCTGGTGCAGGCGATCGGTCATTCCGGCGAGGACATCTGGCAGCGCCTGGGCCACGAGCCGTCCGGGCAGCCATTCAATTCCCTGGTGCAGCTGGAGTTCGAACGCGGGCGGCCGCGCAATCCGTTTATCAACGCCGGGGCGCTGGTGATCTGCGATATCAATCAGTCGCGCTTTGCCGCGCCGGTGGTGTCGATGCGCGATTTCGTCCGCCGCCTGGCCGGCAACCCGCAGGTGGTGGTGGATAACCGCGTGGCCGATTCCGAATACCAGCACCGTGCACGCAACGCGGCGGCGGCTTACCTGATGCAGTCGTTCGGTAATTTCCATAACGACGTGGAAACGGTGCTGCGCAGCTACTTCAGTTATTGCGCGCTGCGCATGAGCTGCGCCGACCTGGCGCGGGCCTTCTGCTTCCTGGCCAACGACGGCTTTTGCATGCACAGCGGCGCGCAGATTCTGACGCCGCGGCAGACCAAGCAGGTCAACGCGATCATGGCCACCAGCGGCCTGTACGACGAAGCCGGCAACTTCGCCTACCGGGTCGGCCTGCCGGGCAAGAGCGGCGTCGGCGGCGGTATAGTCGCGGTGGTGCCGGGGCGCTTCAGCGTGTGCGTCTGGTCGCCGGAGCTGAACCCCGCGGGCAATTCCCTGGCGGGGATGAAAGCCCTGGAGTTGCTCAGTCAACGCATCGGCTGGTCGGTGTTCTAGCAGGCGCGGCTATCGGCAAAGTGCGGCATGCGGGGGCAGATGCAGTATGCTGACGCTCCTACTGCCGTATACCTGCAAGAGTCGTCCCGTGTCTTTGCCCCGCTTGAGCAAATCTGCCGTTTCGCGTGTTGTCGCGTTGATTCAAGCCTACCCGGGGACGGTGGCGATCTTCGGCTTCGCGTCGGGGTTGGCGAGCTTTCTGCTGGTCGATCGACAAGCCGAATTGGCGCGGGTGCTGGGCCTGGTGATGCTGGTCAGCTGGCTGTGGTTGATCCTGGAAAACGTGCTGCGCGAGCAGATCGAACGCTGGTTCGGCCTGCAGGTGCCAGCGCCTCTGTTGCGCTATGCGACCCAGATGATCCACCAGGAAAGTCTGTTCTTCGTGCTGCCGTTCTTCTTTATCACCACCACCTGGAACAGCGGCCAGGCCCTGTTCACCGGCGTGTTGGCGGCCGCGGCGCTGGCCTCGATCATCGACCCGCTGTACTACAAATGGCTGGCCCCGCGGCGCTGGCTGTTTCTCGCCTACCACACCCTGGCGCTGTTCGCGGTATTGCTCACGGCGCTGCCGATCATCTTTAAGCTGACCACCCCGCAGAGTTATCAGCTGGCCCTGGCGGCGGCCGTGCTGCTGTCGTTTCCCAGCCTGTTCAGCACCATCACCGTGCAGCGCTGGTGGCGGGGCGCGCTATTGGTCGGTTTGACCCTGGCCATCGGCGTCGGCGGCTGGCTGGCGCGGGTCTGGGTGCCGCCCGCGACCCTGTGGCTGGCCGATGTGGCGGTGACCACCGAATTCGACGACCAGAACCGCGCGCCCGGCGCAAGTCTGCGCCAACTCAGCCTCGCGCAACTGCATGAGCAGGGGCTCTATGCCTATACCGCGATTAATGCGCCACGCGGGCTGAACGAGCGCATCTATCACGTCTGGCAGCATAACGGCGTCGAGGTCGAGCGCATCGCCCTGGAGATCCAAGGCGGTCGCGAAAAAGGCTACCGGGCCTGGACGCACAAACAGAACTTCCCCACCGACGCCGCCGGGCGTTGGCAGATCCAGGTGCTGACCGAAGCCGGACAGATGATCGGGGTGCTGCGTTTCAAGGTCGAGTAGGTTGGGTTAGCGGCGCCCACGTTAGTTCCCGGCAATACCGTAGACGAACGCCGCGTAACCCAACAAGGCGCCGACGTGGTGTCGTTGGGTTACGCGGCGGCCGATGGCGATGCCGATGCTTAAACCGCGTCAGTCGCCGCTAACCTACGCGGCCCGACCCAACCTACCGTGGCCGGTGCTACCCGAAAAACCAATAACACACCGCGATAGACGCGAGTATGCCGGCCAGGTCGGCGAGCAGCGCGCAGCCCACGGCATGCCGCGCGCGCTGGATGCCCACCGCGCCGAAGTACACCGCCAACACGTAAAAAGTGGTTTCGGTGCTGCCCTGCACGGTGGCCGCGAGCAGCGCGGGGAAGCTGTCGACGCCGAAGTTCTGCATGGTTTCGATCAGCATGGCGCGCGCCGCGCTGCCGGAGAACGGTTTCATCAGCGCGGTGGGCAACGCATCGATAAAGCGCGTATCCCAGCCGAGCCACTGGACCAGCGCGCGCACCCCGTCCAGGCCGAAATCCAGGGCGCCGGAAGCGCGCAGCACGCCGATCGCGCAGAGCATGGCGACCAGATAGGGCAGCAGGCTTTTGGCGACATCGAAGCCTTCTTTGGCGCCCTCGATAAAATTCTCGTACACCGGCACCCGGCGCAGCGCGCCGACCAGCAGGAATAGCAGAATCAAGCCGAACAGCGTGAGGTTGCCGAGCAGCGAGGACAATGCCGCCAGCGCCGTGGCCGACAGCCCGCCGAGCAGCGCCATGAAACCGCCAAGCAGCAAGGCGCCGGGGATCAGGTAGGCCAGCACCACCGGGTCCCACAGGCGCAGGCGTTGCACCAGCGCCACCGCCAGCAAGCCGGCCAGGGTCGAGGCGCTGGTCGCCAGAAGGATCGGCAGGAACACCAGGGTCGGGTCTTCGGCGCCCTGCTGCACCCGGTACATGAAGATCGACACCGGCAGCAGGGTCAGCGAGGAGGTGTTGAGCACCAGGAAAAGGATCTGCGCGTTGCTCGCGATAGTGGCGCTGGGGTTGAGCTCCTGCAGCGCGCGCATGGCTTTCAGGCCGATCGGCGTCGCGGCGTTGTCCAGGCCCAGGCCATTGGCGGCGAAGTTCAGGGTGATAAAGCCCAGGGCCGGGTGGCCGCGCGGCACTTCCGGCATCAGCCGGGCGAACAACGGCCCGAGTGCGCGGCCGAGCAGATCGACCAGCCCGGCCCTTTCGGCGATACGCAGGAAACCCAGCCACAGGGTCAGGGTGCCGAACAGCACCACCATCACTTCGACCGACAGTTTGGCCATGGCGAACAGGCTTTCGACCATGGCGGAAAACACCGCCGGATCGTCGCCCAGCAGCCAGCGCGATAAGCCCGCGACCGCCGCTACCACGAAAAAGCTCAGCCACAAGCCGTTCAGCATCGTCCACCCCCATTGGCAATGCGGGGGATGATAGCGCGGCTACGGCATAACGGGAGAGAGCACGGGCGCTGGATATGCGCGGGAGGCGTTGCTAGGTGGGTTTTGCGGTGACTGGCGGTCGTGTAGTGGCGGCCGCCCCTGGCGGGGCGGTCGCGGGGGGTTGTGGGTTATCGCCGTCTAGCAGGCTGTTGAAAAACTACCTGCGTCGCCGATACTGCGTTAAAAACGGCCTCAAAATGCTCATTTACAGCACGTAAACTGCGCTTTTTCGGCCGTTTTTGCCTTGTCTCGGCTGCCTCGCCTACGTTTTTCAACGGCCTGCTAGAGACGAGGGCGACGGCCGATAAAGAACGACACGATAAACAGCACCAGGAACACCACGAAGAGAACCTTCGCAATACCCGTAGCCGCGCCCGCGATGCCACCAAAGCCCAGAACCGCGGCGATGATAGCGATGATGAGAAAGGTAATGGCCCAACTTAACATGGCATTTCTCCTTGCTTTTGCTGGTATAGAGCGCATCGGTTGCGCAATAAAAAGCTACTCCCAGCTATGCATTGCAACTGCCGATTGCACGCCCTCCGCGAAGCAGCGGCTAAGCGCACAAACCCTGCAAGTGCCTCGCACAGGACCGGGCGTGGCCATAACGGCCGGGTGGTCTGTTTGGTCGGGGCATGGCGCGGATGCCTATGAGGTACCCGCCACCTGGCCGAGAAACCGCCTGGCCGATTGAGCAGGAGCGCAACGCTGTCGTTGCGATACGCTGCATATGTGTGCGAACGCCTTACTGCAGGGATTGCTTGAGGTTGCGCATGCGGTCATGGCAGTTGCGCACCTTGGGCATTTCGACCGCCAACAGGGCCCGCACATCCGGATCGGCACTTTCCAGGGCGTCTTCGAACGCGTGCAGGATGCGATCCTCGGTATCTTCCAATTGCTTCACGTAAGTGGCGGCCTCGTCGCTCGACAAGGTGGCCCGGGTGTCGGCATAGACTTGGCGCAGTTTGCCGATAAGGGTGGTACCGGACGAGGGGTGTTCCTGGTTGGCGGCGACCTTCACTGCCAGGGCCTGGATGACATCGGTCTTGGCGCGTGACATTTCGCTGAAGATGGCTTTCAAGCGCGTGTCCTTCACCTCTTCCTGGGCGTGCTGGTAGAAGCGTTGCCCGTCGCGAGTGATTTCGATCAATTCATTGAGCTGGGTTGTCGATTTGCTGGTCATGATGGCACTTCCCGAGTCGGTTGCTATTGTGTGGAGCCGTCGATGGCGACCGCTGACAATCGTGTACACAGGCTCGGTTGCAGCTCTTATGCCAGACTTTTTTTGACAATTTTAATTAATAAAAACAGTAGGTTAGGAGAGAAATTAAAAACCCGCCATCATGCAGACTGCATGATCCCGAGCAAATAATCATTGCAACTTGCACGAGCAAAAGCGGACTAACTCCATGCACCCAACAATGGAGTTCTGGATATGGAAGCACGAGCCATGAAGAGCGCTCGCATTCTGTTGGTCGATGATGAAGGCGCGATTCTGCGGACCTTTCGCTATTGCCTCGAGGACGAGGGCTACCAAGTCAGTACCGCCACCAATGCCAGTCAAGCCGAGGCGTTGTTGCAGCGTCAGGTGTTCGATCTGTGTTTTCTCGACCTGCGCCTGGGCGAGGACAATGGACTCGACGTATTGGCGCAGATGCGTACCCAGGCGCCCTGGATGCGCGTGGTGATAGTGACCGCGCATTCGGCCGTGGACACCGCGGTGGATGCCATCCAGATCGGCGCCGCCGATTATCTGGTCAAACCCTGCAGCCCCGACCAGCTGCGCCTGGCCGCCGCGAAACAATTGGAAGTGCGCCATATGGCCGCGCGCCTGGAAGCCCTCGAAGGCGAAGTGCGCAATGCCAAGAATGTGCTCGACTCCCACAGCCCGGCGATGATGGCCGTGCTGGAAACCGCGCGGCAGGTCGCGGTGACCGATGCCAACATCCTCATCCTCGGCGAGTCCGGCACCGGCAAGGGCGAGTTGGCGCGCGCCATTCACAGCTGGAGTCCACGGGCGCGCAAGTCCTGTGTGACCATCAACTGCCCTTCGCTGACGGCCGAGTTGATGGAGAGCGAGCTGTTCGGCCACAGCCGCGGCGCCTTTACCGGCGCCAGCGAGAACACCCTGGGGCGGGTCAATCAGGCGGATGGCGGCACGCTGTTCCTCGACGAGATCGGCGACTTCCCCTTGACCCTGCAACCCAAGCTGCTGCGCTTCATTCAGGACAAGGAGTACGAGCGGGTCGGCGATCCCATCACCCGTCGCGCCGACGTGCGCATCCTCGCCGCGACCAACCTCGACCTGGACGAGATGGTGCGCGATGGCCGCTTCCGCGAAGACCTGCTCTACCGCCTGAATGTCATCACCCTGGTATTGCCGCCGCTGCGCGAACGCCCGGACGACATCGCGGTGTTGGCGGAAGGCTTTCTCGCCCGCTTCGTCAAAGACTATGTGCGCCCGGCCCGCGGTTTCAGCGAGGAGGCGCACAACGCGCTGCTCGACTACCAGTGGCCCGGCAATATCCGCGAGCTGCGCAACGTGATCGAACGCGCCAGCATCATCTGCCCCCAGGAACAGATCGAAATCAGCCACCTCGGGCTGGGTGGACAGCCGGCCAGCAGCGCCCCGCGGATCGGCGCCGATCTCAGTCTGGAAGCCCTGGAAAAAGCCCATATCGGCGCCGTGCTGGCGACCACCGACACCCTTGATCAGGCGGCGAAAACCCTGGGCATCGACGCCTCGACCCTGTACCGGAAACGCAAACAGTACCGCTTATGAAAATCCCCATAACCCTGCGCACGAGGCTGTTCCTGAGTTTTTCTGCGCTGATTACGGTCTCGCTGTTGGGTTTGTTGCTCGGTGTGGTCAGTGTGATGCACATGGCCAAGAGTCAGGAGAGCCTGCTGCAACGCAGCTTCAGCACCATTGCGATCAGCCAGCAGTTGCGGCAGAACCTGGGCGACCAACTGGTCAATCTGATCGCCGAGCGGCCCAATATGACGGCGCTGCATGCCTCTCAGCAGCGCTTCGGCCAGCTGCTCGCCGAGGGTATGCAGATCCGCAGCAAGCAAAGCCGCCAGGGGTTCGAAACGATCGATCAGGCGTATCGACAGTTTCAGCAGGTAATCGCCGCCAGCCCGGGGACGCGCCAGGCGATCCTCGAAGACAACAGTTTCAGCCAGAGCTTCAACAACCTGCGCATGCGCATGATCGAGGTGCAGCAGCGCGCGATCGAAAACGTCAGCCGCGCGGAATTCCAGGCGCGCGAACGGGCCAAGCTGATTGCCGGCCTATTGGGGCTGTTATGTCTCGCCGTTCTCGGCATAGGTGTGCTCACCGCACAGAGTATCGCCCAACGTTTCGGTGCGCCCATCGAAGCCCTGGCGAAAGCCGCGGACAATATCGGCCAAGGCAATTTCGACGTGACCTTGCCGATTTCCCCGGTCGCCGAAATGACCCTGCTCAGCCGCCGTTTCGGCCTGATGGCCGAAGCGTTGCGGCATCACAAGGCGACCAATATCGAGGAGCTCCTGGCCAGCGAAAGCCGCTTGCAGGCCGTGCTCGACAGCATCGACCACGGTCTGGTGACCATCGATGCCCGTGGCCGGGTCGAACACGCCAACCCGGTGGCCATGCGCCAGTTGTTCTGGCTCAGGGACCCGTACGGCAAAAGCCTCGGCGAACTGCTGGCGCGCCCCGAGCTGGATGAGGCCACTCAGCGGGTGCTCAGCGGCCAGTTGCTCGAGCGGGTGCCGGAAGACCTGCCGATCGAAACCTCCGGCGAAAAACGCCTGCTGGCCTGGACCCTGACCCCGGTCAGCCATGCTGACGGGCGTAGCGTGGGGGCGGTCATGGTGTTGCGCGACGTCACCGAGCAGCGGGCGTTCGAGCGGGTGCGCAGCGAGTTCGTCCTGCGCGCCTCCCATGAATTGCGCACGCCGGTGACCGGCATGCAGATGGCCTTCAGTCTGCTCCAGGAGCGCCTGAGATTCGCCGAGGGCTCGCGCGAATTCGACCTGGTGCAGACGGTCAACGAGGAAATGCTGCGGCTGGTCCAACTGATCACCGACCTGCTGAACTTCTCCCGCTACCAGAATGGCTTGCAGCGTCTGGAGTTGAGCCCGTGCGACCTCAACGACCTGCTCGTCCAGGCCCATCAGCGCTTTATTGCGCGCGCCGAGGCACGCGGCGTGACGCTACGCACGGATATCCAGAGCGCCTTGCCGTTCATCCAGTTGGACCGCATGCAGATCGAGCGGGTGCTGGACAACCTGCTGGTCAACGCCCTGCGCCACAGCAACCCCGGCGGTGAAATTCAGCTACAGGCGCGGCGCCACGGCGAGCGTTTGATCATCAGCGTGCAGGACAACGGTGAGGGAATCGACTTCAGTCAGCAGGCGAGAATCTTCGAGCCGTTCGTGCAAATCGGCAAAAAAACCGGCGGCGCCGGATTGGGTTTGGCCATGTGCAAGGAGATCGTGCAATTGCACGGCGGCCGTTTGAATCTGTACTCGCGGCCTAACCAAGGCTCGCAGTTTTACATGGCTTTGCCGCTGTAAACGGTTCCCGACCAACGCCGCGGGCGTGCACGCGATTGCGTGTCTAGAATATCCAGCGCTGTGCGGGCAGCGACAGGTACAGGCCTTGCCGGGTTTCCTGGCTGACCCTGAGCCAATTGCCGGTGATATCCACCACCAAGGCTGGGTGCGGTTGCTGGTTTATCGGTTGTTGTTCGGCCGGCTTGTGGTTCAGCGTCAGTGCCAGCGCGGTCAGTGAAGTGGAGGCGAACGCGCCGATCGACGCGGCCAAGGTGAGAGTCAATAGGTTGGGAAGGGTCTTCATCGCAGCGTCCCTGGTTACAGAATCAAGAATGGATGTTCTTGGGAAGCAGTCCGCGTGCCAGTTCGTTTTTATTTGAAAAGCTTTATAAATCAAATAGTTAATAAATGTGCTGGATCGTGCAGAATGCAGAATGCATGACCCTCGAATCGCCGGTAATGCAATTTGCACGAAATAGCAGTTGGCCATAGCTCCGGCGCGACCCGCCCTATCCCATTTGGTTCAAGAACGGCTGACGCGGTCTGGCCGTCGCCGTTCATTTGGTTGAACCCGCACATCGACCTCAGGGTCGCAATTACGTGGCCGTCGTCAGTGGATCGTCGATCCCTGGTTGTCGGCCCAGAGTGCGTGTCTCGTTTGCATCACCCCATTTACGGCATGGCGCAGGGCGCGAACAGCCTATGCGGGTGGGACGAGTGCGCTAGCAATTTAACCGGGCTGTTATGAGGTTGCTGCATGCATGATCGGATATCGGGCGTAGTAGAAAAGGCCGGTATTGATACCCGGATAATTCTGTTGGTCGAGGACGACGAGGTGGTGCGTACCCTGACCTCCGAATTGCTCGCCGAGCTGAATTATCGGGTGCTCGAAGCCGAAGACGCCCCCGAGGCGCTGGCCATTTTGCAAAGCGAGCAGCCGCTCGATCTGTTGATGACCGATATCTGTCTACCCGGGATGAGCGGCTATCGGCTCATGGCCATCGCCCGGCAACTGCGTCCGACGCTACGCGGGTTGTTCGCCAGCGGCTATGGCGATAGCGTCGAGTTCGCCGACCTGCCCGCAGGCGATGCGCAGCAGGTCGCGACCATCTGCAAACCCTATTCGCCGGCGCTGCTCAGAAGTACGCTGCAGACGATGTTCGAACACCCCTGACCGACACCATCGTCAGGGGACGAGCTGGTTATTCAAGACCCACAGCAGCGCTGCGGTTTCGGCATCTGGCTCGCCGTCGTGGCGCGCCGGGCGGTATTTCATCTGAAAGGCCGCCAGTACGTTGCGTGTCGCCGGGTCCAGCTCGCCATGCTCCGGCACCTGATAACCCTGACGGGCCAGTTGCGTCTGGAACCAGGTGACGGTCGGCAGGCTTTCGGTGAACAGAGTCTGTTGTTGCGCCACCGCCCGGTCGTCCGGCCAAGGCACCAGGCCGGCGTCCGCCAAGCGCTTCCAGGGGAACAGCGGGCCGGGGTCGACCTTGCGCTGCGGCGCAATATCGCTATGGGCGAGAATGCTGCCGAGGGGCAGTTGGTGGCGCTGCACGATGTCCTTGAGCAGCACGATCAGCGCATCGATCTGCGCCGGCGAATAGGGTTGCCAGTAGCGGCTGCCGGCGCCTTCGTAGAAGCCTTGGTTGACCAGCTCGATGCCGATCGAGGTGCCGTTCAGCCAGGTACGGCCTTGCCATTGGCTGTCGCCGGCATGCCAGGCGCGGCGGTCTTCGTCGACCAGGCGATAGATGGTCGCCGGCGCTTCGCCGATCAGGTAATGGCTGCTCACCTCGCCCTCGCTCAACAGCTGTAGCGAGTGCGCCAGATCCGTGGAGGTGTAGTGCAGGATTATGTATTGCACCCGACTGTTCTGGCCGACCGCGCTATAGCGGGTGTCGATCCGTGGGCCGCTGGCGCAGCCGGCGAGCAGGGCGCCGAATAAAACGAGACAAACCAATTTCATGGACGAATATGCAACACGCTTTGTAGGTTATCCAACAGCATATCGACGCTGAGCATGATCAACAGCATGCCCATCAGTCGTTCTACCGCGGTCAGCCCGCGAGGGCCGAGGAAACGCTGCAGGAACGAGGCCTGCAACAGGATGAAGGCGGTGGCCGCCCAGGCCATGAGCAGCGCCGCGTAGAGTTCCCAGAGCGGCCCTTCATGGGTATTGCGCAAGGTCATCAGCACCGCCAGGGCAGAAGGCCCGGCCACGGCGGGCGTCGCCAAGGGTACCAGCATCGGTTCGCCATCCGGCACGTCGCCGAGCACGCCTTGCGGGCCGGGGAAGATCAGGCGCATGGCGATGACGAACAGGATGATACCGCCGGCGATCGCGGTTGCCTCACGCGACAGGCCCAAAACGCTGAGGACTTTGTCGCCAAACGTAAGGAACAGCAGGAGCAGCGCCAGGGCGAACAGCAGCTCGCGCCCGGCTACGCGAAGGCGGCGCTCGGCCGAGACGTTCTTCAACGCGGCGATGTAGATGGCGATATTGCCGAAGGGATCGGTGACCAGAAAAATCAGAATTGCGATGCCGAAAATTTCCATGCGCTGTTCCTCGACTAATCTCAATTAGCAGACTAGCTGTGGTTGCTGCCTTTGAGTCGATAGATCGATAGCGTTGGTCCGTTGTCCAAGCAATGCCGTTGCTAAATTGGATTTGTACATGCTTTATTGGCTTGTACACGGATTGTCGAATTCTGGAGTTGATGTCATGCGCTCGCTGCTCTGGTTCAAACAGGATCTGCGCCTGCACGACCACCCCGCGCTGCAGGCGGGACTCGCCAGCGGATGCCTGTTGCCGGTGTTCGTCCTCGATCCCGCGTTATTGCAGGTCAATGAGTTCGGCTGCCGACGAATGGGAGTGCATCGCGCGCGTTTTCTTCTGGAAAGCCTGGCGGCCCTCGACAGCGGGCTGCGTAAACGCGGTTCCCATCTGCTGGTGCTGCCGGGTGCCCCGGAGCAGGTGATCGTGCAGTTGGTCGACAAGTTCGAGCTGGACCAGGTGCTGACCCTGGAAGAAATCGCCCCGGACGAACGCGCCCAGATCGCACACGTACAGCGCCAGCTCAAGGGCGTGCCGCTGCTACAGTACGCGGGCAACGGCTTGCTGCGCGGTGACGAATTGCCTTGCCCGCTCGAGCAGCTGCCGCAGGTGTTCAGCCAGTTCAGAGAGCAGGTCGAGGCGCGCCTGACGGTATTCCAGCCGCATCCCCTGCCCAGCCAGATCCCGCCTTTGCCGGATGGCGCCGAAGCCCTGCTGCAGGAGTTGCCGAACCTGTCCCAGTTGGGCCTCGGCGAGCCGAGTAGTGTGCCGGCCAGCGCCTTCCCGTTCGCCGGTGGCGAGATGTCGGCGTTATCGAGGTTGCGCGATTACCTCTGGACCAGCCAGGCCGTACGCAGCTACCAGGAGACCCGCAACGGCTTGATCGGCAGCGAGTATTCCTCGAAGTTTTCGCCGTGGTTGGCCAATGGCTGCCTGTCGGTGCGGCGGATAGCGGCCGAATTACGGCGTCATGAAGCGCAGTTCGGGCGCAACGATTCGACCCAGGGCCTGTGGACGGAAATGCTCCGCCGCGATTTCTTTCGCTGGACGCTGTTGCGTCACGGCAGTGCACTGTTCAAGGCCAACGGCCTGAAAGCCACCCAGGGCAGCCCGACGCAGGTCGATCGACGTTTCCGGGATTGGTGCCAGGGCAGTACCGGCATGCCGCTGGTGGACGCCAATATGCGCGAACTGGCTGCCACCGGCTTCATGTCCAACCGCGGGCGGCAGATCGTCGCCAGTTACCTGATACACGATTTGCAGCAAGACTGGCGGCATGGCGCCGCCTGGTTCGAGGAGCATCTGCTCGATTACGACCCGGCCAGCAACTGGGGCAATTGGGTTTCAATGGCGGGTATCAACAATGGCTCCAAGCAGCCGTTCAATACCCTGCGCCAGGCCCACGAATGCGACCCGGATGCGGCCTACGTCAGCCTGTGGTTGCCGGAGCTGCAAGGCATTGCCAGGCACCTGCGGCACACGCCGTTCCTTCTGGGGGCGCAGTTGCAAGGTATCGGCTATCCGCAACTCGAGTGCATTCCGGAAAGCTGGAAGCCCTACCTGCCGCACGCGGCCTGAGGCATCGACGGCCTGTCAGCCGCACTCGATGCGGTTACGCCCGGCATGCTTGGCCCGATACAGCGCCTTGTCGGCCCGTTCGAAGACCTGATCGCCGAATTCGCCGTTGGCGAATGAGCTGATTCCCGCCGAAAGGGTGATGGTCACCGGCTCGCCCTTGAAGTGGAACGGGCAGGCTTCGATGCCGCCGCGCAGGGTTTCCAGCAACTGCATGCCGCCTTCCAGGGGCGTGGCGGGAATCAGTAGGACGAACTCTTCGCCGCCGAAACGGGCGATGAAGTCGGTCTTGCGCAGGCGCTTGCGCAGCTCATTGGCGATGATTTTCAACACCTTGTCGCCGGCCAGGTGGCCATAGTTGTCGTTGATCCGTTTGAAATGGTCGATATCCACCACCGCCAACAACAGCTCTCCGCCGTAGCGCTGCCAGCGCGCCATTTCGAGCTCCAGGCGCTCGTTCCAACCGGCGCGGTTGGCTAGCCCGGTGAGCGGGTCGAGCAGCGACTTCTGTCGTTGCTCTTCCAGATGGTCGCGAAAGCCCTTGGCTTCCTGCTCCATGCTCGCCACCCGCTCGACCAGAGTTTGCAAGCGATCGGCTGCAAGGTGGTCACGCTCGTCGCGCTGGCGCTGGTAATGCGTCATGGTATTGAGCAGCCCGCTCAGGCGGTTTTCCACCAGGTTCTTCAGGCTGTCGAGGTCGGTGGCCTGCTGCACACTGCTGCTCAGGCCATCGACCTGTTGGCGCAGGTCGTGGTCCAGGTCGCGGGCCGCATTGACCGAATCGACATAGCCTTCGTGGGCATCTTTGAGGTTGTCCTGGAAGCTCGACAGGCGCTCGTTGAGCTGCTTGAGATAGCCCTCGAACTCGCGCTGGCCGACATCGGCGATCGCCAGCAGCAAGACCGCCAGATCATCCAGTACCGGCACCAGCTCGTACAGGTTCAGGCCACCTTCGATGCGCTCGCGCAACTGCTCGGCCTGGCCTTGGTGACGCTCGGGTACCGGCAGTTCGCCGAGCAGGCCGAGCAGGCTGCTTTCGACATGGTTGGCGATGGCGCTGTAACCGGGTTCGGGTGCGGCGGGCAGGGCATAGTCGGGGTCGGCGGTCGAGCTGTCCGGCGCCGGAATGCTGGGCGTGAGCGGTATTTCGGCGGCCGGCGCGGACTGCACGGGTGCGGCGGGCTGTTGCGCGCTGTCCATGGTCGGCGTGTCTATCGCTGGTACCAGCGGCGCGGCCGGAGGGGTTGGTTCGACTGTGGCGGCTGGCTGCGGGGCTACTGCTTCCGGGTCGTGTTTCGCAGGCTTTTCAGCGGCTTCGGCTGGCGCTGCGTTGGCCGGGTTGTCGCGCCCGGCGAACAGGCGTTGCAGCAACCCCGGCCGCTCATGATGGGCCTCACCCAGGCTGGCCATGGCTTGTTGCTGCAACTGGCTCAGTTCGGCGAGCAGAATGGGCAGCTCGCTCAATTGGCCGGCGCGACCGGCAAGCTGCTTGGCATAGCTTTTCAGGGGTTTGCGCACTTCGCTGGGCAGTTCCAGCTTGAGCAATTCGGCGGCCAGTGAGGCGAGTGCGGCCGATGCCTGTTCGACGCGACGCTGGCGCTGCACTTCGGAGTCGAGGACGGATTTCTCCAGCCGTGGGATCAGCGAGCTGAGGCCGGCGTCCATATCGTCGTGGCGCAGCACCTCGCGCAAATCCTGCATGCATTTGTCGACCGCCTTGTCCGCACCTTCGGCGGCCAGGCTGCTGCGCACCAGGCCACGGCGCAACAGGTCGAGACGGGCGCCCCAACGCTGCTCGAGTTTCTCCTGCTGCTCCAAACTGGCGAGGTATTTGTCTTTCCAACGTTGTTCGGCATCGTTCATCTAGCGTTTCCGCACGGGGGACGCATTGAGCATAGGTGGCAATGGGCCGCCTTGGGCCTGGGGCAGGCGGATTTCCATCGCCACTGGTAGGTGATCGGATATCGGATGGGCCAGTACCTCGACCTTTTCCAGCTCCAGGCCGGGGCTCAGCAAAATATGATCGAGGCAGCGCTGCGGGCGCCAACTGGGAAAGGTCGCTTCGATCTGCGGCGCCAGTAAACCCAGGTCGCGCAGGGGCGAATGCACCAGCAGATCGCTGGCGTGGGTGTTCATGTCGCCCATCAGGATCTGGTGCCGATAACCGCCGATCAACTCATGGATATAGGCCAACTGGCGGGTGCGGGTGCGGGCGCCGAGGGACAGGTGCATCATCACCACGACAATCGCCTCCGCGCCTTCGCCGAGGCGCAGCAGGATGGCGCCGCGTCCGGGCGGGCCGGGCAGTGGATGGTCTTCCAGCAGGGTTGGGCGAAAACGGCTGAGCACGCCGTTGCTGTGCTGTGCCAGGCGGCCGAGGTTGCGGTTGAGCTGCTGGTACCAGAATGGAAAATCGGCGAGGTGCGCGAGGTGCTCGACCTGGTTGACGTAGCCGGAGCGCATGCTGCCGCCGTCGACCTCCTGCAGGGCCACCAAGTCGTAGTCGCCGAGCATGCTGCCGATGCGTTGCAGGTTATTGGCGCGCCCCGCATGGGGCAGCAGATGCTGCCAACTGCGGGTCAGGTAGTGGTGGTAGCGCTGGGTGGTGATGCCGACCTGGATGTTGAAGCTGAGCAGACGCAAGCGCCGGGCGTCGGGCCAGTCGGGGCTGTTCGAACAATGCGGGTTGACCTGTGGATCGCACAGGCCAATCCCTCGATTCAGTTGCCAACGACGCAACATCGCCCGGCACTCGGCGGCTTACTGTGCCGCGCGCTCTTTATCGATCAGGTAATCGGCGACTTTCAGGGCTTGCTGCGGGCCGCCCGAGCTGCCGATGTCGAAGCGGTACTTGCCGTTGACGATCATCACCGGCACGCCGCTGATCTGGTAGGCCATGGCCAGCTTCTTGGCCTTCTCCATCTGGCTCTTCACGCCGAACGAGTTGAAGGTCTTGAGGAAGGTCTCTCTGTCGATGCCCTTGGTGGCGAAGAAGTCCGCCATTTCCTGGGGGGTCGCCAGCTTCTTGCCTTGCTTGTGAATGGCATCGAACACGTCGTTGTGCACCTGCTCTTCGACATCCAGGGCTTCGAGGGTAAAGAACATTTGCCCATGGACGTTCCAGGCACCGCCGAACAGGGCGGGGATGCGGATGAAATTGACGTCTTCCGGCAGTTGTTCGATCCACGGGTTGATGGTCGGCTCGAACTGGTAGCAGTGCCCGCAGCCGAACCAGAACAGCTCGACCACTTCGATTTTACCGGGCTGGGACACCGCCACCGGCTTGCTCAGTTCGACATACTGTTTGCCGGCTTCGAACGATTCGGCCTGCGCCGCCATGCCGAACAGGCTGGTGGCGACGAGCGTGGCACTGAGAATCAGGTTGCGCATGGGTTACTCCTAAACGATTAGCGATGACCTGGATCGCCCCGGCTATGAATTACGCGGAGCATAGTGTCTGGCATTGTAGCCGCGTGATAAATGAAAAAGGGTGGCCGAGGCCACCCTTTTTCCGCTCATTTGCTTCACATCGTTACAACTGCCGGGCGATCAATGCAGGCCCTGGATGAAGCTGGAGATCGCAGCGATGTCCTTGTTGCTGAGCTTGGCGGCGATCGAACGCATGATCATGCTGTCGCCGTCGTTGGTGCGTGCGCCTTCGCGGAAGTCGGTCAGCTGCTTGGCCACGTAAGCGGCATGCTGACCGCCCAACTGCGGGAAGCCCGCAGCATCCAGGCCGGAACCGTTCGGCGAGTGGCAACCGGTGCAGGCCGGCATGCCTTCTTCCAGCTTGCCGCCGCGGTACAGCGCTGCGCCGCGCTCGACCAGCTGCGGATCGGCCGCGCCGACACTCATCTTCTTGCTCGCGAAATACGCGGAGATATCCGCCAGGTCCTGTTCGCTCAGGTTATCCAGCAGGCCGGTCATTTCCACCACCGGGCGGGCGCCGGATTTGATGTCCTGCAATTGCTTGAGGAGGTAACGCTCGCCCTGGCCGGCCAGTTTGGGGAAGTTCGGTGCTGCGCTGTTGCCATCGACACCATGGCAAGCGCCACATACGGCGACCTTGGTTTCACCTGCGGCTGCATCGCCGGCGGCGTGGGCGAAACCGGTGATGCCCAGGGTCAACAGCAGACTCACGAGTACTTTGTTCATCAGCTAATCCAATTACGGCTAAAGGGAAAGAGTTATGGGCCGGGCTTACTCGGTCATCAAGGTGATGACGGCTCGGTAATCCTCGGCCGTGCAGTCCGAACACAAACCGCCTGGCGGCATGGCGCCCAGTCCGTTGGTGACGCTTTGTACCAGTACATCCATGCCTTTGGTCAAACGCGGCGCCCAAGCGGCCTGGTTACCTTTCTGCGGTGCGATCGGCAGCTGACCATTATGGCAAGCCGCACACGCACGGGCGTACACGGCTTCCGCATCTTGGGCCGCTTGAGTATTGAAAGACAGCATCAATACACAGGCAGCGACTAGTATTTTTTCCATCGGATCGGTCTCATCACGGATGGAGAGCGTACTGCCTTCTATGGGCAGGTGATTCGAATCGCTCTCGGAATACTCATCGAATAGCGGACAAAGCGCACACAAAATCTGCGGCATTATATACTGGCGTCAGTGAAACTGAAACGACGCCGCGTGCCGCGATGCGTAGCATCCAGCGGGCTGCGTTCATTTGTCGCATGGGCGGTGCAGCCGCCAACTGGCTCATCGAACCTGGCGTGCCGAGCGATATCAGCCTCATTCGCGGGCGTTTTGGCCGTCTCGCCATCGATCGATGACAGCGGCCGAATTCCCCCTTCATGCCTGTCCTTACCGGATACCCCGATGCAAGCAAAGAACCCCATTATCGGCCTGTGCCAACAAGCCACTTTCCAGATCAGCGCCGCCAAGGTCGATCAATGCCCGGACGACTTCGGCCATGAGGTGGCGTTCGCCGGGCGTTCCAACGCCGGCAAGTCCAGCGCCTTGAACACCCTGACCCATGCCAGCCTGGCGCGTACCTCGAAGACGCCGGGGCGCACCCAGTTGCTGAACTTCTTCCGCCTCGACGACGAACGGCGTCTGGTCGACCTGCCGGGTTACGGCTACGCCAAGGTGCCGATCCCGCTGAAGCTGCACTGGCAGAAGCACTTGGAGGCCTATCTGGGCAGCCGCGAAAGCCTGCGCGGGTTGATCCTGATGATGGATATCCGCCACCCGCTGACCGAGTTCGACCTGCTGATGCTGGATTGGGCCACCGCCAGCGAAATGCCTATGCATATCCTGCTGACCAAGTCGGACAAGCTGGCGTTCGGCGCCGCGAAAAACGCCCTGCTCAAGGTGCAGCAGGAGATCCGCAAACGTTGGGGCGAGCGGATCAGCATCCAGCTGTTTTCCGCACCCAAGCGTCAGGGTATCGAAGAGGCCCAGGCGGTATTGGCCGAGTGGTTGCAGTTGGGCGAGTTCGCCGTCGACGAAGAACCGGATCAGCCGCAAGACGAGGGTTGAGCGCTTTTTTCAGCGGCAAAAAAAACCCCGAACTTCATATGGGGAGGGAGAAGTTCGGGGTTTAAGGTCTGAACCGCTAGGGCGGGGTTCAGATGATCTGCCAACACTTAACACAACAAAGGAGCATTGAAGGCTTTATGGGCCGTTCACAGCTTCTGACCCGTGTTGAGAAAGCAAAGTTCAGCGCACCTTTAGAAAAGTTTGGCTATACGTGCATTGGCTTTAATCGCTTGTTGTGCGGGCGCTCGCTACGCACGGTTCAATGTGCCTCGTCCCAGTTGTCGCCGACCCCCACTTCGACCAGCAACGGCACCTCCAGCTCGGCGGCGCGGCCCATCAGCAGTTTGACCTGCTCGCGCACCTGCTCGACCAGGTCTTCGCGCACCTCCAGCACCAGTTCGTCGTGGACCTGCAGGATCACCTTGGCATCCAGCGCCGACTCGCTCAGCCAACCGTCCACGGCGATCATCGCGCGCTTGATGATGTCCGCCGCAGTGCCCTGCATGGGGGCGTTGATCGCCGTGCGCTCGGCGCCTTTGCGCAGGGCCTGGTTCTTCGCGTTGATGTCCGGCAGGTACAGGCGGCGGCCGAACAGGGTCTTGACGTAGCCTTGCTGCGCGGCCTGTTCGCGGGTGCGCTCCATATAGGCCAGCACGCCCGGATAACGTTCGAAGTAGCGGTCGATGTACGCCTGGGATTGCTTGCGGTCGACGCCGATCTGCTTGGCCAGGCCGAACGCGCTCATGCCGTAAATCAGGCCGAAGTTGATCGCCTTGGCGCTGCGCCGTTGGTCGGAGGTCACCGCCTCCAGGGCCATGCCGAACACCTCGGCAGCGGTAGCGCGGTGCACGTCGCGGTCGTGACGGAAGGCGTCGAGCAAGCCCTCGTCCCGGGCCAGGTGGGCCATGATGCGCAGTTCGATCTGCGAGTAGTCCGCCGCCAGCAGCTTGTAACCCTTGGGCGCGACGAAGGCCTGGCGGATACGTCGCCCTTCGGCCGTGCGGATCGGGATATTCTGTAGATTCGGGTCGCTGGAAGACAGGCGCCCGGTGGCCGCCACCGCCTGGTGGTAGCTGGTGTGGATGCGCCCGGTGCGCGGGTTGATCTGTTCCGGCAGGCGGTCGGTGTAGGTGCTTTTCAGCTTGCTCAAGCTGCGGTACTGCATCAGCACCTTGGGCAGCTCGAAGTCCTGTTCGGCGAGTTCGGCCAATACCGCTTCGGCGGTGCTGGCCTGGCCCTTGGCGGTCTTGCTGATGATCGGCAGGCCGAGCTTTTCATAGAGGATCACGCCGAGCTGCTTGGGCGAGCCGAGGTTGAACTCCTCGCCGGCGATAGCGAATGCCTGGCGCTCCAGCTCCACCAGTTTTTCGCCGAGCTCGACGCTGTGCTCGCCGAGCAGCTTGGCATCGACCAGCGCGCCCTGGCGCTCGATGCGCGCCAGCACCGGCACCAGCGGCATTTCGATTTCGCGCAGGACCTTGGCCAGGCTCGGCTCGGCCTCCAGCTTGGCCCACAGCGTCTGGTGCAGGCGCAGGGTCACGTCGGCATCCTCGGCGGCGTAGGGCGCGGCCTGGGCCAGATCGATCTGGTCGAAGGTCAGTTGCTTGGCGCCTTTGCCGGCGATGTCCTCGAAACGGATGGTGCTGTGGCTCAGGTACTTGAGCGACAGGCTGTCCATGTCGTGGCGGGTGGCGGTGGCGTCCAGCACGTAGGATTCGAGCATGGTGTCGAAGGCCACGCCCTGCACGCGGATCGGCGTCGAGGCATTGGCGAGGATATTGATGTCGTACTTGGCGTGCTGGCCGACCTTGGCCTTGCGCGGGTCTTCGAGGATTGGCTTGAGCGCGTTCAGTACTTTGTCCCGATCCAACTGCGCCGGCACGCCCATATAAGAGTGGGCGACCGGAATATAAGCCGCCTCGCCGGCCTTGACCGCGAACGACAGGCCGACGAGCTGCGCCTGCTGCGCGTCCAGGCCAGTGGTTTCGGTGTCGAAGGCGATCAGCTCCGCGCCCTTGAGTTTTTCCAGCCAGACGTCGAACTGCGCCTGCTCCAGCACCAGTTGATAGTCGCCCAGGCTCGGCGGGGCTTCTGTCGGCAGCTCGTCCGCCACTTCGGCACCGGCGCTCGGCGTCAGGGCGAACAGGTCGGCGCTCTGCGCTGCGGCTTTGGTCGCCGCTGCCGGGTTCTGGCGCAGCAGCTCATCCTTCCAGCTGCGGAATTCCAGCTCGCCATACAGCTCGATCAACGCCGGTACGTCGGCTGCTTTGGGATGCAGCGATTCGATTTCGATATTCAGCGGCACATCGAGCTTGATGGTCGCCAACTGGTAGGACAGATAGGCCATGTCGCGGTGTTCTTCGAGCTTGGCCGGCAGCGTCTTGGCGCCGCGGATCGGCAAGCCCGGCACCTTGTCGAGGTTGGCGTAGAGTACGTCGAGCCCGCCGCCGACACCGATCAGCAGGCCCAGCGCGGTTTTCTCGCCGACGCCGGGCACGCCGGGGATGTTGTCGACCTTATCGCCCATCAGCGCCAGGTAATCGATGATCAACTCCGGGCCGACGCCGAACTTGTTGCGCACGCCTTCGATGTCGTAAACGCTGCCGGTCATGGTGTTGACCAGGGTGACGTGCTTGCACACCAGCTGGGCCATGTCCTTGTCGCCGGTGGAAATCACCACATCGCGGTGCTCGGCCGCGCATTGCCGGGCCAGGGTGCCGATCACGTCGTCGGCTTCGACGTTATCCACGCACAGCAGCGGAAAACCCAGGGCCCTGACGCTGGCGTGCAGCGGCTCGACCTGCACGCGTAACTCGTCCGGCATCGACGGGCGATTGGCCTTGTACTCGGCGAACAGCTCGTCACGGAAGGTCCCGCCCTTGGCATCGAAGACCACCGCGAACGGGCTGTCCGGGTACTGCTTGCGCAGACTCTTGAGCATATTCAGCACGCCCTTGACCGCACCGGTGGGCAGGCCCTTGGAGGTGGTCAGCGGCGGCAGGGCGTGAAAGGCGCGGTACAGGTACGAGGAACCGTCGACCAGGACGAGAGGGGCGTGGCTCATGAGGATCAACCTTTTCGGCGGAGGCGGCGCTAGAATGACCGCACCATAGAAATCAAAAGAGGCAAGGTTACCATGCGCACACTCAATCGCCTGTTGCTGGCCAGCCTGTTGGCATGCGCATCGCTCGCGGCATACGCCGACGATGCCCCGTCCGCCGAGCCGGACGTGACCATCCGCCAGGACGGCGACCGCACCATCGAAGAGTACCGGGTCAACGGTTTCCTCTATGCGGTCAAAGTCACCCCCAAGGGCGGCAAGCCTTATTTTCTGGTGCGCGCCGATGGCAGCGACGGCAACTTCGTCCGTTCGGACTCGCCGGACATGCTGATTCCATCCTGGGAAATTTTCAAATGGTAAGGCCAGCGGCCTGCCGACAGGACTTCACTGCGGTGACGCCTGTTCGAGCATGGGCGAGGTAAGCGCGTTGGTCTGTGCAATTGAACGACGAGCAATGGCGCCATGTGTCGTTGCGGGGTCTGGTAAGGGCGCGATCAGTATCTGCGCCCCGTGCCTGATCTGGCACCATTCGGCGTGGCAATGCGTTTCGCAAAACAGTATTGGCAGGTCCTGATATGTCGGTGTTCACCCCCCTTGAGCGCCATGAGCTCGAGGACTTTCTCGCCCCCTATGGCCTGGGTCGTCTGCGCGACTTCCAAGGCATCGCCGCGGGCAGCGAAAACAGTAATTTCTTCGTCAGCATGGAGCGCGGCGAATTCGTCCTGACCCTGATCGAGCGCGGGCCGAGCGCCGACCTGCCGTTCTTTATCGAACTGCTCGACGTGCTGCACGCCGCCGACCTGCCGGTGCCCTATGCCCTGCGCACCGGCAGCGGCGAAGCGCTGCGCAGCCTCGCGGAGAAGCCGGCGCTGCTGCAACCGCGCCTGCCCGGCCAGCATGTGCAGCATCCCAATGCGCACCATTGCCAGGAAGTCGGCACGCTGCTGGCGCATATTCACCTGGCCACCCGCGAGCGGGTGCTGGAGCGCCAAAGCGACCGCGGCCTGGACTGGATGCTCAGCGAAGGCCCGAGCCTGGCGCTGCAGTTGCCCGATGAGCAGTTGCCGCTGTTACGCGATGCCTTGGCCGAGATCCACCACCTCAAGGCGCGCATTCTGGCATTGCCGCGGGCCAATCTGCATGCCGACCTGTTCCGCGATAACGTGCTATTCGATGGCAATCACCTGAGCGGGGTGATCGACTTCTACAACGCCTGTTCGGGGCCGATGCTCTATGACCTGGCGATCGCCCTCAACGACTGGTGTTCGGAGGCCGACGGCAGCCTCGATGCGCACCGCGCTCAGGCCCTGCTCGGCGCCTACTCCGCATTGCGCCACTTTACGCCGGCCGAGGCCGAGCTGTGGCCGACGCTGTTGCGCGTGGCCTGCGTGCGCTTCTGGCTGTCGCGGCTGATCGCCGCGCAGTCGTTCGCCGGCCAGGAAGTGTTGATTCACGATCCAGGCGAGTTCGGACGCCGACTGGCGCAACGCCAGCAGGTCGAACTGGCGTTGCCGTTCGCCCTGTAACGGGATTCAGCATAAATGCCAGGGCGCACTCCAGGCCTCTAGGAGGCGCGCCCCGTGGCGAATGCAGCCCGCAGGGCTGCATTCGTTAAATCAAGCGCATTAACCCTGGTTGGCCGCCTTGAAGTTGCAGGTCAAATAGCGGTTGCTGAAGCCGTAGCGCAGCATCGAACCCAGGCGGCGCAGCAGGTAGAGCGGGTGCTGGCGGTAGTACTGCAGCACCGCATTGCCGACCCCTTCGGAGCGGTGTTGCTTGGCTTCGCGTTTGGAAAACAGCCCCTTGAACTGCCACCACTGGATCTGCTCGAACTGCTGATCCGGGCGCAGGCCATGGGCGGCGAACAGTTTGAAGAACGAGGCCTGGCTGAAGTCGTGCAGGTGGTGCGGGTTGCCGTCCAGGGTCGGGGTGATCGGGACCGAGGCGATCACTTGGCCCTGTTCGGTCAATAGCGTCGCGTAGTTGGCGACCAGGCGCTGCGGGTCCGGCAGGTGCTCGATGGTTTCCAGACTGACGATGCTGTCGAACGGTTCTGCGCCGGAGAAGCTTTGCGCATCGGCGCATACATAGCTGAGGTTGGGCAGGCGGTAATGCGTCTGGGCATAGGCGATGGCCGCGGGGTCGATATCCACCCCCACCACGGTTTTGTCCGGGTGCAGTTCGGCCAGCAAGGCGCTGCCGTAGCCGCAACCGCAGGCCATATCGAGCACCCGTTCGCCGCTCAGGCAGGCGGCGGCGAAGCGGTAGCGCTGCAGGTGAATCCGCAGGGTGTCCTGATCGTCTTGGTTATCGAGGTCGAGCTGCTCGGGGTAAATGCGTTCGATGGTCAGCATGCGGGCCTGTCCCTGGTAATAGCTGGGGCGCTGACGGCGGACTATAAGGCAGTGCTGGCGGTTTAAACAGGCGGGCAATCCCATCGCTGGCCCCACTGCCGCTGGTGAATGAGTTGGAGCCCCTGCTGTGTTCCCTTACAGCGCTTCCAGGCACCCGGCCAGCGACTCGGCCATCCGTTCCAGCAGGGTTTCGTAGCCGCTGGCATCGACCGGTAGGGCACCGCCCATGGCGTCCAGTTCGGTCAGGGTCACCGGCAGGCCGGCGGTCAGGGTTTTGCTCAGGCGCGGGGCCACCGGCGGTTCGTTGAACACGCAGGTCGGGCCGGCCTGTTGCAGGCGTTCGCGCATCGCGGCGACGTGGCGCGCGCCTGGCTGCACTTCGCTGGCGATGCTGAAAACCCCCGCGTGCTCGAGGCCATAAGCGGCTTCGAAGTAGTCGTAGGCTTCGTGGAAGACGAAATAGGGCTTGCCCTTGAGGCCCTGCAGACGCTTCTTCAAACGGGTATCGAGAGCGCTCAGGCGTTCCTCGAAGGCCTTGGCGTTGGCCTGGTAGCGCGCCGCGTTGACTGGGTCGGCGGTGGCCAGGTCGGCGGCCATTTTCCCGGCGATTACCCGGGCATTGGCTGGCAGCAGCCATAAATGCGCATCGAGGGTGCCGGGGCGGTGGTCGTGATCGTGCTCATCGGCGGCCTCTGCGGATTCGTGATCCTCATGATGCTCATGCTCATCGTGACCTTCTTCCTCGTGCGCATCATGGCTGTCGCCGAAATGCCGCAGGTGCATGCCCGCCAGGTCCTGCACCGCGACGCTCGGCTTGCTGCGCCCGGTCAGCACGCGCGGCAGAAAACTCTCCAGATCGGAGCCGACCCAATACAGCAAATCGGCTTCGCGCAGATTGCGCACGTCGGAGGGGCGCAGTGCGTAATGGTGCGGCGAGGCGCCGGGCGGCAGCAACACCTCGGGAGTGCCGAGGCCATCCTGCACGGCGGCGGCGATCAGTTGCAGCGGCTTGATGCTGGTCAGCACGCGCACCTCGGCCAGTGCCGTGTTGCCGGCGGCGAGGGTGAGAAGGAGGGAGAGGGCAGCAAAAAGACGCGACACGGAGAATACTCAGGTAGGACGGAACGGGTAATATAATAACGTCTCTCATCACTCGCGTCGTCGCCCATGACTCAGCCGCCCCTGGCTTCACGCCCACACGATCACTCCCATTGCGTGCATAACGCGCTCGCCGAGGCCGAAAGCATCTGCGCGCGCCAAGGTTTGCGCCTGACCGAATTGCGCAAACGCGTGCTGGAACTGGTGTGGCAAAGCCATAAACCGCTCGGCGCCTACGACATTCTCGGCGTGCTGAGTGAGCACGACGGCCGCCGCGCCGCGCCGCCGACTGTGTACCGCGCCCTGGAATTCCTCCTCGAGAACGGCCTGGTGCACCGCATCTCGTCGCTCAACGCCTTCGTCGGTTGCAGCCATCCTGAGCACGCCCACCAGGGGCAGTTTCTCATCTGTCGCGCGTGCCATGCGGCGATCGAGCTGGAGCAGCCGGCGATCAGCGAGGCGATAGTCGCCGGCGCCGCCGGGGTCGGCTTCGCGGTCGAGAGCCAGACCGTGGAAGTGGTCGGCTTGTGCGCCGGCTGCCGGGAGGCCGAATGAGCGGCGAGCTGATCCGCCTGGCCGGGGTGGGCGTGACCTTCGCCGGGCAAGCGGTATTGCAGGATGTGCAACTGAGCGTGCGCCCGGGGGAAATCGTCACCCTGATCGGCCCCAACGGCGCCGGCAAAACCACCCTGGTGCGCGCTGTGCTCGGCCTGCTCAAGACCAACAGCGGCAGCGTCTGGCGCAAACCCAAACTGCGTATCGGCTATATGCCGCAGAAGCTGCATGTGGATGCCACCCTGCCGCTCAGTGTGCTGCGTTTTCTGCGCTTGGTGCCGGGCGTTGCACGCGCGCAGGCCCAGGCGGCGTTGGCCGAGGTCGGTGCCGAACAGGTGATCGACAGCCCCTTGCAGAGCATTTCCGGCGGCGAGTTGCAGCGCGTGCTATTGGCCCGCGCCCTGCTGCGCAAGCCCGAACTGCTGGTGCTTGACGAGCCGGTGCAGGGCGTCGACGTTGCCGGACAGGCCGAGCTGTACCGCTTGATCACCCAGTTGCGCGACCGCCATGGCTGCGGCGTGCTGATGGTCTCCCACGACCTGCACCTGGTGATGAGCACTACCGATCAGGTGGTCTGCCTGAATCGCCATGTCTGCTGTTCCGGCCACCCGGAGCAGGTCAGTGGCGACCCGGCGTTCGTCGAGCTGTTCGGTCAGGACGCCAAGAGCCTGGCGATCTACCACCACCGTCACGACCACGCCCACGACCTGCATGGCGAGGTGGTCGACGAGGCTGCTGGCGGCCTGGTCATAAAAGGCCCGGTTCGCCCACATATCCACGGAGATGGCTGCAAGCATGGCTGATTTTCTCCTCAACGCTCTGATCGCCGGTTTGGCTCTGGCGCTGGTCGCCGGCCCGCTCGGTTCCTTCGTGGTCTGGCGGCGCATGGCCTATTTCGGCGACACCTTGTCCCACGCGGCGCTGCTCGGCGTGGCCCTGGGCTTGATGCTGGATGTCAGCCCGACCCTGGCGGTGACGGTTGGCTGCGTGCTGCTGGCGGTATTGCTGGTCACGCTGCAAAGCCGCCAGCCGCTGGCCTCGGACACCCTGCTCGGCATCCTCGCCCACAGCACCCTGTCCCTGGGCCTGGTGGTGCTGAGCTTTATGAAAGATGTGCGCATCGATCTGATGGGCTACCTGTTCGGCGACCTGCTCGCCGTCGGCCCCGGCGACCTGGCCTGGATAGTCGGCGGCAGCGCCCTGGTGCTGGTGCTGCTGGCCCTGCTCTGGCGGCCGTTGCTGGCGATTACCGTGCATGAGGAGCTGGCCCGGGTCGAAGGCCTGCCGGTGGCGGCGATCCGCCTGAGCCTGATGCTGCTGATCGCCGTGGTGATCGCGGTGGCGATGAAAATCGTCGGCGTGTTGTTGATCACCTCGCTGCTGATCATTCCCGCCGCCGCGGCCCAGCGCCATGCGCGCACCCCGGAGCAGATGGCCTTTGGCGCCAGCCTGCTGGGAATAGTCGCGGTGTGCGGCGGCCTCAGCCTGTCCTGGTTCGAAGACAGCCCCGCCGGGCCTTCTATAGTTGTCGCTGCGGCCAGTCTGTTTCTACTCAGCTTCGCCTGGCCACGGCGCACTGCCTAGACGCAGGTGCCCTGTAGCCCGGATGCAATCCGGGAAGTTCGAGATCTGACAAATCGCTCCCGGATTGCATCCGGGCTACAAGAGCCGGCGGGCTCGTGTCCGCTGTTGCCGGTCAGGCCAAGGTTTGGTGAGGCTGGCCCGGCGGTGTAGACTTGGCTGTTTTTTGCGCAACACGAGACTCGTAGTTATGAAGTCGTTCGCCTCAAGTTGTCTTGCCGTTATCGCCGCCTCGCTGCTGTTGGCCGCCTGCCAGCAGCTGCCGTCCGCCGTCGCCGAACGCGATAACGCTGTTGTGCAGTTCGAAGCTCGCCTGGCCGCTGGCCAATTGAGTGCCGCCGAAGCGCAACTGGCGCAGTTGCAGCAGCTCGCGGCGGGCGACAGCCGTTTGCCGCAATACCAGCGCCGCTTGGCCGATGCCTATTTGCAGCAAGGACAGCGCGCCCTGCAAAGCGGCGATCTGGATACCGCGACCCAGGCCCTGAGTCGCGCCCGCAGCCTGATGCCCGCGGCCCCGGCGCTGACCAGCGGGCTGGATACCATGCTGGTGCAGGCGGGGGTGGAGCAGAACCGGAAGACCCCGGCCAGGCTGATAGATCCCGGCGCCGCCAGCAGCGTGATAGTGCTGCCGTCGCTGCAGGACCGCGAGCGTCTGAACGATGTACTCGCCGCGGTCGCCGCGGATGTCGTCAATTTCCGTTGCGCCGTGCGTATCGACGTGACCCGCGCCGAGGACGGCGACCACCTAGCAGCGCTGCTCGAAGCGCAGATCGAGCGCCTCGATCCGGCCTTCGAGGCGAGCATCGGCCAGGCCATCGGCCCCGGACAAAAGCCGCAACTGGTGCTGACGCCCAGCGCCGGTTAGCCGGCGATCTAATGCTTTATCGCTATAACCATAGGTCTACAAAGATTTTTGCGGCCTAACCCCTAGCGGATAGACTACGCGTCCTCTGCGCCTACCCGGCAACCCGACGAACCCAAAAGGTTTAATGCGTGATCCATTTTCACCAAGTCCATAAGGCGTATCGCGTCGCCGGCCAGGACATCCCCGCGTTGCGCCCGACCGATCTGCGCATCGGCCGCGGCGAAGTGTTCGGCATCATCGGCCATTCCGGCGCCGGTAAAAGCACCCTGCTGCGTCTGATCAATCGCCTGGAGCAACCGTCCGGCGGGCGCATCCTGATCGATGAAGAAGAAGTCACCGCCCTTGACGCCAACGGCCTGCGCCGCTTCCGTCAGCAGGTCGGGATGATCTTCCAGCACTTCAACCTGCTGTCCTCGAAGACCGTTGCCGACAACGTCGCGCTGCCGCTGAAGCTGGCCGGCGAGCTGTCCCGTGGCGCCATCGCCCAGCGCGTCGCCGAGTTGCTGGCGCGGGTCGGTTTGAGCGATCACGCCAACAAATACCCGGCGCAGCTCTCCGGCGGGCAGAAACAGCGGGTCGGCATCGCCCGCGCCCTGGCCACTGCACCGAAGATCCTGCTGTGCGATGAGGCCACCAGCGCCCTCGACCCGCAAACCACCGCCTCGGTGTTGCAACTGCTGGCCGAGATCAACCGCGAGCTGAACCTGACCATCGTGTTGATCACCCATGAAATGGACGTGATCCGCCGGGTCTGCGACCGCGTCGCGGTGATGGACGCCGGGGTGATCGTCGAGCAGGGGCCGGTGGCCGAGGTGTTTCTGCACCCGCAGCACGCCACCACCAAGCGTTTCGTGCAGGAGTCCGAACAGGTCGACGAAAACGAGCAGCGCGACGATTTCGCCCACGTCCAGGGCCGCATCCTGCGCCTGACGTTCCAGGGCGAGGCGACCTACGCGCCGCTGCTCGGCACCGTGGCCCGTGAAACCGGGGTGGATTACAGCATCCTCGCCGGGCGTATCGACCGGATCAAGGACACCCCCTACGGCCAACTGACCCTGGCCCTGACCGGCGGCGATCTGGATGCCGCGATCGCGCGCTTTCAAGCCGCCGATGTGCACCTGGAGGTGTTGCGATGAAGGACGTGCTGCCCAATGTCGACTGGCCGGAAATCTGGCAAGCCAGCCTGGACACCCTGAGCATGCTCGGCGGCTCGCTGCTGTTTACCGTGCTGCTCGGCTTGCCGCTCGGCGTGTTGCTGTTTCTCACCAGCCCACGGCAGCTGTTCGAGCAAAAGGCGCTGTATGGTGTGCTGTCGCTGCTGGTGAACATCCTGCGCTCGGTGCCCTTCGTGATTCTGCTGATCGTGATGATCCCTTTCACCGTGATCGTTACCGGCACCTCGCTCGGGGTGGCTGGCGCCATCCCGCCGTTGGTGGTCGGTGCCACGCCGTTTTTCGCGCGACTGGTGGAAACCGCGTTGCGCGAAGTGGACCGCGGCATCATCGAGGCGACCCAGGCGATGGGCGCGACCACCCGCCAGATCGTGACCAATGCGCTGCTGCCCGAGGCGCTGCCGGGGATCATCGCGGCGGTCACCGTGACCGCGATCACCCTGGTGTCCTACACCGCGATGTCCGGCCTGATCGGCGGCGGCGGTTTGGGCGATCTGGCGGTGCGCTACGGTTATCAGCGTTATCAGCCGGATGTCATGGCGGTCACGGTGATTCTGCTGCTGATTCTCGTGCAGATCCTGCAGAGCACCGGCGATAAGTTGGTGGTGCATTTCTCGCGCAAATAGTGGCGTGCCCGTGAAGCTGGCGATTGACGCTAACCCCCCGGATGCAATCCGGGACATCGGTAGTGGCCATGGAACCGCTTCCCCGGATTGCATCCGGGCTACAGCTCGCGGCATTGCTCGGAGCTGGTCCATACGGCGCAGGTTTTTAACAGCAAAAACAAAGCGTTAACTTTTTATATCGCGGCTATCCGCCGAACCCGCTCATATCCCAAAAGGAATCGATCATGAAAAAACTGCTAGTTGCCCTCGCCGCCGTCAGCGCTTTCGCCGCCCAGGCCGAAGAGCTGAACATCGCCGCCACCGCCGTACCCCACGCGGAAATTCTCGAGTTCATCAAGCCGGCCCTGGCCGAGCAAGGCGTGGAGCTGAACGTCAAAGTCTTCACCGACTACGTGCAGCCCAACGTGCAGGTCGCCGAGAAGCGCCTGGACGCCAACTTCTTCCAGCACCAGCCGTACCTGGATGAGTTCAACAAGAGCCGCGGCACCGAGCTGGCCAGCGTCGCTGGCGTGCACGTCGAGCCCTTCGGCGCCTATTCCAGTAAGCACAAGAGCCTGACCGAGCTGCCTTTGGGCGCCAACGTGGTGATCCCCAACGACGCCACCAACGGCGGCCGCGCCCTGCTGTTGCTGCAGAAGGCCGGGGTGATAGTGCTTAAAGACGAGGCCGGCATCCTCGCCACGCCGCGCGACATCGCCGAGAACCCGAAGAACATCAAGGTGCGTGAGCTGGAAGCGGCGACCCTGCCGCGCGTGCTGACCCAGGTCGACCTGGCGCTGATCAACACCAACTACGCGCTGGAGGCCCAGCTCAAGCCGACCGAGGACGCATTGATCCTCGAGGGCAGCGACTCGCCGTACGTCAACATCCTGGTCGCGCGCCCGGATAACAAGGACAGCGAAGCGATGCAGAAGCTGGCCAAGGCGCTGAACAGCGAGGCGGTCAAAACCTTTATCGCCGAGAAGTATCAGGGTGCAGTCATACCAGCGTTCTGAGCCGTCCGGCAGGCCGCTGAAATACCTGCTTTGGGTTCCCTGAGTATGCACGCAGGCTCAGCGGTGCCTCGCTCAACGGCCTGCTAGGCGTCGGCGCGCTCGCCGCACAGATCCAGGGCGAACCAGTGCTCCACCTCGGCCTGGCTGAGTCCGGCGCCGAGCAGGGCGAACAGTTTGCCCAGCGCCGCTTCGCGGGTCATGCCGCCGGCCGAAACCAGGCCGGCGCTGGCCAATTGGCTGCCCGCGGCGTACACGCCGAATTCGACATGGCCATGAGCGCATTGGCTGATCGCCACCAGCACCACGCCCTGCTGGTGGGCGTTTTTCAGTGCGGCGAGCAGGGCGGCGTCATCCGACGGCCCGGTGCCGCTGCCGTAACATTCCAGCACCAGGCCGCGTACGCCGCTGGCCAGCAGGGCTTCGATATGCGCGGCCTGAATCCCGGGAAACAACGGCAATACGGCCAGATTGACCGGCTGTCGCGGTTGCCGGTAGTCGATCGCGGCGGCAATGCTCGGCGCCCGTTCGCCCTGGCGCTGGCGCGGCAACACGGCGAAGGCGTCGAAGGCATCGCTGCGTAATTTGCTGACCCGTGCGCCGTGCATCAGTGCACCGTTGAAGTACAGCTGCACGCCGGGTGCGACGCCCTGCTGCAGCGCCCGCATGGCGCCGAACAGGTTGCCCCAGGCATCGCTGTCCGGGGTGCCCGCCGGCAGCATCGAGCCGGTCAACACCACCGGCACCGGCAGGTCCAGCAGCAGAAAACTCAAGGCCGCGGCGCTGTACGCCAGGGTGTCGGTGCCGTGCAACAGCAACACCGCATCGCAACCTTCCTCGTCGAGACCGCTGCGAATCGCCGCGACCATCGCCAACCAGTTGGCCTGGCTCATATTGGCGCTGTCGATCGCCGGCAACAGTTCGCGGAAGCGCCACTCGGGCAACGACGCACCGCTCTCCAGTGCCTGTTGCGCACGCATCCGCGCCTCGAAGCCGGAGGCCGGGGCCAGGCCCTGGGCGCTCATTTGCATACCGATGGTACCGCCGGTGTAGAGCACCAGCAGGCGTTGGGCGGGGGCGTGCATAGATTGTTTCCTGAACTGAGCGGCCGCGATTTCGCAGGCCATTGAAAAATGAAGAGGCGGCCATGCCGCCATTGAAAACGCCGATGCTCCGTTATCCATTGCATGCAGCAACAGCTAACAGGCCGTTGAAAAACTACCTGCGTTGGCCCTCTTAATAAAAGAGAGGGGCGTTAAAAACAGCCCGGGACTCGGCGTCTCAAAATGCTCATTTACAGCACGTAAACTCGCGTGCGAGCCCAGTCCGCTTTTTCGGCTGTTTTTGTGGGGACGCCTAGTCCTTGTCTTGTCTGCCTCGCCTACGTTTTTCAACGGCCTGCTAAGGGCATCGCGCGATTGAAAAGCGCCGCAGCCGGGCCGGTCAACAGCCCGGGGTCATCCGAAGGCCGAGCTACGGCGGCGCGGCCTTGCCGGTTAATGGTTCGACTTTTAGCACAGCTCGGGGTTTTTCTTGCAGGTGCCGTAACCCTCGCTGCGCATCTGGTCGAGCGCCGCTTGCAGGCGTTCCACCACTTCGTCGGGGATGTCCTTGTTCAACGCCAGGTAGAGATCCGAGGTGTGGAAGCTCAGGATCGTGCGCAAGCCGGTGGCGTTCTGTTCCTTGGCGTAGAAGCGCCAAACCGGATCGGAGGTGGCCCAGTAATCGATCTTGCCGCTCTGTAATTTGCGGATGTTTTCCTGGTCGCGCAGAGCATTCTGCGGGGTGAAGCCGAGGCGTTCGATGTACTGGCTGACCGCCGCACTCTGGTAAGCGCCGATGCGGTAGGCCTTGGCTTCTTCCAGGTCCTTCAACGGCGCGCTGCTGTCGAGGCCGACCAGCACGCTTTCATATTTGGAGATGGGCCCGACCCACTTGAACAGCGGTTTGCGCGCCTCGCTCAGGGAGGTGGAAAACAGGCCGTGGTTGGCCGTGTTCATCGTGTGGTTGTAGATGCGATCCCAGGGGAAGCGCAGGGTCATGGTGTACTTGATATCTGCGCGTTTGAACATTTCTCGCACGATATCGGCGCTGAGTCCGGAGATGTTCTTTTCGCGTGCGAAGTTCTTGTTGTTATCGGCCATGTTGAATGGCGGGAAGTTTTCCGTCAGCAGCACGACCTTATAGTCGGGCGGCAGTTCGGCGCGGGCGAAAGTGGCGAACAGCAGGCAAACCAACAGCGAACGGGAAAGACAACGGCGCATGGACGAGCACTCCTGAAATGCGGAGAGTCCCAGGCCGACCCATTGTCGACATGGGACGCATAACGCTAAAACGCCGCCCGGCGCGAACCGGGCGGCTATAAGTCAGCGATGTTGCAGGGCGTTATCCGGTTGCTTGGCTCCCGGGTTTGGCCATGACTCGAGTGGCGCCAGCGGCGCAACGGGTGCTTCTGGCCAAGCCTCGGGATCGAGGTCCAGGTCGGCAAAGGCTTTTGGATCGAACACCGGCGACTCGACGCCGACTTTGATTTGGCTGTCGTAATCGCGCATCAAGCGCAGACCGACCTTGAACAGCAGAGCGAGGGCGATCAAGTTGGCGATCGCCAGCAAACCCATGGTTACGTCGGCAAAGGCGAATACCGTCCCCAAATCCTGCATCGAACCCCAGAGCACCAGAGCGATTACCAACACCCGATATACCTGCACCGGCGCGCGTTTCTGGCTGAAAAAGCCCAGTGCGTTTTCACCCAGGTAGTAGTTATAGATCAGTGTGGTGAATACGAACAGTAGCAATGCGACACTAACGAACACCCGACCCCACTCGCCGACCACGCTGGCCATGGCGGTCTGGGTCAGGATCACGCCGGACACTTCCATGCCCGGCTGGTAGACGCCGGAAAGCAGAATGATCAGCGCGGTGCAGCTGCACAGGATGATGGTATCGATGAACACGCTGAGCGATTGCACGATGCCCTGGGCGACCGGGTGCTTGACCTCGGCCACGGCGGCGACGTTCGGTGCGCTGCCCAGGCCCGCTTCGTTGGAGAACAGGCCGCGCTTGACACCCATGATGATGGCCGCGCCGATGCCGCCAGCGAAGGCCGGCTCCAGGCCGAAGGCGCTCTTGACGATCAGTGTCAGGGTCTGCGGGATCAGCTCGACGTTGCTGCCGATCACGAACAGCGCCATGGCGATATAGGAGAACGCCATCACCGGTACCAGCACGTCGGCGAAACTGGCGATGCGCTTGATGCCGCCGAAGATGATCAGGCCGATCACCGCAACCAGGGCGATGCCGCTGACATAAGTCGGCAGGCCGAAGGTGTCGTGCAGCGAGCTGGCGACGGTGTAGGACTGCACGGCGTTGAAGCCGAAACCGAAGGTCACCAGCAACAGGATCGACACGACGATGCCCAGCCAGCGCTGGCCGAGACCGTGCTCGATATAGAAGGCCGGGCCGCCGCGGTAGGTGCCATCCGCCTCGCGGCGCTTATACAGCTGGGCCAGCGAGCACTCGAAGTAGCTGGTGGCCATGCCGACCAGCGCGACGACCCACATCCAGAACACCGCACCGGGGCCACCGAGCATGATCGCCACCGATACCCCGGCGATATTACCGGCGCCGACGCGGCCGGCGACGCTGAGCATCAACGCCTGGAACGAACTGAGTTGGCCCGGTTGGCGTTTGAACGCCTCGCCGAAGATACGGAACATACTGCCGAAATAGCGGAACTGCACGAAGCGCGAGACGATGGTGAAATACAGACCGAGGCCGATCAGCATGACGATAAGGACCTTGCTCCAAAGCAGGTCGTTGAGTAAATCCAGCATGGTGTTTCTCCCTCTCTTGTGATTGTGTCAGGGATAGAAAGACGATGACGCCGCAGCACCGCCCGGGTAGGGCGGCGCTGGCGGACGTGGCGGGTGGCCAGCGATCCTATGGATCGCTACCGCATCAGGGATTGCCTGATGGCTGGTGGAGAGAGACGACTGAGGTCGAGCAATTTCATGGTGTCACCCTGTGTGGTTTTTGTTGGTATGCCCTGGATGCCGATATGCATCTCGTTGGCTGCCGGCTTCCTGTCGGCTCTTACTCAGGCATCGGATCGACGCATAAGTCCCGCATATCCGTATGCGGGTGTTGCTCGGGTTGGCGCTCCGTCTGCTCAGGCCTTGAGCGGCACCAGGCGCGGCGCGATCATGTTTTCCGGGCTGAGGATGTCGGCCAGGGTGGCGTCGTCCAAGAGCTTTTCTTCACGCACCAGCTCCAGTACGCCACGGCCGCTGAGCAGCGCCAGCTTGGCGATGCGGGTGGCGTTCTCGTAACCGATATAGGGGTTGAGTGCGGTGATCAGACCGATGGAGTTTTCCATCAGCGCGCGGCAATGCGCTTCGTTGGCGCTGATCTCGACGATGCAGTGCTCGCGCAGCATGTCCATGGCGCGTTGCAGCAGGCGGATCGAGTCGAAGATCTTGTAGGCGATCAGCGGCTCCATGACGTTGAGTTGCAATTGCCCGCCTTCGGCGGCGATGGTCAGCGCCAGATCGTTGCCGATGATCGCGAACGCCACCTGATTGACCGCTTCCGGGATTACCGGGTTGACCTTGCCGGGCATGATCGAACTGCCCGGTTGGCGTGCCGGCAGGTTGATTTCGTTGATCCCGGTGCGCGGGCCGCTGGACAGCAGACGCAGGTCGTTGCAGATCTTCGACAGCTTCACCGCGGTGCGCTTGAGCATGCCCGAGAACAGCACGAAGGCGCCCATGTCCGAGGTGGCTTCGATCAGGTCGGCGGCCGGTACCAGCGGCTGGCCGCTGATCACCGCCAAACGGTCGACCGCCAGTTGCTGATAGCGCGGGTCGGCGTTGATCCCGGTGCCGATCGCGGTACCGCCCAGGTTCACTTCGGTGAGCAGTTCCGGCGCCAGGCTTTTCAGGCGCGCGAGGTCTTCGCCGAGGGTGGTGGCGAAGGCGCGGAATTCCTGGCCGAGGGTCATGGGCACGGCATCCTGCAACTGCGTGCGGCCCATCTTCAGCACGTGGGCGAACTCTTCGCCTTTCGCCGCGAAGGCACCGATCAGGCTGTCGAGGCTGGCCAGCAGGGCGTCGTGGCCGAGCAGCAGGCCGAGACGGATGGCGGTCGGGTAGGCGTCGTTGGTCGACTGCGCCATGTTCACGTCGTTGTTCGGGTGCAGGTATTTGTATTCGCCCTTGGCATGGCCCATGGCCTCGAGCGCGATGTTGGCGATGACTTCGTTGGCGTTCATGTTGGTCGAAGTCCCGGCGCCGCCCTGGATCATGTCGACCACGAATTCCTCGTGGAAATCGCCACGGATGATGCGTGCACAGGCTTCGCTGATCGCCGCATGCTTGGTTTCGCTGAGGTGCCCCAATTCGCGGTTGGCGTCGGCTGCCGCTTGCTTGACCATGGCCAGTGCCACCACCAGTTTCGGGTAGTGCGCCAGCGGCACGCCAGACAGGCGGAAGTTATGCACGGCGCGCAAGGTCTGGATGCCGTAATAGGCCTCGGCGGGGACTTCGAGGGAGCCAAGCAGGTCGGTTTCTACGCGAAACGATGCACTCTGTGACATGAGAGGAAGGACTCTTGAAGAAGACGGCTGATGCCGCGATGTCTTCAAGAGTAAGGGCTCCAGCGCCGCGCCGGCCAATGCTGTTAAACGCTGACCTATGCACGATCGGCATAACCTGAATGTGACCCTCAAGCCTTGGCGAGCGTTGTCGGGGCGCTACGCTTTAGTCGCGATTGATCTTGAGGGGCATCGAAAGCGTTGCGGTTAAAGCAAAGCAGAAGATCGCGACAGCAGCCTTTGGGCCTTGGCGCCAGGGGCTGTCAGAGGTGGGCAAGGGTCGCTGTGCATGCCGATAGCGCCGGGCACAAAGGCCATAGGCTATCGGCATGGGGGCGCGCCGCCGGCCGCGGAGGACCTCGACCGGCAGATACGGGAAGGCTAACCGCCCGTCGGGGCCTTGCGGTTGCGGATCAGATAACAGAACTCGGGGGTCTTGCTGCAACCGCTGTAGCCTTCGCCGATGATCTCGTTCAAGGCCTTCTGCAAGCGCTCGACCACTTCGTCGGGGGTGTCTTTGTTCAGCGCCAGGAAGACATCGGAGGTGTGGAAGGTCAATGCGGTTTCCAGACCGCCGACGCCCAACTGCTTGGCGTAGTAACGCCACGAGGGTTCGGCGGTGGCCCAGAGATCGATATCGCCCTTGAGCAGGCGCTGCACGTTGTCCTGCTCGCTCAGGGTATCGTCGGCGCCCAGCCCCTGGCTTTCCAGGTAGGCATTGACCGCGCCGTTGCGGTACACGCCGATCTTATAGGCCGCGGCCTGCTCGAGGCTCTTGAGCTTGAGCCCGCTACCCGAGGTGCTGAGCAGCACGTTGTCGTAGTGCGCCAGCGGCCCGACCCATTTGAATAGCCCCTCGTTGGCCTTGGTGCGGACGATCGAGAACAGGCCATGGTTCGGCGAGTTCAGGGTGTCGCCGTAGATCCGGCTCCAGGGCGAGCGCAGGGTCATGCTGTAAGCGATACCGGCGCGGGCGAACATTTCGCGCACGGTATCGGCGCCGATGCCCTGGATCTTGTCGCCGCGGGCGAACTTCTTGTTGTCGGGGGAGAAGCTGAAAGGGGGAAAGTTTTCGGTTTGCAGGATGACGCGGTAGGTATCCGGTAGTTCGGCATGAGCGGTGGCCGCCATCCCCAGCAACAGGCCGATCAGTAGAAGGGTATTGCGCAGTTTCTGCATATCTGGGCTCCTTTTTGTGCTCTTTATTATTGTCAAGGCGGCGATTGTAGCGTTTTGTAGTTGCTCGTGCTGGCAAGCTTATCGGCCACTATGGCGCGTGTGCATGGCATAGGGCAGGATGGGCTCTAGTCGGCCGAAGGCCGGCGCGGCCGCACTGGCTCACTCCAAGGGTAGTCGATGAACCTGGAAACAAAATGGCTGGAAGACTTCGTCGCTCTGGCCGCCACCCGCAGTTTTTCCCAAGCGGCGCAGAAGCGTTTCGTCACCCAGCCGGCGTTCAGTCGGCGCATTCGCAGCCTGGAAACCATGCTCGGCCTGACCCTGGTCAACCGCGCTTGCACGCCGGTGGAGTTGACCGAATCCGGCCAGTTGTTTCTGGTTACCGCGCGCAGCATGGTCGATCAGTTGGGCGAGGTGGTTCGCCACCTGCACAGTGTCGAAGGCCAGCAGGGCGAAGTGCTGCAGATCGCTGCGGCGCATTCCTTGACCCTGGGCTTCTTCCCCGAATGGATCGCGCGTTTGCGCCGCGAGGGCCTACCGCTGAGTACGCGCCTGGTGGCGACCAACGTCGGCGAGGCGGTGCATGCATTGCGCGAAGGCGCCTGCGACCTGATTCTGGCCTACTACGACCCCGACGCCTCGATGCAGATGGACCCGGAAATCTTCCCCTCGCTGCACCTCGGGCGTACGGAAATGCTGCCGGTGTGCGCGGTCGACGAACAGGGCCAGCCGCTGTTCGATCTCGAAGGCAACGCCAGTGTGCCCCTGCTCGCCTACAGCGCCGGCGCCTTTCTCGGACGCTCGGTCAACCTGCTGCTGCGCCAGCGCGCCTTGCGCTCGACCACGGTGTACGAAACCGCGATGGCCGACAGCCTGAAAAGCATGGCCCTGCAAGGCATGGGCGTGGCCTGGGTGCCGCGCCTGTCGGTGACCGGCGAATTGGCCCGCGGCGAGCTGGCAATCTGCGCCGGCGAACAATGGCAAGTGCCGCTGGAAATCCGCCTGTACCGCTGCGCCCTGGTGCGCAAAGCGGCGGTACGCTTGCTGTGGCGCAAGCTGGAAAGCGGCGAGATCGGTTGATTGGAGTGAAGTTTTCCCGGATTGCGCCAAGGCTTATCCAGGCTACGGTCCGCTCTTTGTAGTCTGGATAAGCGCCAGCGCAATCCGGGAGCACGTAGCCTGGGTTGAGCGCAGCGATACCCAGGGCGCCGATACCCGGGTATCGCTTCGCTCAACCCGGGCTACCATTGGGTGGCTTTGATCGTTCCCACATCGAGGCGTCGAACCGTCCACGCGGGAACGATCAGCGGCTCCCGTAGCCGGATAAGCGTCAGCCTTGTAGGGTGGATGACGCTTTTTTCATCCACCATCGCAGTTTGATGATGCCTGGCCGGCGTTAACGCCTTGCTGCGGGCTCAGAGCCAACCTACCGCGGCACCACCTGACCGACCCCGCGGCCGCGCGGATCGGAGGCGGTGTGCAGGGCGTCGCCCTGGACCTGGATTGCCTGGATATCGCCCATCTTCCAGCCCTGGTTTTCCAGGGTGTAACCCATGGCTTCGAGCTCTTCGGCGACCTTGCCGGTCAGCGGTGCGTAGCTGTCGTAATAGATGGTGTCCTTGGGCAATAGCTGGTGATGCACGCGCTGCGCCGCAACGGCTTTCTCCAGCGGCAGGCCGTAGTCATAGAGGTTGTTCAGCACCTGAAAGATCGAGGTGAAGATGCGCGAGCCGCCCGGCGTACCGAGCACCAGGCTGACTTCGCCGTCGCGGGTGACGATGCTCGGGCTCATCGACGAGAGCATGCGCTTGCCCGGCTCGATCGCATTGGCGTCGCTGCCGACCACGCCGAAGGCATTGGCCACCCCGGCCTTGGCGCTGAAGTCGTCCATCTCGTCGTTGAGCAAAAAACCCGCGCCCTCGACCACCACACCGCTGCCGAAACCGAAGTTCAGGGTGTAGGTGTTGCTCACCGCATTGCCGTGTTTATCGACGATGGAAAAATGCGTGGTCTGGTGCGGCTCCAGCCCAGGGCGCACATCCGCGGTGGCGGAAATCGCCGTCGGGTTGACCTCGGCGGCGCGTTTTTTCAGGTAGGCCGGGTCGGTCAGCTGTTTGACCGGCACCTCGGAAAAATCCGGGTCGCCGAGGTAGTCGGCGCGGTCGGCGAACACGCGCTTTTCGATTTCCGCGAGCAGATGGATATAGCGCGCCGAGTTCAGCTCGACCCCGGCGAAATCGGCGGCGCGGGCCTCCTTGATGCCGATCAGCTGGGCCAGGGCGATACCGCCGGAGCTGGGCAGCGGCGCGGTGTAGAGCGTGTTGCCCTGCCAATCGACGCGCATCGGCTCGCGCCATTTGGCGCTATAGCCCTTGAGATCCTCGCGGGTGATCAGGCCGCCGTCGCGTTGCATCTGCGCAACCAGCAGTTCGGCGGTCTTGCCGCCGTAGAAGTCCTTCGGGCCCTGGTCGGCGATGCGCTCCAGGGTCTTCGCCAGCTCCGGCTGACGATGCAGTTCGCCGGGTTTCATCGCGCCGAAATACTCGGCGAAGTTAGTCTTGCCGCCGAACCGCGCCAGGGTATTGCTGTGGTACTGGTATTGGTTGTCGGCCACCGTGAAACCGTTGCGCGCATAAGCCACCGCCGGCGTCAGCAGCTCGCTCCAGGGCAGGCTACCGAAGCGCTTATGCGCCTCCCACATCCCCATCACCGTGCCCGGCACGCCGGCGGCCTTGGCGCCGATCAGGCTGATATTGGCGATCACCTCGCCTTTCTCGTCGAGGTACATATTCTTGCTCGCGGCCAGCGGCGCGACTTCGCGGTAGTCGATGAAATACGGCTTGCCGTCCATATACAGGGTCATAAACCCGCCGCCGCCGATATTGCCGGCCTCGGGAAAAGTCACCGCCAGGGTGAAGGCCGTGGCGACCGCGGCATCCACCGCATTGCCACCGGCCTTGAGGATT
The DNA here is from genome assembly GCF_946886105.1 of uncultured Pseudomonas sp. The sequence continues at coordinate 11,374 of NZ_CAMPHV010000042.1, read as the reverse complement.
TCGGCGGCGACTTTTGCGCCGTATTGATCGGGCGCGGCCACCGCCCCGCCTTGTAGATCGGCGGCGCTGATGTGGAGACTGGTGCTGGCAAGTAGCGTCAGCAGCGAAAGGCTTTTCAGGGGGCGCATGGGGAGCTCCTTTTCCGGTGGGGTGGGCGCTAAATAGACACTGCAGCCTAGACCGAAACCGCATCGCGATTACAGCGGGCCGGCCCGGCAATGAACGATCAGGCTGAATGTGGGCTGTATTGAGGACGGCTCGTAGGGTGCGCCGTGCGCACCAGGCCCCGTTTGTCTGTGGTGCGCACGGCGCACCCTACATAGGACGAATATTGGGATCGGAATGAATAAGTTTTATTCATTCCGATCCCTTTGCTCTTGATTTCTGACCCCATTGATTTCAACGTCCCAAACAGCCGCGCGCTTTTTGGCGTCGGCTTATTTGGCTTTTTCAGTGTATTCATGCATACGGGTTAATCGATCCATGCTCTTGGACATGCATTGCAATCTCCCCTGCATACCACGATCCGCTATCATTTAGCTTTCTAAGATCGGTTAGTGCACCCTTTCCTTCGTTCATTGCAAGGATGATTGCAGCGTATTCACGAATAGACAAATCAATCTCTGATGACTTCATAATTTTGCGCAACATGGCAGAGGAATTGGGCAAAGAAGATACTATAGCCTCTACGGATTGGCCCAATGTGCCCCTAGCTATTTGTGCTTCTGGATCAATAAAGGAAAGCAACTTAATTACGTGTTCTACATCAAATTCTTTGAATAGACTGCGTGCATATGTCCGAGTCTCCGGAGATGCAGTTTGTCCAAAATAGAAAATATCACCATGTCCAGGGATATGCGCAAGCCAATATAGTAGAACTGGGGGTATTTCCTCTGCGGGACGCTCGATAAAGGTCCGGATAAGTTCATGCCAAGCCGACTTGTTATCTGCGTAGCGGCGAAACAAGACGAGCAGACCGAGATAAGTCTCAGAAGGTTCACAGGAGCGAGCGAGTGCGAATGCTTCATCAATATCTAGTACTGGTGTTTCGCCAGCGATGCCTGGCAAGAACAACGTATTAAACGTAGACGAATCAAACTTATTTGCCCTGGTCGCCGAAAATCTAACGGTCGTGGCATTAGGGTTGTCTTTCAGGAATCGCTTAATATTAACCCAGTATGCTGCTTTTAAAGCGGGTATGTAAACCAAACCAAATACGAGTAGTGGATGCTGTGACCAATAGTCTCTGTGCTTTCCTATCGGAAAAGCACACTCTCTTGTTTCGCTATAATAGTACGAAGCCCCCGACTTGATCTGAACTGCTATCTGTTTATTGAGAGGTTTCTCATCCTTGATGAACTCAAGAATTCCATCTACTCCTAAATCGCTTTCTTGTTCTATCTTTATGAAAAGGGAGCCAGAGTTTTCCACGACACTTCGGATAAAGTTTATGCCTTCTTTTGCAGTAACAGCAGATTTCTTATAAGTCGGCACTGAACCTCCTGTGTGACTTGAGCTGGTGGTTAGTTATTGTACCTCTTGCGATTAGACTCATCCGCATTATATTGAGCCCACTTTATATGATGTTCTTCAGTGAACTCTATGTCAAAAAGATTGTGCTGTATGCAGTGAAGTAATGTGCTGTAGGAGTGGGATAAGTATGTTTGGCTATCAAACTTCTGGGTAATCTCGGAACCATTAATAAGTTTTATTGTGATACTTCTGTCTTGTGGGTCGGAGTTGATGGCTATTTCCGTCATGTGAGAAAGATTTACTATTCTATTCCATATCTTTAGAAAAGCACGTCCTTCGGTGTTTGGTGTGATGCTCTTGATTTCAGAGTTCTCAAACATGAATGCACCTTTATTTTATAAGCTAACAGTGATTAGACGAAATCGCGCCATAACGAATATCGAAGAATTCCGTATAAGCACAGCCATGGCAAGCCATGTTTTTCGGAAAATCATCTGCCTATTCCCTCCCTGAAATTTCCGCAATCACTTTACCCCGCCTATTGCTGGGCATAAGGCTGCGGCATATAGCCATCAGTCTAGTTTGAACAATAGTCGTCGATCATCCGGTTCAGCAAGCAGCGTCTCTCTCGGCGGCCAGCGCCGCAAAAAAGCGAATAATCACCTCAGCGTGAAATGCCGGCTACCCGTAGGGTGGGTTAGCGGCGTTGAGCGCATAACGATCAGACGCCGCAGGGGTGGTGCGCCGCGTAACCCACCAAGCGATATTCAGCGTTGCGCCGATGGTGGGTTACGGCGCAACGGGTCTTGTGGAGTCATCGCGAGTGGCTGCGTGCGCCTAACCCACCCTACGAGAGGTCGCGATCCCTGTGCGGCACTCGCCGGCCGCCAGCTTATTGCAACCCGTACTTCTTCACCTTGTCGAACAGCGTGGTTTTGGCCATGCCGAGGGCTTGGCTGGCCTGGCTGAGGTTACCGTCGTTGCGTTGCAGGGCGTCGAGTAGCAGGTTGCGTTCGAAGGCTTCTACGGCTTCGGCGAAGCTGGGGCTGCCTTCGCTGGCCAGGCCGCTTTTCTTGAATACCGGCAGGCCGAGGGCGAAGCGTTCGGCGACGTTGCGCAGTTCGCGCACGTTGCCCGGCCAGTCGTGGGCCATAAGGGCGGCCAGGGTGTGGCGGTCCAGTTCCGGTGCCGGGCGGTCGAAGCGCAGCGCCGAGAGTTGTAGGAAGTGTTCGAACAGCAGGGGGATGTCTTCGCGGCGTTCGCGCAGCGGCGGCAGTTCCAGGGTCACGACGTTGAGGCGGTAATAGAAGTCGCTGCGAAACTCACCGCGTTTGCTCTGGGCGTCGAGGTCCGATTTGGTCGCGGCGATTACCCGGCAGTCCACCGCCACGCTCTGGTTCGAGCCGAGGCGTTCCAGGCTGTGTTCCTGCAATACGCGCAGCAGCTTGATCTGCAGGCTCATGGGCATGCTTTCGACTTCATCGAGAAACAGCGTGCCGCCATGGGCATGCTCGATCTTGCCGACCCGGCGCTTGCCGGCGCCGGTGAAGGCGTGGGCTTCGTGGCCGAAGATTTCGCTCTCGAACAGGTTCTCCGGCAGGCCGCCGCAGTTGAGGGCGACGAACTGTTTCGCCTGGCGCCGGCTGAAGTCGTGCAGGCAGCGGGCGACCAGTTCCTTGCCGGTGCCGGTTTCGCCTTCGATCAATACGTTGGCCGCGGTGTCGGCGACATTGGCGATCAGTTCGCGCAGCTTCTGCACCGCCGGCGAGCGGCCGATGATCCGTTGTTCCAGGGCTTGGCGCCCGGCCAGCTGGCGGCGCAGCGCCGAGACTTCGCGGGCTAGGCCGCGTTGTTCGAGGGCGCGGCGCACCACGTCGACCAGGCGCTCGGGCGAGAACGGCTTCTCCATAAAGTCGTAGGCGCCGTCGCGCATGGCGTTGACCGCCATGCCGATGTCGCCGTGGCCGGTGATCAGCACCACCGGCAGGCTGGGGTCGCGCTGTTTGAGGCGGGTCAGCAGTTCCAGGCCGTCGATGCCGGGCAGGCGGATATCGCTGACGACGATGCCGGCGAAGTCCTCGCCGATGCGCTGCAAGGCCTGCTCGGCGCTGGCCACCCCTTCGCTGGCGATATCTTCCAGGGCCAGGGCTTGCTGGCAGCCGAGCAGTACATGGGGATCGTCTTCGACGATCAGAACGCTAAGCGGGTCGTTCATCGTTGTTCTCGCGGCTGGGGGCGGGCTTGGGCAGGCGCAGTTCGAAGGCGCTGCCGCCGCTGGCCGGGTGTTGCACGGTAAGGCTGCCCGAGGCGGCGGCCGCCAGGCTGGCGGACAGCGTCAGGCCCAGACCCAGGCCTTTTTCGCCGGGTTTGGTGGTGAAAAAGGGTTCGAACAGATGGCTGCGCGCATCCGGCGCGATGCCCGGGCCGTTGTCGCGCACGCTGAACAGGTAGCGCTCGCCCTCGTCCTGGCCGCTGAGCCAGAGCTGGCGATCTTCCTGCTCGCTCATCGCGTCCAGGGCGTTGGCGATCAGGTTGACCAGAATCTGCTCCAGGCGGGTCTGGTCGATGGCCAGGCGGATCTCGTCTTGGCCGTTCAGGTAGTCGCGGTGAATTTGCGGGGCGTCCTGCTCCAGGCGCGGTTGCAGCAACAGCAGGGCGGCGTCCACCGCCTGGCGCAGATTGGCTTCGCCACGGTCGCCTTCGCGGCGGGCGAAGGCGCGCAGGCTGCCGGTGATCTTGCCCATGCGATCGACCAGCTCGTTGATCGTCTGCAGGTTGGCGCTGGCGGTGTCCAGCGCGCCGCGTTGCAGGAAGCGCACGGTATTGCCGGACAGGGTGCGAAGCGCCGCCAGGGGTTGGTTGAGTTCGTGGGCGATATTGGTCGACATCTGCCCGATCACCGCCAGCTTGCCAGCCTGCACCAGTTCGTCCTGGGCCTGGCGCAGGGTGGTTTCGGCCTGCTGGCGTTCGCTGATTTCGGCCTTCAGGCGCTGGTTGCTGGCCTGCAAATCGACGGTGCGTTCGGCGATCTTGCGTTCCAGCTCGTTGTTCGCCCGTTCGAGTGCTTCGCGGGCGGCGAGGCGGGTGGCGATCACCTTGCGCCGCTCATTCCAGGCGATCAGCAAAAACGCCAGCAAGGCGCAAACCACGGACGCCAATATGGCATGGCTCATGGCCGCACGATGCTGATCTTCGAGCGAGGTGAGCAGGGTCAGGCGCCAGGGCGTGTCGTCCAGCGGTCGCGATTGTGCCAGGTAGTCGATCGGTCGGGGCGGCGTGGCGCTGTCTTCGTCATCGGCGAAGGTGACTTGTTCGAGGCCATTGCCCAGGGATTGGCGCGCCAGCGGTTGCAACTCTTCCAGGGCATGCCAGTGGTATTGCAGGCTGCGCGCCAGGCGCTCGCGGGTGTGCGGCCCCAGCCGGTGGATGGCCTTGAGCCGTCGCGTCGGGTTGCTGGAAAGAATGATGATGCCGTTCTCGTCGCTGACATAGGCTTGCAACTGCGCGCGTTGCCAGCGTTGCTCCAGCGCGTCGAGGCGCACTTTGACCACCGCCACGCCGATCAGCCGCAGGCCGTCCTTGAGGCCGTGGGCCAGGTAATAGCCGGGTTCGCCGGTGGTGCTGCCGATGCCGTAGAAGCGTCCGGGTTTGCCTTGCAAGGCATCCTGGAAATAGGCGCGAAACGATAGGTCCTCGCCGAGAAAGCTGTTCGGTTCGCGCCAGTTGCTGGTGGCGAGCACCCGTCCGCTGGTGTCCAGCACATAGATGGCTAGGCTGCCGGCGCGCTGGTTGAGGCCTTCGAGGAACTCGTTGACCTGATTGCGGCGGTAGACGGTCGGTGTTTTCAGCAAACGCCCGACGCTGTAATCGAGCTCCAGCAGGCTGGGCAGGTAGGTGTATTTGGTGATTTCGCTCTCGACCGCGCGGGCGTTGAGTTCGAGCTGGCGTTCGCCGCTCTCGGCCAGGGCGCGGATGCCGATGCCTTGGCTGATGTGATAGCCCGCGTAGCCGCAACTGAGCACCAGCAGGAGCATCAGCAGGGTCAATAGCAGACGTTGGGCGATGCGCGGTTTCACGTTCAGGGCTGGCGGCAAGGCGCGAAGGCTGGCGATGTGGCATTGCATCACAGTCGTTCCTTGCTGGGTAGGTGCGGCGTACCGCTTTAGCCGTGCTGCTGTTGCGGCTCAGGCCGGGCAATCGCCGCTGAAGCGCCTCCCACAAAATCAGCGTTCGATGCGTAGCCCGGATGCAATCCGGGGAGATATGCAGCGTCATCCCCGGATTGCATCCGGGCTACCAGAGCAAGGTGTCATTCAGTGCTGAAGGATTTTCGCCAGGAACTGCTGCGCGCGGTCCGAGCGCGCCGAGACGTCGCCGAAGAATTCTTCCTTGGGGCAGTCTTCGACGATCTGGCCGGCGTCCATAAAGATCACCCGGTCGGCGACCTTGCGCGCAAAGCCCATTTCGTGGGTCACGCACATCATGGTCATGCCCTCGTTGGCCAGCTGCACCATCACATCGAGCACTTCGTTGACCATTTCCGGGTCGAGCGCCGAGGTCGGTTCGTCGAACAGCATGACCACCGGGTCCATGGCCAGGGCGCGGGCAATCGCCACCCGTTGTTGCTGGCCGCCGGACAGCTGGCCGGGGTGTTTGTGCGCGTGTGCGGCGAGGCCGACCCGTTCGAGCAGCTTGAGGCCCTTGGCGTTGGCTTCGGCCTTGCTGCGGCCGAGCACCTTGATCTGGGCGATGCTCAGGTTCTCGGCGATGCTCAGGTGCGGGAACAACTCGAAATGCTGGAACACCATGCCGACCCGCGAACGCAGCTTGGGCAGGTTGGTGGCTTTGTCGGCAATGGAGGTGCCGTCGACCACGATGTCGCCCTTCTGGAACGGTTCCAGGGCATTGACGCACTTGATCAGGGTCGACTTGCCCGAGCCGGACGGCCCGCACACCACTACCACTTCGCCTTTCTTCACCTCGGTGCTGCAACCGGTCAGCACCTGGAAGTCCCCGTACCACTTGTTGACGTTATTGATCGAGATCATACGGCTAACCTTCTTTGCAGATGCTTGACCAGCAGCGAGGCGGCGAAGCTGATTGTGAAATAGACCAGGCCGGCGAAGATCAGAAACTCATGGGCCTGACCGATGATGTCGCCGCGCGAGCGCGAGGCGTTGAGGAAGTCCATCAGCCCCACGGTGTAAACCAGCGAGGTGTCCTGGAACAGGATGATGCTTTGCTGCAACAGCAGCGGGGTCATCTTGCGGAACGCCTGGGGCAGGATGATCAGGCGCATGGTCTGCGGGTAACTCATCCCCAGTGCCTGCGCCGCGCCCATCTGGCCGCGGGGGATGGCCTGGATGCCGGCGCGGACGATCTCGCAGAAGTACGCCGCCTCGAACATGATGAACGCCACCAGGCAGGAGCTGAACGCGCCGACCGGTGTGTCCTCGCCGGTGATCCAACGCAGCATGAACGGCACGGCGAAGTAGAACCAGGTGATCACCAGCAGCAACGGGATCGAGCGGAAGTAGTTGACATAGGTGGCGGCGGCTTTGGCCAGCAGCGGGTTGTGGGACAAACGCATCAGCGCCAGCAGGGTGCCGAGCACCACGCCGCCGAGCACGCCCAGGGCCATCAACTGCAGGGTCATCGCCATGCCTTCCCAGAGACCGGGCAGCGCCGGCAGGATCGCACTGAAGTCCATTATTTACCCCCCACGGCAATCAGCCCAGGCACCGCGACGCGCTTCTCGACCGTGCGCATCAGCAGCATCAGGCCCATGTTCAAGGTGAAATAGATCAGCGTCGCCAGGGTGAAGGCTTCGAACAGGTTGGCGCTGAATTCGGCGGTCTGCTTGGTTTGCGCGAGCAGCTCCATCAGGCCGATCAAGGACGCCACCGAGGAGTTCTTGAAGATGTTCAGAAACTCGCTGGTCAGCGGCGGGATGATGATGCGGTAAGCCTGGGGCAGCAGCACGTTGCTGTAGATCTGCGGCAGGCGGAAGCCCATGGCGTAGGCGGCCGCGGTCTGCCCCTTGGGCAGCGCCTGAATGCCGGTGCGCACCTGCTCGCAGACCCGCGCGGCGGTGAACAGGCCAAGACAAACCACAACCGATAGATAGGCCGAAGTCGCCGGCGACAGGTCCTGCTTGAACCACATTTCCAGCGGTTCGGGCAGCAGGTCCGGCACCAGAAAGTACCAGAGGAACAGCTGCACCAGCAGCGGTACGTTGCGGAAGATTTCCACATAAGTGGTGGCGATGCCGGAGATCCAGCGGTTTGGCACCGTGCGCATCACGCCGAGCAACGAGCCGAGCAGCAATGCGACTATCCAGCCGACCAGGGCGATGGCGATGGTCCAGCCCAGGCCGGTGAAAAACCAGTCCAGATAGATCTCGCTGCCGATGCCGGTGGGCTTGAAAAAGATGCCCCAGTCCCAGTTGTAGTTCATTTGGGTTAACCCTCGGGTAGAGCCGATACGACGTTTAGGCGGATAAGGGGGCAGGCGCCGACCTACCCCGCTGCTTGTGGCAGCGGTGCCCCCTAGTCCTATCGGGTGAAAGCGGGAGGTCGGGCGGGTGAACAATGCAGCGGTTCACCCTGTCCGGGTCGCTCCCTGGTTCCCACACCGCGCCCCTTGTGAGCGCGCGGTGTCACCGGGTCAGATCTGCTCGGCAGACTTGTCGGTGGGCGCGGCGATGAGTTTTTTCAGCTCATCGCTCATAGGGAAATTCAGGTTGAGGTTTTTCGGTGCGATGGGCTGCATAAACCACTTGTCGTAGATCGCGGTGATTTCGCCCGAGTTGAAGGTGGCGCTGATCGCGCTGTCGACCACCTGCTTAAACGCCGGGTCGCCTTTGCGCATCATGCAGCCGTAGATCTCGAACGATTGCGGCGTGCCGACCACGGCCCAGTCGTCCGGCTTCTTGGCCTTGGCCATTTCGCCGTAGAGCAGCGCGTCGTCCATCATGAATGCCAGCGCGCGGCCGGATTCGAGCATCAGGAAGGACTCGCCATGATCCTTGGCCGAGATGATGTTCATGCCCATCTTCTGCTCGGCGTTCATGATCTTCAGCAGGCGCTCGGAGGTGGTGCCGGCGGTGGTCACCACGTTCTTGCCCTTGAGGTCGGCGAAGTCGCTGACGCCGGTGCTCTTCTTCGCCAGCAGGCGGGTGCCCACCTCGAAGATGCCGACCGAGAAATCGACCTGGCGTTGGCGCTCGATATTATTGGTGGTGGAGCCGCATTCCAGATCGACAGTGCCGTTCTGCACCAGCGGAATACGGGTTTGCGAGGTGACCAGGTTGTAGCGGACTTTCAGCTCCGGCATGTCCAGCTTCTGCTTGATCGCCTCGACCACTTTCAATTGCAGATCGTGGGAGTAGCCGATGGGTTGGCTCGGATCGTTGCCGAAGTAGGAGAAGGGGATGGAGGCGTCGCGGTGACCCAGGGTGATGCTGCCGGATTCCTTGATCTTCTTCAGGGTGCCGGTCAACTCCTCGGCCAATACCGGGGCGCTGAGCAGGGTGGCGGCCAGGGCGATACCGACGGCGCGGGAAAGGGTGCTCTTGGTCATGCTGATCCTCACTATTGTTGTTATGGGGCTGGCCGGCCGGGGCGATGCATAGCCATCGGCGGCGGAAGACGCACGGCCTTCCTGCAAGGAGATAGAGCAGGGAGCGTGCCAGCCTTTGTGATCGCCGGCTAAGCTATTCAACTTATTGAAAATAAAAGAGAAATTAAAATTTAAGGACGAGAGGGATCAGTCGCTTCGTTCGATAAAGCGAATCCGCGAGCCTATGGCAGTCGGAAAACCGAACGCGAGAGCAGAGCGGCGTGCGCTGTAGGGCGGACATGGCGAAGCCTTGTCCGCCGAATATTCACGCTGTTGCGCAATTGCACGATTTTCCGAAGATCAATCGCGGCTAAAGCCCCTCCCACGCAGCCGGGCATTGATCCGACACATGGTTGTGGCCACGACACCTAGCAGCCCGGATGGAATCCGGGGAAAGCATCGCTCATCAACATCTCCCCGGATTGCATCCGGGCTACGGGCTGCTACCAACGCAATGGCGATGCCCCAGCAGTGCGTGACCCCCACCGCTGGACCACAGGTACTTCACGAATGGCGCTCGGGGTGTACCATTCCAAGACGACCCAAGGTGCGATGCACCTTGCCGTATGGGGGATAACCGGGCCATGCCGCCTCGCTGCAGGCCCCAGCTACCGGAGGTCAACCCATGAGTACTCTGCAATGCACGTATCGTGGCCATCACATCGCCGCCGACGTTTTACAGTACGCGGATAACCCGACGCCCTGGGCCGGCGGTTGCCGTATCACCGACCCTCAGGGACGCACCAGTCGACGCATGCCGCTGCCTCTGGATTACGCCTTTCTAGCGGACCTGGAAAAAGCCCAACACGCCTCGATCGCCCATGGCAAATGGCTGATCGACCAGCATCTGGACCACGGCCGGGAGTTGTTCGCCAAGGCGGCTTAGCGGCCTTTTAGCCTAGGGCGTTGAGCTACGTAGCCCGGCCCGAGTCTGGCTTAGGAAGCATGCTCTTGTAGGGTGGATGACGCTTTATCCATCCACCAATAGCAATGGTGGATGAGCTTCGCGTCATCCACCCTACGGCTCAACCGGGCTCTCGCGGCGTGCGTCGGCAACCTACCTGGCGGACAAGCCTTCGGCATGTCCGCCCTACGTAAGAGCGTCTAGCGGTTACGCCTATCGATTACGTAGAAAAGCGTTGATAAAGTCGCCCTGGTTGGGCTCGTCTTCATGGGTGGTGAAGCTCAGGGTCGCATCCTTTTCCCGCAGCTTGATCCGCGAGCCGAATGCGCATTCCACGCCTTTCAGAGTTTTCGCCTGAGCCTTGTACGCCTCGTCGCGCTCGCACAGCGTGGCGACCTGGCTGACCACCTCGCCGCAGAAGCTCGGCACGCTCAGGCGCTTGAGGATGTCGTCGTCCAGCGCGCTCCAATCGACCTTGGTCGCCAGCGGTGTGCCGCAGGTGCTGGAAGCCTCCTTGTCGATCTGCTGCAAGGCGCTGACGAAGGCCTGCACCTGGCGCTCGCGGTCGAACGCGGCGAGCTTGTCCTGCACGCCTTCCTGCTTCTGCTTTTCATACAGCGCTAGCAGCGCTGCGGGTTTAGCGGTTTTGCTCTGCTCCTCGTCGAAGCCGAGCTGGAAGCCTTCGGTATCCGGCAGGTACAACTGATACTGCTCGCCGCCCCAGCCTTGGCGCTTGATCAGCATGTTGTAGGCGCTGCCGTCGAGGGTGGTGCCGTAGTCGCGTTCGTCGTTGCCGCGCTCGTGCACCGTGGTCAGCAGCACCACCTCATCGAGCGGGTGATTGATACCGCTCACCTGCAGCAACGCCTGCTTGCCATCGGCACTGGGCGCGAGCGTTACGCTGATGCCTTTGCCGGCATCGAACACCTGCGGGTACTTGGCCAATTCCAGCGCGCTGGCGTTGAGGGTGAATAGCGATGCGGCGAATAGCAGAGACAACCTTGTCATGGTGACGTCCTTGGTGGTTTGGAAGGGCGGGCAGTATAGCGAGGACGCCGGGTAGATTTTGTGAGGGAGGTCTGGTCGTTATCTCGTGCGCCGATCGGTGTTTGCCGGGGCCAGCTTGCCCGCAGGCAGGTGATGGGTATCGCTGCGCTCAACCTGCGCAGCCCGACCCATCGGGCTGGCTGCGTGCATCTTGTAGCCCGGATGCAATCCGGGGGCGGTCTTATGGCCGCCACCAATGCCCCGGATTTCATCCGGGCTACGGGATTGCAAGCACCACGACCCTACATGCGCAGCGGGCAAAGTCCGCGCAACTCATGCACGGGCCAACGGGTGCATTGGCCTATACAGGGCAAACCCGCGAGCCCCGAC
>NZ_CAMPHV010000041.1 GCF_946886105.1 uncultured Pseudomonas sp. | reverse complement strand
GAAAATACTTCGCCGGCGTTGCCCGCCCTTGGGCCTTGACCTATGCTCGACGCCCCTGGTGGGATGAGGTGTATTTAGATCAGCCACCTAATTACGAGATGCCTCCTATGCCGGAATCGGCTACTCCACTGCCAGAGCTTGCCCTCGAGCAACTGATCGCGTGTCACGAATGCGATCTACTGCTGCGTAAACCATCGCTTGCCCATGGCGAGAAAGCTGAATGTCCGCGCTGTGGCTTCGAGCTCTATACCCATCGGCAGCAGGTGGTTCGGCGCAGTATGGCGTTGGTGATTGCCGCGTTGTTGTTGTACGTGCCAGCGAACTTTTTGCCGATCATGCAGCTCAATTTGCTCGGACGCTCCAGTGAGGACACCCTGTGGTCGGGTGTGCAAGGCCTCTATAACAGCGGCATGCAGGGCGTCGCTGTGGTGGTGTTTCTATGCAGCATGGCGGTGCCGTTGCTGAAGTTGCTCTGCCAGTTTGCGGTACTGCTGAGTATCCGTCTGGATATCGGTCGCAGCTATGGTTTGCTGCTTTACCGCATCTATCACCACCTACGCGACTGGGGCATGCTCGAAGTCTATTTAATGGGCATCCTGGTGGCGCTGGTAAAGCTGAGCGATATCGCGGATGTAACCCTAGGTTTCGGCTTGCTGTGTTTTATTGCCCTGCTGCTGATCCAGGTGTGGCTGGAAGTGACCATGTCGCCCCATCAGATTTGGGAAGCGCTCTCGGGAGAGGACACGAATGCGGGCGATTGATGCGGGATTGCTGATCTGCCATGAGTGCCACCAGCTCAATCCAGTGCAGGACGGCGCTGAAAAGCAGTTCTGCAGTCGCTGTGGCGCTCGGGTATACGGCCGGCGGCCGAATAGCCTCGTGCGTACTTGGGCGTTACTGCTGACTGCCGCGATCCTGTATATCCCGGCCAATCTATTGCCGATCATGACGGTCAATTCCCTCGGCAAAGGGCAGACCGACACCATCATGTCGGGGGTTATCGAATTGGTGAATTACGGCATGTTGCCGATAGCGACGGTGGTGTTTGTCGCCAGTATTCTGGTGCCGACCTTCAAGTTGGTAGGGATCGGGCTTCTGCTGTACTCGGTACAACGCCATCAGCCCATGTCGGTGCGCCAGCGCATTCTGATGTACCGCTTTATCGAATGGATTGGCCGCTGGTCGATGCTGGATATTTTCGTCATCGCCATTCTGGTGGCGATGGTCAATTTCGGCAGCCTGGCGAGTATCGAGCCAGGTCTTGGCGCGGCGGCTTTCGCCTGCGTGGTGATACTGACCATGCTGGCGGCATTAACTTTTGACCCACGATTGATTTGGGATAATACGGATTCGGATGACCAGCATGAATGACTTGCCGATGGCCAAAGCACGCCCAGCATCCAACTGGTCGGCGATTTGGGTATTACCGCTGATTGCCTTGCTGATTGGCGCTTGGTTGGGTTGGAAGGCCTACAGCACGGCGGGGATAGAAATCCAGGTGATTTTCCCCAGCGGCGAGGGTATTCAGGCCGGTAAAACTGAGGTCATCTACAAGGGGATGCCGATCGGCAAGGTCGTGGCTTTGGCGTTGGACCACAGCACCGAGAATCGCGGAGTGATCGCGACCCTGGAAATGAACAAAGAAGTCGAGCCGCAGCTGCGCAGCAACACCCGCTTCTGGTTGGTCAAGCCGAGTGTGAGTCTGGCCGGCATCACTGGCCTGGAAACCCTGGTCTCGGGCAATTACATTGCGGTCAACCCCGGGGATGGTGAGCCGACCCTGATGTTCCAGGCGCTGCCGGAAGCGCCGCCCTTGGCCGATGATCAGCCGGGCTTGCACCTGACTTTGAAAGCCGAGCGTTTGGGTTCGCTGAATCGCGACAGTCCGGTGTTCTATAAACAGATCCAGGTCGGCAAAGTGAAGAGCTTCGCACTGACCGAGGACCAGAGCACGGTCGAGGTGAAGGTCTATATCGAACCGGCTTTCGCCAGCCTGGTGCGCAAACACACGCGCTTCTGGAACGCCAGCGGCATCAGTATCGATGCCGATCTATCCGGCTTGAAGCTGCGCAGCGAGTCCCTGGCCAGCATCGTGGCCGGCGGTATCGCCTTCGCCACCCCGGAGCATCGCAAAGACAGTCCGCCGACCGACCCGAGTCTGCCGTTCCGTCTCTACGAGGATTTCGACTCCGCCCAGGCCGGAATTCGGGTGGAGGTCAAAATGACCGACTTCGATGGCTTGCAGGCGGGCCGGACTCCAGTTCTATACAACGGTATCCAGGCCGGTACCTTGAAGGCGCTCAAGGTCAACGACGACCTCGCCAGCGCCACCGCCGAATTGACCCTCGACCCGCGGGCCGAAGACTATCTGGTCGAAGGCACCGAGTTCTGGGTGGTCAAACCCTCTATTTCACTGGCGGGTATCACCGGGTTGGACGCCTTGGTCAAAGGCAATTACATCGCCGTGCGCCCAGGGGAAAAAGGTGGTTTGGCCAAGCGCGACTTCGAAGCGAGACGCAAGGCGCCGCCGTTGAATCTGGACTCGCCAGGTCTGCATCTGGTGTTGTTCAGTGACAGCCGCGGTTCGCTTGAAGTCGGCAGCCCGATCCTGTATCGCCAATTGCAAGTGGGCTCTGTGCAGAGTGTGCAGTTGTCGCGGAACAACCAGCGTGTGGTCTTCGGCGTGCATGTCGAGCCCGAATACAGTCACTTGATCAACAGCAGTACGCGCTTCTGGAATGCCAGCGGTATCACCCTGAAGGGCGGGCTTTCCGGCGTCGAGGTGAAAAGCGAATCGCTGCAGACCTTGCTTTCTGGCGGTATCGCCTTTGAAACGCCGGATATCAATGCGCCGAAAAGCGAGCGGCAGGTGCAACGCTTCAGCCTGCATGCTAGCCAGGACATCGCCTTGGAGAAAGGTGTGGCCTTGACCATTCGGGTCGATAGAGGCGACGGCCTGAGCCCCGGAACGGCGATTCGCTACAAAGGGCTGGATGTCGGTAAGGTCGAGCGCATCGAGCTGACGGACGATCTGCAAGCGGTGATTCTGCATGCGCGGATCACGCAGGCGACCAAGCAGATCGCGCGGGCCGGTACGCAGTTCTGGGTGGTCAAGCCAGAGGTTAGCCTGACCCGTGCGGCCAATCTGGAAACCCTGGTCAGCGGCCAGTATCTGGAGGTGCTGCCGGCGAGCCAAGCGGGAGCCGTGCAGACGGCCTTTGTCGCGGCTGCTTCGGCGCCGAACGCCAATGCCCGCGAGCAGGGTTTACGTCTGGTGCTGAGTGCGGCGCGCCGCGGTTCGATCAAGCCGGGTGTGGTCGTCAGTTACCGGGAGATCCCGGTCGGCAAAGTGACCGATTTCGAACTGGGGCCCACCTCGGATCGCGTGCTCATCCATATTCTGATCGAGCCGCGTTATGCGCCTTTGGTGCGTAGCGGCAGTCGCTTCTGGAATGCCAGCGGCATCGGCGTGGATGCCGGTCTGTTCAGTGGCGTGAAGGTGCGCACCGAGTCCCTGGAAGCTTTGCTCGAAGGCGGGATTGCCTTCGCTTCGCCGAATAACCCGGAAATGGGCGGGCCGGCGCAGCCAGGACAAACGTTCGCGCTGCATGATGAGGTTTTGCCCGAATGGCTGGCTTGGGCGCCGAAGATAGCGCTGGAGCAATAACGGATAAGGGCCGCATACGCGGCCCTTATCGTTTCTGGCAGTTGGCTTGGTGTTCGCTTGGTGGGTTACGCGGCGCGCATGCAGCGTTGGTGATGCAGCCACCCGTGGTTATGCGCCGCTAACCCACCCTACAGAATCAAGCCGGCTCTACCGTTGTCTCCGTCTGCGAAGCCTGGACCTTGGCACCTTCGCGGCGCTGGATGTACTTCCAGTCCGCTTCGTCGATATAGATGCCATTCGGCCCGCTGCCGCCTTCCAGGTCGATGGCCACGTGGGCCGATACCTGCGGTTTGACCGAGGCCAGAATCGGCACGAAACCCAGCTGCAGGCTGGTTTCGATCAACGCTTGCTGGTTCTTCTCGTCGATATCCGCCGCTTCGTCCAGGTAGTACGGCAGGCGCACGCGCCCGGCGTGTTCGCGGTCCATCAGGTGCAGCAACAGGTACATGTTGGTCAGCGCCTTGATGGTCATGGTGGTGCCGTTCGACGCCGCGCCGTCGATGTCGGTATGGATCACCGGCTGACCGTGCACCTTGGTGATCTCGAAGGCCAGTTCGAACAGGTCCTTCAAACCCAGTTGGTTGTGGTTGGCGGCGACCAGGCGCGCCAGGTATTCCTTGGCTTCCTCGTTCTTGCTGTCCTGGTCACTGCTTTGTTGCAGGTCGAATACAGAGAGGGTCTCGCCTTGCTCGTACTGGCCGGCGCTGTGGATGATCTGGTCAATGTGCTTGAGCGCGTCCTTGTTGGGCGCCAGGACGATACGGAAGCTTTCCAGGTTGGACACCTGGCGCTTGTTGATCTCGCGGTTGAACAGCGCCAACTGGTGTTCCAGGTTGTCGTAGTCGCTGCGGATATTGCGCAGGGTTCGGGCTATATCGGTGACCGCCGCGCGGCGGGCCTTGGCCAGGGTCAGGGCTTCGTCCTGGCGGTGCGCGTAGGCGTTGACCAGCAGGTGCAGGCGGCGCTCGACGTCTTCTTCGCTGTCGAATTTGGCCACGCCCTTGAGGCGCACCTGGGCATACAAGGCGTCGATCTGTCCGTCGATGCGCAGCAGGCCTTGCCAGGCATCCTGATAGTCGTTGAGCAGGGGCAGCAGGTTATCCAGCGAGTCGTCGACCGGGTCGGTGAACGGCGTACCGAACGGCAGATCGGCCGGTAGCAATTGGCGACGGCGCAGCGCGTCTTCCAGGGTGCGCTGTTTGGCGTCGAGATCGGCCAACTGGCGGCCGACCAACTGCAGTTTGGCGGAGAGTTGCTGGACGCGTTCGGTGAAGGCGTCGCTGCTGCGTTTGAGTTCGTCCTGGGCCGCTTCCAGTTGCGCCAGCTGTTCCAGCTTGCCGGCTTCCTCGACCGCCAGGGTCTGGCTGCGGCGGAAATCTTCCAGCGCTTTCTGCGCATCCAGCACGGCCTGGTACAGCTGCTCGGCCTGGGCCTTGCTGGCGGCGCGGTCGGCGGCGACCGCCTGCTGGGTTTTCAGCTGCTTGTACTCGCGGTCGAGACGGTCCTTCTGGTCGCGCAGGGCCGCACGGTCGGCCAGCGCTTGCAGGGCCGGCGGTTCGATGTGCGAGAGGTCGATGGACAAACCGGGGACTTCGAAGCGCTCGCCCTTGAAACCATCGAGCACGGCTTCCAGGGATTTCACCCAGGCATCGCCATCGTCCACCTGGATGCCTTTGTCGCCGAGCGGCAGGCTGAACAGTTGGCCGTTGAACAGGCGCATAAGGCGGTCGACGTCGGCCTGGGAGAATTCTTCGCGCAGGCGCGAGTAGCTGTTGTTGTCGGCGTGATCGAGTTGCTGTTTCACCGACTTGAGGCGTTTTTCCAGATCACGCAGGCGCTCGTCGAGGTCTTCGGCGGAGAACTGCCGCGACTGCGCCAGGGCGCCGGCCAATTCGTCGTGGGCGTCCTTGGCGGCGAGCAGTTGCGCTTCCAGCACCTGCACGTCGTCGACCAGGGCGAAACGGTTTTTCAGTACCGCCAGTTCGCCGAGCCAGCGCTGGATTTCGCTGATTTCGCGCTCCATGCGCATCAGCTCGGCGGTGCCGCCGCGCTGTTCCTGCTGCAGGCCGTCTTGTTCGCCCTTGTAGTGTTCGGCCTGGATCACCAGCTCCTCGCGGCGCGCGCCGGCGTAGTCCTGCCAGGTGCCGAGCAGCGAATCGAGCAGCGGCGAAAGGCGATGCAACTTGCCGCGCAGTTGTTCGCGCTGGGCCACGCCGGCGGCCAGGGCTTCGATCAAGGGGCCGGCGGTGACCAGGGCCTGGTAATCCTGCTCCATGCGCCGCACGTCGCGGAACGCCTCTTCGGTGGCGGCGATGTAGTCGACGCTGCCGGAGCGCAGGCTGTGCTCGAAGGCGTCGAGGAACAGCTGCTTCAACTTCGCAGCCGTAATCTCGCGCATATGCAGCAGGTTGATAAAGAGCGCGCGGAAGGTCTTCAAGCTCTGCTCGCTGGTCGAGCGCAGCGGGATCAGCGTCAGGTCCAGGGGAATCGAGGTGTGCCCGCCGACCAGCAGGCGGCGCAGTTCTTCAGGCTTCAGCTCATAGGCCTTGATGCCTTCGCGCTCCAGGGCGTTGAACAGTTCGCGCTGACGCAGGCAGGTGCCGTTCTTCTGATAGTGGGCCAGGTCCAGTTCGCCCTGGTAGGCGAAGAACTGGTGGCCGAAGCCGCCGCCCGGTCCACGCCCGGCCACGCCGATCACATGGGGGCCGTGGGGCAGGGCGACTTCCACGAGGATGTAACTGGTGTCGGTGGCGAAGTAGAACTTGCGCGATTGCTCCAGGCTGTACTTGCCGAAACTCATGTCCGACATGCGCGCCAGAATCGGGAATTGCAGGGCGTTGATCGAGGCGGATTTGCCGAGGTTGTTGGCGCCGTACACCGACAGCGGGTTTTCCAGGGGAAACAGGCCAAGGCTGTAGCCGGCGGTGTTCAGCAGGGCGAAGCGGCGGATGCCGTAGCGTTCCTGGCTCATGCGTCTATCTCCTGTGCGGCGCGTTCTTCGGCCATGGCGCGGGCCAGGGCGTCCTCTTCGGATTCGTCGGTATCGTCTTCGGCGAGGCTGATGATTTCGTCTTCGGCGTCATCGTCGACCAGCTCCGGGGCCGGCAGCGGCAGGGCGCTGTGCAGGGTGGCGGCGAGGTCGCGGTCCTGCTGCACGCTCAGGCAGACATCGAGGAAACGGTGCATGGGCGCGAGGAAGCGGTAGATGCCGTTGTCTTCGCTGGCGAAGCCGAGCTGGGTCAGGCGGCGCATGACTTTTTCTTCCAGCTCGTCCTGGGTGGTGACTTCGGCCTGGAGGAACAGGTCGCGGTACTTGTCGAGCAGGGCCGGCAGTTCGTCGCGGCCGAGGCTGCCGCCATCGAGCACGGCCAGCGGGTCGCGGCCCTGGTCCGCCAAATGTTCAACGAGGATAAAGGTGAACAGCGCCAGGCGTTGCGCGGTCTTGTTGACCTGCGCGCCCATTTGCTCGGGGACGAAATAGTAGAAGCCGCGGCTGTCGCAGACCAGCTCGTAGCCCAGGGCCTTGAACAAGGCGCGGTACTGGTCCTGCAGATTGGATAACTGAGCGTACAGCTCCGGGTCGCGGCGGCTGACATGGTAGCCCTTGAACAGCTCGCGGAAGATGGCGGAGAGCTGGGTGAGTTCTTTCAGGTCGATGTTCATGGCGGTCCATTCGCTGCAGGTGCAGCGCGTTATGCGTAGGGTGCGCCGTGCGCACCATGAATTCGGTTGCGGTGCGCGCAGCGCACCCTACGGATTGGTTCGGAGCAAGGTGAACGAACTCAGGCTGACCCGATGTTCGGCCGTCAGGTACTCCCGTCGCTCCAAACGCTCGCGTTGGAAGCGGGTATCGCGGGACAGGCGCGAGAACCAGTAGAGCAATTCGTCGGTGGCGCCCTCGGGCTCCTGCTCCAGCAGCCAGACCATCAGGTCCGGCAGCGGCAGCGCCTGTTCGCAGCGTTCGAGCATCTCGCGGGCGGTGCGTGGCGCGCGAGGTGCTTCGCCCTTGCGGCTGGTGTGGGCCTTGGGGAATTGCGCCGGCTTGGGCTGGAAGCGCGCCAGCGCGTAGACATAGGCTTCGACCTGGGAGGCGCTGCCGAGAAAGGTGCTTTGCGGGCGGCTGAACAGCGGCAGCGAAGCCTGGGGCACGGCGTCCAGGCCCTTACGCCGGATCGCCGCCAGAGCCAGGGCCGCGCCGCGGGTCACGGCGTTGTGTCGGCGGGCTTCCTCGCGTAGCGGCAGCAGCAGTTCGCGGGCGCGGCGCAGGGTCAGCTGGGCGGTGGTCTGCATCTCCAGGATGCGCGCGTGGGTACGCAGCAACAGGTCGTCGTCGACCAGTTGGCCGAGGCGCTGCTGCTCGCCGAGCAGGCGCAACAGCACGTGTTCGACGCGGTACACGCCTTGCTCGAAGGCACCGTCGGCGGCGACCAGCTGGATCATCGGTTCGACGTATTCGTCCCAGGTCGCCAGCACTTCGGCATAACGCTGACGCAGCGGAATCTGCCGGTCCGAGGTCTTCGCCCGCTCGGCCACGGCGACCAAGGCCTGCTCGTCGTTGGCCAGTTTTTTCAATACATCGCGTACGCGCATATCGAGCAAACGCAACTGCCGGGCCAGATCGGCGGCGTCGCGCACCTCGAAGGCGTCCTTGATATAGCCGGCCAGGCGTTCGAGGTGACGCAGGTAGGCCTCGATCTCCAGGCACAAGCCCAGGCGGTGTTCGCGGCGCAGGTAGGCGAGGAAGTCGTGGATCTGCGCGTTGAGCTCGAAGCGGTTCGGGCTCTTGGCCACCGGCACCAGGATATCCAGGCGGATCCACTGGTCGAGCAGCGCGGTGATGTCAATCGGCGTGCTTTCCGGCAGTTGGATCACCAGCTGCTTGCGCAGCTCGATCAGGCTCAAGGTGCCGGCGTCGAAGCGCTCGCAGAGCGGTTCGAGCAACGTCCAGTGTTCGGCGAGGGCGCGCAATACGCGCTTGGGGTCGATCATCGCAGGGCCGGTCGCTCAATCGGAAAAAACGCCGATTGTACTGCATCGGCCGGCAATCGCTTACGCCCGAACCGATCGAAGGCGTCGAACCGCCGGAAAGTGACCCAATGCGGCAGTTTAGGACGGCATGGGGGGCGCGTAAGCGGCGTGGCCTGCCGGGGAGTGCCACTCAGGCGCGCGGTTATGCCTTCTGCGCGAGCTGGCATGGATTCTGCGATAGATCGTTAACTGCCTATGGATCAGGTCAACGTTATGCCATTTACCTGCACTGCCCATGTCGACGACCAATGGAGCGAGTTGCAACAGCAGCGTGAGTTGGCGTGGGATCTCGATGCGATTTCCGACCGCGGCGAAGCGCTGGCCTTTCTGCGGCGCTTCGAGAACTGCCTGTGCATCTACTCGGCCTATGCGCAGAAACTCTATAGCCGCTACAGCTTCGTGATCCCGCAGAGTGAGCAGGGCGATATCACCATCCTGCCGGGCGAGCCGGCATGGCAGGCGACTTACAACGACATTCCGGTCCAGGCGGTGGAGCCCACCGGCGTGCACATCATGCCCGGCGAAGCCCTCGGCTACAGCGGCCTGTATTTGAAAGTGCCGAGCGAGAACCGCTTGGTCGCCTCCAAGGAGCTGCCTTTCCATGCCGGGCTGAAATTGTTGATCGAGCGTTTTCAGGCCAGGGGCGAGCCCTTCCTGCCGGTGTTGGTCAAAGAAGAGCTGCGTGGCTTCGAGGGGCGCATGCCGTCGCTGCATCTGCATCGCATCGTCCCGGCGCGCCTCGGCCCGCGCGCGCAACCGGACATCGGCGCCATGCAAGAGGCGATTGTCGAGCACCTGCTCGGACTGTTCCGGCGTACCTGAGTGCTCCGACCGTCTTGGCGCAACGCCATGCGAGTGGCCATTAAATAGACATCTAACGGGCGCATGCTCGACAAAACGACCGTGTCGCCACTCTCGAACGGGCGGTTTTGGGCGCCTGCTTCGCCTCCATAGCTGCGCTTCGGATGGGCGCCGACCTTGTCGCAATGTGCCGTCAACGGTCGATTATTGGTTAAAATTTCCACAATTCGCTTTCGATATGCGCCGGTTGTCGGCACAATTCGCCTCCACTTTTTGGGGAGGGGGTCAGTTTGGCTGATTTCCTGCCGGCAGAACGGGCAAGGGCATATAGATGATCAAGACGCCGTATTACCTCATCGACAAACAGAAGCTGCTGGTCAACCTGCAGAAAATCGCCTACGTACGCGAACAGTCCGGCGCCAAGGCGCTGCTGGCCCTCAAGTGCTTCGCCACCTGGTCGGTGTTCGATCTGATGCAGCAGTACATGGACGGCACCACTTCGTCATCGCTGTACGAGCTGAAGCTCGGTCGGCAGAAGTTCGCCGGCGAGACCCACGCCTACAGTGTGGCCTGGGCCGACGATGAAATCCCAGAGATGCTCGCCAACTGCGACAAGATCATCTTCAACTCGATCGGTCAGCTCGAACGTTTCGCCGAGGCTTCCGCCGGCAAGGTACGCGGTCTGCGGGTCAACCCGCAGGTGAGCAGCTCCGATTACCTGCTGGCCGACCCGGCTCGCCCGTTCAGCCGTCTGGGCGAGTGGGACCCGGAGAAGATCGCCGCGGTGATGGATAAGATCAGCGGCTTCATGTTCCACAACAATTGCGAGAACGGCAGCTTCGAGCTGTTCGACCAGATGCTCGGCACCATCGAAGAGCGTTTCGGTCATCTGCTGCATCAGGTGCAGTGGGTCAGCCTCGGTGGTGGCATTCATTTCACCGGCGAAGGCTATCCGCTGGACCGCTTCTGTGCGCGTTTGAAGGCCTTCGCCGATACCTACGGCGTGCAGGTCTACCTGGAGCCGGGCGAGGCCGCGATCACCCTGAGCTCCTCCCTGGAAGTCACGGTGCTCGACACCCTGTTCAATGGCAAAAATCTGGCCGTGGTCGACAGCTCGATCGAAGCGCACATGCTCGATCTGTTGATCTACCGGCTCAACGCCAAGATGGCGCCCTGCGACGGCGAGCATACCTACATGGTGTGCGGCAAATCCTGCCTGGCCGGCGACATCTTCGGCGAGTACCAATTCGATCGTCCGCTGGCCATCGGCGATCGTTTGTCGTTCATCGACGCGGCAGGCTACACCATGGTCAAGAAGAACTGGTTCAACGGCCTGAAAATGCCGGCAATCGCAGTACGACAGCTCGACGGCAGCGTCGAGGTGGTTCGTGAATTTGGCTTTGACGACTACCTGTCCAGTCTCTCCTGAGACGGGCGGAGAAGGAGATAAATTGAAGAAGAATGTTCTTATCATTGGTGCAGGAGGTGTCGCCAAGGTGGTGGCCCACAAGTGCGCGCAGCACAACGACGAACTCGGTCGTATTGCTATCGCGTCGCGCAACATCTCCAAATGCCAGGCCATCATCGACAGCGTTCAGGCCAAAGGCAGCCTCAAGCAGCCGGCCGAGATCAAGGCCTATGCCCTGAATGCGCTGGATATAGAAGCAACCAAGGCGCTGATCCGCGACACCGACTCGCAGATCGTCATCAACGTGGGTTCGGCCTTCCTCAATATGTCGGTGCTGCGCGCCTGCATGGATACCGGCGCCGCCTACCTCGATACCGCCATCCACGAAGAACCGGGCAAGGTCTGCGAAACGCCACCTTGGTACGGCAACTACGAGTGGAAACAACTGGCCGAGTGCCAGGAAAAAGGCGTGACCGCCATCCTCGGCGTCGGTTTCGATCCGGGCGTGGTCAATGCCTATGCCGCCTTGGCGCAACAACAGTACTTCGACAGCATCGAGTCGATCGACATCCTCGACGTCAACGCCGGTTCCCACGGCAAGTACTTCGCCACCAATTTCGATCCGGAAATCAATTTCCGCGAATTCACCGGACAAGTCTGGAGCTGGCAGAACAGCCAGTGGACCAGCAATACAATGTTTGAAGTCAAACGCACCGACGACCTGCCCGTGGTCGGCGAACAGAATTTGTACCTGACCGGGCATGACGAAGTGCATTCCCTGTCCAAACACCTGAACGTGCCCAATGTGCGCTTCTGGATGAGCTTCGGCGAGCACTACATCAATGTGTTCACTGTCCTGAAAAACCTCGGCCTGCTTTCCGAACAGCCGGTGAAAACCGCCGAAGGCCTCGAAGTGGTGCCGCTGAAAGTGGTCAAGGCCGTATTGCCGGATCCCGCCTCGCTGGCGCCGGGCTACAGCGGCAAGACCTGCATCGGCGACCTGGTCAAGGGTAGCAAGGATGGCAAGCCGGCCGAGTTGTTCATCTACAACGTCGCCGACCATGCCGAGGCCTACGCCGAGACTGACAGCCAGGGTATCTCCTACACCGCCGGCGTACCGCCAGTCGCCGCCGCACTGCTGGTCGCCCGTGGCGATTGGGATGTCGGCCACATGGCCAACGTCGAACAGCTGCCGGCCGAGCCGTTTCTCAAGCTGCTGGACGTGATGGGCCTGCCGACCCGGATCAAGGACGCCAATGGCGACCGTCCCTGGGATCAATAAGGCGGCGGCAAGCTACAAGGCGGATGGCCGCCCCCCATAAGCAGCAAGTAACAGCGAATAGCCCTTCTGCTCCGGTAGAGGGGCTTTTTGTTAAACGGGTTGCATGCTGCGATGCCTTGTAGGAGCCAGCTTGCTGGCGATCCGGGCTGCGGAAATACACCGCCAGAACCTAAGATGGGTTGAGCCTGCGATACCCATCTCATAGCTGGCGGCGATCCCTGATGGGTATCGCTGCGCTCAACCCATCCTACGAGTGCTCAATCAGCCCATCGCGCGCGATGCCAGTGGTGGATGTAAAAAGCGACATCCACCCTACGCCCCGACGCCTCGACGTGGAACCGCTCAAGAGATAGTCCCACGCTCTTGGCTTGCAGCTTGCAGCTTGCAGCTTGCAGCTTGCAGCTTGCAGCTGCCGCTTCCCGCCCGCGACGTTTCACGCGACAATCGGCGGCACAAGCGTCGCCCCCAGGTCGGGCGCCCACCCGCGACAGCCGTGAGGAATCCCAATGAGCAGTAACGACCGCGTCATTATCTTCGATACCACGTTGCGCGATGGCGAGCAGAGCCCCGGTGCGTCCATGACCGGCGAAGAGAAGCTGCGCATTGCCAAGGCCCTCGAGCGTTTGCGCGTCGACGTGATCGAAGCCGGCTTCGCCATCGCCAGCCCGGGCGACTTCGCCGCGGTCAAGGCGATTGCCGATACCATCAAGGACAGTACCGTGTGCAGCCTGTCGCGTGCCCTTGACGCCGATATCGACCGCGCCGCCGAGGCGCTGAAGGGCGCCAACTCCGGGCGTATCCACACCTTTATCGCCACCAGCCCGATCCATATGCAGCACAAGCTGCGTATGCAGCCGGATCAGGTGGTCGAGCAGGCGGTGCACGCGGTCAAGCGTGCGCGCAATCTCTGCGCCGACGTCGAATTTTCCTGCGAAGATGCCGGCCGTTCCGAGATCGATTTCCTCTGCCGCATCATCGAAGCGGCGATCGATGCCGGCGCACGCACCATCAATATTCCCGACACCGTCGGTTACGCGATTCCGCATCAGTACGCCGAGACCATCCGCCAATTGCTCGAGCGCATTCCCAATGCCGACAAGGCGGTGTTCTCCGTGCATTGCCATAACGACCTGGGTCTGGCCGTGGCCAACTCCCTGGCCGCGGTGGTCGCTGGCGCACGCCAGGTCGAGTGCACGATCAACGGCCTCGGCGAGCGTGCCGGTAATGCAGCGTTGGAGGAGATCGTTATGGCGATCAAAACCCGTCAGGACCTGCTCGGCGTGTACACCAACATCGACACCCCGCATATCCTCAGCACCTCGCGCATGGTCTCCGGGATCACCGGCTTCCCGGTGCAGCCGAACAAGGCGATCGTCGGCGCCAACGCCTTCGCCCACGAGTCCGGCATCCACCAGGACGGCGTGCTCAAACACCGCGAAACCTACGAAATCATGTCCGCGCAGTCGGTCGGCTGGCACACCAACAAGTTGTCCCTGGGCAAATTGTCCGGGCGCAATGCCTTCCGTTCGCGCCTCGAAGAGCTGGGCATCCAGTTGGCCGGCGAGAGCGAGCTGAACGCCGCCTTCGCCCGCTTCAAGGACCTGGCCGACAAGAAGCACGAAATCTTCGACGAGGACCTGCAAGCGCTGGTCTCCGATACCCTCGCCGAAAAAGCCCCGGAGCACTTCAAACTGGTGACCCTGGAAGTGGCGAGCAAAACCGGCGAAGTGCCGGAGGCCAAGCTGGTGATCAGCGTCGACGGCAACGAGCAGGCGACCAGTGCCCAGGGTTCCGGCCCGGTCGATGCGACCTTCAAGGCGATCGAATCGATTGCCGCCTCCGACGCCACGCTGCAGCTGTATTCGGTCAATGCCATCACCAAGGGCACCGACTCCCAGGGCGAGGTCACCGTACGCCTGGAGAAGGGCGGGCGCATCGTCAACGGCAACGGCGCCGACACCGATATCCTGGTGGCCTCGGCCAAGGCCTATATCAATGCCCTCAACCTGATGCAGGCTGGGCAGAAGGCGCACCCACAGGTAGCTGACGTTTGATCGAAGAGCTGCGCCGCCGTGCCTATCTAAGCGCCATGCAGGTGGTCACTTGGCTGCCTCGGGTCGAACTGCCATTTGCCGCGCCGTCGCGGCCCGAGCTGTTGCAGGCCGAACCGGAGCCTGCGCAGGTCGAGCCGGTCACGGTCGAGCCGGCCGCCAGCGCCGCGCCGGTGGTACAGGCGCCGGCCGCTGCTGAGGCCGCAGCGGTCGCGCGGGCGAAGATCGAAGTACCGCGTCCCGGCGCGCAGTCCCGCCAGGCGCCTGCTGCCAGCGCCGCCGAAACCGCCGAGCCGGTGGACGTCGCGTCGCCGGCCAAGGTCTCCGCGCCGCCGCCGCGTTTCGCCTTGCAGCTGCTGCGCGCCGGCGCCTGTGCGGTGCTGGTCGAGTTGCCCACCGGCGAGCCTTTGCAAGGCCGTGACCCGGCCTATCTGCTGCTCAAGGACCTGCTGCGCGCCGCCGGCCTGCCGGACAGCCCGCAACTGATTGGCGAACCGGTGCGCTGGCCGTTGCTGGCCCGCGGCAATATCGACCAGGGCCCGCAGGCCGCGTTGGAGTATGTGCAGAGTTTCGTCGGTGCCCGTCTGGAAGAACAGGAGCCTTGCAGTTGCCTGTGGCTGGTGGGCTTGCCGGCGATCCGCTTTGCCGGCGAAGCCGATGCCGAAGCCTACAACCGTGAGTTGCAGGTCGAGGGCTTGCCGGCCGCCTGGGCCGTGCCAGGGCTTGAGCTGTTGATGGACGAGCCCGAGCGCAAGGCGCCGCTGTGGCAGGCGATGCGGCGGGTGCGGCAACGCT
The DNA here is from genome assembly GCF_946886105.1 of uncultured Pseudomonas sp. The sequence continues at coordinate 36,445 of NZ_CAMPHV010000041.1, read as the reverse complement.
GGTTGGAGCCGATGCAATGAGCGACGCGATCAGCTTCCGCCCGATGACCGAGGCGGATCTCGATGAAGTGCTGAAAATCGAATTCGCCGCCTTCAGCCACCCCTGGACGCGCGGCATTTTCAGCGACAGCCTGAAGTCCTATCACTGCTGGCTGATGTTCGAGGGCGAACAGCAGGTCGGCCATGGCGTGATCCAGGTGATTCTCGACGAAGCCCATCTGCTGAACATCACCGTGAAAGCGCAAAACCAGGGACGTGGTCTCGGCTTGAAGCTGCTCGAGCACCTGATGCGGCAGGCCCACGGCCTCGGCGCGAAGGACTGCTTCCTCGAGGTGCGGGCGAGCAATCAAGGCGCCTATCGCCTGTACGAGCGGTTCGGCTTCAACGAAGTCGGCCGGCGCCGCGACTACTACCCAGGCGTCGGCGGCCGCGAAGATGCGTTGGTCATGGTCTGCCCGCTGTTCGATTAGCGACACAGCCCCGTAGCCCGGATAAGCCTTGGCGCAATCCGGGAGCGATTGTCCAGGCGGCGAGTTTCCCGGATTGCGCTGGCGCTTATCCGGGCTACGTTATTGCGCTACCGTAGCCCGGATGAAATCCGGGGGCGATTCTTCATAGGCCAGATATTGCCGGATCGCATTCGGGCTACACCTGGCCTCTCTTGCCCGGGCTGCCGTTGGCGCCGCGGGTACGCTCGGCGGCGGAGTTGAGCGGGGCGTCGCCGGCCAGCTCTTCATCGTCCATATCGGGGGCTTCCTCCTCGCCGTCCCAGGGTTTGCCGTCGAGCGGTTGGGCGCGGCCCAACTCGGCCTCGTCGAGCCCCGAACCGCCGCCGATCTCCGATGCGTTTACCCGGGTCAGTTCGGCATCCGCGGGGCCTTCCAGTGGCTCTTCGGGATATTCCTCCTCCGGGCCGCGAGCGCCGCTCTCATCGAACAGGGTTTCCGGGCTCAGATCGTCGCCGTTCACGCCGTCCTCATGGATGCCGTCGCTCAAGGTTTCGCCGCCGCTCATGCCTGCTTCGCGCACGCGTTTGGGCGGATAACCATGCCCCGCTTGCCGGTCGCCGGCACGGCCTTGTGGGGCGTTCTCGTCTTTGTCGAAATCGAGCGGTTCGACGGCGCCCATGCGGTCTTCGATGTCATCGATTTCCTGCGGCACATAGGCTTTTTGCCGGCCGCTTTTTTGCTCGTTCATGGCTACCTCCTGAAATCTCGCCGTTATCGCGTGTGACCGGCGCGGGGGCGCAATAATTCAGCCGCGACGATAAGCGTGGCGGGCGATAGCTCGATAAAACCCGGCGCTCAGCGCCCCAGCCGGGTATTCGGTGCGCAATTTAGGAGGAACACCGACGAATATCCGCGAGTCCTACGCAGCATGAACGAACATTACCCAAGCCCGCTGTTGGACCTCGGTCGTTGTGCGTTTTTCTTCGACTTCGATGGAACCTTGGCTGAGATCCAGCCCAGGCCGGAATTGGTGTTCATTTCCGGTGCGCTGCACGCATCGCTCGATCGGCTCTCCGCACACTGTCCGGTGGCGGTCATTTCCGGCCGGCCGCTGGCCCAGCTCGACGAATTCCTCGATCCACTGCGCCTGCCTTGTGCAGGTGTGCACGGCGTCGAGCGGCGCACCGCGCAAGGCGAGGTGCTGCAGTTGCCGCTCGATCATGCTCAGCTCGAACGGATAGAACGCGAATTGACCGCGGCCTGCACGCCTTATCCGGCTTTGTTGCTGGAAAACAAAGGCGTGTCCTTCGCCCTGCATTTTCGCCAGGCGCCGGAGCTGGCCGAGGTCGCCCGCGCATTGGCCGACGAATTCGTCGCGCGCTACCCGGATGTGTTGGCTTTGCAACCCGGCAAGTGTGTGTTCGAACTCAAGCCCAAGGGGGCGAGCAAGGGCGAGGTGATTCGCCGCTTTATGCAAGAGCCGCCGTTCAACCAGCGTATGCCGGTGTTTCTTGGCGACGACCTGACCGACGAGGCGGGGTTTGCCGCGGTCAACGCCATAGGCGGGCTGTCGATCAAGGTGGGCGAGGGGCAAAGCGCCGCGCAGGAGCGCCTGGCGTCGGTCAGCGCGGTCGGCACCTGGCTTGCCGCGGTCCTGGCCATGCAGGGCCAGGACCTGAGGTTTAACGACAACCGCGACTGAGGAGAAAGCCGATGAGCCGACTGGTGGTGGTATCCAACCGCGTCGCGCCGATCAAAGAGGGCAAGGCCGCGGCCGGCGGTTTGGCGATAGGGGTTTACGATGCCTTGCGCGCATGCGGCGGCATCTGGTTCGGCTGGAACGGCGAGGTGAGCGGCTCCGCCGAGCTGCAACAGGAAACCCACGGCAACATCACCTATGCGACGCGTGGCCTGTCCAAGCGCCATTACGACATGTACTACCGCGGCTTCGCCAATGCCACGCTGTGGCCGATCTTCCACTACCGCATCGACCTGGCGCGTTATCGCCGCGAAGAATACGAAGGCTATTGCCAGGTCAACCGTATGTTCGCCGAGCAGCTGCAACCCCTGTTACTCCCGGACGACGTGATCTGGGTGCACGACTATCACCTGATCCCCTTCGCCGAAGAATGCCGCCGGCTGGGCATCCGCAACCGCATCGGTTTCTTCCTGCACATTCCTTTCCCCGCGCCGGAGATACTCACCGCCATTCCGCCGCACAACGAACTGTTCAAGACCCTGTGCGCCTACGACCTGATCGGTTTTCAGACCGAGGTGGACCGCCAAGCCTTCGAGGATTACATCCGCCGCGAGGTACGCGGCCTGGTCGGCAACGACGGCAGCATGACCGCCTACGGTCATAATTTTCGCGCCAAGGTCTATCCGATCAGCGTGATGCCCGACGAGATCCAGCAAACCGCCAGCCGCTACAAAGGCCGGCGCAATCTGATCGGCTGCAATGCCGTGGGCGAACCCTGCCAGACCATCATCAGCGTCGACCGCTTGGATTACTCCAAGGGCCTGATCGAACGCTTCTGCGCCTACGACGAACTGCTGCAGCGCTTCCCGGAGCATCGGCGCAACGTGCAGTTCGTGCAGATCGCGCCGACCTCGCGCTCGGACGTGAAGACCTACCAAACTCTGCGCCAGCAGTTGGAAACCCACGCCGGGCATATCAACGGCCGCTATGCCGAGCTGGATTGGATGCCCCTGCATTATCTGAATCGCAGCCACGAGCGGCGCGTGCTGATGGGCTTGTTCCGCGCGGCTAGCGTCGGTTTGGTCACGCCGCTGCGCGACGGTATGAATCTGGTCGCCAAGGAATACGTGGCGGCGCAGAACCCGGAGAACCCAGGTGTGTTGGTGCTCTCGCGCTTCGCCGGCGCGGCCCATGAACTGAGCGCCGCGTTGATCGTCAATCCGTACGACATCATCGGCATGGCCGAAGCGCTCGACCGCGCCCTGCGCATGCCCTTGGCCGAACGCAAGGAGCGATACGAGAGCATGATGCGGGCGATCCGTCGGGCCGATCTGAATGCCTGGCGCGACAGTTTTATACGCGACCTGCGTGGCCCGAGTGCGCGTACCGTGCGCGTGGAGAGAGCAATTCGCGCCGTTTGAAGGTGACTCGCTCGCCACTGGCTCTTGTCAAAGCCGTGCCCGCTTTTTAATGTGCGGCACCAGACAGGAGAGTGAACAAGCATGAGCGATCTGAAACAGCTGTTTGATAACAACGAACGCTGGGCCGCCTCGATCATCGAAGAAGATCCGGATTTCTTTGCCAAACTGGCCCGCCAGCAAGTCCCCGAATACCTGTGGATCGGCTGCTCCGATGCGCGCGTGCCGGCCAACGAGATCGTCGGTCTGTTGCCGGGCGATCTGTTCGTCCACCGCAACGTCGCCAACGTGGTGCTGCACACCGACCTCAATTGCTTGTCGGTGATCCAGTACGCGGTCGACGTGCTCAAGGTCAAACATATCCTGGTCACCGGCCACTACGGCTGCGGCGGCGTGCGCGCCTCGATGCAGGATGCCCAGTTCGGCTTGATCGACGGCTGGCTGCGCAGCATCCGCGACCTCTATTACGAGCACCGCGAGCACCTGGCGCAACTGCCGACCGAGGATGCACGGGTCGACCGCATGTGCGAGCTCAATGTGATCCAGCAGGTGGCCAACGTCAGCCACACCACCATCGTGCAGAACGCCTGGCATCGCGGCCAACCGCTGTCGGTTCACGGCTGCATCTACGGCATCAAGGATGGCCGCTGGAAGAACCTCAACGTCACCGTCAGCAGCTTGGAACAATTACCGCCGCAATACCGCCTGCGCCCGCTCGGCCAGAGCTGAGGGTGACCAGCTCGCGTACGCTCGCCGCCCTTGGGCTGCTGTTGGCGGTGCTGTGCTGGGCGGGCAACGCCCTGGTCGCACGGGCGTTCGCCGGGGAAATACCGCCGTTCGCCCTGTCATTCTGGCGCTGGATGTTGGCCCTGGCCTTGTTGCTGCCGTTCGCCGCGTTACCGCTGTGGCGCCATCGCGCAGCCGTGCGGCGCGCCGGCTGGCGCTTGCTGGTGCTCGGCGCGCTGGGCATCGCCGGCTACAACTCGCTGCTCTACAGCGCCGCGCAAACCACTGCGGCAATCAATATCACCCTGGTCAACACCTGCCTGCCGCTGATGATCTTTATCGGCGCCGGCCTGCTGCTTGGCGAATGGCCGCCGCGGCGTGCCTGGTGGGGGCTGGGGTTGGCCGCGCTGGGCTTGTCGATCCTGATCGGCCAGGGCAGCTGGGCGAAACTGGCCACGCTGTCGTTCAACCGCGGCGACCTGATCATGCTCCTGGCCGTAGCCGACTGGGCGCTGTACTCGCTGCTGCTCAGGCGTTGGGCCAGCTACTTGCTGCCGATACCGGCGTTCTCGTTGCTCGCCGTATTGGTGTTGCTCGGCGTCCCCATGGTGCTGCCGTTCTATCTCTACGAACTGGCCCAGGGCGCCACCTTCGCCATGACCCCGGCCACTCTCGGCGCCATCGGCTACACCGCGGTGTTCGCCTCGCTGGTCGCCTATCTCGCCTGGAACCACGGCATTCGCGTACTCGGCGCGGCCAAGGCGGCACTCAGCAACTACCTGATGCCGGTGTTTACCGCCGTGCTCGGTTGGCTGCTATTGGACGAGGGGCTGCAGGCTTACCATTGGCTCGGCGGTGCATTGATCCTCGCTGGCCTGCTGCTCGGTACGCAGTTGGCCCAGCGCAGCAAATAAAGATACAGGGCAGTAAGCAGATTTTCGCTCACCGCGAACTGCCCCTTCTCCCTCTGGGAGAGGGCCTGGGTAGGAGAGCGCGAGCTTCTCTCCGGCGATTACAAATACGGTTCTATCTATTCGTCCGGCTCTTCCGGCTCCTTGCGCGTCGGCCGGTACATATCCGGCTCTATCTCCGAGCCCGGATCTTCATTGCCCGGATCATTGATCGGGTCCGATTCCGGCTCCTGTTCCGGATCCTGAGTGCCTTGCGGATAAATACTCATCGCGATGCTCCTTCGGCAGATATGTATGGCGGCGGATGACATTTCATTTAGAGACGCCAACGCCAGGGGATGTTCCGAAGCGGCTCTATCGGACATCGCCAGTGTGCCCGACAGCCGCGACCGGTATTTTCAACGCTGCACCTGGCGCCCGCGAAAACGCCGCCGGTACTCCGCCGGCGACTGTTTGACCAGGCGCTTGAACAGCCTGCTGAAGGTGCCCACGTCCTGATAACCGACCCGCTCGGTCACCTGGGCAACGCTCAAACCCGTCGACTCCAAGAGAATTTTGGCCTGACCGATGCGCGCGCCTTGCAGGTAGGCCAGCGGCGATTCGCCGGTTTCCTCCTTGACCCGCCGGAGCAGGGTGCGGCCGCTGATATGAAAAGCCGCGGCCAGCCGTTGTAAGTCATAGGGTTCGCTCAAACGCTGCCGCAACCAGGCGTGCACGGCCTGGGAAAAGCTGGCCGGTGGCTTTTCCAGCATGCGCGTATCGACGAAGCCGGCCTGGCTGTCGCGCTGATCCAGCAGCGCCATTCGCGCCACCGCGCGTGCCACCTCGGCGCTGGCGGTCTGGCGGATCAGCTGCATCGCCAGGTCGAAAGCGGCGCTGAACGAGCCGCTGGTCGACACGCCGCTATCTTCGACCAGCAGCGCGGTCGACTCGACCTTCGCCGCCGGGAAGCGCCGCGCCAGATCAGCGGCGAATAGCCATGAAGTGGTGGCCCGGCGCCCATCCAGCAAACCGGCATCGCCGAGCAGAAAAGCACCGACGCACACCGAGGCCACCGGGATGCCCTTGGCGAATATCCGCTCGATATAGGCCACTTCCCGGGACAACCCCGGAAACGGTGCCAGACAACCTCGGCGGTCAGCGAAATCCAAACCGGGTACCACCAGCAAATCCATACTGCGCCTGGCTTTTTCGGTGCCCAGGGAGAAACCGCCAGCGCAGGTGATTGGCGCGCCCTTGAGGCTGGCCAGCGTCACCTCGAACAGCGGTGGGGCCGCAGGGGTCAGCGCCTGGGTGATTCGATTGGCCAGCAACAGGGTGTCGGAGAGGCTGAAAATCTCCATGGCCATACAGCCGGGGTAAGCCAAGAGGGTGATTCGTTTAGGGCTCATGGGCGGAGTTGGACGGCAGTCGGTTTTGGCGATATTGCCATGTTTTTGTTCGTTATTGCCGATATTTTTCGCGCCCTGAGCGGGGCAGAATCCAGCTGCGTGACTCTTCTTGAAAGGAAAAAACCGATGGAACACTCACTACTGGCCGTGCTCCTGTATGCGACCTGGACGCTCCTGCTGCTGGGCGGCATCGCCTTGTTGCGGGTCAGCGTGGCGCTGGCTGGCAAGCGCGCGGTCAATGCTTTTGCGGTATCCGGCGAAGACGTTTCGCCATTCTCCGCGCGCCTTTGCCGGGCCCATGCCAATTGCTATGAAAACCTGCCGATTTTCGCCGGCCTGGTCCTGCTCGCCGTAGCCAGCGGCAACGCCGCGATCACCGCGCCGCTGGCGTTGTGGGCCGTGGCCGCGCGGGTCGGCCAGTCGCTGGTGCATTTGTTTTCCACCAGCGTTGCAGCGGTGCAGTTGCGTTTCCTGTTCTTTCTCGCCCTGTGGTCGATTCAGGCCTGGTGGGCGGCCCACTTGATCGGAGCCCTGCTATAAATCGTCATGTCGGTAGCTTGCACTGGGCGGCGCAGACCAATGGAGCCTTGCGCCGACAGGACCGCCTGCACCTGATCGGCCAGGTCCTGCTGACGCGCCTCGGCCAACTGCCTGAGCGCGTGCGTCGGCAACTGGGCTTCGGCGATGGCGCGGCGGCGCGCATCGACCTGACGACCATTCGCCTGCCGGATTCGCCCGACGCGCTGCGTGCCAGCGAACACTGCCAACAGCTCAGCGCGCCCTGGTTGTTCAACCACTGCCTGCGCACCTATGTCTGGGCCGCGCTACTCGCGCAGGTCGACCGCATCAGCTTCGACGCCGAACTGCTGTTCGTCGCCAGCGCCCTGCATGACCTGGGGTTGACCGCCACACATTCCTGTCAGGAGCCCGGCTGCGTCTGCTTCGCCGTCGAAGGCGCGCGAGCCGCCCAGCGCTTCGCCACGCAATTGGGCTGGGACGCGGAACGTAGCGAGCGGTTGGCGGAGGCGATTTCCCTGCACCTGAACGTACGTGTCGGCCTGGGGCAGGGCGCCGAAGCACACTTGCTCCACGAAGGCGCCGCTCTCGACGTGATAGGCGCGCGCATCCACCAGTTGGGCCCAAACGCCATCGCAACCACCCTCGAGCGCTACCCGCGGCTGGACATCAAAAGCGAACTGGTTCCCGCGATAAAACAGCAGGCGCACCAGCATCCCAAATCCCGCACGGCGTTTCTGGCCGCCCTGGGGTTCACCCGAATGATCCGAGCGGCACCGTTGGGGGACTGAGCCGTTTTTCCGGGGGCTGCATTCCAGGCCGGATTTACCCATGTCGATACGATGTAATACATTGCGCCCGGCTGTAGGGGAGGCTCTTCTGTGCCTGTCACGAACCGTTCGACCAGTACAGCCTGGATTCCATAAACGCAGGGAGCGTCGCGCAATGCTGTTAACCCCTCGGGCATTGGTCGATGAGGCCATGCTCAATCCTGTAAATGCCGAGCTGGTTTCCCGGCTGCCGGCCCTCGGTTTGAGCCAGTGTCTGCTGACCGCTGGTTGCCTCTTCCAATCCATCTGGAACCGCCATTCGTACTGTCCAGCATCCTGGGGCATCAAGGACTACGACGTTTTCTACTTCGATGAGGATTTGTCATGGGCGGCGGAGGATGCTGTTATCCAGCGGGTGAAACGACTGACGGATGACCTGGGCGTTATCGTGGAAGTGAAAAACCAGGCGCGTGTTCATCTCTGGTACGAGCAGCACTTCGGGGCTGCTTACCCACGGCTCACATCCGCTCGTGATGGTATCGACCGCTATCTGGTCGCCTGTACGTGTATCGGTATCGATGTAGCCAGCGGGGAGCTCTACGCCCCTTTTGGGTTGCAGGAGCTGGGCGCAGGCATTCTGCGCATGAATCCTAATAACGCCCAACCCGATCTCTTCCTGCAGAAAGCCCAAAGTTATCAAGTGCGCTGGCCTTGGCTGACGATTGCTACTGAGTAACTATTCGGTACTCTCTGATGCTGAGCGGCAATCTACCTCGTTACATACGCAAGCGGCTAAGTGGCAGACATGCCACTGGGCTACCGCCGTGCAGGTGCCGGTTAGCGAGCTGCTCAGCACACCGGCCGCGCCGTCATCGTTCACCGGGCATCGCGGCAGCCATAGCCGTGTCAGCCAGACACGGCTATGGCTGCCTCGCTTGCAACTGGACAAACCAAGGCTCCAAGCGTTTTCCAAAGGCGACTTCAGCGCTGAACACTTTGCCTTGGCGCGCATAGGGGCGATCGGGTTGTTCTTGGCGCCGCGGTAGGTTGTCGAATGTGGCATGCCAGCGTTGTGGCAGTTGGATGCTGCGAGCCCCTGGGATGTCGGCATGGCCGCCTATCTGCCAGCGCCAGCCTTTTCCTTTGTGGGAGTACACGCGCACCTTGCCGCGCAAAATGGCGTAGCGTTGGCGGTCCGGGTAACGCGTGCGCAGGCTGTGCAGATCCAGCCCGGCATCGACGATGAATAGGCGACTGGCGCTATGTCGTTCGTGCTCCAACGCCTTTCGGGCGTCTTCTCGTTCGCGCTGGAGTTTTTCGTTCGTTGGTGCCAGCTCATACAGTTGGTTGCTGGTTTCGTAGTGCTCTTGTGCCAGTTTTAGTTCGCGCTGGTAGCTCGGGCCATCGAGCTCCAGCACCAACAAGGCGTCGCGATCCAGTTGGCGTCGATAACGCTCCACGCTTTCTTCGTTCAACTCGCTTGGCACGCTGAAACCCAGTTCGGCCATCTTTGCGGCGTTAAGGCGGATATAGCTATTGTCGTCTGCCTCGCTGCGTGGCCAGCGATAGTCCAGGCGCAGGGCGATGCCATTGTTTTCATTGCGCCAGCGCCAGTAGGAGTAGCTGTCGCTCAGCTCGCGCTCGGACAGCGGCAAGCGGCTGTCGGCGGGTTCGCTGCGGTTCCAGGCGACGCCGGCGAGGGCAATGGCGTTGATCAGCACAATCAGGCCAAGGCCCGAGACGAGGGAATGGGTGCGTGTCCAGTTCATTGGGCGCTACCTCCGAACAGGCCATGGCCACTGCGTAGGCGACGCAATATCAGCAGGATCAACACCGCGGTCAGCCCCAGCACCAGGAAGAACAGGTACTTGGGCATGCTCTCCCACCACCAGTCGAACAGCTTGGTATAGAGAAAGATCACAAAGAAGGTCAGCCCGGTATTCACCACATCCGGCCAGTCGCGGCGCACGCCGAGCCAGATGACCGCCGCCGCAACGCCAAAGCCGAGCAGTTGGTAAGCGGCTTCGATACGGCCTCTCGGGTAATCGAAATAACTACCCGCACCCCAGTGCGCCAGCACCAGCATGGGCAGAAACAACGCCAGCAGGCCGAACACCCGGTAGATCACACTGAAACCATCGAAGCGACGCTGGTCGATCAATAGCGGCACGGCGAAAATCAGCAACGCCGCAGGGAAAAAGTTCTCCGGGCGCTGCCCAAAACCGAGCCAATAGATCCCGTCCCAGGTGCCCACACGTGCGGCGATAAAGGCCAGCAGGCAGAGGATGCCGGCGGCCAACAACACCCGCGCACCGCAAACATAGGCCAGCAACAGCGCATAAGCCGCCCAGGGCAGCAGGGCCTTGTCGGAAGGGGTGATATTGAATATCTGCCCGAGCATCACGATGTTCAACACAAAACACGTGAAGGCTACCAACGCCGCCAGCTTGCTGAAATAACCCGAACTGTCGCGGCCCTGCACCCAAAGCGCCAGGCAGAACGACGAGACGCTGGCCGCGAGCAGAATCGCCACCTGACTGACCTCACCGAACAGCCCCCAGAACTGATAGAAGAGAAAGAACACACTGGCCGCCAACGCCAGCGGCGAGATAACCCTGCAGCAACTGCTGCTGATGACGATGCAGGCTGGCGCGCTGCGGTTCGCTCAACTGCAACACCTGCTCCGCCTCAAGGCGCGCAAGCTCACGGTTGAATACGCCGATATCGTCGGCGCGCTGCTGGGCATCACTGCGGTTTAACGTCGGCATGGCAATCCTTGCGGGCGCGTCGGGGTGGATGAGCGACACTTTAGCGACAAAGGCAGGGGTTTGGGAAAGGGAGTGCAATAGGTTGAGTTAGGCATACACGGTGCCGGCTGCTGGGGTTGCGTAATGGCGTGAGCCTGCTTGCCGCTCTGGCGAAATTAGACCAAAATAAAGACCCATAAAGGAGTCTTTATCATGCAAAGCGTCTTGGCTGATATGGCCGTCAGTGTATCCGAGTTGAAGAAAAACCCCTCCGCCGTACTCAGCGGTGCCAACGGCTCGCCAGTCGCCGTACTCAACCACAACCGGGTCATGGGATACATGGTTCCGGCCGAAGTGTTCGAAGCGATGGTGGAGCGCCTGGACGATCTGGAGCTGGCGCAACTGGCCAAGGCCCGGCTTGACGCCGGTGAGCCAAGAGTCCGTGCCCAGATCGTAGGTGACGACCTCGTATTCGAGGATGATGATGCGGTCTGAGTACGTCCTTGAGTTCGATGATGCAGCCAAGAAGGAGTGGAAAGCCCTTGGCGAAAATCTTCGCAAGCAATTCACCAAGAAGCTTGCTGAGCGCCTGGCCATGCCGCATGTGCCAGCGGACAAACTGCATGGCCTCAAGGACTACTACAAGATCAAGCTGCGCGCATCAGGCTATCGGCTGGTCTACCGGGTAGAGGAGGGTCGTGTCGTCGTGCTGGTGCTCGCAGTCGGCAAACGTGAGCGCAGTGCGGTGTACGAGCAGGCGAAGAAGCGGTAAGCCTTTTCGCGACTCAATCCTTCGGCAGTGTGCTTCCTGAGTGGCTCCGAGGCCGGCCGGTTGGCTGTGCTCGGCTGGAACTTTGCTCGGATAGCCAGTATTCGAGTGCAGAAGAGTATTCGGGATCTTTGATGGGACAGATCGCAGACAACAAAAAAGGGCTTAGCTTTCGCTAAACCCTTGTTTTGTTTGGTGGCTACGCAGGGACTTGAACCCCGGACCCCAGCATTATGAATGCTATGCTCTAACCAGCTGAGCTACGTAGCCGAGTGGCGCGCATTTTCCGCGCAGGGGCAGGGGCTGTCAAGCCTTGGGGCGATAATTTTTACTAACTTTCAATTGCTTAGCGGGGCGCGGTTTGGGGGCGTGGCGCGCTGCCGGGCTTGGGGCGGGCCGTGCCGCCAGCCGGGCGGAGTATCGCCGGCAAGCTGGTTCCTACAAGGCGCTGCGACGCTAGCGTCTGGTGTGCTTCCGGCGATTTCCCCGAGCATGCTTCTGGCTTAGACTGCTGCGACTATTACGCAAGGAGTGCACTATGCGGCGTAAGCCAACACGTGATTGCCGTTCGATGTTGATGCTGGTCGTGCTGGTGTGTGCCACGCCATTGCGGGCCGAAGATCCCCTCTTATCTACCGATATCGATACCCAGGCCGCCGCTTCCGAGCGTCAGGCGCGTGGGGTGTTGCGCGCCCGCGATCAGGCGGTGCTGGCCAGCGAGTTGGCAGGAAGGATCACCGAGATGCCGTTTGCCGAGGGCCAGCATTTTCGCAAGGACGAAGTGCTGGTGCGTTTCGACTGTGGCGCCTACCAGGCCCAGCTCAATGCGGTGCAGGCTGCGGCGCGGGCGGCGCGCGAGGAGCTGGCGCACAAGAAGCAATTGGCGGCGTTGAATTCGGTCGGTCGTTTCGAGGTCAATCTGGCCGAGGCGCGGCGTGCGCAAGCCGAGGCCGAGGCGCAGGTGTATCGCGTGCAGGTCAAACGTTGCAGCGTCACCGCGCCGTTCGACGGCCAGGTGGTGCAGCGCCGCGTTCAGCCCCATGAAAGCGTGGCCACCGGCACGCCGATCCTGGAAGTGGTGGATAACCGTACCCTGGAAATCCATCTGCTGGTGCCTTCGCGCTGGCTGGCCACGCTCAAGCCCGGCCAGCATTTCACCTTCGTGCCCGATGAAACCGGCCAACCGTTGCAGGCTGAGGTCAAACGCCTGGGCGCGCGCATCGATGAGGGCAGTCAGACGCTGTTGTTGATCGCCACGCTGCCGGCGGACGCCAAGGGTTTGCTGGCCGGGATGAGCGGCACCGCGCAGTTCGAGGGCATGCCATGAGCGCCGCTCAGCAAAATCCTTCCGAACGGCTTTTTGCTCAGTTTCTCGGCCTCGAACGCCAGGCCCGCGCGGCTCGCGATATCGACAGCCTGGCCTATGCCCTGGTCAACGATGCCCAGATGCTGTTCGGCTATCGCCATGCGGCGTTGCTGATCGCCGGGCGGGTACGCGCGTTGACCGGTATCAGCGTGGTCGAAGCCCATGCGCCTTTTGTCGCCTTTGTCGAGAACGCCGCCGGCCAGTTGCTCGCGCAGAAGCGTCTGGATAAGCCCCAGGTGGTGACCGCCGACTCGTTTGGCGCGCAGATCCAGGCCGATTGGCAAAGCCTGTCGACGGGCGCGGTGTTCTGGCTGCCATTGCTCGATCGCCAGCAAAACCCTTACGGCGGTTTATGGATCGCCCGCGAGCAGCCTTGGAGCAGTGCCGAGCAGGCCCTGTTGGAGCAGCTCGGCGATTGTTACAGCCATGCATGGCAAGCGCTGCAGCCGCGCAAACCCTGGCGGTTGCGTTGGCCGCGGCGCAAGGTGGCCGTCGCGGTGGCGGCGTTGCTGGCGCTGTTGTTGCTGCCGGTGCGTCAGTCGGTATTGGCGCCGGCCGAGGTGGTGCCGCTCGATGGTCAGGTGGTGGCCGCGCCGCTGGATGGAGTGATCGCCGAGTTTCTGGTCAAGCCCAATCAGAATGTGAAAAAGGGCGATGTGCTGGTGCGTTTCGACGCTACCAGCATCAAGGCGCAGGCGGATGTCGCCGAGCGCAGTTTGCAGGTCGCCGAGGCCGAGCTGCGCGCCAATGCTCAACGGGCGTTCAGCGATGCCGAGTCGGGCGCGCGCATCGACCTGTTCACCGCTCGCGTGGCGCAGAAGCGCGCCGAGCGCGACTACGCCCGCGAGTTGCTGGCGCGTACCGAGGTCAAAGCCGAGCGCGATGGCATTGCGGTGTTCGCCGATGCTCAGCGTTGGACCGGTTTGCCGGTGCAGACCGGCGAGCGCCTGATGGTGGTGGCCGATCCGGGGCAGGCGGAGCTGCGCATCGATCTGGCGGTGGCCGATGTGCTGGCCTTCGAGCCGGGCGGCGAAGTGGCGCTGTTTCTCGATAGCGATCCTTTACACCGGCATAGCGCTCGGTTGCAGCGCCTGGCCTATGAGGCGCAAACCGTTGCCGGCGGCCAGTTGGCCTATCGGCTGGATGCCGAATTCGACCAAGCGCCGCCGCGCATTGGTCTGCGCGGCACCGCCAAGCTTTATGGCGAGCGTGGCCCCTTGGCGCTCTATTTGTTGCGCCGGCCGCTGGCGGCGCTGCGTCAGACGGTGGGGCTGTAGATGCGCTTGCCGGCGCTACGCCCCGATCTGCAGTTGTCCGCCGCCGCGCCGGCGCGGGATGGTGCGCCGCAATGGACCTTGGCCGACCCCTTGCGCGGGCGTTACTTCAAGCTCGGTGTCGCAGCCATGCGTCTGTTGCGCCATTGGGCGGCGGGCGATGCCGGGCAGGTGTTGCGCGCCGCCAATGCGGAGCCCGGGCAACCCCTCGGGGAGGCGGATGTGGAGGAGATGCTGCGTTTTCTGCGCGGTCATGATCTGATCGTCGCCCAGGATGCCGAGCAGCGCGGCAGCTTCGCGACCAAGGCGGCGTCGCAACGGCAGGGCTTCTGGAAGGCTCTGCTGCACCAGTACCTGTTCTTCCGCATCCCGCTGTGGCGGCCGGATGCCTTTCTTGATCGCACCTGGCCCTGGCTCAGGCGCTATGGCCCCGGCCTGTTGCGCTATGGTCTGCCGGTGTTGCTGGCCTTCGGGGTGTTTCTGGTGGCGCGCGACTGGCAGCGGTTTATCGCCACCTTTCCCCATCTGTTCAGTCTGGGCGGGGCGCTGGCATTCGGCATAGCGCTGACGTTCGCCAAGCTCTGTCATGAATTCGGCCATGCCTATATGGCCAAGCGCGCCGGGTGCCGGGTGCAGAGCATGGGCCTGGCATTTATGGTGCTGTTCCCGCTGTTCTATACCGATGTCAGCGATGCCTGGCGGGTCAATGATCGGCGTTCGCGGTTGCTGATCGGTGCCGGTGGTGTGCTGGCCGAATTGCTGCTGGCCTGCGTTGCGCTGCTGGCCTGGTCGCTGTTGCCGGATGGGCCGCTGCGCAGCGCCGCCTTTATGCTGGCCAGCGCTACCTGGATCACCACCGTGGTGATCAACCTCAACCCTTTTATGCGCTTCGACGGCTACTTCCTGCTCAGCGACTTCTGGGAAGTGGAGAACTTGCAGGCGCGGGCCTTTGCGCTGTGCCGTTGGCGCATGCGCGAGGCGCTATTCCGTTACGGCGAGGCGGCGCCGGAGCCCTGGCCGCCGGCTTTGCGGCGCAAGCTGCTGGTGTGGGGATATGGCGCCTGGTTATGGCGTGCGGCCTTGTTCATCGGCATCGCCGTGGCGGTGTACTACATGTTCTTCAAGCTGCTGGGCGTGTTCCTGATGCTGGTGGAACTGGCCTGGTTTATCGGCCTGCCGATCTGGCGCGAGTTGAAGGAGTGGTGGCAGCGCCGCGCGCAGGCGCAACCGGCGCGCGCCTTGTTGGTCGGCGGCGCGCTGCTTGGCTTGCTGGCGGTGTTGCTGGTGCCCTGGCGCAGTGCCGTGGAAGTGCCGGCGATGTTGGAGGCGAACCGCGTTAGTGCGTTGCATGCGCCACTGGCGGCGCGGCTGAAACAGCTGCATGCGAGCAACGGCCAGGTGGTGCGCAGCGGCGACCTGCTGCTCGAGCTGGAGTCGCCCGATCTGGATTCGCGCCAGCTGATCGTGCGCAGCGAGATCGACATCCTGCAATTGCAGTTGCGGCGTCAGGCTGGGCGCAGCGAGACGGTGGCGGACAGCGCCATCCTCGAACAGAACCTGGCCGAAGCGGTGGCCGAATACCGTGGCCTGGCCGCGCAGCGCGAGCGCTTGCAGCTGCGCGCGCCTCACGACGGCGTGGTGCGCGACCTGCCGGCGGATCTGGCGGCTGGCCGCTGGTTATCGCCGCAACAGCCGCTGCTACGGGTGATCGAGCAGCAGGCGCGTTTGCGCGGTTATCTCGCCGAAGAGTCGCTCTGGCGCATCGAGACCGGTGCGCAGGGGCTGTTCATCGCCAGTGCCGACCCTTGGTCGACGGGCTTGCCGGTGCAACTGACTGAGGTGGATGTGACCGGTTCCGTCTATCTCGATCAACCGGCGCTGGCCTCGGATCAGGGCGGTCCCATCGCCGTGCGCCGCGATGCGCAGCAGCGCGCCGAGCCCGAGCAGGGCCAGTATGGCGTACGCCTGGTGCCCCGGCATGAACTGCAGGTGCTGCGCCAGCCGCAAATGGGCGTGGTGGTGTTGCAAGGCAAGGGCGAGTCCATCCTGGGCGCCACTTGGCGTCGGGTGGCGGCATTGGGGGTGAGGGAAAGCGGCTTTTAAACGGGCTATGTGAAAACTACTACGCTCGGTTATGCGGCGTTAAAAACAGTCTCGGCAAGCCGCTTGCGGCTAACGCGCTTCAGCGCGGCCCGTAGGGCGAACGGAGCGAGTAATGCTCATTTACAGCTCGTAAACTCGCGTGCGAGCCCAGTCCGCTTCCTCGCCTGCTTTTGCCTTGCCTAACCTTCGCTCGCTACGTTTTCACTCAGCCCGTCAGGCGTGCGGTTATCACACAAAATTTGGAGCAAGGAAGGGTTCCATGCAGTCTGGTCCACTACCTGTCTACTCGCGTCTGCCCCTGGGCTGCGATCTGCCGCCGCTGCTCGAAGCGTTGCAGCGGATACCGGCCGAGGCCTGGCAAAGTCATTTCAATAGCGCTTATTACCAGGGGGACTGGAGCGGGGTGGCGTTGATTTCGCCAGAAGATGCTCCGCTGCCGCTCGCCCCCGGGTTCGGTGCGCCTCGTCATAGTGCCTGGTGGCAGGACGAGCCGGCCTGGCAGCAATTGCTCGCCGCCTTCCGGAACTCGCTACGCAGTGCGCGCTTGCTGCGCCTGGGGCCGGGCTCGACTATCCATGAGCATTGCGACCATGATCTGGGCCAGCCGGGCAGCGACCTGCGGTTACATCTCCCGTTGCTCGGTCCGCCGGGCGTCGAGTTTCTGCTGGACGGTTTGCAGGTGCCGATGCAGCCGGGCGAGTGCTGGTTTCTCGATCTTTCCCGGCCGCACCGGGTGAGCAACCCCAGCAGCTTGCCGCGCGTGCATCTGGTGCTCGATTGTTTGCCGCAAGAGTGGCTGTTGCAGGCAATTGCCGAGGGGCAAGCGACGACTCCGGTGCTGCAGGGCAGTGCCGCGATCCAGGCGTTCGAGCGCTTGCGCCAGTACGTTGCGCAGGATCTCGGCCTGGCGCAGCGCTTGCGCACGCTGACCGACGCCGGGAGCTTTATCGAGACAGTGCTGCAGATGGGCCAGGAGCTGGGGCTGGAGTTTTCCGCGGCGGAAGTTCGCGCTGCGATGCGCCAGGGGAAGAGCGACTGGAGTGCGCTATGGCGAGCCTGATGGTCCGTGAACGGCCGGTAAATGAAGAAATGCACGGCTGGCTGCCGATCAGAACTTGGCTGCGCGACGGCGAATGGCGCGTCGACTGGTGCTGGTTCGGCGAGCAGCGTTTGACTCAGCCGTTCTACCGCGACGAGGTGGATCTGGCTCTGCGGTTGCCGTTCAACCAGGCATTTCGCCGCGATACGCCGCTGACCACGCTGCTCGACTGGCGGGCCGCCAGCCCCGGTCTGGTGCCCAGTGCGTTTATCTTTCACGCCTCGCGCTGCGGCTCGACCTTGCTGGCGCAGATGCTGGCGCGGCTCGACAGCCATATCGTGCTGTCCGAACCTCCGCCACTGGACCAGCTGTTGCGCGCGCACTATGACAGTCCATTGCATGGTGCCGAGCAGGCCGCCGCGATTGACGCCATGCTCTCGGCGCTGGGCCAGTGCCGCGACGGTCGGGCGTCCCGCCTGGTGGTCAAGCTGGATGCCTGGAATCTCTATGAGCTGCCGCTGTTACGCCGCTGTTTTCCCGACACGCCCTGGTTGTTTCTTTACCGCGATCCGCTGGAAATAGCCGCTTCGCATCTGCAGCAGCCCGGCATGCATATGGTGCCGGGCCTGCTCGGCGAGTCGCCGCTGAACCTGGCGGACGAGTCGCCGACGCCGCGCGAGGAATTCATTGCCCGTCGCCTTGGCCGCCTGTTGCAGGTGGCGATCGAACACCACCGGCAGTACGGCGGCCTGCTGCTCAACTACAGCGAGCTGCCCATGGCGCTGAGCGACCGCTTGCATACCCTGTTCGGGCTCGATGCCGTGCAGGTCGCGACGGCCCTGGCCGGCAGTGGGCAGAACGCCAAACGGCCGGAGCAGGCCTTTGCCGCGGATGCCCAGCGTAAGCGCGATGGGGCTTCTACAGCGCTGCGCGAAGCGGTCAGCCGCTGGGCTGAGGCGCCGTATCGAGATTTGCAAAGGCTGCGTTTGCAGCAACTGAATTAACAGGCGCTGTTCATCATAAGGAGTGTTGCATGAGCAATTTTTCATCCCTGGCGGACGGCATCGGCATGCGCCCGGCCGCGCCGAGCGACGAGCCTTTTCTGCAAGGGCTGTATCAATCGAGCCGGGCGGATCTGCAATGGATCGATGGCGACGCCGAGCTGATCGATACCGTGGTCGCCAACCAATATCAGGTGCAGCAGGCGGGGATGGGCAACCAATACCCCAATGCAATGCATTTGATCGTCGAGAAAGCCGGCTCGGCGATTGGCGCCGTGACGGTCGATTTTGGCCATAACGAGGTGCGCCTGATCTATCTCGCACTGATTCCCGCCGTGCGCGGACGAGGTTACGGCAAGATCGTTCTGCAGGGCGTGCAGCGCGCCGCGCAACAAGTCGCCAGCCCGGTCGCAGTAGTGGTGTGGCGCAATAACGTGGAGGCCAGGCGGTTCTATCTGGAGCTGGGCTTCCGTGTCGAGGAAACCCAGCCGGTGGCCGACCGTCTGGTGTGGTATCCCACGCTTGCGTTCAGCTGAACAGGATCTGGAAATAGTGCTGCTTGGGGTCGCGATCCAGCGCCGCTTCACGCAACACCATCAAGTGCGATACCTGGCCCAGTTGCGGTAGTTCCATCGTGCAGCCGCCGTCCATGAAGCCGGTCGGTTGCACGGCGGTCAGCCCGACCGAGAACGGCATGCGCGTGTCCGCCGCGGCGCTGGGCATGCGGGCGTTGGGTTTCAGGTTGACCGAGTCCACCCGGAGCAACAGTTTTTCACCCGTATCGGTGGCGAACTCACAGACTTGGCCCTGCAGTTGGCGAAAATGCTCCGCGCTGATGAGATTCAGCATCTTTTTGTTCCTTCAGGCGTTCGGGAGTAGTGGGCGGTGCGAAGCGCCGCCCGAATAACGTGGAGGCGAGTTGGCTTGGCCTGTTTAGTTGCGCGAAGGGAATATGCCCAGAATGGCGATGCTGAAATTCAGTGCCAGGTAGGGGTTCATGATATCCATGGGCTGGTTGCCGCCGGCTAAACCGGCCTGTGCACCACCCATGTTGACCGGCGAGGACAATGCATCCGACCAGATGGCCGCGGCTAGCTGGCCCCCCGCATTGGAGGCGGCGAGAAACTGATTGGTCGCGCTGGGGGCGACGGTGGGGTTGGATGGCGCGCTTCCCACTTGTACCTGCACGGCGTGGGTGTGCGTAGGCATCTGGTTGCTGGTCAGCACCGTCGATGGCGAGCCGGCGGCCTCGCCGATGTTATAGAGCGGCAACCCCGGTCCTTGGCCCATGCCGATGGGCATGCGCCCCTGCAGGTTGGGCAGGCCGAAGGTGGTTTGGCCGTTGCCGCCATAGGTGGTGCCCAGCAGCGAGAACATCGCACTGTTCTGGGCGATGGACATGATCTGACCGTTGCACAGCGCCCAGCCACGTGGGGCGAAGTTGAAGGCGAAGGGTTGGATAGTGCCGATAAATACTTCCATGAATCTTACTCCTGGTTCTTGGATGGTCGACCCGCATCAGGGGGGCGGCATCTTCAGCGGACCTCTTGGTGGGCATACTGAAGCGCCGCTCGGAAAGTTGTAGTCGAAAAGTTCCGGAAGTAAATGTTCGCCTATATCTAAATTGCCTATTGCCAGGCAAAGCCGCTGGGGCGACAGGGCGGCCTGTTGGGCGCGCGTCGGGCTTCGCCGCTGCGTTCTCAGGTCTACCTGGGCGGATGCAGGATGCCTGAGGAACGGCGACTGGGTGGCGCTATCGGGAATTCTGCATCAGCGCGCCGAGCAGCCCTTCGGCGCTCATCCACTGCAGCAGCCGCTCGACGTTATCCACCACGCTGCAGGTGTCGCAGTCGAGTATCAGGGCCGGGTCCTGTGGTGGCTCGTAAGGGGCGGAAACCCCGGTGAAACTGGCAAGTTTGCCGGCCCTGGCCAGGGCGTAGTGGCCCTTGGGGTCGCGGCGCTCGCAGTTGTGCAGCGTAGCGCGGCACCAGACCTCGCGGTAATCCGCGCCCAATCGTTCGGCCAATAGCTGCCGATGCCTGGCCAGCGGGGCGATCATCGCCATCGCAACCACGACGCCGGCGTCTACCAGCAGGGCGGCTATTTCGGCCGCACGCCGCAGGTTTTCTTCGCGCTCGTTTTCGCTGAAACCCAGGTCGCGATTGAGCCCCGCGCGCAGCCGGTCGCCATCGAGTACCAGGCACTCGCCGCCGAGATCGAAAAGCCGCGCTTCCAGGGCGTGGGCCAGCGTGGACTTGCCGGCCGCGGGCAATCCGGTCAGCAGGATCGCGACGCCGCGATGGCCATGGCGTGCTTCGCGTTGTTGACGGTCGGGGGGCGTGAGCGGTCCATCCATTGGCATAGCAAAAAATCTCGTGCTGGGAGAGTGGTTGGCTGGTTTTTCTGTGGGGGAATAGGAGCTCGCAGGCGGTTTATTTTGCCCGAGACGGAACTTATCTCTGTGCGCTGGTAAGAATCAAATAGCGCGTCTACGATTAGGCGATTAATGGAATTAAAAAAGAGAGCAGGTAGTGCCGACGTATCACTTCATTTCGGGTTTGCCCCGCTCAGGTTCTACGCTGTTGGCCGCCTTGCTGCGGCAGAACCCGCGTTTCCATGCGGGCATGACCAGCCCGGTCGGTTCGCTGTTCTCGGGGATGCTCAACCAGTTCAGCGCCGGTAGCGAGTTCGGCCCCGTGATCACTCAGGTGCAGCGCAAGCGGTTGCTGACCGGATTGTTCAGCAACTACTACGCCGAACAGATCGATAAAGACATCGTCTTCGACACCAACCGGCAATGGTGCGCCAAGCTGCCCGCGCTCATGGATCTGTTCCCGCAGGCCAAGGTGATCGCCTGCGTGCGTAATGTCGCCTGGGTGATGGACAGTATCGAACGGCTCTATCGCGCCAACCCCTACGAGAACACCAAGCTGTTCGGCGACGATGTCGAGCGCAATACCGTCTATAGCCGGGTGGATACCCTGGCCCAGCGCAACAGATTGGTCGGCTTTGCCTGGGCAGCATTGAAGGATGCTTATTACGGCGAACACGCCAAGTCATTGCTGCTGGTGGAGTACGACCTGCTGGCGGCGACACCTGAGAAAGTGCTGCGCCTGGTCTACGATTTCCTTGGCGAACCCTGGTTTGAGCATGACTTCGAGCATATCGAGTACGACGCACCCGAATTCGACCAGGCGCTCGGCTTGAAAGGGCTGCACAAGGTGCGGCCCAAGGTGAAAGTCGAGGCGCGTCGCACCATCCTGCCGCCCGACCTGTTCGAACAATACGCGGGGCTCGATTTCTGGCGGGACCCGCGCAGCAGCGAAGCCAACGTAATCAGGGCCTCCCGGGAAGCCCAGAGCATCAATAGCGAGAACGCTTGACCGGCTAACAGGTAGTTTTTCAACAGCCTGCTAAAGGGTGTGGTCACGGCAGCATTATTTCGAGGGACAGAATCATGTGGTGGGGTAAATCCAAGCAGGCAGATGTAAGTAAGAGCTCTCAGTTGCCCGAGTCGGCGCCGGCCAATCAGCTGTCGCGCCCGCAGCCGCTGATCAGTGCGCTCGAACCCCGCATGATGTTCGATGGCGCGGTGGCCGCCACAACCCATGACGCTGCACCGGTTGCGGAGAATCAGCCGACCGGTGACTCGACATCCCAGGAGGCGATGCCGGCTGCAACGCCTACCTCAGCCGAAAACAAGAACACGGTCGTCTTCGTCGATGCTCGTGTCGTCGATGCCGATAAGCTTCTACAGGGGGTGGCCCCTGGCACCGATGTGGTCTATCTGGACTCAACCAAGGATGGCGTTCAACAAATTGCCGATTACTTAAGCCAGCACGATGCCAAAGACGCCATCCAGATTATCGCCCACGGTAATGCAGGCGATTTATGGTTAGGCACCAGCTATCTCTCCAATGACACACTGGCCAATTACACAGATTCACTCGCACAAGTAGGCGCAAGCATTAACGAAGGCGGCGATATATTGCTGTTTGCGTGTAATACCGCCAAGGGTGAGCAAGGTTTGGCGTTTGTGAATTCTCTGGCCGAATTAACCGGGCGTGATTTAGCTGCATCCGATGACCGCACAGGTAGCCGTGGTGATTGGAATCTGGAAATTACGACCGGGACTATCGAATCGACAACGAGCCTGGCTTCTACTTCGCAAGCATCATACCTGCATGATCTCGCCACGATCACCGTCACGACTAACGCAGATACCGGAGCGGGCTCCCTGCGCAACGCCATCGGTGCGGCGATATCGGGTGACACCATCACGTTCAACGCAGGCATGACCGTTACCCTGACCAGCGGGCAGCTGGCGCTCAACAAAAACCTGACAATTGACGGCGACCTGGATAACAACGGCACCGCCGATGTCACCATCGATGCCAACCACAACAGCCGCGTCTTCAGCATGACCGCCGGCACCGTGACCCTGGACGGGCTGGTGATCACCAACGGTCTGGTTTACGGCAACGGCGGCGCCTATAACAACTTGCCTGGTGGGGATGCATTAGGGGGAGGCATTAATATCACTGGCGGTACACTGACCATCAAAAACTCGTCCATTACCGGCAACAAAGCGGCTGGCGGAGGTGGAAATGGGGGGGGTAGTGGTTATGGCTACGGTGGCGGTGGCGGTGGGGGATTTAGCGGCAAAGGTGGCGGTAGTGGTGGTGCCTACGGTCCAGGCTATCCCGGTGGGAGCGGCGGCGGCGGCACTGGCGGGAACGGAGGCATTTACAACACTCTTGCCCAAGCGGGTAAAGGCGGCAGTACCAGTGGTGGCGCCGGAGGTAGTGCCGCAGGTGGTTTTGCCGCTGGCGGTAGTGGTGGCACTGCGGGTAGTGCGGGTACCGGCTTTATCGGTGGCGGTGGCGCAGGTGCAGGCGCCTCTTACGGTAATGGCGGTGGGCGCGGCGGTAATGCGGTAGGCGGCATCTATATCGGTAGTAGTGCAACTGTCTACATGTCCGATTCCACTATCACCAATAATTTGGGGGCTGGCGGCGGCGGCGGCGGCAGCAGTGAAGACGAAGCGGCCGCAAATGGCGGTGTAGGTATTGGTGGAGTCTGGAATAAAGGCACCCTTTACTACAACAACACCAGCATCACCAGCTCGAATAATTATGGTGACGGCGGTGACGGTGGCGGTAGCCAGAACGGCCAGGCTGCAGGTTCTGCCGGCAGCGGCACCAATACTGGTAGCGAAACCTTTGTCACAACAGGGGGCACCACGGACCCTAACTGGTCTGCAAACGCCGCTCCCACCACCACCAATCTCAACGGCGATAGTGTGGCCTGGGCTGGTGTTGGCAACACCGTATCCCTGGATTCCGGCAGCAATGCGAATCTGGCTGACACAGAGCTGGATACGCTCAATGCAGGTAACGGTGACTGGGCAGATGCAACTCTTACTGTACAACGCTCAGGCACTGCAATTACCTCCGATGCTTTTGGCTTCAATACCTCAGGCGCGTCTTTTGAGGTTAATGGTGGCAACCTGCAACTCAGTGGCGGCGGTGCTGTTTTTGCTACGTTTACTAATGCCAATGGGGTATTGGCCATCACCTTTACCAGCAGCGGCACTATAGCAACCAGTGCATTGGTCGATGAAGTTGCCCAGCGGATTACCTACCGCAATGACACACCAGCAGGCGATGCCACCGTGAGTTTTACCCTCACCGATGGTGATGGGGGTACCGCGACTGTCGCGAATGTCACCGTCACCAGCGATACCATCTATGTCACCAATACTACCGACACAGCCTTCATTGATATCACCAATGGTGTGAGTTTCAGTGAAGCTGTAGCAATTGCCGCCGCTGATGCCACCGGTAGCCAGACGCTGATCTTCAGCAGCAGTTTCAATAGTTCGATGACCCTGGCCGGTGCGCTGGCGATCAACGAGAGTCTGACCATCAACGGCGATTCCGCCAACGGCCTGACCTTTTCGGGCAGCACCATCACCCTGGGTGGCGGCACCACCCTGAATTTCACCAACTCCACCGGCACGGTCACCATCGCCAGTGCGTTGGCGGGTACCGGTTCGCTGACCAAGGCGGGTGCCGGCACGCTGGCGTTGAGCAGCACCAGCAATGAAAGCGGCATGTCCGGCGGCATCAGCGTGACAGCGGGCACGCTGAGCATTAGCAACGACGATCATCTGTCGTCCGGCACGCTGACGCTCGATGGCGGCACGCTGACCAACAGCGTAAGCGCCTTCACCATCGATAACGCCATCGTGCTGGGCGCTGGCGGCGGCACTTTCAATGTCGGTGGCGGCGGTGGCGCCACCACCCTCACCTTGTCCGGCGTCATATCGGGTAGCGGCAGCCTGACCAAAACGGCGGCGGCCGTGCTGCAACTCGATGGCAACAACACCTACACCGGCGCCACCAATGTCTCGGCTGGCACCTTGATCGCCAACCATAACAACGCCTTGGGAACCACGGCGGGCGCTACCACCGTGAACTCCGGCGCCACCGTGCGCGTGGCGGGCGGACTGAGCATCGGCGAAGCCTTCACCATCAGCGGCACTGGCAAGACCGTCAGCGCCGTGGACTACGGCGCGCTGCACCTGATCAGCGGCACCAGCAGCTTGAGTGGCGCTATCAGCTTGGCCGCCGATGCCAACGTCAGCGCCGCCACTGGCAGCACTTTCACCCTTAGCGGTGCGTTGGATGGTGCATTCAATCTGAATAAAACCGATGCAGGCACGCTGACGCTGTCCAATGGCGGCAACTCGACCAGCCTGTCCGGCGGCATCAGCGTCAGCGCCGGCACCCTGTCTGTGGCCAGCGATAGCCACCTGAATAACGGCGGGCTGACACTGGCCAGCGGCAGCACGCTGGCCTTGACCGGTGCGACCAATATCGACAATGGCATTACCCTGTCCGGCGACGCCACCGTGAGCGCTTCGACCAACGCCATCCTGTCCGGCATCATCAGCGGCGCCAGCAATCTGACCAAGACGGGGGCTTCGACGCTCACCCTGTCCGCCAGCAACACCTACTCGGGCACCACCACTGTCTCCGCCGGCACCCTGAGCGTCGCCAGCGACAGCAACCTCGGCAGCGGCGCGCTGACCCTGGCCAGCGGCACCACGCTGGAGGTGACGGGCGCCACCACCATCGACAACGCTATCGCTCTGGCCGGTAGTGCCACCGTCAGCAACTCGGCCAACGCCTCCCTGTCCGGCGTCATCAGTGGCGCCAACAACCTGACCAAGGCGGGCGCCTCGACGCTCACCCTGTCCGCCACCAACACCTACTCGGGCACCACCACCGTCAGCGCCGGCACCCTGAGCGTCGGCAGCGACAGCAATCTCGGCAGCGGCGCGCTGACCCTGGCCAACGGCAGCACGCTGGCCGTGACCGGCGCCACCACCATCGACAACGCCGTCACCCTTAGCGGCGGCACCGCCAGCGTCAATACCACGGCCAATGCCACCCTCTCCGGCAATATCACCGGCGCGGGCGGGCTGACCAAGACCGGCGCCGCCGCGCTGACCCTCAGTGGCACCGACAGCTATACCGGTGCCACCAGCGTCAATGCCGGTAGCTTGCTGGTCAATGGCGCCTTGTCCGCCACCTCGGCTGCGACCGTGGCGTCCGGCGCCACGCTGGGCGGCAGCGGCAGCATCTCCAGCAACGTCACGGTAGACAGTGGTGGCACCCTTTCGCCCGGTAACAGTGCGGGCACCTTGACCATCAATGGCGACCTGACGATGGCCGCAGGCAGTACCCTGACGGTGGAAATCAACGGCACCACCGCCGGTACCCAATACGACCAGGTGATCGTCAACGGCGCGGTCGATGTCAGCGGCGCCACCCTGTCGGCTACCCACGGCTATACGCCAGGCAACGGCGACAGCTACACCATCATCGTCAACGACGCGGCCGATGCGGTCACCGGCACCTTCACCGGCATCGCGGAGGGCGGCAGCTTCGCCGCGGGCGGCAACTCAACCCAACTCACCGCCAGCTACATCGGTGGTACCGGCAACGACGTCACCCTGACCGCACCGATCAATGACGCGCCTGTGGTCGGCAACCTGAACGGCGACAGCGTGGACCATACCGAGGGCGGCAGCGCGACGCTGCTGGACTCTGGCAGTGATGCGACCGTCTCCGACAGCGATTCCGCCGATTTCGACGGCGGCAACGTCACCGTGGCCATCGTCACCAATCGGGTGGACGGCGAGGATCTACTGGCGATTCGCAACGAGGGCAGCGGCATCGGCCAGATCGGTGTATCGGGTAGCAACGTCAGCTACGGCGGCGTATTGATCGGCACGTTCGCCGGCGGCAGCGGTAGCAACGACCTGGTGATTACCCTGAACGCGAACGCCACACCGGCCGCCGTGCAGGCGCTGGTGCGCAACCTCACTTACGCCAATAGCAACGTCACCGACCCGAGCACCAGCAGCCGCACGGTTCGTGTGACCGTCAACGATGGCGACGGCGGCACCAGCAGCAATGCCGATATTGCGGTCAGCGTCACTGGAGTGAACGATGCGCCGACGCTCACGGCCACCGGGGGCACCCCGACCTATACCGAGAACGCCACCGCGGTCGATCTGTTCAGCGGCGTGAGCATCGGTACCATCGAAGCGGGCCAGACCATCACCGGCCTGACTCTGACGGTCAGCAACCTGGCGGATGGCGCCAGCGAGATATTCAGTGTCGACGGCACCGACATCGCACTGACCAACGGCACCAGCGGCACCACCACGGGCGGCAACGCCATCGATTACAGCGTCAGCGTGACCGGCAGTACCGCCACCATCACCCTGAGCGTGGCCGGCGGCTTGAGCACTGCGACGGCTCAGTCCGTTGTCGACGGCATGGGCTACCGCAACGCGAGCGAAGCGCCCGACACCACCAGCCGCGTGGTGACGCTCACCAGCATCACTGACAACGGCGGCACCAGCAATGGCGGTGTGGACAGCACCGCGGTATCGATAGCCGCCACAGTCGCGGTGACCAGCGTCAACGATGCGCCGGTCATCACCGCACCAGGCTCCATCAGCGTCACCGAGGATGTGGCCACCGCACTGACGGGTATCAGCTTCGCCGATGCGGATGCCGCCAGCGGCACTGTGACCGCTATGCTCTCAGTCGGCTCGGGCAGCCTTGCTGCCACCAGCGGCGGCGGTGTGACTGTCGCAGGTAGCGGTACCGCCAGCCTGACCCTGAGCGGCTCGATTGCCGATATCAACGCTTTTATCGCCGCCAGCGGCGTGAGCTTCACCACGGCCGCCAATGCCACCGGCGATGTCACCCTGACGGTCGAAATCGACGATGGCGGTAACACCGGCACCGACCCGGGCATTAGCGGCACCGGCTCGTCTGAAGCCGACTCCACCACCGTTACCTTGAGCGTTACGGCGGTCAACGATGCGCCGGTGGTGAGCGTGCCGGCCAACATCGGCGTCAGCGAAGACATCGCCAGTGCTTTGACCGGTATTTCCTTCAGCGATGTGGACGCCGGCGGCAGCAGCGTTACCGCTACTCTGTCTGTCGCTTCGGGCGCGCTGGCGGCTACCAGCGGCGGCGGGGTGACAGTTGGTGGCACCAGCTCGGCGTTGACCCTGACCGGCACCGTGGCCAATATCAATGTCTTCATTGCCGGTAGCAATCTGACCTTCACCACCGCGGCCAACGCCACGGCGGACGTGACGCTGACCGTGGCGATCGATGACGGCGGCAATACCGGCAGCGGCGGTGCGCAGACCGACAGCGATACCACCACCTTGCAGGTGAGCGCCGTCAATGACGCGCCCGTCGTCACCACACCGGTCTCGATCAATATCGACGAGGACGTCAGCACGGCCTTGACCGGTATCAGCTTCGCCGATGTGGATGCAGGCAGTGGTTCAGTGGACGCAACCTTCTCGGTGGCCTCGGGTACGCTGAGCGCTACCAGCGGTTCCGGGGTCAGCGTGAGCGGGTCGGGTACCGGTAGCCTGACCCTGTCTGGCAGCGTCGCCGATATCAACAGCTTTATCGCCGCCAGTGGGCTCAGCTTCCAGACCGCATTGAACGCGACCAGTAACGTGGTACTAACCGTTGGTATCGCCGACAACGGCAATACCGGCAGCGGTGGCAACCTCACCGATAGCGACACCGTCACCTTGGTGGTGACGGCGGTGAACGATGCCCCGGTCAATACTGTGCCCAGTGCCCAGGCGGTCGATCAGGACGCTTCGCTGATCTTCAGCAGCGGCAACAGCAACCTGATATCCATCAGCGATGTGGATGCGGGCGGCGGCACCGTGCGGGTCACGCTGACCGCGAGCAATGGTCTGATCACGCTGTCCGGTACCACAGGTTTGAGCTTTATCGTCGGCAGCGGGGCCAACGACGGCAGCATGACCTTCGAAGGCAGCATTACCGATATCAACAATGGCCTGAACGGTCTGCTCTTCTCGTCCACGCCCGGCTACAACGGCGCGGCCAGCCTGCAGATCACCAGCAGCGACCTGGGGCTGAACGGCAGCGGTGGCACTCAGACCGACACCGATACCATTGCCATTACCGTCAACAGCATCAATCCGGAAGTCACCGCGGTCAACGTGACCAACCCGGACGGCGGCTACAAGGTGGGCGATGTCATCAGCGTAACGGTCAGCTTCGACCAAGCGGTGACCGTCGATACCACGGGCGGTGTCCCGAGCCTGCTGCTGGAAACCGGCTTGACCGACCGTGCCGCCAGCTACGTCTCTGGTTCCGGCAGCGATACCCTGACGTTCAGCTACACGGTGCAGGCCGGCGATCTCAGTGCCGATCTCGATTATCAGTCCACTGGCGCCCTGGCCCTGAATGGCGCGACCATTCGCAGCGCCACCAGCGACGATGCCATCCTCACCCTGCCGACCCTCGGCGGCGCCGACTCCATTGCCGGCCAGCACGATCTGGTCATCGATGGTGTGGCACCGAGCGTGAGTTCGGTGTCGGTGCCGGCTAACGGCACCTACGTGGCCGGGCAGAATCTCGATTTCACCGTCAATTTCAGCGAAGCGGTCACAGTCGACAGCTCAGGCGGCACGCCGCGTATCGCGGTCACCCTGGATACCGGCGGTACGGTCTTCGCCGATTACCTGTCCGGTTCCGGCAGCAGCGCGCTGGTCTTCCGTCTCACGGTTAGCAGTGGCCAGCTCGACAGCAATGGCATCAGTGTCGGTGGCAGCATCGCGCTGAATGGCGGCACCCTGCGCGATGCAGTGGGCAACGACGCCAACACCACACTCAATAGTGTCGGCGCCACCAGCGCCGTGCTGGTGGACGCCGTGGTGCCGGTGGTGGCCTCGGTCAGCGTACCGGCAAGCGCCGCCTATAACGTCGGCGATGTGCTGAGTTTCACGGTCAATGCCAGCGAGGCGATCCTGGTCGACAGCAGTGGCGGTATCCCGCGCCTGGCTTTGGATATCGGCGGCGTGACCCGTTATGCCAGTTATGTCTCCGGTAGCGGCAGCAGTGCGTTGGTGTTCCAGTACAGCGTGCAGGCCGGCGATACCGATACCGACGGCATCGCCATTGGCGCTAGCTTGGACCTCAATGGCGGTACTACTCGCGACGCAGCCGGTAACGATCTGAATCTGACGCTGAATGCTGTCGGTGCAACCAGCGGGGTCGTGGTCGACACCACGGCGCCGAGCGCCAGCGGCTTGGTGCGGATCGATACCACGCCGACATCCGCCGATTCGGTACGCTTCACCCTGACCTTCAGCGAAGCGGTTTTCGGCGTCGATAGTGCGGACTTCGGTCTGGTCGGCACGGGCACCGCCGCCGGTGTCGTGCAATCGGTCGTGCAGATCGATGCTCAGACTTATGAAGTGACCGTCAGCTCGATCACCGGCGACGGCACTCTGCGGCTCGATCTGAATGCTTCGGGAACCGGCATCAGCGATCAGGCGGGCAACAACCTGGCCGCTGGCCTCAATGGCGAGGCCTATACCCTGGACAACACCGGCCCAGCCGTGGCCTCGGTCACGGTACCGGCGAACGCCGTATACATCGCCGGGCAGGTATTGGAATTCAGCGTGACCTTCGACGATGCGGTGACGGTCGATACCAGCGGCGGCACTCCACGTATCGCTATCGGTCTGGATGTCGGCGGCACGGCTTTCGCCAACTATGTGGCGGGCTCGGGCAGTAACACCTTGACGTTCCGCTATACCGTGCAGTCCGGTCAGGTCGACATGACCGGCATTGCCGTCAATGCTTCGCTGCAGACCAATGGCGGGTCTCTGCGCGATAACCTCGGCAACGATGCCAATCTGGCGTTGACCGGCGTACCGAGCACCGCCGGGGTGCAGATCAGGGCGCCACTGGATGGTGGCGATCCGGAGTTCCGCGTTACGCCGACGCCACCGCCGGTCATCGCTCCTCCACCGCCTTTGCCACCGATCTCCACGCCACCGCCGCCAGCGCTGTTGCCGCCGCTGGTGCCGCCTCCATTGTTCGAGGTCCCGGGCTTGGGCGGAGGTATACCGCCGCTTGGCAATATCTTCCTGCAAGACCAGGCATTGGCGCCGAGTTTCCTGGCCCAGGTATTCAACAGTTCATATGGTGATGGCTCAGGTGTCGGCTTCCTCGGTTTCGGGGGTGGCGATGGCGGCGTGTTCGGTAGCAGCACGCTGTCTTCGATGTTCGATGCGCTGGTGCCACTGGATGGAGCCGTGGACATCTTCGGCGGTGATGGCGACGGTATAGGGGAGGGCGAGGAAGAGGGGCTAGGTTTCTTCGGTGCTCCCACACTGGGGCAGCAACTGGATACGCTACGAAACAACGAACTGCAGCAGATAGATCAATTGGCCAAGGCCTTTGGCGAGTGGGCCGATAAGGCGCCAGTGGCCTGAGCGAACCGACAATAAGAGCACAAGCCGCGACTAGGGGGCGGTACAAGGATGAATAAACACTACAGAGTATTGGCTGTCAGCATGCTTGCGGCAGCCGTGGGGGGCTGTGCGGTGACCAGTCAGCCGATCGAGCGGGCCGCCAGCGAGCAGCGGGTACAGAGCGATCTCGCCACTATGTTCAGCGGGCAGGAGCCGTTGAGCGCGCCTTTGACCTTGCACCAGGCGATGGCGCGCGCGGTCAAGTACAACCTGGAAGCACGCTTGAAGGTCATGGAGGAGGCCATGGCTCAACGCCAAGTAGACTTGTCCCGCCTCGACATGCTGCCGCGCATGGCGTTGGACGCCGGCTATGCCGGGCGGAATAACGTCAGCGCCTCCAGCAGTCGCAGTATCCGAACCGGCACCCAGTCCCTGGAACCCTCGACCTCGCAGGACCGCGACCGCGAGGTGGCCGACCTGACCATGGTGTGGAACGTGCTCGACTTCGGTGTCAGCTATGTCAGCGCGCAGCAGCAGGGCGATCAGCGCCTGATCGTGCAAGAGCGCCGGCGCAAAGTGCTGCACACCATCATTCAGGATGTGCGTTCGGCTTATTGGCGGGCGATGGCCGCCGACCGTCTGCTGACCCAGATCGATCAGCAGATGGCGCGGGTCGATCAGGCGCGGCAGAACAGCCTGCGGATGAGCGAGCAACGCATCGGCGACCCGGTGCAGTCCCTCGGCTACCAGCGTGCCTTGATCGAGGCGACCCGTCAGCTGGAGCAACAGCGGCGCGCCTTGTCCCTGGCCAAGACCGAATTGGCGGCGCTGATCAACCTGCCCATGGGCACGCAGTTCGAGTTGGCGGAAGCATCCGCCGATTACCCGATGCCGACACTCGGGATGGACATGGCGGTACTCGAGCAGGAAGCGTTGATCAACCGTCCCGAATTGCGCGAACAGGATTATCAGGCCCGTATAGGCGCTGCGGAAACCCGCAAAGCCATGCTGCGCATGCTACCGGGGTTGGAGTTTTCCCTGGGTGGGCATTACGACAGCAACTCCTTCCTGGTTAACCAGAGTTGGGCGGACTATGGCGTGAAGGTTACCTGGAACCTGTTCAACGTACTTTCGGCACCCGCCGCCATCGATGTGGCCAAGGCCAGCGAAGATGTGGTGGCGATGCGCCGGCAGGCGATGTCGATGGCCATATTGGCGCAGCTGTATGTGGCCAATGCCAACTTCCAGGAGGCTAGCCGTCAATTCACCACCAGCAAGCAATTGGCGGCCCTCGATCAACAGATCGCCGAGCAGCTGCGCAACCGTCACAAGGCCCAGGGCATCGGCGAGCTCGAGTTGATTCAGGGCGAATTGAACCTGCTGCAAGCCAACCTGCGCCGCGACCTGGCCTATGCCGACTTGCGCAATGCCTACGGCCAGTTGTTCGCCAGCGTCGGTCTCGACCCATTGCCGGAAGAACTGGGCTCCGACCAACTCGACGATATTGCCCAAGCCCTGGCCAATCGCGAAGCGGAGTGGCAGGCGGGCAAGCTCTGAGAGGTTGTGAAAAAACTCTCGCCTACTGCGACCGCCTCCAAGCGCCCGCTGCTGACGTTGCGCTACGTGCACGCCTGGAGACGGTCTCGCTACGGCGCTCGTTCACAGCCTCTGAGTCGGTGAGGACGTAGCTCCCGGATTGCGCCAAGGTTTATCCAGGCTACGCAAGCCGCCTGGGTTGGCGCGAGGCGGCAAAGCGCCCTTGGGCTTCAGGGGGCGGGGCGCATCGACTTCGTTACTCCCCAGAAACGCAAAAGCCCCGCGAAGCGGGGCTTTTGTTTGGAGCCGGTAACGCTTAGACGTTGAAGCGGAAGTGCATGACGTCGCCATCCTTGACGATATATTCCTTGCCTTCCAGGCGCCATTTGCCGGCTTCTTTGGTGCCGGCTTCGCCTTTGTATTGGATGAAGTCGTTGTAGGCGATGACTTCGGCGCGGATAAAGCCCTTTTCGAAGTCGGTGTGGATCACGGCGGCGGCCTGGGGCGCGGTGGCGCCGACCTTGACGGTCCAGGCGCGGACTTCCTTGACCCCGGCGGTGAAGTAGGTCTGCAGGTTGAGCAGCTCGTAGCCGGCGCGGATCACGCGGTTGAGGCCGGGCTCTTCCAGGCCCAGGGCTTCGAGGAACATGTCCTTCTCTTCGCCGTCATCCAGCTCGGCGATTTCCGCTTCGATCTTGTTGCATACCGGCACCACGGGAGCGCCTTCGGCGTCGGCAATGGCCTGCACCACGTCGAGCAGCGGGTTGTTCTCGAAACCGTCCTCGGCGACGTTGGCAATGTACATCACCGGCTTGCTGGTCAGCAGGTGGAAGCCACGAACCAGTTGCTTCTCGTCGTCGCCCAGGGTCTTGAGCAGGGTGCGCGCGGGCTTGCCTTCGGTGAAGTGCGGGATCAGCTTCTCCAGCAGGGCTTTTTGCGCAACCGCGTCCTTATCGCCGCCTTTGGCGTTACGGGTGACTTTCTGCAGTTGCTTCTCGCAACTGTCGAGGTCGGCGAAGATCAGCTCGAGGTCGATGATCTCGATATCGCGCTTGGGGTCGACGCTGTTGGCCACGTGGATCACGTTGTCGTCCTGGAAGCAGCGCACCACATGGGCGATGGCATCGGTTTCGCGGATATTGGCCAGGAATTTGTTGCCCAGGCCTTCACCCTTGGAGGCGCCTTCGACCAGGCCGGCGATGTCGACGAACTCCATGGTGGTCGGCAATACCCGCTCGGGCTTGACGATCTCGGCCAGGGCCTGCAGGCGCGGGTCGGGCATCGGCACGATGCCGCTGTTCGGCTCGATGGTGCAGAAGGGGAAGTTCTCCGCGGCGATACCGGATTTGGTGAGGGCGTTGAACAGGGTGGACTTGCCGACGTTGGGCAGGCCGACGATGCCGCAGTTGAATCCCATGGTGTGTCCCTCGCGCGAAATGGCGGTAAAGAGTTAAGAGGAGGCTTTCTGGCTGTGCAGCTTGTGCATCGCTTTGCTCCAATCCCCGGCGAGGATTTCCGGCAGTACGCCGAGGGCGAAGTCGATGCTGGTATCCAGCAGTTCCTGTTCGCCACGTGGGGCGCGGCCGAGGACGAAGTTGGAAACCATGCTGCTGTGCCCGGGATGGCCGATGCCAAGCCGCAGGCGGTAAAAATTATTCTGATTGCCGAGCTGGGCGATGATGTCGCGCAGCCCGTTATGCCCGCCGTGCCCGCCACCCTGTTTGAGTTTGGCGACGCCTGGCGGCATATCGAGTTCGTCGTGGGCCACCAGAATGGCGTCCGCCGGGATGCGGAAGAAATTCGCCAATGCCGCGACGGACTGGCCGCTGCGGTTCATAAAGGTGGTGGGGATCAATAGACGAACATCGCGTCCCTGGTGGCTGAATTTGCCTACCAGGCCGAAATACTTTTTGTCGAGACTCAGGTTGATGCGCTGGCTATCAGCCAGGCGCTCAACGAAAAGAGCCCCCGCATTATGCCGGGTCTGGTCGTATTCGGGGCCGGGGTTACCCAGGCCAACGATCAGTTGTACGGCAGTCATGACAGGAGCCCTTTTGTGGAAAAGCCCAGTCGCGCGATGCGCCTGGGCTGTTTTCCGGCGGTGCGAGTATTACTCGGCAGCGCCTTCGCCTTCTACGTCTTTAGCAACGCGCGAGGCGTGGATGTTGGCCACTGCCAGGTCGTTGCCGTGAGCCAGTGCAACCAGCTCGACGCCTTTCGGCAGCTTGAGGTCAGCCAGGTGAACGATCTGGCCCAGCTCGACTTTAGCCATGTCGACTTCGATGAATTCCGGCAGGTCTTTCGGCAGGCAGGAAACTTCGACTTCGGCCAGGGTGTGGGACACTTCGCCGCCTTGCTGCTTCACGCCAACCGAAGTTTCCTGGTTGATGAAGTGCAGGGGAACGTGAGCGCTCAGCTTCTGGCCGGCAACGACGCGGATGAAGTCGGCGTGCAGGACGTAGCCTTTGGCCGGGTGGCGCTGCAGCGCCTTGATCAGAACGCTTTCGTTGCTACCGGCTACGTTCAGGGTCAGAACGTGGCTGAAAGCCGCTTCGTTTTCCAGCAGCTTGGCGAAATCTTTGGCCAGCAGGCTGATCGATTGCGGGGCTTTCTCGCCACCGTAGATCACGGCAGGAACCATGGCGACGTTACGACGCAGGCGGCGGCTCGCACCTTTCCCCAGGTCGGAACGCACTTCGGCATTCAGGGCAAATTCAACAGTCATTTCACTTCTCCAAAATAACCAAACCGTCCTTCACGCTTGCGACCAGCGATCGGACGGTTGGGTAATAGGCCCGGCTATAAAGAGCCGGGCAGTTGCGTTCAGTTTGACGCCCGCTTAGCGGAACATCGCACTGATCGATTCTTCGTTGCTGATGCGGCGCACCGCTTCAGCGACTACCGGAGCGATATCCAGTTGGCGAATACGCGAACAGGATTGCGCAGCGGCGGACAGCGGGATGGTGTTGGTCACCACCAGCTCGTCGAGCATGGAATTTTCGATGTTCTCGATCGCGCGACCCGACAGCACCGGGTGGGTGCAGTAGGCGAAGACCTTGGCGGCGCCGTGTTCTTTCAGCGCTTTGGCCGCATGGCACAGGGTGCCGGCGGTATCCACCATGTCGTCGACCAGGATGCAGGTACGGCCTTCCACGTCACCGATGATATGCATCACTTCGGACTGGTTGGCTTTCTCGCGACGCTTGTCGATGATCGCCAGGTCCACACCCAGGGACTTGGCCACGGCACGCGCACGCACCACACCGCCGATGTCCGGGGAGACGATCATCAAGTTGTCGAAACGTTGATCTTCGATATCGTCCACCAGTACTGGGGAGCCGTAGATGTTATCTACCGGGATATCGAAGAAACCCTGAATCTGATCCGCGTGCAGGTCGACGGTGAGAACCCGGTCGATGCCTACTACGGTCAGCATGTCGGCCACCACTTTGGCGCTGATTGCCACGCGGGCGGAACGCGGACGGCGATCCTGGCGGGCATAGCCGAAGTAGGGGATAACAGCAGTGATTCGAGTCGCTGAGGAGCGGCGGAAGGCGTCGGCCATCACCACCAGTTCCATCAGGTTGTCATTGGTTGGCGCGCACGTCGGCTGAATCAGGAAAACGTCTTTACCGCGGACGTTTTCGTTGATTTCAATCATGATTTCGCCGTCGGAGAACTTACCGACAGAGGCATCGCCGAGGGGGATGTGCAGCTGACGTACGATACGTCGCGCCAGATCGGGGTTAGCGTTCCCCGTAAAGACCATCATCTTGGACACGCGCAGTACCTGCCGGCTGAGGGTATACCTGGATGAGTATAGAAAATGGCAGGGGCGGCTGGATTCGAACCAACGCATGGCAGGATCAAAACCTGCTGCC
>NZ_CAMPHV010000040.1 GCF_946886105.1 uncultured Pseudomonas sp. | reverse complement strand
ACCCTACCCATTGCTGCCGCCTATCAGACCCAGCCGCTGGACAGCTGCCAGGCCTGGCGCACCGTTACCCGCCCGCCGCCGGCGCCGAACAGCTTCAGCCCCAGGCTGTCCGGCTGTGGATAGATGCGGCTGCTAAGGCTGAAGCTGCCGTCGGCGGCGAAGACCTCGATGGAGGAGCGGTCGAGGAATATCCGCAACAGCAACGGCTCCTGACTGGGCCTCAGCGCCACGCTGCGCTGGCCGTCGACCCCTGCGCCCGAGCGACTGCGGTCGAGCACCAGGCGCTGCAACTGGGCGTCGTAGTAGAGCAGGGTGTGTTCCTGGCCATCGGCGCTGCAGCGCAAGGCGATGCCCAGACGGCCGTCGCGGCAGTCGAGCAGATCCAGTTGCAGCTCGATTTCCAGCATATCGCCGCTCAACCTGGCAAGCGGCTGCATGCCTGAACCCTCCCAGCAGAGCGGACCGTCCGCCAACAAGGGTTGCCGCCGCAACGCCGCCAGCTCACGCGCGGGGTAGCTGTGCAGGCGATCCCCATGCAGCTGCAATTCCCGCGGCACACCGAGCATGCCGCACCAGTGCTGGGCCTTGCTCGGCATCGGGCTGTCCCACATGTCCAGCCAGGCCCAGAGCAGACGCCGGCCGTCGGCGGCCAGCAGGGTCTGCGCGGCATAGAAGTCGTGGCCGTTATCCAGCTCGATAAAGGGCCCGCCCTCGAAGCGCCAATCGCTGTCGAGCCGGCCGACCCGGTAGCCGGTGTGGAACTTGTTCAGCCGCGCGAAGCCCTCGGGCTGCATGCCTTGAGGGGAGTACAGCAGCACGTCCTGGCCGCCGAGGCGGAACAGGTCCGGGCATTCCCACATATAGCCGTCGCCCGCGCCGCCGCGGCTGGCATAGGCGAGGAATTCCCAGATGCGCAGATCGCTGGAGCGGTACAACGGCAGCAGCGGCGTATCGCCCAGGCGCGCGCCGGCGACCAGGTACCAGTGCTCGCCGTCGCGCCAGACCTTGGGGTCGCGAAAATGCATGATCGCGGCGTCCGGGGCGACCTCGATAACCGCCCCCTGTTTAACGAAATGCACGCCGTCGTCGCTGGTGGCCAGGCACTGGACCTGGCGGATGGCGCGCTCGTCGCCGACCTCGCCGAGCCAGGTGTGGCCGGTGTAGAGCAGCGCCAGGCTGTCGCCGCAGACCACGGCGCTGCCGGAAAAACAGCCATGCCGGTCGAACTCGTCGCCCGGTGCCAGGGCGATGGGCAGGTGCTGCCAATGCACCAGGTCGCGGCTCTTGGCGTGTCCCCAGTACATCGGTCCCCAGCTCGCATCGAACGGGTGGTGTTGATAGAACACGTGGTATTCGCCGCGAAAATACACCACGCCATTTGGGTCGTTCATCCAGCCGGCTGGGGGGGCGAGATGGTAGCCGGGCCGAAAATCGGGCGTGAGAGGGGCGCTGCCCTCGCTCAGCCGGGGCTGGGCGAGGTCGGGAAAAACAGGCATGGAATCGCTCGCAGAAGTGTGAAAAAGGTTATGCGCAGCCTTGGCGCAAGGCGCCGGCTGGGTTGCTGACGGTTGCCAGAGGTTGGCACGGCAGGGCCTTGCCGTCGGCATCGAACAGATGCAGGTTGCCGAGATCCGGGCGCAGCTCGGCGCGCTCGCCGTGACGCCAATCGGCATTCGCCGCGCAGCGGCAGATCAGCGGCTCGTCCTGGCCGACATCCAGATGCACATAGGTTTCGCAGCCCAGGTACTCGACGCCGACCACGCACAAGCCGGCGCTGCCTTGCGCCTTCTGCAGGCTCAGGTGCTCGGGGCGGATACCCAGGGTCAGTTGGCTGCCGG
The DNA here is from genome assembly GCF_946886105.1 of uncultured Pseudomonas sp. The sequence goes on along the minus strand of NZ_CAMPHV010000040.1, from coordinate 50,736 downwards.
CCGCCAGTGCGCGGCTGTCGAACGGCAGGGCCGACAGCTGGCCAAGGGCCGGCGTCGCGACCGCACTGTGCGAGCCCGGCGCGAGCAGTTGCACCGGCAGGAAGTTCATCCGTGGCGAGCCGAGAAAACCGGCGACGAAACGGCTTACCGGGCGCTCGTAGAGTTCCCGCGGCGAGCCGACCTGTTCGATGCGCCCGGCATTGAGCACGACTATCTTGTCGGCCAGGGTCATCGCCTCGACCTGGTCGTGGGTCACGTAGATCATGGTGGTGCCCAGGTTGGCGTGCAGCCGGGCGATCTCGTTGCGCATCTGCACGCGCAGAGCCGCGTCGAGGTTGGACAGCGGCTCGTCGAACAGCAGGATGTCCGGCTCGCGGGCCATCGCCCGGCCCATGGCCACGCGCTGGCGCTGGCCGCCGGAGAGTTCCTTTGGCTTGCGCTGTAACAGCTTGTCCAACTGCAGCACCCGCGCGGTTTCCAGCACCCGCTCGCGCAGGCTGCGCTTGTCGGTCTTGGCCAGCTTGAGGCCGAAACCGATGTTGTCGTAGACGCTCATGTGCGGGTACAGCGCATAGGACTGGAACACCATGCCGACCCCGCGCTCGCGCGGTTCCAGGTCGTTGACCCGGCGCCCGTCGATCAACAGGTCGCCGGCACAGATCGACTCCAGCCCGGCGATCAGCCGCAGCAGGGTCGACTTGCCGCAGCCCGAGGGGCCGACGAACACCACGAATTCGCCGCTGGCGATCTCCAGGCTGATGTCGCGCAGGATGCGCAGGCCGCCCAGTTGCTTGTTCACATTGTCGAGTTGCAACTTGCTCATGCTGTGATTCCTTGTTCTTGTGGGTTCAGCCCTTGAGCGCGCCGGTGGTGAGGCCGGAGACGATGCGCCGCTGGAACACCAGCACCAGCAGCACCAGGGGCACGGTGACCATCACCGAGGCGGCCATCAGCAGGCCCCAGGGCAGCTCGTGCTGGCTGCCGCCCGAGATCAGCGCGATCGCCACCGGCACCGTGCGCTGGGCGTCGGTCAGGGTGAAGGTCAGGGCGAAGAGGAACTCGTTCCAGGCCGCGATGAACGCCAGCAGGCCGGTGGTCACCAGCGCCGGCCAGAGCAACGGCAGCAGCACCCGGGTCAGCGCCACCCAGGGCGAGGCGCCGTCCATGATCGCCGCCTCCTCCAGCTCGCCGGGCAGTTGGCCGATAAAGGTGGTCAGCACCCAGACGGTGAACGGCAGGGTGAAGATGGTGTAGCTGAGGATCAGCGCCCAGGCGCTGTTGTACAGGCCCAGGGCGCGGATCACCTCGAACAGCCCGGAGAGCACCGCGACCTGGGGGAACATCGACACCCCCAGCACCAGCAGCAGGACAGTGCCGCGGCCACGGAACTTGACCCGGCCCAGGGCATAGGCGGCGGTCAGGCTGAGGAACAGCGCCAGCGCCACCACGCTGATGGCGACGAACACCGAGTTACCGATGGCTTGCAGAAACGACGCCTGCTGCAGCACTGCGGCGTAATTGGAGAAGTCCGGCTTATCGATCCAGTAGCTCACCTGGAACAAGGCGCTGGAGGGTTTCAGCGAGGTCAATACGGCGTAGTAGAACGGGAAGACCGCATACAACAGCAGCACGCCGATGGCGCAGGCGAAGCCCAGGCGCAGCAGGGTTTTTTTCAGTAGGCGCAGGTTCATCAGCGCACCTCCATTTGCCGGCGGCCGAGGTAGAGGTAGAGCACGGCGATCACCGCGACTATCAAAAACAGCAGGGTCGAGGCGGCGCTGCCGTAGCCGACGTCCTGGAACTCCACCAGTTGCTGGCGGGCGTAGATCGACATGCTCATGGTCGAAGAGGAGTTCGAGGTCAGCACATAGATGACGTCGAACACCCGCAGCGAATCGAGGATGCGGAAGATCGCCGCCACCAGCAGCGCCGGCATCAACAGTGGCAGGGTGACCCGCCAGAACACCTTGAGCGGGTGCACGCCATCGACCCTGGCGGCCTCGTAGCAGTCGCCCGGCAGCATCTGCAGGGCGGCCAGCATCAGCAGCGCGACGAAGGGCACGGTCTTCCACACATCGACCATGATCACCGCCCACATCGACAGGTTGGCGTCGGCGGTCCAGGCCAGGGGTGCGTCTATCAGGCCGAGGCCGAGCATCAGGTGATTGAGGATGCCGAACTGGTCGTTGAGCATCCACGCCCAGATTTTCGCCGAGACGATGGTGGGAATCGCCCAGGGGATCAGGATCATCGCCCGTACCAGCGCCCGACCGGTGAACGGCACATTGAGCAACAAGGCCACCGCCAGGCCGATCGTAATCTCCAGGCTCACCGACACCGCGGTGAAGTGCAGGGTATTACGCACGGCCTGCCACCACAGCGGATCGACCAGGATGCCCGACCAGCCCTCGCCATCGTGCGACAGGTAATTGCTCAGGCCGACGAACGCGCCGGCGCCGGCGTCGCTCAGGCTGGTGTCGGTCAGGCTGAACCAGAAGGTGCGCAGCAGCGGCCAACCGGCCACCAGCAGCAGGCACAGCAGCATCGGCGTGAGGAACAGCCAGGCTGCGCGAATGCGTCGGCGCTGCACGGGCGTTTCCTTGATCGGCAGGGGCTCGTCGTAAAACGGCTGGGCCCGGGAGATAGAAGTGGTCATCGCGGTTCCTTGGCTATTACCAGTTGCGGCGCTTGATGCGCTTGAGGTCGCTGCCCAGCTCGGTCACCGCCTGGTCGACGTCGGCCTCGCCGGAAAGCACGCCGTGTACGCGGTCGAACAGCGCGTTGGAAACCCGTGGATAGCGGTCGGCGGTGATCGCCGCGGGGCGCATCACGCCTGCATCGAGAATAGTGCGCAGTTGGCTGTAGTACGGCATGGCGGCGAGCAGTTCCGGGTCTTCGTAGAGCGATTCGATCACCGGGTTGTAAGCGCCGACCAGGGCCCGATGCTTCTGTTGCTGGGCGCTGGTCAGGTAGGCCACCAGTTCGCCGGCGAGCTTGGGTTCAGCGCTGTAACGCGACACCGACAAGCCCCAGCCGCCGAGGGTCGAAGCGTGCGTGCCGTTCTCGCCGCCCTTGGGCAGCGGGGCGATGCTGACCTGGTCCTTGATCGCGCTGTCCGGGCTCTGCACCAGGGCCCAGGCGTAGGGCCAGTTGCGCATGAACAGTGCATTGCCGGACTGGAACACGCCGCGGCCTTCTTCCTCGGTGTAATTCAGCACGCCAGGCGGGGAGATGTCGCCCACCCAGCTTTTCGCCAGGCTCAAAGCCGTGCGCGTGGCCGGGCTGTCGACCTGGATAGTGCCCTGGGCATCGATCAAGCCGCCGCCGGGCTGGCTGCCGATCCACTCCAGGGCGTTACAGGTCAGGCCTTCGTAGGCGCGGCCCTGGAACACATAGCCCCAGAGGTTGGCGTTGCCGGCATCGCGCTCGGCCTGCTGGATCGCGCGCGCGGTGGCGGTCAGTTCGTCCCAGGTTTGCGGCACCGGCTTGCCGTGCTTTTCCAGCAGGTCCTTGCGGTAGTAGAGCAGGCCCGAGTCGGTGAACCAGGGCATGCTCACCAGCCGGCCATCGACGGTGGCGTTATCCAGCTGCGTCTGGAAATAGCCCTGGGTGGCGTTGGCCGGCAGCACTTCGCGCAGGTCGAGCAGGTGATTGGCGAGCATGCCCGGCCAGACCACATCGATCTGGATGATGTCGATGTCGGCGGATTGGGCACTGAGAATCTGTTGATAGAAGGACAAGCGCTCGGTCGCCGAATTAGGCGTCGACACCACCTCGACGCTGTGTCCGGTCTGTTTCGACCAGGCTTCGACACCCTCCTTGCACAGCTGCAATTCGGCGCCCACGGCGCCGCAGGAAATAGTCAGATCGGCCGCGCTGGCCAGGGCTGGCAGGCTGCTGCAGAGCGCTAACAACGCTGTTGGAAGAAGCGATTTCAGCTGTTTCATAAAACCTCGCTTAATTTTTATTTTTGTTGAAGATAACGTTAACATCGCTAATATAACAGCGCACCTTGAGATGTACACCCACTTTTCAAGGTTTTCCCGACTGATGGGCCAAGGCCCGCGGTTGGCTCGCAAGAATAAAAACAAAAGAGGACTTCACCTATGCAGCACAGATCACTATGGCTGACCGCCAGCCTGCTCGGCATTTGCGCACTCACCCCTCTGGCCCAGGCCGCCACGCCGTTGAGTCTGGAAGAACGACTGGCAGCACTGGAGGCCAGAGCCAGCGCCGCCGAGCGCCGTGCATCCGCCGCCGAACAACAAGCCCAGGCGACCGCTCTGGAACTGCAACGGCTGAAAAGCGGTGCCGCTCTGCCCGCCTCTTCTCCGGCGCTGGACGCGCGCCTGGCGCAGGTCGAAGCGGCCCTGGAACAGCAGCAGGATACGAGCAAAAACACCAGTAACCTCAGCGACGGTTTCAGCTTCCACGGCTATGCCCGCTCCGGCCTGCTGGTCGGCGAAGGGCTCGGCGGCGGGCGTGGTGGTCCCTATGTCACACCGGCCGGCTCGGTCGGCGGCGCGGTCGGCCGGCTCGGCAACGAAGACGACACCTATATGCGCATCGACCTGTCGAAAGAGGCCCAGGCGCAGAACGGCACCCGCTCGAAATTCACCGTATCGATCGCCGACGGGGTGGAAACCTCCAACGACTGGACCGCCGAAGAAAGCAGCCTCAACGTGCGCCAGGCTTACGCCGAACTCAGCGAACTCGCCGCCTTCAAGGGCAACCCGGTGTTAGAGAACGCCACCCTGTGGGCCGGCAAGCGCTATGACCGCGACACCTTCGACATCCACTGGCTGGATTCGGACGTGGTCTACCTCGCCGGCACCGGCGGCGGTATCTATGACGTGCAGCTCGGCGACAACTGGCGCTCCAATTTCTCCCTGATGGGCCGCGATTACGGCGACTTCAGCGCCAGCGGCGGCGATGCCGACGTGGAAAGCTACATCCTCACCGCCAACCAGTTCTTCGCCGAAGACCGCTGGCAATGGATGGTCAACGCCATAGGCGCGAAGAAGAACGACAGCCGCACCAATGCAGCCGGGCTGACCCCCGCCGACTCCGGCGTGCAGACCATGCTGGCCCATCACCAGAAGGACTTCTTCGGCCGCGAAGGCTTCTTCAAGACGGCGCTGCTGTATGGCCAGGGTTTGGGCGCCGAGGTGAAAAACCTGGGCGCGGACGGCGAGCTGCTCGACGATGCCCGCGCGCTACGCCTGGCGCTCTATGGCCAGACGCCGCTGGCGGCCGGCTGGCGCATCGCCCCGAGCCTGCTCGCCGAGCAGAGCCAGGACCGCTACGTCGACGGCGACGACTACAGCTGGCTGACCTTGAACCTGCGCCTGGCCCAGGAATTCAACAGCAACTTCGAGATGGTCTATGAGGCGAGCTGGCAAACCATGGACCTCGATCCCATGGGCTACCAGGCGCGCAACGCGGTCGACGGCGACTTCTGGAAGCTCACGGTGGCGCCGACCTTCAAGCCGGACATGGGCGACTTCTTCACCCGCCCGGAACTGCGCCTGTACGCCAGTCTGATGGACTGGTCGTCGGAACTGGACGGCTACAGCGGCAGCGACGCCTTCGGTCAGGACGGCTTCCAGTCCGGCGGGCTCTGGCAGTTCGGCGTGCAGATGGAGACCTGGTTCTAAGTCGCGGCGGCGCACGCGGGTAGGTTGGCGCTGAGCGCAGCGAAGCCCAACAGGCATTGGCATGTCTCGTTGGGTTTCGTCGCCTTGCTCTTCAGGCTACGCGCCCCCTACCAATCCAATCCACGGCTTATCGCCTTGCAGCACGCAATGGGGACAAAGCCTTTCTGTTGATCTGGAGACATCCATGTATCTGATATGCGGCGAAGCCCTGTTCGATTTCTTCAGCCTGGAACCCGGCGCGCGCACGAGCGAGCTGGCGTACAAGGCGATTGCCGGCGGTTCGCCGTTCAACGTGGCCATCGGCTTGCGCCGTCTGGGCAGTGAGTCGGCGCTGTTCGGCGGGATTTCCAGCGACTACCTCGGCGCCCGCCTGCGCCGGGTATTGGCCGAGGAAGGGGTGTGCGGCGATTACCTGATCGGCAGCGACGCGCCGACCACCCTGGCCATGGTCGGGGTCGATGCCCAAGGCTCGCCGCAGTATGCGTTTCGCGGCGAAGGCTGCGCCGACCGCCAGCTGCGCCTCGAACATCTGCCGCAGTTGGGCGAAGAGGTGCGCGGCATTCACGTCGGCTCTTACTCGCTGGTGGTCACGCCGATTGCCGACACCCTGCTCGAACTGGTGTGCCGCGAGGGCGGGCGGCGGCTGATCAGCCTCGACCCCAACGTGCGGCTGAACGTCGAGCCGGATATCGCGCTGTGGCGCCGGCGCGTCGAGGCTTTCGCCGCCCATGCGCACCTGGTCAAGGTCAGCGAAGAGGACCTGGGCCTGCTCTATCCCGATGAGGACCCGCAGGCCGTGGCCCGGCGTTGGCTCGGGCAGCGTTGCCACCTGGTGTTCCTCACCCACGGCGGCCAGGGCGCCAGCGTCCACAGCCGCGCCCATGGCCACTGGCGGGTGCCGGCTGTGGCGGTGCAGACCCGCGACACCGTCGGTGCCGGCGACACCTTTCAGGCAGCGTTGCTCAGCCATCTCGCTCGCCACGGCCTGGACAGCCCACATGGCCTGGCCGCAATCAGCCGCGAACAACTCGACGCCATGCTCGCGCTGGCGGTGCGCGCCGCCGCCCTGACCTGCTCGCGGGTCGGCCCCGACCTGCCGCACTGGCACGAACTCGATGCGTTTTGATCCCTCAGCCCCAGGAGCTGTTATGCCGCACTCTGCCTCTTCCACCGATGTCACCCGCCTGGCCAGCTGGCAGGCGCTCGCCGCGCACCGCGAACAGCTCGGCGATTTCAGTCTGCGCCAGGCGTTCGCCGAGGATCCACAGCGTTTCGCCAAGTTTTCCCTGAACGACTGCGGGCTGTTTCTCGACTACTCGAAGAACCTGATCGACACCCGCACCCGCCAGCTGCTGATTGCCCTGGCCGAGGAGGCGGGGCTGACCCAGGCGATCGAGGATCTATTCGACGGTGCCCTGGTCAATGGCTCGGAGCAGCGCCCGGCGTTGCACACCGCGTTGCGCCGGCCGCTCGGCGATCAGGTTTTGGTCGATGGCGTCGACGTGATGCCGCAGGTGCAGCGGGTGTTGCACCGCATGGGCGAGCTGGTTGGCCAGGTGCATCACGGCTTGTGGCGCGGCTACACGGAAAAGCCGATCACCGACGTGGTCAATATCGGCATCGGCGGTTCCTTCCTCGGCCCGCAGCTGGTCTCCGAGGCGCTGCTGCCGTTCGCCCAGCGCGGCGTGCGCTGTCATTACCTGGCGAATATCGACGGCAGTTCGTTCCATGAGCTGGTGGCCAAGTTGCGCGCGGAAACCACCCTGTTCATCGTCTCGTCGAAAACCTTCGGCACCCTGGAAACCCTGAAGAACGCCCAGGCCGCGCGGGGCTGGTACCTGGCCCAGGGCGGTTCGGAAGCCGAATTGCACCGGCACTTCATGGCGGTATCGAGTAACACCGCGGCTGCGGTGGCGTTCGGCATTCGCGAGGAAAACATCCTGCCGATGTGGGATTGGGTCGGCGGGCGCTATTCGCTGTGGTCGGCCATCGGTTTGCCGATCGCCATGTCGATCGGCATCTGCAACTTCAAGGAATTGCTCGCCGGCGCCTACCGCATGGATCAGCACTTCCAGAGCGCGCCCTTCGAACGCAACATGCCGGTGCTGCTGGCCTTGCTCGGCATCTGGTACGGCAACTTCTGGGGCGCGCAGAGCCATGCGATCCTGCCGTACGACCATTACCTGCGCAATATCACCAAGCACCTGCAGCAGCTGGATATGGAGTCCAACGGCAAGTGCGTGCGCCAGGACGGCAGCCCGGCGACCACCGCCACCGGCCCGGTGATCTGGGGCGGCGTCGGCTGCAACGGCCAGCACGCCTACCACCAGTTGCTGCACCAGGGCACGGCGCTGATCCCGGCGGATTTCATCGTGCCGGTGAGCAGCTACAACCCGGTCGCCGACCACCATCAGTGGCTGTTCGCCAACTGCCTGTCGCAGAGCCAGGCGCTGATGCTCGGCAAATCCCGCGCGGAGGCCGAAGCCGAGCTGCGTGACGCCGGCCTAAGTGAGGATCAGGTGCAGCGCCTGGCGCCGCACAAGGTCATCCCCGGCAACCGGCCGAGCAACACTCTGGTGCTCGAACGCGTCAGCCCCAGGCGCCTCGGCGCCTTGATCGCGCTCTACGAGCACAAGGTGTTCGTGCAGAGCGCGATCTGGGGCACCAACGCCTTCGACCAATGGGGCGTCGAGTTGGGCAAGGCGCTCGGCCAGGGCGTGTATTCGCGGATGATCGGCAGCGAGCGCAGCGATGCCGAGGACGGCTCGACCCAGGGCCTGATCGAGTTCTTCCGCGGTCGCCATCGAGGCTGATCCCGCCCCGCGAACCTCCAGTTACCTACGGCCAATGCCGGGGCAGCGCCGTGCGCAACGCACGGCCCCGCAGAGTTCGCCATCCGGCGGTTACCCGCAGCCCGGCTCCAACTTCGGCATGCAGGTCGAATGTTGTTGGTAAGGCGCTGGCTACACTGCGAACGGTTCGCCTGGCGGAGCGTTAGCTTGAACTAATCGTTTATCCACACGCCCAACGGTGCGCAACCGCAGTTAGGAGGTTGGAGGGCGTAGTGGAGTTGATCGATTGGCTGCAATGGCCGGCGATGCTGGCGACGGTGATCGCCGCCTGGTTGATCGCGTCGCTGAACGCGCGTCGGCGGATCGTCGGGTTCTGGTGTTTTATCCTGAGCAACCTGCTCTGGAGCATTTGGGGCTGGTATGCCGGCGCCTGGGCCTTGATCGTGCTGCAGGTGTGTCTGGCGGCCTTGAATATTCGCGGGGTGAAGAAGAATCACCCCGACCCTTCGTAGCTCTTTATACCGCCTCGCGCGACTCGTCCAAGTGCAGCTCCACGCCCAATTGGCGCGACAGGCAGGGCCAGCGCTTCCACGCGGCTTCGGTTTGCGGGTCCTGCAGGCGCTCGCGATAGGCCGCGACCGAATCCTGGGCGAAGCTGGCGTCGTCGAGCATGCCGTCGACGGCATGGTGCACGGCTTCGTCCAGCTGATTGGCGAAGGGTTCGCCGATCAGTTGGTGGGCGATCAAGTTGGCCACGGTGGTATCCAGCGGAATCAGCGGCTGACCGAGGTGGGCGATATAGCGGTCGTTGATTTCCTCCACCAGACGGTGCGCCAGGTAGGCTTCGTCGAGCAGGCCTTCGAGGCCTTCATGCCCGGCCATCAATGACGGCGGCTGCAAAAAGAATTGTTCGGCCACCGTCAATACCGGTTTGATGCATGCCTCGATACCCGCTTCGCGGGCGACCTGATTGGCGGCCTCCAGAACCTCCGGGACCTGCTCGATATAGGCCACGATAAAGCGCTTCAGCACGCCGAGGGCATCGCTGCCCGGGATGCGAATGGACGGATGCAGGCGCTCGAGGTGGGCTTCGAGTTGGTGTTTCAGATCACCGCTGCTGGCATCGTGCAGGTGAGCGCGCTGGATCAGTTCATGCAAAGCGGAGGTATTCATGACGGTTCCTGAAATATGGGCATGGGCGAGAACCTTAGCTGGCTTAACGCCAGCCCTAAGATTCTATTGTCATAATTAATTCATGGTTATGCAGTGTCGCTATAAACAGTTCTAAGACATTTCTTCCGCCCGCATCATTCGCGGCCTTTAGCGCAGGCTCTGCATGGCTTTGCTCATTTCCATTTTTGCGTTGCCAGCTGAAACTCCCCGTCTATACTCGAACTCGAAAGGCAGTACCTGATTAACACCGGATGCGCCTCGGCATGGATAAGTTTGGACACTTGCCAGCTTTCACAGATGTTGAAAAACCTAGCGTTTTCAATGCCTGCTCAAGTAGTCGAACCCCAAGTCGCTGGCATGTCCGGCGGGATAACAAGAATCATAAGGGGAACCCGCAATGACGCGACATCCACGAGTTTGGATGGGCCTCCTGCTGTGGTTGGCATTCAGCTCGGCGCATGCCAGTTGGACCGTCAACATGGCGCCCGGTGTAACCGAGGTCAGCCGCTCAGTTTTCGACTTGCACATGACGATCTTCTGGATCTGCGTCGTTATCGGCGTACTGGTATTCGGTGTCATGTTCTGGTCGATGCTCGTCCACCGCCGCTCCACCGGCCAGCAACCCGCACATTTCCATGAAAGCACCACGGTCGAGATTCTCTGGACGGTGGTGCCGCTGGCGATTCTGGTGGGCATGGCCATTCCGGCGACGAAAACCCTGATCGAGATCTACGACAACACGGAATCCGAACTGGATATCCAGGTCACCGGCTATCAGTGGAAATGGCATTACAAATACCTGGGCCAGGATGTCGAGTTCTTCAGCAACCTGACCACGCCCAAAGACCAGATCAACAACAAGGCCGATAAAGGCGAGCACTATCTGCTCGAGGTCGACGAGCCGCTGGTGGTGCCGGCGGGCACCAAGGTGCGCTTCCTGATCACCTCGGCCGACGTGATCCACTCCTGGTGGGTGCCGGCATTGGCGGTGAAGAAGGACGCCATTCCCGGCTTCGTCAACGAATCCTGGACGCGTGTCGACGAGCCCGGCATCTACCGCGGGCAATGCACCGAGCTGTGCGGCAAGGATCACGGCTTCATGCCGGTGGTGGTCGAGGTCAAATCCAAGGAGGACTACGCCTCCTGGCTGGCGGAGCGCAAGCAACAGGCTGCCGCCGAGAAGGAGCTGACCAGCAAGGAGTGGAGCATGGACGAGCTGATGGCGCGGGGCGAAAAGGCCTACAACACCTCCTGCGCCGCCTGCCACCAGCCCACCGGCGAAGGGCTGCCACCGATGTTCCCGGCACTCAAGGGCTCCGCCATCGCCACCGGCCCGGCAGCGGACCATATCAATATCGTGGTCAACGGCAAGCCGGGCACCTCCATGGCCGCCTTCGGCAAGCAACTGTCGGAAGTCGATATCGCCGCGATCATCACCTACGAACGCAATGCCTGGGGCAATAAAGTAGGTGACATGGTCACGCCCAAAGACATTCTCGAGTTCAAGAAGGCTCAGGAGTAAGGACATGAGTGCAGTGATCGACACGCATGGTCATGCCGGACACGACCATCATCACGGCCCTGCCAAGGGCCTGATGCGCTGGGTACTGACCACCAACCACAAAGACATCGGCACCATGTACCTGTGGTTCAGCTTCGCCATGTTCCTCCTCGGCGGAACCATGGCCATGGTGATTCGCGCCGAGCTGTTCCAACCGGGCCTGCAGATCGTGCAGCCGGAGTTCTTCAACCAGATGACCACCATGCATGGCCTGATCATGGTGTTCGGCGCGGTGATGCCGGCGTTCGTCGGCCTGGCCAACTGGATGATTCCGCTGATGGTCGGGGCGCCGGACATGGCCCTGCCGCGGATGAACAACTTCAGTTTCTGGCTGCTCCCGGCGGCATTCAGCATGCTGGTCAGCACCCTGTTCATGGAGGGCGGCGGACCCAACTTCGGTTGGACCTTCTACGCCCCGCTGTCCACCACCTACGCGCCGGAAAGCGTGACCTTCTTCATCTTCGCCGTGCACCTGATGGGCATCAGTTCGATCATGGGGGCGATCAACGTGGTCGCCACCATCCTCAACCTGCGCGCCCCCGGTATGACCCTGATGAAGATGCCGTTGTTCGTCTGGACCTGGCTGATCACCGCCTTCCTGTTGATCGCGGTGATGCCGGTACTGGCCGGTTGCGTGACCATGATGCTGATGGACATCCACTTCGGCACCAGCTTCTTCAGTGCGGCCGGCGGCGGCGACCCGGTGCTGTTCCAGCACGTGTTCTGGTTCTTCGGCCACCCCGAGGTGTACATCATGATCCTGCCGGCGTTCGGCGCGGTCAGCTCGATCATCCCGGCCTTCGCCCGTAAGCCGCTGTTCGGCTACACCTCGATGGTCTACGCCACCGCGAGCATCGCCTTCCTCTCGTTCATCGTCTGGGCGCACCACATGTTCACCGTCGGCATCCCGCTGACCGGCGAGCTGTTCTTCATGTACGCGACCATGCTGATTGCCGTGCCGACCGGGGTGAAGGTGTTCAACTGGGCCAGCACCATGTGGCGCGGTTCGATGACCTTCGAGACGCCGATGCTGTTCTCGGTGGCTTTCGTCATCCTGTTCACCATCGGCGGTTTCTCCGGCCTGATGCTGGCCATCGCTCCGGCGGACTTCCAGTACCACGACACCTACTTCGTGGTCGCGCACTTCCACTATGTGCTGGTGCCGGGGGCGATCTTCGGCATCTTCGCCTCGGCCTATTACTGGCTGCCGAAGTGGACCGGCCACATGTACGACGAAACCCTCGGCAAGCTGCATTTCTGGATGAGCTTCGTCGGCATGAACCTGGCGTTCTTCCCGATGCACTTCGTCGGCCTGGCCGGTATGCCGCGGCGGATTCCGGACTACAACATGATGTTCGCCAACTTCAATATGGTATCGAGCATCGGCGCCTTTATGTTCGGCGCGACCCAATTGCTCTTCCTGTTCATCGTCATCAAGTGCATCCGCGGTGGCAAACCGGCTGCGGCCAAACCTTGGGACGGCGCCGAGGGGCTGGAGTGGACAGTGCCCTCGCCGGCGCCCTACCACACCTTCCAGACCCCGCCGGAAGTGAAGTAGGAGCGCGGCCATGAGCGAAACCCTGTCGACTCGCCGCCTGGTTATCCGCCTGATACTGGTGGTGGTGGCGATGTTCGGCTTCGGTTTCGCCCTGGTGCCGATCTATGACGTGATGTGCCAGGCCTTCGGCATCAACGGTAAAACCGCGGGTGCCTATGAAGCCGGGGAGCAGGCGGTGGACGCATCGCGGCAGGTGCGCGTGCAGTTCCTCGCCACCAACTCGGCGGGCATGGTCTGGGAGTTCCGCCCGACGGCCGATGAATTGACGGTGAAGCCCGGTGCGAGCAACGAGATGTTGTTCGTGGCGTACAACCCCACCGACAAGCCGATGACCGCCCAGGCGATTCCCAGCGTCGCCCCTTCCAAGGCCGCCGCGTACTTCCACAAGACCGAATGCTTTTGCTTTACCCAGCAGGTGCTGCAACCGGGCGAGCGTATCGAAATGCCGGTGCGTTTCATCGTCGACCGGGATTTGCCGGCGGATGTACGGCACCTGACGCTGGCCTACACCTTGTTCGATATCACCGCGCGCAAGCCGCCGGTGGCACAGGCGCCCCTTGCCCGGGCGACGCCATAAGGAGAACAACAATGTCGAGTCACGAGAATCACCAAAGCTATTACGTCCCGGCGCAGAGCAAGTGGCCGATCATCGCCACGATCGGCATGCTGTTGAGCGTTTATGGCGTCGGTACCTGGTTCAACGATATGAAGGCCGACCGGGCCGACTCCAACGGCCCGCTGATCTTCTTTATCGGCGGTCTGTTCCTCGCCTATATGCTGTTCGGCTGGTTCGGCAACGTGATCAAGGAAAGCCATCAGGGCCTTTACAGCCCGCAGATGGATCGCTCGTTCCGTTGGGGCATGAGCTGGTTCATCTTCTCCGAGGTGATGTTCTTCGCCGCCTTCTTCGGCGTGCTGTTCTACATCCGCTACTGGGCCGGCCCCTGGTTGGGCGGCGAGGGCGACAAGGGCATCGCCAACATGCTCTGGCCCGGTTTCGAATACACCTGGCCGATGCTCAACACCCCGGACCCCAAACTCTACCCGGCGCCGGAAGGCATCATCAGCCCTTGGGGGCTGCCGTTGCTCAACACCATTCTGCTGGTGTCCTCCAGCTTCACCCTGACCTTCGCCCACCATGCACTGCGCAAGAACCATCGCAAGCCGCTGAAGATCTGGCTGGCGCTGACCGTGCTGCTGGGCTTGGCGTTCCTGGTGTTCCAGGTCGAGGAATACATCCATGCCTACACCGAACTGGGCCTGACGCTCGGCTCCGGTATCTATGGCGCGACTTTCTTCATGCTCACCGGTTTCCACGGTGCGCACGTGACCCTGGGCGCGATCATGTTGACGGTGATGCTGATCCGCATCCTGCGCGGGCACTTCACGCCCGATCAGCACTTCGGTTTCGAAGCCGCCGCCTGGTATTGGCATTTCGTCGACGTGGTATGGATCGGCCTGTTCGTGTTCGTGTACGTGCTCTAGCGGGTCAAGGCGAATCGTTGAACCGTGGGGACGGTTCGGCGATCAACCTACCAGGGAACTTGCGAGACCAATTGGCCGCTGTAAAAACCCCAGGCGATCAGGGCGACCGTCAGGGCCGAGAGTACCACCCGGACGGTTAACGAATTGACCACCCGCGAGGTCTGGCTCTCGTCCTTGACCAGAAAGAACAAGCCGCTGAATAGGCTCACCAGAGTCGCCAGCAGTAGCAGGATGATCGCGGCCTTGAGCATGTGTAGCTCCCATGCGTAACTTCCGGGGGGAAGGGGAATGTTGTTCAGGTGCAGTATAACCAGCTCGACCAGGGTATCAGGGAGCGCCAGATGAGCGTCTTTCGGCCTGGTCTGCTGCCCAGTTTACTGGTGCTGCTGCTGTTTCCCGGATTGATCGCCCTGGGTTTTTGGCAGTTGGCGCGGGCCGAGGAGAAGCGCGAATTGCTGGCGACCCATCAGGCCCGCCAAGCCGCCGCGCCGATCAGCCTCGCTGAACTGGAACGTCATCCCGATCCGGCCTATATGCGGGTGCAGCTGCAGGGCCATTTCGATGCCCGGCACAGCCTGCTGCTGGATAACCGCATCCGCGACGGCAAGGCCGGAGTCGAGGTGCTGCAACCCTTCTACGATCAGAACAGCGGCCTTTGGCTGCTCCTCAACCGCGGCTGGTTGCCGTGGCCGGACCGGCGCGTGCCACCGACCTTCGCCACCCCCGACAGCCCTTTGAGTCTGCATGCGTGGATCTACGTGCCCCTGGGCGAACCCTTGCGGTTGCAGCAGAGCGCTGCCGCGACGGGTTGGCCGCGGCTGGTCACGGCGGTCGAGCCGGATGCGCTTTGGCAGCAGTTGGGCCGTGGCGGCTTGAGCCATGAAGTGCGCCTGGAGCCGGGTCCCGCGTCCTTTCGCGCCGATTGGCCGGTGGTCGCCATGAGTCCGGACAAACACCTCGGTTATGCCGTGCAATGGTTCGCCCTGGCGGCGGCCTTGCTCGGCCTGTTCATTTATTTAGGTCTACATAACGCGCGGGAGACTCGCCATGAACCCAGCCACCGCCCTGCCTGACGCCTTGCCTGCAGTGCCGCCCGGTCAGCGTCTTCGCGGCCGTTTGCAACTGATCCTGATCCTCGCCGTGGTGATAGGACCGATGATCCTGGCCAGCGCCATGTACCAATGGCGCTTCTGGGTGCCGGAAACCCGCAGCTACCACGGCGAGCTGATCGGCACCGGCCAGACCCGCGTCGACCTCGGGGTGGTTGGCGCCGAGGAAAGCCGCTGGCAGTTGCTGGTGACCGTGCCCGACGTCTGCGACGCGGCGTGCAAGGAACTGATCTTCCTCGCCCGGCAGATCCATATCGGCCTCAATCGCGACACCGCCCGCGCCTCCCATGCCCTGGCCAGCGCTCAACCCCTGGCGCCCGACTACGACGCCGAACTGCACCGCGAATACCCGCAATTGAGCCGTTACCAACTGCAACTGCCGGCCTACGGCGAGATCGCCGGCGAGGCCAAGGGCGCGCAGCTGTGGATAGTCGATCCGCGCGGCAACCTGGTGCTGCGCTACGACGCCACCAGCAAGGGCAAGGCGATTCTCAACGACCTGCGCCATCTGCTGAAAATCTCGCAAATCGGCTAGCTCGGCTTGCTCATCCAACGCGGCGCGCTGTTCACCTTAAGGATCGAAGATGAGTAAACCCGGTTACCGTTTTGCGCTATTCGCGACCCTGCTGGCCGTGGTGGTGGTTATGCTCGGTGCCTATACGCGGCTGACCCACGCCGGTTTGGGCTGCCCCGATTGGCCCGGTTGCTATGGCTTTATCGGCGTGCCGATGAGCGAGCACAGCCAGGCCCTCGCCGGTACGCGTTTCCCCGAGGCGCCGGTGGAGGTCGCCAAGGGTTGGTACGAAATGATTCACCGCTATTTCGCCGGCACCCTCGGCCTGGTGATTCTCGGCCTGGCGGTGCAGGCGATTCGCCGCCGCGCCGAGCCGGGACAACCGCTGAAGTTGCCTCTGCTGCTGCTCGGGCTGGTGATCCTGCAAGCCGCCTTCGGTATGTGGACGGTGACCCTCAAGCTCTGGCCGCAGGTCGTCACCGCGCACCTGCTCGGCGGTTTCGCCACCTTGAGCCTGTTGTTTCTGCTGACGTTGCGGCTGGCCAATGCGCTGCCGGTCGTGCCGCGCATCAGTGGGCGCTTGCGCGGCCTGGCGGCCATCGCGCTGCTGCTGACGGTCGGGCAGATTGCCCTCGGCGGCTGGGTCAGCAGCAACTACGCCGCGGTCGCCTGCGTGGACCTGCCGACCTGCCACGGCGAGTGGTGGCCGGCGATGGATTTCGCCAACGGCTTTCACCTGACCCAGCATATCGGCCCCAATTATCTCGGTGGGCAGCTCGACAGCGACGCGCGCACCGCCATCCATATGAGTCACCGCCTCGGCGCCCTGCTGCTGAGCCTGGTCGTGCTGCTGCTGGCCTGGCGCCTCAAGCGCAACGGCATGCCGCGCCTCGGCGGTTTGCTGCTGCTGGCGCTGGCCGTGCAGGTCAGCCTGGGCCTGAGCAATGTCTACTTTCATCTACCGCTGCCGGTGGCGGTGGCGCATAACCTCGGTGGTGCGGCGTTGCTGCTGAGCCTGGTGCTGATCAACTATCGAGTGCGGCGTGCCGCTGCTCCGGCGCTTCAGGCGCATGGCGCGCAGGCGGCTTTTTCGGCGATGCCGAGCCAATAACAAGAACGACAAGGAGAGACCTGATGGCTACTCTAGCGCGCGAACAATCCGTCCATGCCAGCTGGCGGGACTACCTGGAGCTGACCAAGCCGCGGGTGGTGGTGCTGATGCTGATCACCTCGTTGGTCGGCATGTTTCTCGCCACCCGTGCCGGGGTGGCCTGGCAGGTGCTGGTCTTCGGCAACCTGGGTATCGGCCTGTGCGCCGGTGCCGCCGCTGCGGTCAACCATGTGGTCGATCGTCGGATCGACTCGATCATGGCGCGCACGCTCAAGCGGCCGGTCACCTCGGGGCGTGTTTCGCCCGCGGCGGCGCTGAGCTTCGCCCTGCTGCTGGCGCTGTCCGGCATGGCGCTGCTGCTGGTCTTCACCAACGAGCTGGCGGCCTGGCTGACCCTGGCCTCGTTGCTCGGTTACGCGGTGATCTACACCGGCTTTCTCAAGCGCGCCACGCCGCAGAACATCGTCATCGGCGGTCTGGCCGGTGCCGCGCCGCCGCTGCTCGGCTGGGTCGCGGTGACCGGGCATATCAGCGCCGAACCGCTGCTGCTGGTGCTGATTATCTTCGCCTGGACGCCGCCGCATTTCTGGGCCCTGGCCATCCACCGCAAGGCGGAATACGCCAAGGCCGATATCCCCATGTTGCCGGTGACCCATGGCGAGCACTACACCAAGGTGCATATCCTGCTTTACACCTGCATCATGTTCGCCGTCACCCTGCTGCCTTATGCGATTCATATGAGCGGGCTGCTCTATCTCGTCTGCGCCGTGGTGCTCGGGGGGCGTTTTCTGCACTGGGCGGTGGTGCTGTACCGTGACAGCAAGCCACATGCGGCGATCAACACCTTCAAATACAGCATCTGGTATCTTTTCGCGCTTTTTATCGCCCTGCTGGTGGATCACTATCTGATCATGTAGAAGCTGCTGCGCTCGGTTCTGCTGCGTTGAAATCAGCCTCGGCAAGCTGCTTGTTGCTAACGCGCTTTAGCGCGGCCCGAAGGGCGAGTGAAGCGAGTAATGCTCATGTACAACTCGTACACTGCGCTTCCTCGGCTGATTTCGCCTTGCATAACCGTCGCTCGCGGCGCTTCTAAATGACCAGACTCTGTTGTTAAACCTGTAATCGTTGGTGCCATGTCCCGAACCCAAATCACCGTTTTCGTTCTCGTCGCCATCGTCGCGTTAGTCCTCGGTCTGACCGTCAACAAAGTGCTCAATAGCAAAGGCCAGGGCGATCCGACCCTGCTGCTCGATGCCGGCATCGTGTTGTTGCCGCAGAGCCGCACGCTGCCCGAGCTGAGCTTGACCGATCAGGACGGTCGGCAAGTGCAGGTGAACGAGCTCAAGGATAAGTGGAGTCTGCTGTTCTTCGGTTACACCTTCTGCCCGGATATCTGCCCGGCGACGCTGGCCCAGTTGCGCCAATTGCAAGGTCAGCTGCCCCAGGAGACGCGCGACAACCTGCGGGTGATCCTGGTCAGCGTCGACCCCAACCGCGATACCCCGGCGCAATTGAAGAAGTACCTGGATTACTTCGATGCCGGTTTTATCGGCCTGACCAGCGATGAAAAGACCCTGGGCGCGCTGGCCAATGCGGTGAGCATCCCCTATATCCCGGCCGACACCAGCAAGGAGAACTACACCGTCGACCACAGCGGCAACCTGGTGCTGATCGGCCCGGACGGCACACAGCGCGGTTTTATCCGCGCGCCGATCAACAACGACAAACTCGCCGCGCAATTGCCGGGCCTGGTCGCGCCGCAGAATTGAACCCGCTAGCGGTGTAACAGCACCGACAGCGGTGCGCTGCGCAATTGGCTGCGCAGCAACGCGCGGAAGTCGGCGGCGTTTTCCTCGGGGTGGCGTAGCCAGTGAATGAAGCTGCGCAGGTACACCCCGGTCAGTAGGCTTTCCTCGACAATCCGGTACAGATGATGGGTTTGCCGCCGGGCCGCCTCGCGCCACCATTGCACGGTGCGGCTGATGCGCAGCAGGCCGAGCAGCTGCAAGTGGATATGCCCCGGCTCCAGCTTGTACAACAGCATCTGCCCGGTCACCGCCCGGTGCGCCGCCAGGCTGTCGAGCCAGGCGATCAATAGTTCTTCAAGACGTTTGTCCGCGCTAAGGCCTGACAGATCATCGGCTTGAGCGCGGCTCAGCATGGCGCGGTCGGCGCGATCGAACCAGGCTTCGACCAGCTGATCCTTCTCCCGGTAGTGGACGGCGATGGCATCCAGGCCGACGCCCAGGTCAGCGGCGATGTCGAACAGGTGCAAACGCTCCCAGCCGCAAACGTCGGCCAGACGCAGAGCGCTATCGAGAATTTGTCCGGCAGTGACTGTCGCGGCTGTCATCGGCTCACCTCGCCAACGAGTATGGGCCGCGCGCGGAAAAACACAGGCTGAAACGACCAACGGAACCCGAAGGTTCCGTTGGTGAGGGTGACCGCATCTATGTCCGCATCCATACACCGTGATGCAGAGCGTCACTGGCGGCGTGCGGTTGTAACGGCAAACGTCGAACCCGTAGCCCGGGTTAGCCGCTACGCGGTGGTTCGGGCAAAAAGAGATAGAAGGCGGCGTAACCCGGGAATGGCGGCGACGCGGTGTCGGGCTACGCGGCGTTCGATAACGGTGTTGCTTGGGCGTTAGGCGTATGCGCCGCATCCTACGGCTCACCCTCTACCGGTGGCGGAGAGGGGATCTCAACGCCAGTTATACAACTCCTTCTCGGAGATCTGATGCATTTGGCTGACCTGGGCCTGAAAGGCTTGCATCGAGGCCCAGATGCGCCCGTTCAGCTCGCTTTGCGCGGCCAGGTCGCCGAGCACCAGGGCGCTTTCGCGCTGCATGGCGTCGAGCACCTCGTCGGGGAAGCGCTTGAGTTGGGTGCCCTGCTGCTTCAGTTCATCGAGGGCCAGGGCGTTGTGGTAGACGTAGTCGTCCATCATGTCCTGGCTGGCGGCGCGGGCCGCTTCAGTGAGGATCGCCTGCAGGTCGGCCGGCAGGCTGTCGAGGGCCTTCTGGTTGATCAGCAGTTCGAGTACCGCCTGGGGTTCCTGCCAGCCCGGGTAGTAGTAGAACTTGGCGGCCTTGTGCAGGCCGAAGGCCAGGTCGTTGTAAGGGCTGACCCAATCGGTGGCGTCGATCGCGTTGCTCTGCAGCGCGGTGAAGACTTCGCCGCCGGGCAGGTTGACGGTGGTCGCGCCGAGCCGGCTCAGCACCTCGCCGCCGAGGCCCGGCATACGGATCTTCAGGCCCTTGAGGTCGTCCAGGGAGTTGATCTCCTTGTTGTACCAGCCGCCCATCTGCATGCCGGTATTGCCCACCACCATGGGTTTCACGCCATAGGGCGCGTAGGCTTCGTCCCACAATGCCTGGCCGCCGCCCTTGCTCAGCCAGGCGTTCATTTCGCTGGTGGACAGGCCGAAGGGCACGGCGGTGAAGAACTGCGCCGCCGGCACCTTGCCTTTCCAGTAGTAGGCCGCGCCATGGCCGAGTTCGGCGGTGCCGCGCGAGACCGCGTCGAACACCTCCAGCGGCGGCACCAGTTCGCCGCCGGCGTAGACCTTGATGGTCAGGCGGCCGTTGCTCATGGTCGCGACCCGCTCGGCCAGGCGGTTGGCCGCAGTGCCCAGGCCCGGGTAGTTCTTCGGCCAGGCGGTGACCATCTTCCATTCGAAAGTCTGCACCGGAGCGGCGGCCTGCTCGGTGCTGGATTTTTCATCCTTGCAGCCGACCAGGCCAAGCGTGGCGAATAGGGCGGTGGCGAGCAGCATATGGCGACGAATCATTGAGGCTCCTTAATTATTCGAATAGAACCGTAACAGCGTAGGGCGGGTGCAACCCGCCGGTGGAAATCAAATGCAGTCTCGTAGCCCGGATGCAATCCGGGGAGGGTCTAACGGCTGACACCGCCCCCGGATTGCATCCGGGCTAGCAAAGCTTTAAAGCGCCTCCAGCTTGGCATAGCCAAGCATCAGCCACTTGCTGCCTTCGTCCTCGAAGTTCACCTGCACCCGTGCCTGGGCGCCCGCGCCCTCGAAGTTGAGAATGGTGCCTTCGCCGAACAGCGAATGGCGCACGCGCTGACCGAGGCTGAAGCCGGTATCCGGTACGGCGCTACCGGCGAACAGGCTGCTGCCGCTCATCGAGCTGCTGCTGTTGAACGGCCGTGTGACGCTATTGGACAGGCGCACTTCCTGCACCAGCTGCGGCGGAATCTCGCGGACGAAGCGCGACACCTTGTTGTAGGTTTCGCTGCCATACAGGCGCCGGGTTTCCGCGTAGCTGATCACCAGCTTCTGCATCGCGCGGGTGATGCCGACGTAGGCCAGGCGGCGTTCTTCTTCGAGGCGGCCGGGCTCCTCCAGGCTCATTTTGTGCGGGAACAGACCCTCTTCCATGCCGACCAGGAACACCTGGGGGAACTCCAGGCCCTTGGCGCTGTGCAGGGTCATCAGCTGGATGCTGTCCTCGTTTTCCGCCGCCTGGGTGTCGCCGGCCTCCAGCGAGGCGTGGCTGAGAAACGCCTGCAACGGGCTTAGCTCGTCGTCTTCGTCGTTCTCGAAGGTGCGCGCGGCGCTGACCAGTTCCTCGAGGTTTTCCACCCGCGCCTGGCCTTTCTCGCCCTTTTCTTCCTTGTGGTAGGAGATCAGCCCGCTCTGCTCGATGACGGTTTGCGCCATCAGGTGCAGCGGCATACTCAGCACCTTGGCCGCGAGGTTGTCGATCAGCTCGATAAAGCCGGCCAGGGCGCCGGAGGCGCGGCCGGGCAGGGCCTTGTTGGCGACCATCAGGCGGATCGCTTCCCACATGGAAAGGTCCTGCTCGCGGGCGAAGGCGCGGATCGCCTCGGCGGTCTTCTCGCCGATGCCGCGCGCCGGCACGTTAATCACCCGCTCCAGCGCCGCGTCGTTGCCGCGGCCGTCGAGCAGGCGCAGGTAGGCCATGGCGTTCTTGATTTCCAGGCGTTCGAAGAAGCGCTGGCCGCCGTAGATGCGGTACGGGATTTTCTCGCGCAGCAGGGCTTCTTCGAGCACCCGCGACTGGGCGTTGGAGCGGTAGAGGATGGCGATCTCGCTGCGCTTGAGGCCGTCCTTGCGCAGCGCGTCCTCGATCGACTCGACCACGTAACGCGCCTCGTCGTGCTCGTTGAACGCCGCATACAGGCTGATCGGATCGCCGTCGCCGTCTTCGGTCCACAGCTCCTTGCCCAGGCGCCCCTGATTATTCGCGATCAATGCGTTGGCGGCCTTGAGGATGCCGGCGGTGGAGCGGTAGTTCTGCTCCAGGCGGATGATCTCGGAATCGGCAAAGTCAGTGCCGAACTGCTGGATGTTCTCGATCTTAGCCCCACGCCAGCCGTAGATCGACTGGTCGTCGTCGCCCACCACCATCAGGCTCTCGCCGCCCTTGGCAAGCATGCGTAGCCAGGCGTACTGCACGGCGTTGGTGTCCTGGAATTCGTCGACCAGGATGTGCCGGAAGCGTCGCTGGTAGTGCTCGAGCAGACCCGGCTTGTCGCGCCACAGGTCGAGGGCGCGCAACAGCAGCTCGGCGAAGTCGATCACCCCGGCGCGGGCGCAAGCCGCTTCGTAGGCCTGGTAAATGCTCAGCTGGGTGGCGAGGAAGAGGTCGCCGCCGGGCTGGATGTTCTGCGGGCGGATGCCCTCGTCCTTCTGCCCGTTGATAAACCACTGCGACTGGCGCGGCGGCCAGCGCTGCTCGTCCAGGCCCAGCTCGCGGATCACCCGCTTGATCAGGCGCTGCTGGTCGTCGGAGTCGAGAATCTGGAAGCTTTCGCTCAAGCCGGCTTCCTGCCAGTGCGCGCGCAACAGGCGGTGGGCCAGGCCGTGGAAGGTGCCGACCCACATGCCGGCCGGGTTGTGCCCGAGCATCTGCTCGATGCGCGCGCGCATCTCGGCCGCGGCCTTGTTGGTGAAGGTCACCGAGAGAATGCTGTGCGGCGAGGCGTTTTCGAGCTGGATCAGCCAGGCGATGCGGTGCACCAGCACGCGAGTCTTGCCTGAGCCGGCGCCGGCGAGCACCAGTTGGCGCCCGAGCGAGGCGGTCACGGCTTGACGCTGGCCGTCGTTGAGAGAGGCGATAAGGAGTTCGGGGTCGTTTTGCATCGCGGCATTCTAGGGGGCGGCGGCGGGCAGGGCAAACCGCACCGTCGGCCGGCGGTCCGGCGGGCGTCACATCGATCATGGCGGATGGAGCGACCGCGAAACGATGTACGGATCTGTGAATTAGCGCACGTCCGTCTATGGCGATGCGCCAGCGTCGGTTATGCTCGGCCGCCACACTTAGGCAAACCACTATAAGAAATCCGCCTATGAATCCCATTCGCAATGCCGCCGCGATGGAACCTCAACGGCATATCGCCGAGCAGTTCGCTGCGGAAATTTCGGTCGAGCGTACTCGCTTGCTGTACCAGGGCTCGCGATTTCCGACCCTGTTCATGCTGCTCAATGGCCTGGCCTGCGCCTATTTGTTATGGAAGCCGCAGGGCAATGCACTGCTATCCGCGTGGTTGGGATGGCTGATGCTGTTGGCCATGTTGCGCCTGGTGCAGGTCAATGCGTTCAACAGCGCCTCGCCGGCCCGTCAGGCGCTGCGACACTGGCGCATGAGCTTTCTCGCCGGGGCCGGCGTATCCGGCCTGACCCTGGCCTTTGCCGCCATCGTCCTGGTGCCCGCGGATGTGTTCTATCAGCAGGCGCTGGTCTACGGCCTGATCGCGGCGACCATCCTCTCCGCCAGCGTGGCCTATGCGGTCAGCTTGCCGGCATTTCTGACGTTCGCGTTGCCCTGCCTGTTGCCGTCGATGGTGTTTCTACTGCTCAGCGAGCACAGCCAGCAACGCGGCTGGGGCGTGCTCGGGGCGATTCTGTTGGTGGCGCTGCTGGCCACCGCCTGGCAGGTCAATCGCCTGGTGCAACGCGCCCTGCTGCAACGCTTTCATAACCAGGCGCTGATCGCCAACCTGGAGCAAGCCAAGCAACGCGCCGAGAGCCTCAACGATGAGCTGGCCCATGAGGTCGAGCAGCGCGGCCGTGCCGAGCGCGAGTTGCGCGCCGCCCATGCCGAGCTGGAGATGCGGGTGGCCGAGCGCACCCTGGAGCTGGATGAAGCGACCCATGCCCTGAGCAAAAGCCAGACGCGCCTGAGCCTGGCCATCGAGGCCAGCGAATTGGGCCTGTGGGATTGGAACCTGCAAAGCGACGAAGTGCATCACTCGCGCCTCAAGGAAATCTTCGGCATCGAGTCCAGCGAGGTTCACGCGATGCTGCGCGACCTCAAACCGCGCCTGCACCCGGATGATTTGCCGGTGCTGCGCCGGGCGCTGATCGAGCATATGAAGGGTCGCAGCGACGATTACCAGGTCGAATACCGGATCAAGCACGCCGCCGGCCATTGGGTCTGGGTCGAAGACCGCGGCCGCGCGGTGGAGCGCGACCCCCAGGGACGGGTGCTGCGTATGCTCGGCACGCGGCGCGATGTCAGCGCGCGCAAGCAGTTGGAGCAACAACGGCAACTGGCCGCCACGGTGTTCGAAGCGGCCAGCGAAGGCATCGTGATTCTCGACCCGGATTACCGCCTGCTCTCGGTCAACCAGGCGTTCAGCCAGGTCACCGGCTACCGCCAGGAGGATTTGGTCGGCCGCAACGTGATGAGCCTGATCGGCAGCCGCGATACACGCCGCCAGTATCAAATGATCCGCCTGGAGCTGGAGAACAGCGGCAGCTGGCGCGGCGAACTGATCGAGACGCGCAAGAACGGCGAACTCTACCCGCAGTGGCTGCAACTCAATGTGGTGCGCGATTCGCGGAACAACGTCAGCCATATCGTCGGCTTCTTCGCCGATCTGTCGGCCCGGCGCGAAGCCGAAGAGCGCCTGCGCTATCTCTCGCACTATGACGAACTGACCGGCCTGGCCAACCGCACGCTGTTCAAGGAACGCCTGCACGAGGCCAGCCAACGCGCGCGCCAGAGCGGCCGCAGCATCGCCCTGCTGCACATCGACCTGGACCGCTTCAAGCTGCTCAACGACAGCCTCGGCCATGAAATCGCCGACCAGTTGCTGCGCCAGATGAGCCGCCGCCTGACCCAGGCCGTCTCCGAGGCCGACACCATCGCGCGCTTGTCGGGCGACGAATTCGCCATTCTCCTCGACTCCTACGGCAGCCTCTCCAGCCTGGCGCGCTTGGCCAGCCGCTTGCTGACCAAGCTGCGCATGCCGATGACCGTCGGTGGCGAGGAACTGGTGGTCAGCGCGTCCCTGGGCATCAGCCTGCTGCCGGACAACGCGCGGGAAATCTCCGCATTGATCAGCCAGGCCAACATGGCCATGCAACATGCCAAGCATCTGGGCGGCAACACCTTCCAGTTCTTCACCGACAACCTGCAAGCCTGCACCCTGGAGCGCTTGCAGCTGGAAACCCAACTGCGCAAGGCGATCGACAGCGACCAGCTGGAAGTCTTCTACCAACCAAAGCTGCGCCTGGCCGATGGCAGCCTGAACGGCGCCGAGGCGCTGGTACGCTGGCGCCACCCGGAAATGGGCCTGGTGCCGCCGAACGACTTCATCGGCCTGGCCGAGGAAACCGGGCTGATCGCTCCCATCGGCGAAATCGTCCTGCGCCGGGCCTGCCAGCAGGCCCGTGAATGGCAGCGGCAGGGCCTGGCCGAGATCCGCGTATCGGTGAACCTCTCGGTGCATCAGTTGCGTCAGGGCAATCTGGTCAGCCTGGTGCGGCAGATTCTGGTGGAAACCGGCCTGGCGCCGCAGTTTCTTGAGCTGGAACTGACCGAAAGCCAGTTGCTGGACAACGTCGAAAGCGTGATCAGCACCTTTCAGCAACTGCGCAACCTCGGCGTGCAACTGGCGATCGACGACTTCGGCACCGGTTATTCCTCGCTCAGCTACCTCAAGCGCTTCCCGGTGGATTGCGTGAAGATCGACCAGACCTTTATCCGCGACCTGTCGCCGGGCAGCGAGGATGCGGCGATCACCCGGGCGATCATCGCCATGGCCCACAGCCTGGAGCTGAAAGTGGTCGCCGAGGGCGTGGAAAGCCATGAGCAGTTGAACTTCCTCAAGACCCAGCGTTGCGATGAGGTGCAGGGCTTCCTGATCAGCAAGCCGGTACCGGCCGAAGTCTTCGCCCAACTGCTGCGCGATCAGGCTTTCGCCATCTGGAAATAAGCGCCTAGGGTCTGTTGCCGTTTCATCGCGACCGCGCCGGAGCCTGTTTTAGCGCGAGGCAAGGCACGAGACGCGAAGTTTGGTTGTTCCAAATGAGCGTCGAGAAACGCAGCATCGCGCTAAAACAGGCCCGGCCCTACGGGTTGCGCGGAAAATCTCGCCATGCGTTGTTGTAGGACTTGGCAAGGGAACGACCATTACCTGCGTCCTACGCCTAGCCTGGCGAGATTTTGCGCGGCAACGCGGCTTGCGCTGAAACGGCAACAGACCCTAGTGTCGCGACATCAATAATCCGTTGTTTTCCTTGGAATGGGTCGAGCGTGGGAGGGGCTTTAGCCGCGATGCCTTCAGCGCCTTCAAGGCCAATCGCGGCTAAAGCCCCTCCCACGTCTGGCCACGTCAGCGGTGCCTGACACAGTGCTTGGCACCGCTAGCCCGGCTCCTAGGGTTTGACCGGCGCTTGTGGGCTTGTGCAGATTAAACGGCGCTGGTTATTGTCGCTTCCCTTATCCGGCCTGCTAAAGAAGCCGCCATGTCGCCCTCTTCTCTCGATGCCACCCCGCGTCCCGCAATCGCCACCCTGGTGTTGTTGGCCTCGCTGTATTGCGCCCAGGGATTGCCTTCGGGGCTGATCGCCCATTCCTTGCCGGTGCTGTTGCGCCAGCATGGCGTCGATCTGGCGCTGATCGGCCTGCTCAAACTTCTGTCCCTGCCCTGGCTGCTCAAGGTGCTTTGGGCGCCCTGGGTGGATCGCCTGGCCTCGCCGCGGCTCGGTCATCATCGCGGCTGGATATTGCCGTTGCAGGGCGGCATCGCGCTGCTGCTCGGCGGGCTGGCGCTGCTCTCGCCGGCTGTGCTGTTCGGTAGCCAATTGCCGCTGCTGCTCGGCCTGTTGCTGTTGATCAACCTCGCGGCTTCGACCCAGGACATCGCCACCGACAGCCTCACCGTGCGCCTGCTGCCGGAGCGCTGGCGCGGCCTGGGCAACAGCCTGCAAGTCGGCGGCTACAAGATCGGCATGCTGCTCAGCGGCAGCGGCCTGCTGCTGGCGGTCGACTGGCTCGGCTGGAACCTCGCGGTCGGCCTGTTGGCACTGTTGCTATTGGTGAGCCTGATTCCGATCTGGCGCTTTCCCGAAGCGCAACGCCTGCCCTATCGCCCGGCCCTCGCCGAACCCGCCGGCCCCGGCCTGCTGCTGCGCCACTACCGGGGCCTGCTGGCGCAACCGGGCATGCTGCTGTGGCTGGCGGTGGTGCTCAGCTTCAAACTTGGTGACGCCCTGGGCTCGCCGATGATCAAACCGATGCTGGTCGATCAGGGCTGGAGCTACGCCGATCTCGGCCTGCTGACCCTGATCAGCAGCCTCGCCGGCATCGGCGGCGCCCTACTCGGCGGCCTGCTCTACGCCCGCCTCGGCACGCTGCGTGCGCTGCTGCTGTTCGGTGCGCTGCAAGCCCTGGGCATCGCCGCCATGGCGCTGCTGGTGCAGGCCGGCGGCGATCACGAGCTGGTCTATTCGGTCGCGCTGTTCGAGCAAATCGCCGACGGCATGTCCACGGTCGCCCTGTTCGCCGCGATGATGCGTCAATGCCGCCCCGAACACGAAGGCGCCGACTTCACCCTGCAAGCCTCGGCGCAACTGCTGCTCGGAGGGCTGGTCGGTGCGCTTAGTGGGGTGTTGGCGAAGGCGTTGGGGTACTCGGGATTGTTTCTGAGTGCTGGTCTGCTGGGGGTGTTGGTGTTGGGGGTGGTGCTGGTTTACCCCCGGCGGGGGGGGAGGTAGCTGCCAGTGTTCGGATTGTAGTAGCGGTGGCGGTTGTAGTGGAGGCCGGTTCCGGCGTCGTATCAAGGTGTCAGTATTTGGAAATCAGAAAGCCAGTTTTTCAATTAATCTGATTCTTGATCCGCAAGAGGTAAGACGATGAAGTCAGGTCCAATTCAAAACACGCTGGGCGTTCTTCTCTTTTTTCTCGGCGCCACTGTCATAGCAGGATGGATCTTTCACATGCCGTGGATGGCGCAGGTCTATCCTGATTTTGTCGGCATGACCGCCAGCGCAGCACTGTGTTTCATGCTGCTCGGCATTGCGCTCATTGCGCCCGCCTTGCCAGTAAAACGGCACACACAACTCCAGCAAATCATCGGTGGAGTGCTGATTGCCTTCAGTAGTCTGGTCCTCGCCGACATCATCCTGGACATAGATCTGGTCATCGATTTCCCGTCGTTTAATCGTTCGCTGGAAGACAGCGACTGGCCTCGGCGCATGGCGCCCAACACCTGTCTCGGCTTCATGCTGTCCGGCATCATCCTGATATTGGGGCAACAGGTACGCAAGCGCGCAATCGGGGTTACTGTCCAGGTGGCCACCTTTGCGCTGCTTGCGGTCGGCTTGACGGGGTTGGTTGGCTATTCCCTGAAACCCGAATCATTCTATTCGTGGTTTCATATCGACCGCATGGCACTAGATAGTGCTGTCGGCATGATGCTGGCTGGAACCGCTTTCTGGTTGAGCTGGCATGGTGCCGAGTGGAATCAAACACGAAATCGCTTTTTCAACGAGGATGAACACATCAGTTTCGTTGGCGGCGCCATTCTCGTGGTGGTGACGCTGACTACCGGCCTGAGCGGATTTGTCGCCTACCAAAAGAGTCTCGACAAGGCGCTGCGCGCCAGTCTGCAATTATCGCTGGACAACAATGTCAGAACGTTTCAGGTGGTGACAGCACAAGCGGCCACCAATGTGAAAAATACCGCGCACCGTCCGGGATTTACGCTCTATACGCAGCGCCTTGTGACAAACCTGCGCGATACCGAGGCACGCGATCGTCTGAGAGAAATCGGCGCCAACATTCTCACACTGGGCGTTACCGGCATCGCTATTGAAAACAATGCAGGGCAGGAAATATTACGTGTGGGGCACTTCGTGCACGCGCCGGACATTTCGGTTGATCTGGGCTTGCCCATTCCGGCATCCCTGTTGTGGAGCGACGCGTTCTATCTTCGTGCCAGCGCCCCGATGTTCGACAGCGAGGGAAACCCGATCGCGACCCTTATTGCCGAGCAGCCGCTGCCATCGGTCATAGGAGAGGCCTTTTCCAGAACCAGCAATTTCGGCAAAACCGGCGAAATGCGGTTGTGTGCAGCGAAAGGACAACTATTGCAATGTTTTCCGCAGCGCTTCAACGAAAGAGTCGAAACCAGCTCACGTTATAACGCGCAAGGGAAATTGCTGCCTGCAAGCTACGCTGTCGATGGTCAATCCGGCGTGATTGAAAGTCAGGACTATCGCGGGCACAACGTCATCGCCGCCTATGCGCCCCTCAACACAACGGGCTTCGGCATGGTGGTGAAACAGGATATCGAGGAGTTTTACGGCCCGTTACGCGACCAGTTGCTACATTTCCTTCCCTTGCTGGCGGCCTTTATTGTCGGCGGTGTCATGCTGTTGCGTTTCCAGATAAGGCCGATAATGAGAAAGGTTCTTACTTCTGAGCAGGACCTGTTCCGTGAGAAAGAGCGCTTGCGCGTCACGCTCGCATCGATCGGCGATGCGGTGATCACGACAGACACTGAAGGCAATGTTACTTATCTGAATCCTGTTGCCGAAACGCTCACCGGCTGGCCGTGTCAAGAAGCGAAAGGGTTGCCGTTACCCCGGGTATTCCAGGTATTCAACGAAGAAACCCGGGAAGCCGTACAAAACCCGGTCGAACTGGTACTACAGAGCGGGAAAATCTGCGGTCTGGCCAATCACACCATGCTGCGCCGACGTGACAACAGCGAATGTTCGATAGAAGATGCCGCTGCGCCGATTTTCGATCAAGACAAGCAAATCATCGGCATCGTGCTGGTATTTCATGACGTCACCTCGACCCGCAAAATGACTGCGGAAATTTCCCATCAGGCCACCCACGACGGCTTGACCGGTTTGCTGAACCGGCGTGAGTTCGAGCGCCGGCTGGAATTGGCCTTGCAGCATGCGGAGTCCGATAGCGTGCGGCACTCGCTGCTGTATCTCGACCTTGACCAGTTCAAAGTCGTTAACGACACCTGCGGTCACATTGCCGGTGATGAGTTGTTACGACAATTGGCCTGCGTGCTCAATCAGCATATCCGGCAGAAAGACGCCCTGGCCCGTCTCGGTGGCGATGAATTCGGTGTGCTGCTGGATAGTTGTCCTCCTGGAGTCAGCCTGGAAATCGCCGAAACGCTACGCCGAATCATATGTGATTTCCATTTCGTCTGGCAGGACAAGACCTTCCCGATCGGCGTCAGTATCGGCGTGGCCAATTTTGGCGACGGCAGTCTGTCGCTAGAAAAAATCCTCAGCGCTGCCGATGCTGCCTGCTATGTCGCCAAGGACAAGGGACGCAACCGCATTCATGTGTACCACGCCGACGACACTGAGCTGGCAAAACGTCATGGCGAGATGAGCTGGATCAGCCGGATTCAGACGGCTCTGGATGAAAACAGGTTTTCCCTTTATACGCAAAAGATCATTGCGCTTGGTTCGCAGGCCGTTCAAGGTGAACACCACGAGGTACTGATTCGCATGCGCGATGAGCAGGGAAATCTGGTTCCCCCGATGGCCTTTATTCCGGCTGCCGAACGCTACAACCTGATGCCGGCACTGGACCGCTGGGTCATCCAGACAGCCTTTGCACAATACTCCGAAGCCAGCCGTCGCGGCGACCACCCTATTCATACGCGCGCCATTAACTTGTCCGGTGCTTCGATTGGCGATCCGAAACTGTTCGATTTCATCCACGAACAGTTCAAGCTGTTCAATGTCCCGCCTCGCACTATCTGTTTTGAAGTCACCGAAACCTCCGCCATCGCCAATCTGGGACAGGCGGCAACCTTGATCCGGAAACTGAAGAGGCTGGGGTGTCGCTTCGCGCTCGATGACTTCGGAAGTGGCATGTCGTCGTTTGCCTACCTGAAGCATTTGCCGGTGGATTTCCTGAAGATCGACGGCAGCTTTGTGAAAGATATGCTTGACGATCCGATCGATCATGCAATGGTGAGCGCCATCAACAATATCGGACACGTCATGGGCATCAAGACGATTGCCGAATTTGCTGAAAACAGCCGGATTCTTGAAGAGCTGGAAAGAATGGGCGTAGATTTTGCGCAGGGTTTCGGAATTGAAGAACCGGTACCGATCTGATCCATCCGTACATCGCCAGCCCCGCAACGGCGTGCCCTTTTACCGCGCGTGACGCGATTCCAGCGCTTTGACCGCCCGACTCACCGTGGCATAGCCGACTCCAAAATGCCGCCCCACCTGCTCGAGTGTCTAGTGCCCACCAAGATACGCACGCGCCATGGTTCACCTCGTTGCAGTTTATAGCTTAACGGGGTGTCCACTAGCAGGCCGTTGAAAAACGTAGGCGAGGCAGCGAGACAAGGCAAAAACAGGCGAGGAAGCGGAGTTTACGGGTTGTAAATGAGCATTCCGAGCCTGTTTTTAACGCCGTATCGGCAACGTAGGTAGTTTTTCAACAGCCTGCTAGTGCTGGGCAAGATCAGAACGCGAACGCATTTGCAGCCCGGATGCATCCGGGATGCGGTATTGTGTTGGATACCGTCCCCCCGGATTGCATCCGGCTACGTTTTTCGCGAAGCCCAGTTGTGTTGATTATGTTGGGCTTTGTTCCTCAGCACCCACCTACGTGCGCGCCTATGCTGCCGCAATCACCGCGCCATGATTCTCCGGCTCGATCAGCGCGCGGTGTAGCGCGGCGATGGCGGCTGCGTAGTCGGCCTCGTTGACCACGCACTGCATTTCCACCTGGCGGATCGACTGATGTACCGCCTGGATGCAGATGCCGGCTTCGGTCAGCGCGGCCATGGTTTTGGCCAGGATGCCCTTGACCTTGAGGTCCGAGCCGATCGCCGAGACGATGGCGACGTTGTGCACGGTGACCTCGGCGGTTGGGTAGCGCTCCTCGATCAGTCGCGCGGCGCGGTCAATCAGCTTGCGCGAGCCGGAGGCGTAGTAGGTGATGCTGTTGGCGTCGGAGTCCTTGTTCACCACATAGAGCTTGAGTTGCTTTAGCAACTTGCTGATCTCCATGTCGTAGCCGACGTCGCCGAGCATGTCTTGATCGAACACCTCGAGGCCGAACACGTCCTTGCGCCCGGCGATAATTTCCACGCAGGGCCGCTCGCTGCGGTAGCTCTGGCTGATCAACGTGCCGGCGTGCTCGGGCTCGAAGGCGTTTTTGATCCGCAGTTCGATACCGGCGCGGCGCAGGGTCTTGGCGGCGCGCGGGTGGATCGCCTCCATGCCGAGGTTCGATAGCTGGTCGGCGACGTCGTAGTTGGTGCGGCCGATGGTCACTACCCTATCCTCGCCGACCAGCTTGGGGTCGGCGCTGGAAAGGTGGAATTCCTTGTGGATGATCGCCTCGCGGGCGCCGGTGGCAGCGGCGATCTGGGCGAAGGTGATCTCGCTGTAGCCGCGGTCGAAGCTGTTCATCAGCCCTTCGCTGCAATGGGTGTAGCCGGTGGCGACCGCCAGCTCGCGGGACAGATCGACGTCCTCGAAGCGGCTGCGAATCATCGCCTCGAACGCCAGCGGCGCGTCCAGGTGCCAACCGGTGAGGTCGACCAGTTTGGCATTGACCCCGCGCTGCTTGAGCGCCAGCACGGTATTGAAGGCGCTGTGGGCCTCGCCGAGGGAGGCGAGCATTTCGCGCACCTTCATCAGGTGCTCGGTGAGCTGGAAATGGCCGTAGGCGCACAACCGTTGCAGGCTGCGCATGCACTCGCCGGCATCGGCGATGCGCGATTCGACGAACTGGTTGGCCGCCTGGCGCTCGAATTCGCCGGCGAATAGCTCAGCATTCTTTGCCAGCATGCGTTGGCGCACGGCTTCCAGCGCCTCGCGCCAGGCACCCTCGCTACGCGCATCGGCGAAGCGCTGGTAGACGCCGGGCTCGCCGGTCTTCTTATGTTCCAGCAACAGGTTGGTCATGCCGCTGTAGGCCGAGACGACGAAGACCCGCTGGTACAGCTGGTCGCCCTGGCGCGGGCCGATAAGAATGTTGTTCAACACTTCGTCGAAGCGGCTCATGGACGTGCCGCCGA
Organism: uncultured Pseudomonas sp.; assembly: GCF_946886105.1. Next base: position 17,469 of record NZ_CAMPHV010000040.1, on the reverse strand, counting down.
TCTTTTCCACGGTATGCATATGTGCGTCCAGTCGTAGGTGAATGCTTCCCTGGGCCGCAAGTTGGCGGCCGAAGAACCAATGCAGGCCCTGGAACAGGCCTGCGAGAGTCGGTCAGAGGTATTGCTGACGCTGAATATCCAGCGCCGTGAAATCCTCGCGCTCGGCGACGAAGGCCGGGCGTGGCGCCTGTGCGCAGAAAGGCGCCTGCAGTGCGTTGTCTACGTGGTTGTAGACGTAGAACAGGTTGCTGCGCGCGCTGGGGGTGATGTTGCTGTTGGAGCCGTGGAGGATGTTGCTGTCGAAGAACACCACGCTGCCGGCCGGGCCGAGGGCGGTGTCGATGCCGTAGCGGCTGGCCATCTCGCTCAGGCTGTTGTCGTCCGGCACGCCGAACTGCTGCTTGCGCAGGGATTCTTCGTAGTGATTCTCCGGGGTGGCGCCGACGCAGCGCACGTAATGCTTGTGCGAGCCGGGGATCAGCAGCAGCGGGCCGTTGTGCGGCTCGTTGTCGGTGAGCAGGATCGAGCAGCTCAGCGCGCGCATGCGCGGCATACCGTCTTCGACGTGCCAGGTCTCGAAGTCCGAGTGCCAGTAGAACTCCTTGCCGGTAAAGCCCGGTTTGAAGTTCATCCGCGACTGGTGCACATACAGCTCGCCGCCGAGCAGGAAGCGGGCGATCCCGGCGATCCGCTCGTCACGGGCGACGCGACCGAACAGGGCGTTGTCCTTGTGGATGGCGAACACCGAGCGTATCGCGCCGCTTTCCGGCTCGGTGATGGTCTTGCCGGAATCCGCGATCGCCGGGTCGCGGCGTACGCGGTCGAGCTCTTTGAGCAGTACCGCGACTTCCTCGGCGCTGAACAGGTCGGGCAGCACCAGGTAGCCGTCGCGCTCATAGCGCTCGATCTGTTCCGGGGCGATAGGTGCGTTTTCCAGATCGCTGCGGTAGACCACCGGGTCCAGGCGTTCCTGCCAGCTCGGCTCGGCCTGCTGGCGCGAAGGGTATGGATCGGTTCGTTCTGGGGTCACGGGTAATTTCTCCTTTCGACCGGGCCTGTCAGGCGACGGTTTCTGCCTCCAGCGGATACACACCGCTCTCGTCATGCACTTCTTTGCCGTTGAGCGGCGGGTTGAACACGCAGGCCATCTTCATTTCCGTGGTGCCGCGCAGCAGGTGCTCGTCGTGCTTGTCGAGGATGTACAGGGTGCCGGGGGCGATCGGGTAGATCTTGCCGTCGGCGATGGTCTCGATCTCGCCTTCGCCGCTGATGCAGTACACCGACTCCAGGTGGTTCTGGTACCAGATATGGGTCTCGGTGTTGGCGTAGATGGTGGTGATATGGAACGAGAAGCCCATGTTGTCGTCCTTGAGCAGCATGCGCGTGCTGTCCCAGGTTTCAGTGACGATCTTGCGGTTGGACTGCTCGCAGTCGGCGAGGGTGCGTACGATCATGTTGAAGTTCCTTAAGAAGCGGAGGCCTGGCTGGCGGTTTGTTCGGACATCACGGCGGCGAAGGCCGCGTCGAGGATGGTCATGGCCTTGTCGATCTGCGCTTCGCTGATAATCAGCGGGCACAGGCACTTGACCACTTCGCTGTGGGCGCCGCTGGTTTCGATCACCAGGCCGTGCTCGAAGGCATGGCGGCAAATCGCGGCGGCGGTGTCGCCGTCCGGGCAACTGATGCCGACCATCATTCCGCGGCCTTTGATGAACAACGAATCCGGGCCGTAGCGGCGAACGATCTTGTTCATCCCGTCGGCGATGCGCTTGCCCTTGGCGCGCACGCTCTGGGCGAACGCGTCGTCGCGCCAGAAGTGTTCGAGCGCCGCGGTGGCGGTGACGAAGGCGTGATTGTTGCCGCGGAAGGTGCCGTTGTGCTCGCCCGGCTTCCACTGGTCCAGCTCCTTGCGCAGCAGCACCATGGCGAACGGCAGGCCGAAGCCCGAAAGGGACTTGGACAGGGTGATCATGTCCGGCTTGATGCCCATTTCCTCGAAGCTGAAGAAGCTGCCGGTGCGTCCGCAGCCGGCCTGGATGTCGTCGACGATCAGCAGCATCTCGTGCTTGCGACAGAGTTTCTCCAACTTGCGCACCCACTCGGCGGAGGCGGCATTCAGCCCGCCCTCGCCCTGCACCACTTCGACGATCACCGCGGCCGGCTTGTCGATGCCGCTGCTCGGGTCGCTGAGCAGCTTGTCCATCATGCCGATGGTATTGACCTTGTCGCCGAAGTAGTTGGCGTAGGGCATGCGGCTGACATCGGTCAGCGGCACGCCGGCGGCGCCGCGATGGTGCTGGTTGCCGGTGGCGGCCAGGGCGCCGATGCTGCAGCCGTGAAAGCCGTTGGTGAAGCTGATGACGTTGCTACGTCCGGTGACCTTGCGCGCCAGCTTCAGCGCGGCTTCCACCGCGTTGGTGCCGGTCGGGCCGGTGAACTGCATCAGGTAATCCATACCGCGCGGCTGCAGGATCAGCCGGCTGAAGGTCTCGAGGAAACGCTCCTTGGCGGCGGAGTACATGTCCAGGCCGTGGGTGATGCCGTCGTTGCCGATGTAGTCGAGCAGCGCCTGCTTGAGCACCGGGTGGTTATGCCCGTAATTCAGGGTGCCGGCGCCGGCGAGGAAATCGATGTAGTGCTTGCCGTCGCGGGTGATCAGCTCGGCGCCGCGTGCTTGGTCGAATACCACGGGGAATGAGCGGCAATAGCTCCTGACGGACGATTCGTTCTGTTCGAAGAGTTTCATGCGGTCTCCTTGAGGTTTTTTTCCATGGCGGGGGTCAAGACGGGGGCGTTGAATGGGCCGGCGCGATAGAGCACTTCGTCCTCGTGCTTACCGGCGAAGTGCCGGCTGCGGGCGAACAGGGTGCGGGTCTCGTAGTCGGCGCCCAGACGGGCGAAAGCTCGCTTGAACAGCGCCTGGGATGCGCCATTGCCCGGTGAAATGGTGGTTTCCAGAAAACGTACGCCGTTGGCGGCGACCCTTTCGGTCAGCGCTAGCAGCATGCGCAGGGCCAGGCCTTGGCCGCGGAGCGAAGCATCCACCGCGACCTGCCAGACGAATAGCGTGTCCGGACGCGAGGGTGGACGGTAGCCGGAGATGAATCCCACCAGCTGACCGTCGGTGGTTTCGGCGGCGATGGCGGTATCGGCGAAATCGGTGCACTGCAACAGGTTGCAATACGCCGAGTTGGTGTCCAGGGGTTGGCAGCGGGCTACCAAACGGTGCAGCGGATATCCGTCGCCGTCGGTTGGACGACGGAGTGTGACGGGGTCGAAACTCAAACCAGAATCCTTGAAGTTGTGCAAATCCCTATTAGGTTAAACATATCGAAAAATAATTCTCAACCCGCAATGCCGATATACGAGATGACGATTTGGTTAAGAATTTCCTCGATTCAGGTTAATTCAACGACGGATAACGAGCGGATTATCGGTGGCGAGGTGGCGCCTAATTAGACGTGATGATCGGCGTTCGCGTGCAGGGTTCCGGCGAATTATCCAGCGCCTGGCGCGGTAGTTGCTTGATGCCCTCGGCAGCTGCGCGGAGTAGAACTCACAACGCACGGCTGCAAGCCGCTGAAAACGCGGTGTAGAGCGATATTTTGGGTTGCCGAGTACGATGGTGTATCGGCGCCGAATATCGGCCGATATTCGGCGCATATACGTGGATATATGCTGGTGAATATCGCGGCTCTGAACTTTTCTGATATACGGACGAATGCCAGGACGCTCAGAGCCTATATGCATGGATCAGCGGCGTAGGATTATGTGCGATGACGGTGGTCGGATGATTTCTAATATCTGCTGGATATATAAGCGGCCTGCACGAAGTTATTCATGGCTATATCGCGCTATCACGTGAAGTGCGTCAGCCCCTCTATGCCGCATATATCGCCGGTTGTCGGTCTATCGGAGCGAGCGCGTTGTCCGGCGTGCGTCGGGCAGTGTGTGCTTTGGTAGGAGAAAAATGCTGCTTTTGTACAAGAGCCGTCGCTAACCCTTACAAAACATACTGTCTTTACCGAGACATTTTGAGGGGAAATGCGATGAAAACCATCTTGCTAGCGTCCTTAGCTTTAAGCAGTGCATTGGCGGTTGTGCCGGTCGTTCAGGCCGACGAGAAGGCCATGGAGGCCGCCGGGCGCCAGTTGTTCGCGCACCACTGCACGGCCTGCCACTCGCTGGATAGCAGCGAGAACGCCTTCGGTCCCAGCCTGTTCGGCGTGGTCGATCGCCCGGCGGCTTCCGTACCGCGGTTCGCCTATTCGAAAGCCATGCAGGCGTCGGGGATCACCTGGACCGAGGACAACCTGCGCAAATGGATTACCGACAACGAGGCGCTGGTGCCGGGCACGCGCATGCGTCACGTGGCCATTGCCGATCCTGCCGAGCGGGATTATCTGATCAGTTTCCTGCATACCTTGCGCTAAACCTAAGCATGGCGGCTCACTCCATCCATTTGCGCCCCGCCCGTTCCAGCAGCAGACCGGCCTGTTCCGGTCCGCTGCTGCCGGCCGGATAGGTGCGCGGGCTTTCGTAGTAGGACTGCCAGCCCTGCAGAATCGGGTCGACCCACTGCCAGGCGGCTTCGACCTCGTCGCGCCGCATGAACAGCGTCGAATCGCCGTCGATCACGTCCAGCAGCAGGCGCTCATAGGCATCCCAGCGGCGCTTCTTGCGAAACGCATGGGCCAGGTTGAGGTCCAGCTCCACCGGCTCCAGGTGCATGCCTTTGCCGGGGTTCTTGGCCATCAGCTGCAGGCTGATGCACTCCTCCGGTTGCAGGCGGATCAGCAGGCGGTTGGCCTCACCGGGGCCGAACAGTTGGTGCGGCACCGGTTTGAACTGGATCAGGATCTCCGAGGTTTTCTTGCTCAGGCGTTTGCCGGTGCGCAGATAAAAGGGCACGCCGGCCCAGCGCCAATTTTCGATCTCCGCCTGTACGGCGACGAAGGTTTCAGTATCGCTGTCGTTGTCGACGTTCTTCTCGAAGTAGTACGCCGGCACCTCCTGGCCGCCGATCTTGCCGGCGGCATATTGGCCGCGCACGGTCTTGTCGCGCACGTCGAGGCCGGTGATGGGCTTGAGCGCTTCGAGAATCTTCAGCTTTTCGTTGCGCACCGATTCCGCGTCGAAGCGCACCGGCGCCTCCATCGCCACCAGGCACAGCAGCTGCAACAGGTGGTTCTGCACCATGTCGCGCATGGCGCCGGCGTTGTCGTAGTAAGCGCCGCGATTCTCCACGCCGATGGTCTCGCACACGCTGATCTGCACGTGGTCGATATGCGCGGCGCGCCAGATCGGCTCGAACAGGGCGTTGGCGAAGCGCAGCGCCATCAGGTTCTGCACGGTTTCCTTGCCCAGGTAGTGGTCGATGCGGAACACCCGCGCCTCATCGAACACCGCACCGATCGCGGCATTGATCGCGCAGGCCGATTGCAGCGAGTGGCCGATCGGTTTTTCCAGCACGATGCGCGCATGGGAACCGGCCAGGCCAGCGATCTTCAGATGCGAGGCGATGTCCTCGAACAAATCGGGCGCGGTGGCCAGGTAGTAGACCCGCACCCGTTCGTCGTTGGTGCCCAGACGTTTGCCCAGGCGGCCGAAGTCGGCGCTCTGGCTGGCATCCATGGCGAAGTAGTCGAGGCGGGCGGCGAAAGCGTGCCAGGTGTCGTTGTCGAAGTCGGCGCGCGCCACCTGGGCTCGGCAGTGGCGTTCGGCCAGGGCCTGATAGGCCTCGCGGCTATGGGCGCGGCGGGCCAGGGCGAGAATGCGCATATCGGCATGCAGGCGGCCGTCGCGGTGCAGGTAATAGAGCGCCGGCAGCAGCTTATGCAGGGCCAGGTCGCCCGTGCCGCCAAACACCAACATGTCGCATGGAATGCTCAAAATGATGACTCCAAGTCGGATAACGAGCGGTTAGCCGTGCGAGGGGACGGTCCATGTAGTATAACTACAAGGTCACTACACCCGGCCGCCCCGATCATAACCGAGAGCCACTCGGAAGCGGCGCGCCGACTGATTCGTTACTTGTCAAAGCCGAGCCTTGCCCTTGAACCTGTTGCAGCACATCGCCCAGTCACGTCATCTGTTACGCAAGTCGGAACTCAAGGTGGCCGAATACGTGCTGCTCGACCCCGCTTCGGTGATGCACAGCTCGATGGCCGAGTTGGCCCATAGTGTCGGTATCAGCGAGCCGACCATCGTGCGTTTTTGCCGGGCGATCGGTTGTACCGGTTTCCAGGACCTGAAGCTCAAGCTGGCGCAAAGTCTGGCCGCCGGCGCCAGTTTCGGTCAGTTCGCGATCCATGAGAATGACTCGGTCGCCGATTTCAGCCTGAAAATCTTCGACACCACGCTGCACACTTTGATCGAAGTGCGCGAGCACCTCGATCCCCTGGCGTTGCAACAGGCGATTGCCGCCTGTTCCCAGGCGCAGCGCGTGGAGTTCTACGGCTTCGGCGCCTCCGGTGCGGTGGCGGCGGACGCCCAGCACAAGTTCTTCCGCCTGTTGCTGACCGCCGCGGCCTACTCCGACCCGCATATGCAGGCGATGTCGGCGGTGACTCTGAAGCCTACCGATGTGGCCATCTGCATTTCCCAGTCGGGGCGTTCCAAGGATCTGCTGATCACCGCCAACCTGGTGCGCGAAGCCGGCGCGACCTTGATCACCCTGTGTCCGAGCCAGACGCCGCTGGCCGATCTGGCGACGGTCAACCTGGCCATCGACGTGCAGGAAGACACCGAAATCTATACCCCGCTGACCTCGCGCATCGCCCACCTGGTAGTGATCGACGTACTCGCCATGGGCGTGGCCATGGCCCGCGGGCCGAGCCTGGTCAACCACCTGAAGAGCGTCAAGCGCAGCTTGCGCAGCCTGCGCCTGTCGCCCAAGTCGGTGCGTGCGACGGAGGATTGACGGGCAATATCCGGGCGCTCGCGGTGGACAAGGCTTCGCCATGTCCACCCTATAAAGCGGGTTTCCAGCCTGCAGGGCGGGTGCAACCCGCCAAGCTTTTGTAGCCCGGATGAAATCCGGGAAAAGCTGCGCAGCTAATATCGCTTCCCGGATTGCATCCGGGCTACGTGACCACTCAACTTAGGTTCACGCGCTGTCAGCGTCTATTCATCCCCTTGCCACCAAAGCGTCATACCCAGAGACGATGCTGTGACTCCCGTTATTCAGCTTGGGAGTTCCCGATGTCTGGCTATTTGGATAAAGCGCAGGTGCACACCAACGGCGATGCCAAAACCCGTCGCAAGCTTCTCGATCAGCGGCGTATGGAATACCGCCGTGCGATCGAGAACTACGCCGAGCAGCGCCAGCTGCAGGAGCAATTGAGCGACTACCCCGAGTTGATCGCCGTTAACTATCTGGTGGCTACTCAGGCGTTGAGGCGGCAAAACGCTCGGCCAGCGCATTGATCAGGCTGCGCTGATCGCGCACGAAGGCGAAGAACGCCTGCGCCACGGGCGACAGGTATTTGCCCCGCGGGTGCACCAGGCACCAACTGCGCAGCAGCGGCAATTCGGCGACCCGCAATTCACGTAATGCGCCGCAGGCCAGTTCGCGGCGCACGGCGTGGCGCGGTAGCAGGGCCAGGCCGAGGCCGGCGATCACCCCTTCGCATTGACCTTCGGTCGAGCCGACCTCCAGGGTCTGGGCGAAGTGCGCGCGCTTCTGATGACAATATTCCTCGCAAGCCTGGCGGGTGCCCGAACCGGCTTCGCGGATCAGCAGCGGCCAGGCGGTCAGGTCATGCAGGCGCAGCGTATCCTGGGTGCAGAGTGGATGCCCGGGCGGCGCCACCGCGACTATGGGGTTGTTGAGAAAGGGCAGGAACTCCAGATCCAGCGTCGTCGGCACCTGCGACATGATCAGCAGGTCGTCGCGGTTGGCGCTCAGGCGTTTGAGCGCCTGGGCGTGGTTGACCACCACCAGCTGTAAATTGACTTCCGGGTATTCGCGACGAAAAGCGGCGAACAGGTGGGGAATGAAATATTTGGCGCTGGATTCGACCGCCAGGCTCAGTTGCCCCTGCAGCGAACCGCGCAGGTCGGCGAGCTGCATGTCGAGGCTTTCCAGGCGGCCGAAAATATCCGCGCTGGCGCGCTGCAGGGCTTCGGCCGCGTCGGTCAGGTAGAGCTTTTTACCGACGTAATCGAACAGCGGCTGGCCGAGCAGCTCTTCGAGCTGGCGGATCTGCAGGCTGACCGCGGGTTGGGTCAACGACATTTCCTCGGCCGCGCGGCTGTAGGAGCGTTGGTCGCACACCGAGCGGAACACCTGCAGTTGACGAAATGTCATACGTAGCAATGACTTACGCATGCTCTAACCTGTATGTTGGGTTTGCAAGGCTCAACTATAAGTCTTTGCTAATGGCTAGCCCAATAAATATTGATTTTGGTTAATCGCATTGCAGAGGTAGCTTAAAACGCCTGACCGGGACTGCTGCCCCGGCCCTTCGTCGACCGGCTGCGCCGGTCGCCTGCTCACGTGATCGAGGACGCTGGCTCGTGATCAAGAAAATCCTGATTGCCAACCGTGGCGAGATTGCCGTCCGTATCGTGCGCGCTTGCGCCGAAATGGGCATCCGTTCGGTGGCTGTCTATTCCGATGCCGACCGCATGGCGCTGCACGTCAAGCGCGCCGACGAGGCCCATGGTATCGGCGCCGACCCCCTGGCCGGCTACCTGAACCCGCGCAAGCTGGTCAATCTGGCGGTGGAGACCGGTTGCGACGCCTTGCACCCCGGCTACGGCTTCCTCTCGGAAAACGCCGAACTGGCGGAGATCTGCGCCGAACGTGGAATCAAATTCATAGGCCCGAGCGCCGAGGTGATTCGCCGCATGGGCGATAAGACTGAAGCGCGGCGCAGCATGATCAAGGCCGGCGTGCCGGTGACCCCGGGCACCGAGGGCAACGTTGCCGACCTCGCCGAAGCGCTGCGTGAAGGCGAGCGCATCGGTTACCCGGTGATGCTCAAGGCCACGTCCGGCGGCGGCGGGCGCGGGATTCGCCGCTGCAACTCGCGCGAGGAACTGGAACAGGCGTATCCGCGGGTGATCTCCGAGGCGACCAAGGCCTTCGGCTCGGCCGAGGTGTTTCTGGAGAAGTGCATCGTCAATCCCAAGCATATCGAGGCGCAGATTCTCGGCGACAGCTTCGGCAACGTGGTGCACCTGTTCGAGCGCGACTGCTCGATCCAGCGGCGCAACCAGAAGCTCATCGAGATCGCCCCCAGCCCGCAGCTGACCCCGGAGCAGCGCGCCTATATCGGCGACCTGGCGGTGCGCGCGGCCAAGGCGGTGGGCTACGAAAACGCCGGCACCGTGGAGTTCCTGCTCGCCGAGGGCGAGGTGTACTTCATGGAGATGAACACCCGGGTGCAGGTGGAACACACCATCACCGAGGAAATCACCGGCCTGGACATCGTCCGCGAGCAGATCCGCATCGCCAGCGGCCTGCCGCTGTCGGTCAAGCAGGAGGACATCATCCACCGCGGCTTCGCCCTGCAGTTCCGCATCAATGCCGAGGACCCGAAGAACAACTTCCTGCCCAGCTTCGGCAAGATCACCCGCTACTACGCCCCCGGCGGCCCCGGCGTGCGCACCGATACGGCGATCTACACCGGCTACACCATTCCGCCCTACTACGACTCGATGTGCCTGAAGCTGATCGTCTGGGCGCTGACCTGGGAAGAGGCGATGGACCGCGGCCTGCGTGCCCTGGACGACATGCGCGTGCAGGGGGTCAAGACCACCGCCGCCTATTACCAGGAAATCCTGCGTAATCCGGAATTCCGCAGCGGCCAGTTCAACACCAGCTTCGTCGAAAGCCACCCGGAACTGACCGAGTACTCGATCAAACGCAACCCATCGCACCTGGCCATCGCCATCGCCACCGCCATTGCCGCCCACGCTGGCCTGTAAGGGAAGGATCAGAACATGAGTAAGAGAATCACCGTCACCGATACCATCCTGCGCGATGCCCACCAGTCCCTGCTCGCCACGCGCATGCGCACCGAGGACATGCTGCCGATCTGCGATAAGTTGGACCGGGTCGGCTACTGGTCGCTGGAAGTCTGGGGTGGCGCGACCTTCGACGCCTGTATCCGCTTCCTCAAGGAAGATCCCTGGGAGCGCCTGCGCAAACTCAAGGCGGCGCTGCCCAACACCCGTCTGCAGATGCTGTTGCGCGGGCAGAACCTGCTCGGCTACCGCCACTACAGCGACGACGTGGTCAAGGCTTTCGTGGCCAAGGCGGCGGTCAACGGCATCGACGTGTTCCGCATCTTCGATGCGATGAACGATGTGCGTAACCTGCGCGTCTCGATCGAGGCGGTGAAGGCCGCGGGCAAGCACGCCCAGGGCACCCTGAGCTACACCGTCAGCCCAGTGCACACGGTCGAGGCCTACGTGAAGCAGGCCCAGGCCATGCAGGCCATGGGCATCGACTCGGTGGCGATCAAGGACATGGCCGGCCTGCTCACCCCCTACGCGGCCTTCGACCTGGTCAAGGCGCTAAAGGCCGAGGTCGACCTGCCGGTCTTCGTCCACAGTCATGACACCGCGGGGCTGGGTGCGATGTGTCAGCTCAAGGCGATCGAGGCTGGCGCCGACCATATCGACACCGCCATCTCCAGCATGGCCTGGGGCACCAGCCACCCGGGCACCGAATCGATGGTCGCAGCGCTCAAGGGCAGCGAATACGACACCGGTCTGGATCTGGAGCTGCTGCAGGAGATCGGCCTGTACTTCTATGCGGTGCGCAAGAAGTACCACCAGTTCGAGAGCGAATTCACCGCTGTGGATACCCGCGTGCAGGTCAACCAGGTGCCGGGCGGGATGATGTCCAACCTGGCCAACCAGCTCAAGGAGCAGGGCGCGCTCGACCGTATCAACGAGGTGTTCGAGGAAATCCCGCGAGTGCGCGAAGACCTCGGTTTCCCGCCGCTGGTCACCCCGACCTCGCAGATCGTCGGCACCCAGGCGGTGTTCAACGTGCTGGCCGGTGAGCGCTACAAGACCATCACCAACGAGGTGAAGCTGTATTTGCAGGGCCGCTACGGCCTGGCCCCGGGCAAGATCAACGAGCAGCTGCGCAAGCAGGCGATCGGCAGCGAAGAGGTGATCGACGTGCGCCCGGCCGACCTGCTCAAGCCGGAAATGGTCAAGCTGCGCGGCGAGATCGGCGCTCTGGCGAAGTCCGAGGAGGACGTGCTGACCTACGCCATGTTCCCGGACATCGGCCGCAAGTTCCTCGAGGAGCGCGAAGCCGGCACCCTGACCCCCGAAGTACTGCTGCCGATCCCCGAGGCCGGCGGCGTGGCCCGGGCGGGTGGTGAAGGCGTACCGACCGAGTTCGTTGTCGACGTGCACGGCGAGAGCTACCGGGTGGACATCACCGGCGTCGGCGTGAAGACCGATGGCAAGCGGCACTTCTACCTGTCCATCGACGGTATGCCGGAAGAGGTGGTGTTCGAGCCACTCAACGATTTTGTCGCCGGCAGTGGCGGCGGCAAGCGCAAGAACGCCAGCGCACCGGGCGACGTCAGCACCAGCATGCCGGGCAATATCGTCGATGTGCTGGTCAAGGAAGGTGACCAGGTGAAAGCCGGGCAGGCCGTACTGATCAGCGAAGCGATGAAGATGGAAACCGAAATCCAGGCGCCGATCGCCGGTACGGTGAAGGCCGTGCACGTGGCCAAGGGCGACCGGGTCAATCCGGGCGAAGTGCTGATCGAAATCGAAGGTTAACCTCGAAGCCCCGGGCTGGTTGAACAGGCATTTGAGCAGATTTTCGGGGCTTCTTTTTATTACGTGGATGGGCGCTGACGCCGGGCTACCGGGCGCGCCCATCCCAGCTTTTTGGTCATGTCCCGCATGCCGCCTCGTCGAAACGAGGGGGCGGTAGAGCGGCGGGCTTCAGCACAACCGGCTGTTGGGACATGATCCTTTCTTCATCTGTTGGATGTGACGCTGGCGGCGTCTTAACAGGCAAACGTTCGGAGTATGCGTAGTGGGTCTGGATCCGGTGGTGCTGTTCTTCGTCTTCGGACTGTTCGCCGGCTTGGTCAAGAGCGAGCTGAAATTGCCGCCCGCGCTCTACGAGACGCTGTCGATCATCCTGTTGCTGGCCATCGGCTTGCACGGCGGCGTCGAACTGGCCGAGCAGGCCAGCGCGCAGTTGCTCGGGCAGTCGGCGCTGGTACTGGGCCTGGGCGTGTTGCTGCCGCTGGTGGCGTTCGCCTTCTTGTGCGGGCTGCGCTTCGATCGGGTCAATGCGGCGGCGGTGGCGGCCCACTACGGTTCGGTCAGCGCCGGTACCTTCGCGGTGGTGGTGGCGTTCATGGTGGCCAAGGGCATCGCCTTCGAGAGCTATATGCCGCTGTTCGTCGCCATCCTGGAAATCCCGGCGATCCTGGTCGGTATCCTGTTGGCCAAGGGCATCAGCCGCGACACCCATTGGAAGGAGCTGGGTCGCGAGATATTCCTCGGCAAGAGCATCATGCTGCTGCTCGGCGGTCTGGTGATAGGCGCGATCGCCGGCAAGGAGGCGATCAAGCCGCTGGAGCCGCTGTACACCAGCATGTTCAAGCCGGTGCTGGCGTTCTTCCTGCTGGAAATGGGTCTGATCGCGTCCGGCCAACTGGCGTCTTTGAAGCGCTACGGCTTCAAGCTGGCGCTGTTCGCCCTGCTGATGCCGTTGCTCGGCGCGCTTATCGGTGCGCTGCTGGCGCGAGCCATGGGGCTGTCTCTCGGCGGTACGGCGATGCTCGCCACCCTGGCGGCGTCGGCGTCCTATATCGCGGTGCCGGCGGCGATGCGCCTGGCGGTGCCGGAGGCCAATCCGTCGTTGTCGCTCACCGCGTCCTTGGGCATCACCTTCCCGTTCAATATCCTGGTGGGCATCCCGCTTTATCTGGCCTTGGCCGAAACTCTGATCGCATGGGGATTCTGATATGCCCGCCCATACCCGCACCCTGCTCACGGTGATCTGCGAAGCCGCTCTGGAAAAGAAACTGCTGGCCGACCTGGAAACGCTCGGCGCACCCGGCTGGACCCTCTCCGACGCCCGCGGCCGTGGCAGCCGCGGCGTGCGCAGCGCCGGCTGGGACACCGAAGGCAATATCCGCCTGGAAGTGATCTGCGCCCGCGACCTGGCCGAGCGCATCGCCCATCACCTGCAGGAGCACTACTACGCCAACTACGCGATGGTCTGCTACCTGGCCGAGGTGGAAGTGCTCAGGCCGGAGAAGTTCTGAGGGTTGGTTTCCCGGATTGCGCCCTAGGCGCAATCCGGAAAGCTAACTGGCAGCCGTCAATGGGCTGCGCGGTATTGCCGGCGCAGCTCGCGCAGGTCTTCGCGGGTGCAGGCCAGGGGTTCGGGGCCGGTCAGGTCGAAGCAGCGCTGACCGAAGCCCATCGGCCAATAGGCGATCGCTACTGGCGGCCAGAACACCGAGGCGACGCGAAAGCGCGCGCGCAATTTGCCATGCTGCAGCTGTTCGCCGTTGGCGTCGCTCAGGGTATAGGGAATGCCGCGGGTGGCGCTCCAGGCGAACGGGCGGGTTTTCACCAGGCCTTGGGAATATTGTTGCGGGCGTTCATAGACCGCGATCCGGGTATTTTCCGGCAGCTTGAAGTAGGCCTTGGCCGAGCAGCCGCTGACGATCGTTGCGAGCGCCAGCAGGCCCGCCACAGGTAGCAATCTCATCGATTCGATCCTTGTCGTGATGCCCAGGACACAGGCCGCGTCCTGTAAAGCGGGCGGCACTATACCCGGCTCACGATGATGGCGAAACCATGGCGCGCTCGGCGGCGCTTATTCGCGCAGGTCGCCCAGGCTCCTGCGCTGGCGCCCCTGCTCGTCGAAATTCTCCATCGCCAGCCAGCGCTGGAACGCCTGGCGCCGCGCCGGCCATTCGTGGTCGAGCAGGGAAAACCAGGCGGTGTCGCGGTTGTGGCCCTTGATCACCGAGTGCTGGCGGAACAGCCCTTCGAAGCTGAAACCGAAGCGTTCGGCGGCGCGCTTGGAGCGGGCGTTCAAATCATTGCACTTCCATTCCAGGCGTCGATTGCCGAGGGCGAAGGCCAGCTCGGCGAGCAGAAATACCGCCTCGGTGGCCCGTGGCGTGCGCTGCATGGCGCGGCCGAAGGCGATATGGCCGATCTCGATACAGCCATGGGCCGGCACTATGTTCAGGTAGCTGAGCAGGCCCTGGGCCTGATCGCTGGCGCGCTCGAGCACGGCGAAGAACAGCGGGTCGCTGCCGGCGGCATTGCCGGCCAGCCAGGCGTCGAAGTCGCTGCGCCGTTCGAACGGGCCGTAGGGCAGGTAGTCCCACAGCGCCGGGTCGGCATCCGGCCCTTGCAGGCACAGCCACAGGTCGTCGCCGTGGCGCGCGGGGTCGAGCGGTTCCAGGCGCACATAGTGGCCGTCGAGCGGCTGGCGTGGCGGTGGGTTGGCGGGTTGCCAGTCGGGTAGGGCATGGCTCATACGGTGCTCCTTGAACTAGAGGCTTTGGGTGTATTGCACAAAGCCGGAGCGCTGGGCAATGCGGTCGTAAAGCTGCATGGCGGTATGGTTGCTTTCATGGGTCAGCCAGTGCACCCGCGTGCTGCCGGCGTTACGGGCCTGGGCATAGACGTGTTCGATCAGTTGGCGGCCGGCACCTGCGCCGCGCACCTCGGGGCTGACGAACAGATCCTGCAGGTAGCAGCTGTTGGTCTGCGACCAATTGGAGCGGTGGAAAATCCACTGCACCAGACCGACGGCCTGGCCGTCGCGCCAGGCCAACGCGGCATGGGTCGGCTCGGCCGGGTCGAGAAAGCGCTGCCAGGTGCTGGCGGTGGTTGCGGCCGGCAGCTCGCTTTCGTAGAAGTGCAAATAGCCTTGCCAGAGCGGCAGCCAGGCGGCGTGGTCGGCGGCGCGGACGGGGCGGATTTCTAGTGTCGACATGGGCGTATTCCTTGGCTTGGTTGGATGTCTTTTCAGCGCAGGCTATCCATCAGCCGCGCCACTTCTTGTTCGTTCGGGGCACTGCGGCTCGCCAGTGCATCACGCACGCCAGCGCGGTTGTCCGCCGGCTGGTTCTGGCTCATTTTCGCTTTGCCGGCGATGCGTTCGATCGGCAGCTCGAAGCCGACGATGGCGCGCAGCATGGCGTCGAGGTAGTCGGCCGGCGCCTCGTCCAGCGACCAGGGCTGCGCCTGGCCGCTTTCGTGGTGGGCGCTGAGGCGACCGACCAGTTCGCGCAGGCGCGCCGGCTCGTCGAACACCTCGGCGCGGCCCCAGGCCTGCACGCTGACGTAGTTCCAGGTCGGCACCGCCCTGTGGTCGCGGGCTTTGCTCGGGTAATAGCCGGGGCTGACATAGGCCGAGGGGCCGGGGAAGATCACCAATGCTTCGGCGCCGGCGGCCAGGTCACGCCACTGCGGGTTGGCCCGGGCGAAGTGACCGAGCAGGCGGCCATGCGGGCCGACATCGGGGTCGAGCAGCAGCGGCAAATGGCTGGCCTGCAGCCCCTGCTCGCCCTGGGTCACCAGGGTCGCCAGGGGCGTGCGCTCGATCAGCGCGTGCAGCTCGGCGAGGTCGTCGACGCGGAAGGCGGCGGGTGAGTACATGGCATTTCTCCTGAATGATGACGCCATGCTAGGTGGGCTATTGGTCCTTTGTAAGAGCCATTTATGGCGATTTTTACAGATCCAATTTACCCTGGACGCTCCGTCCCCAGGCCGCCACCTATGACCAGCAAACCGCCCTTGCCGCTCGATCCCGCCGGCTTTCGACTCGACCCGCGCCAGGGCCTGGCCCGCCAGCTCTACCAGGCGCTGCGCGAACGCATTCTCGACGGCCGCATGGCCAGCCGCATGCGCCTGCCGGCCAGTCGTGAACTGGCCGAGGCCTTGGGTGTGTCGCGCAATACCGTGGTGCGTGCCTACGATCAGCTGTATGCCGAGGGCTATATCGACGGGCGTATCGGCGACGGCACCTACGTCGCCGAACTGGGCGGCGGTGTACCGGCCGCCATGCCGCCAGCGGCGCAGACGCAGGTTCCCCAGCCGCTGCGGGCGCGCTTGCAGGTCCACGGGCCGAGTGCGCCGCGCGAAGGACCGCCGCGGGCGTTCCGCCTCGGCTTGCCGGCCCTCGACCTGTTTCCCTTCGAGATCTGGGCGCGCTTGCAGGCGCAGTTCTGGCGCGCTCCGGCGCTGGAATGCCTGGGCTATGGCGAGGCCGCGGGCGATCCGCGCCTGCGGGAAATGATTGCCGCATACCTGCGCAACGGTCGCGGCCTGCGCTGCACGCCCGAGCAGGTGTTGATCACCAGCGGCGCGCAGCAAGCCATCAGCCTCTGTGCCCAGTTGCTGTTGCAGCCCGGCGATGGCGTGGTGCTGGAAAACCCCTGCTACCGCTCCGCCGCCCAGACCTTCGCCGTTGCCGGGGCGCGCCTGCATGGCATCGCGGTGGACCAGGACGGCCTCGACAGCCGCCTGCTGGAGACCTTGAACGACTGCCGGCTGGCCTACGTGACGCCTTCGCACCAGTACCCGAGCGGCGTCACCCTGTCCCTGGCGCGGCGCCTGGAGCTGCTCGACTGGGCCGAGCGCGAGCAGGCCTGGATCGTCGAGGACGACTACGACGGCGAGTACCGCTACAGCGGCACGCCCCTGGCGCCGCTGGCATCACTGGATCGGCAAGGCCGGGTGCTCTACGTCGGCACCTTCTCCAAGGTGCTGTTCCCGGCGCTGCGTCTCGGCTATCTCGTGGTGCCGCCGGCGCTGGTCGAGCCGCTGGCGCAACTGCGCACGTTGAACATGCGCCATTCAGAAATCGGCACCCAGGCGGTGCTCGCCGAATTCATCGCCCGCGGCCACTTCCAGCGGCATATCCGCCGCATGCGCCGCGCCGCCCGTTCGCGGCGCGATGTGCTGCTGCGTAACTGGCCGGCCGCCGAGGCCGGCGTGGCGCTGCCGGAGGTGCAGGCCGGTCTGCACGTCTGCGTGCCGCTCGACAGCCTGGCGCGCGAGCGTGAATTGGTGAGCAAGGCGGCCGCGGTGGGCGTCGAGCTGAGTGCATTGAGCGGCTACTACCTGGACGACCCAGCGCAGCAACCGCGTGCCGGGCTGGTGCTGGGTTTCGCCGGGGTCGACGAGGCGCAGATCGCCCTGGCGCTCGATAAGCTGCGTCACGCCTGGCGTTGAGGGGGACGCCGCGTGGAGGTGGCTGCGCGATTATTCACAACCTTGGGTCAACCCCGGATTGCGCTGGCGCTTATTCGGGCTACAAAGTGCGTTGGTGCGCAGGCCTTGCGGATAAACCCGGGATCTACAGCCCGTAGCCTGGATAAGCGCAGCGCAATCCGGGGATCGGTATCACGACCACCGGCGATGTCCCGGATTGCATCCGGGCTACAAAGTGCGTTGGTGCGCAGGCCTTGCGGATAAACCCGGGATCTACAG